>CAYXXK010000006.1:13457-92033 GCA_964469045.1 uncultured Klebsiella sp.
CGATTGCAGTTTCCAATTAT
The DNA here is from genome assembly GCA_964469045.1 of uncultured Klebsiella sp. GTDB lineage: Bacteria > Chloroflexota > Chloroflexia > Chloroflexales > Roseiflexaceae > UBA965. Next base: position 13,478 of record CAYXXK010000006.1, read on the forward strand.
TGATGGTAGTGCTCCGTCCGAAATCCAGATGGTGGCCATTCTCCGCGCAATTGATACGGCAGTACAGCGTGGAGTGACGGTGTATATTCATTGTTGGGGTGGATTTGGGCGGACTGGTATGGTCGTGGCATGTTTGTACAAGCGAACAGTGGGCACAGGTACTGCTGCACTAAAGCAGCTACAACACGCACGATATGCGATTCCTTCGAGTCGACCATCACCTGATTATGCGGCACAAGTGAGTTTTGTGATGCGCTGGCAAGAGCCCACATCACACCAGGCTGATGCATGGTTGGTATGGCGGCGTCGATTCCGTGGAGTCATGTTGGGCGCATCTATTGGGGATGCCATGGGTGTCACCAACGAAATGCGTGATCGACAGCATACTACACCAATGAGTGATTTGATTGGTGGTGGCATCTGTGATATTGCACCAGGTGGGTGGACAGATGATACTGCCATGCTGTTGTGCGTTTCCGAAAGTTTGATTACGAAGCACGGGTTCGATGCGAATGATCAGATGGATCGGTTTGTGCGTTGGTGGCGGTATGGATATATGACATGTGCCGGACGTACATATGATGTAGGGAACACAACTCGATTGGCGTTGTTCTCGTACATCCAAACTGGTAATCCGTTTAGTGGGGTGCAATCGAGCCATTCAGCGGGCAACGGAGCTTTGGCGCGTGTGGCTCCAATTGGATTGTACTATGCGACACAGCTTGATATGATCGACCAAATGGCCGCCTACAGCTCAATGCTTACGCATGCCACGATACACTCCATCGATGCATGTCGGTATGTGGCGTGGTTGGTATCTCAATTTGTGAATGGAGTTTCCAAAGAGGATGCATTATCTGCGGTGTGGCCGTATTCGCCGTTGTGTGCTGAGATTGCACAGCTGATTAATCCTAATCGCAATATGCGCGATGTTGCTGACATGGATGCATCAAGCTATGTGGTTGATATGCTTGAAATCGTTTTGTGGGCGTTGCGTACGCACCATGATTTTGCGAGTGGGTTAGTGGCACTCGCAAATGCTGGTGGGTTAACCACGACGTCATGCACTCTTTATGGCGCATTGGCCGGTGCGCTCTATGGCGATGATGGGATTCCATCACAATGGATTACCCAACTTGCACACCGCGAAAAAATCGAGTGGTATGCCGAAGAACTTTTGCGTATTGTGCGTCCGACCATTGATACCGTGTGAATGTTACCAAATCTATCAGCTCAGCGATAGCCGCACACCATGTTGGTGGTGCGGTTTTTGGTATACAATCACAATGACTGTTAAACGACATACTGAAAAGGTGTAAAAATGACTGTACCATTCCGTTGTTACAAAGCAGATGAGTTTATCCTTGCAGGTGCCTATCCAAGCACCTATCCACGTACGCCAGATGGTATTATTTCGACGTTGACGTGGTTAGCTGAGCATGACATTGGGCTCATTATTGATTTGACAACCCCCGATGATCCATTAACTGACTATACGCAGTACCTTGCCACTTATGCACCACAAATTGCTTACCAACGTTTTCCTATTCGTGATGTCTCAATACCATCGACCCCGTTAATGCTCGCCATTCTTGATGCAATGAGTGCTGCCGTGGCTGCTGGCAAACGCGTATATGTCCATTGTTGGGGCGGTATCGGTCGCACCGGCACGGTGATAGGTTGTTGGTATGTGCGTAATGGTGCCACTGGCGACGAGGCACTTGTGCGTATTCGTCAATGCCGGATAGGGATTGAAGGTGCATCTCCCGAGACCGATGAACAACGTGATTTTGTGCGATCATGGCGCGAGCCGTCGGCGCGTGTCGCCAATGCCATGCGCACCTTGCGCGATCGCTATCGGGGGGCTATGCTCGGTATGGCTGTTGGCGATGCCATCGGCACGACAATCGAGTTCTCGCCTCCGCGCTCGAAGTTTGTGCACGACATGGTTGGGGGTGGCCCGTTTAATCTGCCGGCAGGTGCTTGGACCGATGACACCTCAATGGCCCTGTGTTTGGCCGAGAGTTTGATTTTGCAAGAAGGGTTTGATGCGACTGATCAAATGCGCCGGTATACGTGGTGGAGCACTGGTGATTACTTCTCGAGTATTGGGCGGTGTTTTGATATTGGCGTGACAACATATCAGGCGCTTAAACGTTTTGAGCAAAATAAGAATCCATTTGCAGGATCGACAGATGAGCAGACAGCCGGAAATGGCTCGTTGATGCGGCTTGCTCCTATCCCGTTGATGTACGGCTACGATGATGCGCTGTGTGTGCAGTATGGACGTGAGAGCTCACGAACGACACATGGTGCACCGCAAGCCGTCGATGCTTGTGCAGCGTATGCATTATTAATTGCCGGGGCATTGCGTGGTGCGAGTCATGCACAACTGTGTGGTCAGACGTATGCTCCTCTAATGCAGCAACAATGGCATCCTTCAATTGCTGAAGTAGTGCATGGTTCGTATCGTCAGCGTCAGCCACCAGAAATTGCTGGAACAGGGTATGTTGTCAAGGCGTTCGAGGCATCGATGTGGGCAATCTACCATCATTCGGGCTTTGCTGATGCGGTGTTAGCGGGGGTTAATCTTGGGCAAGACGCCGATACTACGGGGGCGATTGCTGGACAGTTGGCAGGCGCAATATATGGCGAGTCAAGCATCCCAATGCATTGGCGCCAGCGTCTTGTCAAGTATCATGAGATTGCGTGGCGGGCTGACGAGTTGCTCAAGTTGGCGTGGCCGATGTGGCACGCACGATTTGCGCAGTTTCGTGAACAAAACATTTAGCAAATTCTCAAAAAACATCGGTATTATTGACACAGCATCGATGCACACGTGTGTGTAAAAGATAACGGAGGATGCATGATTGAGGTAGTAGGACTCACGAAGCGATACAACGATGTCACTGTTGTCAATGATGTCTCGTTTTCGGTGGCCCGTGGTGAGGTGCTCGGCTTCCTTGGTCCGAATGGTGCTGGTAAGACGACGACCATGCGCATGTTGACCGGCTATCTGCCGGCTACAAGTGGGCAGGTTACCATTGCCGGGCACGATATTCAGCGCGAGCCACTCAAGGCCCGTATGCGTATCGGCTATTTGCCTGAGGGCGTACCGTTGTATCCCGAGATGACGGTGGCCGGGTATCTAGACCACATGGCTCGCTTGCGCAATGTGGCTGGGCGCCGAGATGCAGTTGATCGGGCCATGGGTCTTGTCCATATGAGCGAACGCGCCCATGATCGTATTGGTAAGTTGTCCAAAGGCCAACGGCAACGCGTCGGCTTGGCGCAAGCGTTGCTTCATGACCCAGACGTGTTGATTCTTGACGAACCGACGGTCGGTCTTGACCCACGCCAAATTATCGAGGTGCGTGAACTCATCCGTGAACTAGGGGCGACACGTACGGTTATCTTGAGTACACACATTCTGCCTGAGGTCAGTATGCTGTGTAATCGTGTGGTGATTATCAAAAAGGGCGAGGTGGTCGCAGTGGATACGCCTGCCGGTTTGACGGCTCGTCTCCAAGGTGCTGATCGTGTGGAATTACGCGTGCAAGCTGCGCATATTGATACTACGCCGTTGATGCACATCGCTGGAGTTATTGCAGTGAGCAATGATACACCGGGACATGTTGTCATCGAAACCGAGCCAGGGCACGAAATTCGTCCGACGATTGCTGCCGTGGCCATTGCACAACAGTGGGGCTTGCTGGAGTTACGCCAAATCACTCTCAGCCTCGAAGAAATCTTCTTGGAGTTGACCACCCAAGAAGCAGTCGAGGTATCGAATCCAACATTTGTCTCTGCGACAGAGGGAGTTGAATAAGCATGCGTACTGCATTTGTCATTGCGCGGCGTGAGCTGATGGCGTTCTTTACATCGCCTATCGCCGATATGGTTTCTGCCGTCTTTTTGTTGATATCAGGATATCTTTTTTCGCTGATTTTGATTCAAACGCAACAAGCATCGATGGACGGGTTGTTCTTTAATGTGACAGTGGTGCTTATCTTTATTGCGCCACTGTTGACGATGCGACTCCTCGCTGACGAACAAAAAACCGGTACGCTCGAAATTCTCTTGACCGCTCCGGTACGCGACTGGGAAGTTGTCCTTGGCAAGTATATGGCTGCTATGGGGCTCTTTTTGCTGATGCTCGTGGCAACCCTCTACTATCCGTTTATTTTATGGCGTATCGGCGGCAATCCTGATTGGGGTCCGATTCTTTCGGGTTACCTAGGATTGATTTTGCTGAGCTCGGCTATGATTGCGATTGGCACATTGACGTCGGCAGTAACCGAAAATCAAATCGTAGCTGCGGTACTAGGATTTGGTGTGCTGTTGTTGTTGTGGCTGATTGAGGCGGCACGCAATGTGGCGCCAGGTGCTGGTGAGATTTTTGCGTACCTGGCATTGCCTGCGCACTATGATGATTTTGCTACGGGTGCCATCAATCTCGATGATGTCGTCTATTACTTGAGTATGACGATTGGCTCACTCTTTTTGGCGACCCGCATCCTTGAGACTCGGAGATATCGCTAATGCACAAGTTTATCGATTCCCTCAAATCTATCTTTGGTGGGCGTTCTGTGCGATATGGTGCGAACGCAACGGCGATGACGTTGTTGTTCGTGGCAGTACTAGTGATGGTCAACGTCCTAGCCGTGCGTAATCATCGACGCATTGACATGACTGCGACACAACAATTCACTATCTCGCAACAGACGCGCCAAATCCTGTCGGGTCTCAAAGGCCCAATCGAGATCGTTGGCTACTTCGGGACCCAAGATCGTGCACTTGAGAGCGATGTTGATAATCGCCTCAAAGAGTATGTAGCTGCATCGAATCAGGTGAGCTATCGTTTCATTGATCCGGATCGTGATCCGATTGCGGCACGGAACGATAATATTTCGTCGTACGGCCAAATCGTCGTCAAGTATGGTGACCGCACGATTGTAGCAAGTGGAAGCGACGAGAAGGCTATCACAGGTGCGATTTTGCAGGCCACACAAGAGACGCAGACCACGGTCTACTTTTTGACGGGACATGGTGAGCGAACACTTGATGACTACAACGCCCAAGCAATCAGCGATGTGCGCACATTGCTCGAAGAGAACAACTTTATCGTCGAGAATATCAACCTGACGGTGCAACCTGCTGTACCGGTTGAAAACAGCGTGTTGGTCGTTGCTGATCCACAACAAGCGTTGAGTGCTGATGAAACCCGCTTGATTGGCGAGTTCTTCCAGAACGGTGGCCGATTGATTGTGCTCAGCGATCCTATGAGCGAAGCACCGTTGCCTGATTTGATGGCTTCATGGGGATTGGCCTGGCAGAACGACATGATTGTCGATCAGCAGTCGCAGCTCGGTAACCCGCTCGCTCCGGCCGTGCTTGAGTATCCATATACCGACATTACCCGGGATTTGGCTGGTCAAGCCAGCGTCTTTAATTCTGTACGCAGTATCAAAGAGACAAGTGAGCCTGGATCTGTCCCCGAAGGTGTTGACTTGCGCGTGCTACTCCAAAGTAGTACGAATAGTAGTGCGGCCACGGACTTTTCGAATGGTCAGGTGCAGGTGCAAGCGGGCGATACGCCTGGACCTTTGACGTTCGGCTATGCAATTACCGTCGGGCAAGGACGCGCGGTAGTGATTGGTGATGCTGATTTTGTGAGCAATGGGTATCTGAAAGTCGCGCAGGCGAATGGTGCGCTCTTTCGCAACGCTGTGGCCTGGGTTGCTGCGCAAGATGCACTCATCTCGTTGCCTGAGCCCGAGTTCGTCAATCGACAAGTCTTTTTGACCGATGCACAGAGCACGCTCATTTTCTATAGTAGCGTGCTTGGTTTGCCGTTGCTCTTCGTCATTACCGGCATCGTTGTATGGTGGCGCCGTCGCTAGAGGAGCTTCATCGCATATGAATGGACGAACAACCTTGGTGTTGTTGGTGTTGGCTGCAGCCCTCGGTATCTATCTGTATATGACACCAGCGCCAGCTGTAGAAGAAGAGACGACGCCCACATCATCCGAAACGGTGTTGAATTTTGATTCGCGGCAAGTGACCGCAATGACTGTCACCAAAGCCGATGGTGGCTCGTTGACTGTAACCCGTACGCCCAACGGCTGGGACATCACCACCGATGCAACAGTTGCTGGCGACGAGATTACAATAGGTCCAGCGGTTGCGACGTTAGCCGCGTTGAATGCCGACACAATGATTACGCCGGTCATTGACTTGGCAATATACGGACTCGCCACCCCGCAATTAACCATCGAACTTCGCGGTGATAGTGGAGTGTTGGCTACGCTTGCAGTTGGTGAACGCAATCCAAGTGGCGGTGCGCGGTATGTGCGTGTTGATGCGCAATCACAGGTATTTGTGGTCAGCGACTATGTGCTTGATACAGTCGAAGAGTGGTTTACAACTGTACCATTAGCACCGACTGCGTTACCCACGTTGATGCCGAATCCGTGAGGTATTGATACAATGCTGAGACCCATACAATGGCGCGTATGTGCCACTGTGTGGGTCTTTTTGGATCTATAAAACGCTTCGCCCGCCGTGGTCATCGCTCATTATTACTTTGCGTGCGACCAGCCTCGTCGACGCAATATGCAACAGACACGTGCCGATGTGATTGTCATTTGCTAGGCTAAATGAAACCACGAATCGTGCCGATGACGGCACATACCAGCGCAATTGACCATGCAGGAAGTCTGAGTACGTGCAATGCTGCAAATCCTGTTATCCATATCGCTACATCGATGGGGGTGTGTAGTGCATGTGCCATCAGCGGATCCCACAACGTGGCACCAAGTAAGCCAACTACTGCCGCTTGTATGCCGAGTAATCCACGATGAATATAAACGTGTTGTTGTATGAGCTGTTGCCACCACGGCTGAATACCGATAATCAAAAGCCATCCAGGTAAAAAGATTGCCAATATCCCAGCGCAACCCCACCACCATGAGCCCGCATAACTGATGCCTGCTACAAACGCACTAAAGGCAAACAACGGTCCTGGTACGATTTGGGCAAGCGCATAGCCGCTAATCAGTTGGGTGGTACTGATGAGCTCAACTCCGACAAAACGTTGTTGCAGCATCGGTAATACAACATGACCACCCCCAAACACCAAAGCACCCGTCTGATAGAGCCAACTCAATGGCGTCTGCACGACAAGACTGATGGCAAGCAATAATCCAAATGTGGCCAACAAGATGATGCCGCTTGTCTGTGAGATGATTGTGTGTGGGCGCGTAGGTATCATAGGCGTGGTCGTGAGGACAAATGCACCGATGACGCCGGCAATGAGTAAGACGACTAATTGGATCCACGCCAGTGGAAACATCAATAACACAACAGCGGTGATAAATGCCAAAAGCTGCCGAGGGGTGTCAACGCAGAAATTCCGTGCCATGCCCCAAATAGCATGCGCAACCACACTTGCTGCGCCGATTAACAAACCTTGTATGACGGTTGGGTAATCAGCTAGCCAGGTGCTGCCATTGATGGCAAGGAGCATCAGTAATGCCGATGGCGTGGTGAAGGCTAGCCATGCCACAATCGAGCCGAGGAGACCGGCGTAGCGTGCCCCTATCAGCATGCCCAGCTGTGAACTTGCTGGCCCAGGCATGATTTGGCAGAGCGCATTGTCCTGGGCAAACTCGTCGTCGCTCAGCCACTTTCGGCGGGTGACAAACTCATCTCTGAAGAAGCCAATATGTGCGCTTGGCCCGCCAAACGAGGTGAGGCCAAGCCGACTGAAGACGAGCCAGAGTTGCCATAATTTAGTCATGGCCGGCAAGCTCTTTGGTCTTGGCGAGCATATCGGGCGCCGTAATCAATGCCTCACCGACCAAAATTGCTTGGGCGCCGTTGTGACCAACCGTGGCCACATCAGCCGCCGTAAAGATGCCGCTCTCGCTCACGAGGGTAATCATGCGGTCGCGTGGTAATTTAGCGGCGACTTGAGCGGTCACATCGAGCGAGATTTCAAATGTGTGTAAATTACGATTGTTGATGCCAATAATCGCAAAGTTGAGTGCGAGCGCACGCTGCAACTCGTCGTCGTCGTGCACCTCAACCAAAACCTCCATGCCTAACTCATGCGCAAGGTCGTAGAGTGTACGTAACTGGGTGTCGTCAAGACATGCCACAATCAACAAAATTGCATCGGCTCCGTAGGCTCGGGCCTCGTAGACTTGATACGGGTCAATGATGAAGTCTTTGCGCAACAACGGTGGATGATGTCCGTCCGGTCCGACGGCGTCTTGTTGTCGAATGCCTTCGAGGTACTTGAGATTGCCATTGAAGAACTGTTGATCCGTGAGGACCGAAATCGCCGATGCGCCGCCGTCTGTGTATGTCTTGGCGATGGCGAGTGGCTCGAAGTGCTCAATCAAGATGCCACGCGACGGCGAAGCGTGCTTGACTTCGGCAATTAAGGTCGGACGCTGATGGCGGCGCAATGCTGCTCCAAACGAGCGCACCGGTGGCGCTTTGGCAGCGCGTTCTATGATATGTTCGAGTGGGATTTTGGCACGTTGACGGGCAACTTCGATGACTTTATGTTCGATGATGCGTGTTAGGACACTTTGACTCATATGTAATTCTCATGATGCTCAATTAACTATATGTATACTATACCATCTTGAAGTGAGGGTTAACATGCTGTGAATGCGCTTAGGTCAGCCACCAGACGGCGATGGCGATACTTGCCATGGTGACCGGCAAGCCGATTTTGAGGTATGTCATAAAGTCGAGGGTAATGTCGTGTTGCGCGGCGCGCTCTGCCACAATCAAATTTGCGACGCTTGCAAGGAGCGTGCTGTTTCCGGCAAACGTTGAGCTTGCTGCAAGCATGAGCCAAGCTTGGGTGGGATTGACAAATTGGATAATCACGTCTTGAAGTACTAATACTGCGGGCACGTTGCTGATGAGATTTGATAAGAGTGCCGCACTGATGGCAAACGGGATGAGTTGCCCGTCGATGAGGGGAGCGGATTGTGCGTACATCCATGCGGCCGTAGCGCTTTCGCGAAAGCCTGCTGTCACAATAAATAACGCCGCAAAAAAGAGTAGTAGGCTACCGTCAATTGGTTTGAGCAGATGCGCTGCTGGCGTATGGCGTCGAATCAACAAAAGTCCTACGGAAATGAAAACGGCAACTGCTGGGTTTATCCCAGCGAATAGCGTCACTGTAAGTACGATGATGGCACTGACGGCATGTGGTGCGTTGAGTGGAGGGATGTCTACGCTCGGCGTTGTTGGGAGGACATTGAGGTGATGGCGATAGAACACTACAACCATTATCCATGCCACGATGAGACTTAGTAGACTTGGCACCCATAAGGCCTGCACAAACGCCACAAAGCCAATACCTGAGAGATTGCCGATAACGATATTTTGTGGGTTGCCAGTAATCGTTGTGGCTGAACCGATGTTTGCGCTTAATGCCAAGCCAAGTAATAAGGGAATTGGTGGTGTGCGTGTTTGGCGGGCGAGCATGATGACCAGCGGTGTCATCAAAAAGACTACCGTATCATTGAGAAAGATGGCCGAGAGTATGGCACTCACAATCATGATGATCGCCAGGAGAGTTCGGCCGTGTCTGGCTATGCGTATAATGTGAGTGGCTGCATGTTGAAAGCACCCAGCCTCCTCTAGCACGCCATTGATGACCATCATCCCTGCAAGAACAACTAATGTTGGGATGTCGATAGCCTGCCACGCATGCTCCCCATCGAGTGCCCCAATCGCTAATAATGCAGCTGCGCCGACAATAGTCACAGTAGTACGATTGAGCGCAAGCCATGGCAAACGACCGACGGCAACACCATACATCACCACTATGACAATCAAGCTGGTTGTGATTTCACGCCACATAATGACCTTTGGTGTAGTTACAGTATGTGTGTGAATTATACGCTATTGGTTATTGGGCAAGCCGGAGTAGCTCATAATTGGTGCGTTCGGCGATGTCGATTTCACGTTCAAACATACGAAGCGCCTGCATTGCAACTCCTGTCATTGATCCGTCTGCATTTGTACGGGTTACAATCATGTGCAGATGAATAGGTGCTGACATATAGACGCTCACATAGTTGGCATGAATCGCAGCCTGCATATCATCTGGGCATCCTTCGGGCAGAGGGTCTACTTGTTTGCTTAAAGTGTCGATTTGGGCAACGAGTGTCTCGGTTGCGATTTTGTTGATGTTGTTGTAAATCGTAAAGTACTCGTAGACGCGCTGATTGCTTAGATCGATATATACGTCGAGGGCGATACGACAATCGGTGGAGACCGTACTGCGCTCTGTGGTGGTTGAAACCGTGATGGCTGTTGCTACAGGTGTGACGTCCATGGTGGGGATTGGCTGTGTGTGAATACGCCAGATGTTCCATGCGAGTATGGCATTCAGACCAATGAGTCCAATAACGCCAACAACGAGGATCCGCAACGAGCGTGACATGTTGACCTCCTAGTGCTATGAAGTTGGAATGAGTGTTAAGGAGTGAAGCGTGTGGGGGATAAACAATACCCCGTTGATCCGCAGAGTATCAACGGGGCATCCATCAATTAGTCGGCGTACCGCTCCTCGAGCCAAGGGTCGGCATTGTTGTTGTAGCCGTACCGCTCCCAGAAGCCGAGCCGATCGTCATGCATAAACTCAAGTCCGCGTAGCCATTTTGCACTCTTCCAAAAGTATTTTTTGGGTGTCAACAGGCGAAGCGGGAATCCATGATCAGGTGTGAGCTCTTCATCTTCGTATTTGTAGGCCAACAGCGCATCATCGAGCATCAAAAACTCGAGAGGTACATTGGCGGTAAACCCATACTCACAATGCGCCATCACATGTGTGACCCCTGGTTGTAGTGGTGGTAACAACTCCAAGAAATCACGAAAGCGTACGCCGGTCCAACGCGTATCGAGCTTACTCCAACGTGTCACACAATGGATATCAGTAACAACATCCACGGTTGGTAATGCACGAAACTCAGCAAAACTGAATGTTTTGGGCGATTCGATGGCGCCCCAGATGCGCAAATCCCACGTCTGCTCAAGGTTTTGATAGAGCGGCACATCACCATAATGCAACACAGGGAATTTATCGGTCAAGTGTTGGCCGGGTGGCACACGACTCTGCAAATCCTCGAGAGCTCGCTCGGTTTTGCGCCGGAATGCATTTAACATGGTCAAACCTCACGTATCACGAATGGAAACGAACAACACTTCTAGTATACCTGTTTTTGCTGGGACATTTGCTTACCAATGCGGATGCGGTGTACGTACGGTGAGCCATGGAATGTGCGCGCTTGGCGCTATTAGCCCGGCTTTGCCCCAAGCGCGCATCGCCACATACGGATATTCGATTTCGTGTGGCACCAGATGTTGGTTCGGGTCGAGATCCGTGGCAATTGCCGCAACCATCTTTTGGGCGGTACGCATATCTATCTTGGCTGTCAACCACTGGTCATTTATATCGTATAGACGAGTGATTGCGATTTGAACGACAGTATCGTCATTGGTGAGGCTCAAATATTTGAGAGTAGTTTGACATAATCCGTGAATTTGCTCAAGATCTTGGAGCAATTTGAGTCGGAGAGTCGGCAATTGTTGTGTGATGTGTTGTATCGCATTATTAAGCCGCTCGTAGCGCTGGGTCAATTTTTGGAGTTCAGGGACAATCGGGACAGTCAAGTTACTCGCGGTATACAAACTGGTTTCGAATGCCGTTGCTTCGAGCCGAATACTCTGAATACCACGCGCAATTTGTACTGGTAACGCTTGTGGATAGAGTGCCAAAAACTGCTCAAGCAGGGTGACTTGTCGAGTCAACACCTCGCGCATGCGGATGACGCGCTTTGAAAGCACGAACGCCAATTGACTACTTTCAATAGGTATATAGTCGAATAAAGCATGGTTGAATGTGCGGGCACGTTGGTAACATGTCAGCGCATCAAACGGTACTTCATCAATCATCTGTTGAAGCGCATTAAAGGTCTCTTTGAGTTCCTCGTGGGTGTTGGGAGATATCTTGGTACCATTGACAAACTGAATCTGTGCCCGATCGTACGCTTCTTCGGCTTCGATGTATTCTTCACGGGCGTAGGTGTGCAATGCACGAATGATTTCTTGGCGCTGTTCGATGATTTGCCAAAGTGTTTGTGCGCGTTGCATGCTCTGATTGGCCAAATGAATTGTCTGTGCCGTGAGCGTGCTATTGCTTGTGTTGGGAGCATTGCGACGTAACGCAAGCTGGGTATAAAAGTAACTGTAACGGAGATGGACGCTTGCTTCACTGCCAACCTGCACAATATCAAGCCACAGACTTGGATGGGCTTGTACGACATCAAGGAACGCATCGTACATGGTGGCATGTTGTTGGGCCAAATATTCGCCTTGTTGTTGAAGCATGGCGAGCAGTTCGTTGTTACGCTGTTGTTGTTGAGGTGTGTTGCCCCCACTTGTGACGGCCTCTTTGCGCAAGTGATCTGATTGTATAATCAGTTGTTCACCGGTTTCAATTTGCCCGCTCATCATCGCTGCTAATGCTTTGTCGAGTTGCGAGAGTGCCTGTTGGAAACCCTCAAGGCTTGCGCTTACATCAAACCCTTGCATGGCTGCTTTCTCGGCCGCATTGCGCCCGGTTTTGATGCTTGTTCGGAGCTCAAACATTGTGTTGAGAAGCCGATTGATATGCTGATAACCCTCGAGTGCAGCATGCGTGTTTGGACCAATCTGCTCATAGGTATGCGTGTCAAGTGCCTCGCGGGCTGCTTTGAGGTGTGCGTCAGGCTGCAAAAGCATGGCACGCTGACTAATGCCCAATGTAGTGAGCCGTTGACTGAGCGTGAGTTGTGCCTGTTTGGCTTGGTCAATTGCCTGCGAAAATTGTGCGAATTGTTGCTCGAGGGTGCTTCGATGACTTATCGATTGTTGCAGGAGCTTCTCAATAGGTTCAACAGTTGGTGTGATAGCTGCTACTGATTTGCCGAGCTCGTGATAATCATGCTCTGCGGGTGTATTTGGCAAATGACGTACTGCTTTGTCCAGCGCATTTTGGCTCTCGCGGTACAGGTACTCAGCTTCGTTGATGAGTTTGGCAAGATGCGCTGCATCATCATCACGAAAGCGAAGCCGATCGTAACTCATCTTGTCACGCTCGCCGTTAAGCAGTTGCGCCGCATATCCGAGTTGACTACGAAGCTTACGCAAGGCACGATCAACCTCGGCCTGGGCAGCTGCGATGCGTTGATCACGCTTCATGGTGCGGCGCATCCGCACGAACACAACCAGCATGACAATAATCGTGATACTACCAAGGCCGATGGCTACAATTTGTTGAATTAACAATGGCGTCAAGGTGTAACCGGCTACTACCGGGTCAGTTTGAAACACCATGGTGTCTACCTTGCTAGAGATCAACCCCAAGCACACCAGCGACACTGAATATGTCCTTGTCGCCTCGTCCGGATAAGTTAATCAGAATAATCTGGTCGGGTCGCATGGTTGGCGCAACGCGGATGGCGTCTGCAACAGCGTGTGCACTCTCGAGTGCCGGGATGATACCCTCGAGCTTGCTAATCAGCTGGAACGCTTCAAGCGCTTCTTCATCATCGACGGATACATATTGCACACGACCAGTGTCATGCAACATGGCGTGCTCTGGCCCAATAGCGGCGTAGTCGAGCCCAGCCGAAATGCTGTGTGTCAGCTGAATCTGACCGTCGTCGTTTTGCAAAATGTAGGTATAGCTACCTTGCAAAACACCCTTGCTGCCACCCTCAAACCGCGCTGCATGGTTGCCCAGACTAATCCCGCGTCCACCAGCTTCGACGCCACGCATGGCGACTGACGACTCTTCGAGGAAGGGGTGGAACATGCCTATCGAATTTGAACCGCCGCCCACACAAGCGATGATGAGGTCAGGCAAGCGCCCAGCGACGGCTTTGATTTGACCATACGCTTCGCAGCCGATAATGCTTTGAAAGTCGCGCACGATGGTGGGATAGGGGTGCGGACCCAGCGCTGACCCGAGCATGTAGTATGAGTTGGGGTTTGAGACCCAGTCGCGCATAGCCTCGTTGATGGCGTCTTTGAGGGTGCGCGAACCGGTCGATACACCACGGACCTCGGCGCCGAGCAGGCGCATGCGAAAGACATTGGGCTTTTGGCGCTCAATATCATCAACGCCCATGTAGACGACACACTCGAGTCCGAGCAAGGCACAAACGGCAGCCGTGGCCACACCGTGCTGCCCTGCGCCGGTCTCGGCGATAATGCGGGTTTTGCCCATGCGCTTGGCCAACAGGCCTTGCCCGAGTGCATTATTGATTTTGTGGGCACCAGTATGGGCCAAATCCTCACGCTTGAGATAAATCTGCGCACCGCCACAATGGGCACTCAGGCGCTGTGCATGCGTTAATGCAGTTGGGCGCCCAATGAACGTGGCTTGGAGTTTGGCTAACTCAGCCCAAAATTCAGCATCATCTTTGATGGCTGCATATGCATTGATGAGGTCGGCAACGGAGGGTGCTAGCGTCTCAGGAATGAAACTGCCGCCGTATGGCCCGAACATGCCAGGTCGTGATGATGTGGTGCTCATAGTGATAGTCCTCAATGACAAGTACTGTCTATATCATACCGTATTTACAATGATGCGATGAATTGGTTATACAGACGCTACATCAAGGGTTGTCAGCAAAAACGCATACTCGAGTGCCCGATCGATGAGCGCATCATAACGGCCACTTTTGCCGGCATGCCCAGCCTCCATGTCGGTATACAAGTAGTAGGTGCCGGTGGGCGTGAGTGCGCGCAATTTGGCAATCCACTTGGCGGGCTCCCAATACTGTACGCGCGGGTCGTTGAATCCGGCCGTCATGAATATGGCCGGATATGCGCGCGCCACCGTGTTGTCGTAGGGCGAGTAGCGCATCATGTAGTTGAAGTACTCGACATCGTGCGGATTGCCCCATTCCTCGTACTCGGGGACTGTCAGCGGGATGGTGGCATCGAGCATGGTGTTGATGACATCCACAAACGGCACGCCCGCAATCACTGCCTTGAATAACTCGGGGCGCTGTGTGACCACGGCACCCATCAACAATCCGCCGGCGCTCCGCCCGAAGATACTCAAGCGGGTCGGTGAGGTGTAGTTGTGGGTAATCAGATGTTCGGCGCAGCTGATGAAGTCACTGAATGTGTTCTGCTTGTGCAACAGTTTGCCGTTGAGATACCACTCGCGGCCCATCTCACCACCGCCACGGATGTGGGCATAGGCCAGTACAAAGCCGCGCTCAAGGAGAACCAATCGATCCGGCACAAAGCCGATGTTCAGATTGGCACCGTAGGAGCCGTAGCCGATGAGCAAAGTTGGTGCATTGCCGTCACGCACTACCGAGTGATGGCGCACAATCGTCAACGGGATAGCGGTGCCATCATGCCCACTGGCCCAGACACGCTCAAGGATGTAGTCGCTCGGTGTGTGCGGCTTGCCGCCTACCTTGTCTTGCTTGATGGTGACAAATGAACGCTCACTCATGTCATAATCGAACACCGTGGCTGGTGTGACCGGCGTGGCATAACTCAGCCGGAGCAAATTGGTGGTATGTTGCTGGATACTACCGCGCGTGATAGCGTAGGCTGCATCGTTGAACTGTACGGTATGCATCGTGCCATCAGCGGTGCGATAGATTTCGACCTGTTGCAAGCCACCGTGGCGCACCCAAGCGACTAGGTAATTGGCGAAGGCATCAATCTGCTCGATGGTTGTGTCGGCGCGGTGTGGGACCATGGCGCGCCAGCCCTCCTCGCGAAGCGTTTTGGTCATAATCATAAAATTGACCGCCTGCGCATTGGTATGCATAAACAGCTGCTCGCCGTACATTGCCACCGTGTACTCAACCCCAAGTTGGCGCGGGGCGACGCAGGTGCCTGCATGATTGGCCTGGGTGTCGTACAACCACACCTCAGACGACGAGCTACTATGACTGCTGACAATCAGGTGCCGACCGTCGCCACTCTGGTCGAGATCGACGTTGCAGAGTGGATTAGACTCCTCGAAGAGGCACGTCGCCTGGTCGAACGATTGGCGCCATTGCCAGGCCCAGACGCTACTCGGGCGCCAGGCGTCATCGGGGCGAACCAGGTAGAGCCATTCGCCGTTAGGTGACCAGGCGAGGCCGTAATAGAGGTTGGGCACGGGTGTGATTTGTTCAGCACCGTCACTGATACGGCGGATATGCAGGCGAAAGTGCTCGTTGCCGTTGTCGTCGAACAAAAGAGCGATATAGTTGCCGTCTGGGCTTACCTTCCAACCTCCCAATTTGAGAAAAGCCTTGCCCGTGGCCTCGGCTTGCAAATCACAGACGACGTGGGCGGCCGCTGGCATACTTGCCGGTGCGCGCATAAGTTGCGGGTAGTCGTATTCGTCGCGGTAGCGCATGAAGTAGTGATAATCGCCGACGAGCACGTTGGCACTGTCGTCGTCAGCCACAATTCGGCTCTGCAAATCGCTGAGGAGGTGTTGGACAAGCGGCTGAGGGATATTGGCATGGAGGTAGGCGTTTTCGGCGGCGAGGTAGGCTTTGACGGCTGGGTTGTCGCGTTCACGGAGCCAAAAATAGTCATCAGTGAGGGTGTGTCCATGGATTGTGGTTATATGGGGATGCACCCGAGCGTGTGGTGGTGTCATGCCAATATCTTTCGTTTCTTCATGATGAGTATGTACTCCCCGTATTATACTGTGTCTTGACTGTCTGACTGGTACAATAAAAGCCACAAGAGCACGCTCAAGTTGAGCTGAGAGCAATGACGATAGCGACACCCTACGAATGGCAATCGATAGCACTACTTATTTGGCGTACGCCGGCTCACGCAAGTCGACCGTATGCACGTGCCATTGCCACTGATAACCCACATGCGATGTTCGATCGTGGTTGGCTTGGTGATATGGCGCGGTGGTGGAGTGATGCCCACATCCGGCGTTGGTATATACCAAGCTGGGCGCGTGTTAACCCAATAGTTGCGCGTGTGTTGCAGATGTCGTGGGATCAGCGTGTGGCGGTGGCACAATTAGTGTTTGGGCGCGTGCTCGGGCCTGTAGTCAATCCGAGGGCGTTATTTTATGCATTTGTGCAATGTGCACCGCTCCTCGATCCGGCAATTCCGATACAGACGATTCTGCCACGAGTGGGGGCTTTTGCGTGTCTGCATGTGCGTATTCAGTTGACCCATGGCGATCGACAGTCTGCACGTACGCATCTGCGCCAGTGTGATGCGTGTCGGCGAGCTGATTTGGCGTTACAAAGGGTGCGACAAGCGTTGTTGGTTGCTGTAGCAAGTGTGACGTACCCAGCGATACCGTATGCACTATCACGGTCGCATACGATTGTGCGACATATGACATGGCTGGTTGCTGTGGTGTTGTTGTGGGTAATTCCGGCTATTTCCCGCCAATATGTGGCACCTACGGTGCTCCAACCGGTGACACCGCTGATATTATTACAAACAGCAGAGCAAACGCTTTTTCAGCCCATGCCAATCACAACCGACCAATCACAGTATTGGCAGGTCGATATATTTTGGCGCTTTGCCAATCAAAGTGTGGCGTGGCTCAATGCAGAGGCATGGTACCAGATTGAGCCAGTACAATACCGCACCCAGCTCGTCCATCAAACCGGCGGGAATCCGTATGAGTTGGACATCGTTACACCCTACCAACGCCTCTATCATGTGACTGATTTGTATGCACCGCATCGCTTATTGAGTGATGACATGCCTGCGACTGTACTAATGCCAAATAACGACCCTGTTGCTAATGTATGGCGGTGGCGGATGCGTCAAGGAGCGTGGGGGATGGCTGCACAGACGCTCAACGATGCCATTACTCGCAATCAACTTGAAGTCATCGGGGTTTCTATTGGTGTATACGGCGAGCCACTGTTGCGTCTTGCAAGTGAAACGACGCACGGCGAGGTGTGGTTTGATGTAGCGCCACGCAGTAGTGAATTAATGGCGATATGGCATCTTGATGCGCAACAGGTGCCCCAGTTACAGTGGCGTTTGCGTCAGCATACGGTTGTAGAGAGTGACGAGCGCTTGCGCTATGTGGTGGTGCAACCACGCCTCGGTACACCCGATCAGCGCCCGACACAGGCCCTCCACCCGGCTGTCCCACTTATTCCCTTTGATATGGGCGAGCGGGTAGACAACCAGATTTCATTGTGGCGTTTTGGGCAGTGGCAGACGATTGATCTTGATGCAGCATGGCTAAAATAATGGAAACAGCACAGCCCCTGTAGCGCATCGCACTACAGGGGCTGTGTGGTGTGTGTTTACATCCCGGCCTTGACATTGTTGTCGACCAACGCGAGTACGCGCGGCATGACCAACTCCTCGAGCCCCTTGGGGCGCACGCACCAGAACGATGCCCGCGTGGCCGGCCAGTTGTTGAGAATCTCGGTGGCGCGTGGGCTCCCCGTCTCTTTGACGTGACGCTTGAGCAACGCCAAGACAATGCCGTCGTCGATATCGCGCAGGCGGCTGGCCTCGGCCATGTCGCCATTAAAGCGCATGGGGAAGTTGCCGTTGGTGTCATAAATATACGCCACGCCACCAGTCATACCGGCGCCGACGTTGCGCCCAGTCTCGCCGAGGATCATCACCACGCCGCCTGTCATATACTCACAGGCGTGGTCACCAGTGCCCTCGACAACCGCTACGGCACCGCTATTGCGTACTGCAAAGCGCTCGCCGGCACGCCCTGCCGCATACAACTCACCGGCCGTGGCGCCGTAGAGACAGGTGTTGCCGATGATGGCGCTGTCACTCCAGACAAAACGGGCATCCTTGCTGGGCTTGACGCGAATCATGCCACCTGACATCCCCTTGCCGACGTAGTCGTTGGATTCGCCGTCGAGTTGAATCGCCACGCCCGGGGCCAAGAAGGCCCCCAAACTCTGGCCGGCACTGCCGCGCAGGTTGATTGTGATGTGCTTGGCCGGCACGCCCTTGCCACCGTGGCGCTTGGCAATTGCTCCCGACAAGGTAGCGCCCACCGTGCGATCGGTGTTGCGCACCTGGTACGACAATGTCACCGCTGCGCCACCGTTGATGGCTGATTGCGCATCGGCGAGAATGGCTGCATTGAGATCGCTGGTCTGCACAATCGTGTTGGGCTCGCCCATGTAGCGAATAGCGTCGTTGGGGCCCGCCACGTATTGGATCAAGCGTTCGAGTGAGACGTCGTCGTGCGTGCGTGGGATTTGGCGGAGCAAATCGGTGCGGCCGATGATGTCGTTGAGCGAGGTAACCCCTAGTTCGGCCAGTGTCTCACGCACTTCGTGTGCGACATGGAGCAAGAAGTGGATGACGCTCTCGGGGGTGCCGGTGAACTTGGCCCGCAATTCGGGGCGCTGAGTCGCCACGCCGACCGGACAGTTGTTGTTGTGGCAAGTGCGGGCCATCACACACCCCTCGGCGACCAAGGCGGCCGTGCCGAACGAGACTTCGTCGGCGCCGAGCAGGGCAGCAAGCACCACGTCACGGCCGTTTTTGATGCCGCCGTCGATGCGCACACGCACGCGGCTACGCAAGCCGTTGAGTACTAGTGTCTGCTGTGACTCGGCCAAACCAAGCTCCCAGTTGACGCCGGCGTGCTTGATTGATGAGAGCGGTGCGGCGCCGGTACCACCCGAGTGACCGCTGACATGCACCACTTCGGCGCCGCCCTTGGCGACACCGGCGGCAATCGTGCCGACGCCGGCCTCTGCCACGAGTTTGACCGAGACGTCTGCAGCTGGATTGACCTGCTTGAGGTCATAGATCAACTGTGACAGGTCTTCGATGCTGTAGATGTCGTGATGCGGCGGCGGAGAAATCAACGAAATGCCGGGCATGGTGTGGCGGGTACGGGCAATCTCTTCGGTCACCTTGGCGGCCGGTATTTGGCCACCCTCGCCTGGTTTGGCGCCTTGGGCCATCTTGATTTGCAGCTCTTTGGCCGAGGTCAAGTAGCCCGGGGTGACGCCGAAGCGCCCTGAGGCCACCTGCTTGATGGTGCTGTTGCGCTCATTGTTGTAGCGCTCTTCACCCTCGCCACCCTCACCGCTGTTGCTCAAACCGCCGAGTCGATTCATGGCGATGGCGAGCGTCTCGTGGGCCTCAGGGCTGGTTGACCCGAGCGACATGGCGGCCGTTGAGAAGCGCTTGACGATCTCTTCGATGGGCTCAACCGTCTCGAGTGGTACTGGGGCGCCTAGGGGCTCAATAGTCAACCAGTCGCGGATTTCGCTCCGGCGCTGTTGTACCAAATTGCTGTAGTCTTTGTAGACGCCGTAGTCACCACCATTGGCGGCTTTTTGTAAAGCGTGTACAACGGCTGGCGAAAACGCATGGTATTCGCCGTCTTTCTTGAACTTATAAAATCCAGGATTGGCCAAGCTGGTGCGTGAGGCGACCAGTGGCAAACGGCTAGCAAATGCCGCATCATGATGCTCGAGCACCATGGCTGCGAGTTGGCGAATGTTGTGACCGCCGAGGCGGGTTGGTACACCGCTAAAGCACAGGTCTGTCACGTCGGTGCTCAGACCAATTACCTCAAAGGTTTGGGCGCCACAGTAGCTATCGACCGTAGCAATGCCCATTTTTGACATAACCTTGAGTAGCCCTTTTTCGAGAGCGTGCACGTAGTTATGCTCGGCCTCGTCGGCAAGTTCAGCCGGAGTGAGCGCCTGTGAGGAGTTTTCTTCGCTCTCTGATGCCTTGCTCCCCTTAACTTCTTGCCGTTCAACGGCAATGGCGCGCACCGAAGAGATGGCCAACCACGGATTGACGGCCTCGGCGCCCATGCCGATGAGACAGGCGAGTTGGTGTACCTCGCGCATGTCGCCACTTTCGACAACCACACTAACCCCTCGGCGCAATCCGGCCTCGACCAATGCTTGATGGACGACACCGACTGCCAAGAGTGAGGGGACTGGTGCTTTGCGCTCACTGACGGCGCGGTCGCTCAAAATCAAAATCCGAGCACCCGATCGAGCGGCTTGACAGGCCTTGGTGCCGAGCGTCATCAAGGCATTCTGTAGCTCGTCAGGTCCTAGTGATGCTTTGAATGTGGTATCAATGGTGGCGCTAGCAAATGCAGGATCGCTGTGGGTGCGAATCGTCTCGAGATAGGCGTCGCTTAACACGGGCCCCGAGAGTCGCAGCAAGTGTGCATGCTGTGGCGTCTCTTCGAGCAGATGCCCGCGGGCGCCGAGCATGGTGGCCAGCGACATAACCAACTCCTCACGGAGTGGGTCAATTGGTGGATTGGTGACCTCGGCGAAGCGTTGTTTGAGGTAGCTGTAGACCGGGCGACTGCGCTCTGCAAAGATGGTCAGTGGTGTGTCATCACCCATCGATCCAACTGGCTCTTGGCCGTCGCGGGCCATGGGTCGCAGTACGACTGAGAGCTCTTCAGCGGTGTAGCCGAAGGCTTGTTGGAATTCGCCGAGTTGAGCGGCTTGGGCCTCTTTGTCGCCGTCAACGGCATTTATGCCACCACCGTAGCGAGCCGATGAGGCCGGCGCCAAGACTTGCATCTCTTGGGTGAGCCACTCGGCATAGGGGCGTCGGGCTGCGAGTGCGCTTTTGATGGCGTAGTTCTCTTCGAAGACACCACGGCGTAGGTCGACTGCAATCATCTGGCCGGGGCCGACTTTGCCTTTGCGGATAATTTTAGCTTCGGGGATGTCGACCGTGCCCACCTCTGACCCACAGACGATGAGTCCATCTTCGGTCTGGAAAAAGCGGGCTGGGCGCAGACCGTTGCGGTCCAGCGACAAGCCGACCACGTTGCCGTCACAAAACGCCAAGGCTGCTGGCCCATCCCACGGCTCTACAATCGTTGAGTGGTATTGGTAGAAAGCGCGCCAACTTGGGTCCATGTCTTTGATGCGCTCCCAGGCCTCAGGCACTAACATAGCCAGCGCATGCCGGATGTCGCGCCCGCCCATGACGACCAACTCGAGCACGTTATCGAGCATCGACGAGTCACTCCCGCTCAAATTAATAACGGGGCCAGTGGTAGCGACGCGGGCGCCGAGATCGGACTTGACCGGCACCGGTTCAGCGCCGTTCCAGCCGGCAGCCTGCCAGGCTGCCTCGCGCGCTTGCATCCACATCACGTTACCGTTGAGTGTGTTGATTTCGCCGTTGTGTGAAAGCATCCGGAATGGCTGGGCGCGCTCCCAAGTAGGAAAGGTGTTGGTTGAGTAGCGCTGATGATAGACCGCCATCGCTGTCGTATAGTCTGGGTTGCGCAAATCGACATAAAAGTCTGCCATGTGTTGGGCAGTCACAAGTCCCTTGTAGATGATAGTGCGATGTGACAGAGATGGTATGGCAAATCCTGCAATGCCCATGCTCTCAGCGGCTGCCTCCATATCGCGTCGCAACAAATAGAGCGTGCGCTCATAGCGTTGTGCATCAACAACCGGGAATTGGGGCACAATGAAACACTGCTCAATGTATGGACAAGATGCAGCTGCGCGCTCCCCAAGGTAGTCTGTGTTGATGGGCACGGTACGCCAATGTACAATGGTCAAGTGATGATTGCGTGCATGTTGCACAAAAAGTTGATGTAATTGGTTACGAACGGTGTCATCTTGTGGCATAAAGACCATGCCGATTGCGATATGACGCGTGTCAGCTACGACGTTATGAGACGCCAACTCACGGTTAATCAACGGCAGTGGTAATTGCGTTAACACACCTGCGCCATCGCCGCTTTTGCCGTCTGCAGCGACTGCTCCACGATGTTGCATGCGCGCTAATGCGGTCAATGCCATTGAGATAACATCATGTTGCGCTTGCCCATTGAGACGTGCAACAAAACCAATGCCACACGCATCGTGTTCGAAGCGCGGATCGTACAGGCCTTGGGCGGTGGGGAGGTGTGGTACGCTCATGCTGAATCCTCTCAGGTGGATACGGCCTTTTTATACCGCTAACCGAATGGTGGTGAAAGTGGTCGGGGTAAATACACAAAAAACCAGCGTGCACGCCATCGTTGGAGTGCTGCTGGTGCTTCATTGCAAAGTAATAGTTAGGTAGAGATAACTATATTAACTTGTGATAAAAATGTCAAGTATGTTTTCATAATTGTGGAATAAAAAACGACATCCACATCATCCGATGAAGGATGTGTGGATGTCGTCGCAGAGGAGATATTTTCTACTAAACCTCGTTGTATGCAGCCTCACCGTGCTGTGAGCTATCAAGACCTGCTTGTTCTTCTTCTTGACTGACACGGATTTTCATCGTGGCATCGATAATCTTAAGCAAGACAAAGGTCACAACGCCAGCATATGCGGCTACAACGGCGACGGCGATTACTTGAGTGACGAGTTGGCCAGGGTTGCCATACAACAAACCATCGAATCCAGCGCTATTGACCGAGGTGGTCGCGAAGACACCGGTCAAAATGGCACCGACGATACCACCCACGCCGTGGACACCGAAGACGTCGAGTGAATCATCAACGCGCCCGCGTACTACATACTCAGTGGCGAAGAAGCAGATTAGACCAGTGACTAAGCCGATAATCAAGGCTGCCATTGGTGTGACAAATCCGGCTGCTGGAGTAATGCCAACCAGACCAGCAATGGCTCCGGCTGAAGCGCCTAGGACGCTCGGACGACGGTGGCGCAACCAACTTGCACCTAACCACGCCAACATACCAGCGGCAGCTGCCGTGTTTGTGGTGACAAAGGCACTTGCGGCCAAGCCATTGGCGCCGAGTGAGCTACCAGCATTAAAACCGAACCAACCGAACCACAATAACCCAGTGCCTAACAAGGTGTAGGTGGCGTTGTGGGGTTGCATGGACTCATTGCCGTAACCGATGCGCTTGCCGAGAACTAAGGCACATACTAAGGCTGATACACCGGATGTGATGTGCACCACGGTACCACCAGCGAAGTCAAGAGCGCCGAGCTCGCGGATCCAACCGCCGACGCCCCAGACCCAATGTGCAACTGGTGCATACACCACAGTAGCCCACAACAAGGCAAAGACGGCAAACGCAGCAAATCGCTTGCGCTCAGCGAACGCTCCTGAGATCAACGCTGGCGTGATAACAGCAAACATCATCTGGAACGCCATAAAGGTAAAGTGTGGAATGCTTGCAGCATAATCGACGTTTGGCTCCATGCCCACACCGCTTAACCCAACCCAATCAAGACCACCAATAAAACCGCCAACAGTTGGTGAGAAGGCCAGTGAATACCCCCACAACACCCATTGCACGCTGATGAGTGCCAAAATGAAAAAGCTGTGCATCAAAGTTGAAAGCACGTTCTTCTGACGAACCATGCCACCATAGAAAAAAGCCAAACCAGGTGTCATGAGCATGACTAATGCGGTCGAAACCATAACCCATGTCGTATCTGCACCGTTGATTGCGTCCATGTGAAACCTCCACTGTAAGCAAAATTTGCGTATGCTTGCGCCCAGTACCGTGCGCCGAGGCGACTTCGCTGCCGCGCGGTACCGACAATATGGATGCGATCGAGGGAACGTTTGCAGCGTCGCAATGCGTTACTTACCTGCCTGATCGAGGGTCCCAAGATAAATTTGAAAAACGTGGGATGTGAGAGGTGGGTGGTGTGAGGGCATGTGCCCCCACACCGGTTAGCGTTGGAATTAGGCGTCGTAGTACATGAAGAACTCGTATGGGTGTGGCCGCAATGCAACGGCAACAACATCCTTTGAGCGCTTGATGTCAATGAATGACTCGATCAAGTCTTTGCTGAATACGCCACCCTTGAGCAAGAACTCGTGGTCGGCTTCGAGCGCGTCGAGCGCCTCTGCTAGGCTGCCTGGAGTGCTGTTGATGTGTGCCTTCTCTTCGGCTGACAACTCATAGATGTCAACATTGAGCGGCGCAGGTGGCTCGATCTTGTTCTGGATACCGTCCAAACCGGCCATCATCATGGCTGGGAACGCCAAGTATGGGTTGGTGGTAGGATCTGGGAATCGAACCTCGACGCGGCGCGCTTTTGGTGAATCTGAGTAGGTCGGAATACGAATTGCGGCTGAGCGGTTGCGCACTGAGTAAACCAAGTTGATTGGCGCCTCGAAGCCTGGTACCAAGCGGCGGTAGCTGTTGGTGGTTGGCGCACAAATGGCCAACAAGGCTGGAGCGTGCTTGAGAATACCACCGATGTACCAGCGGGCCGTGTCTGACAACATGGCGTAACCGTTCTTGTCGAAGAACAACGGCTGACCGTCTTTCCACAAGCTCTGGTGGACGTGCATACCGCTCCCGTTATCACCAAAGATTGGCTTGGGCATGAACGTAGCTGAGTAGCCATGATCCTTGGCGGTGTTGCGCACGACGTACTTGTACTTCTGCAACTTGTCAGCCATCGTCAACAACGTATCGAAGCGCATATCGATTTCACACTGACCAGCAGTGGCTACCTCGTGGTGGTGCAACTCGATGTCGATACCCACGTCGGCCATCTTGAGGATCATCTCCGAACGGATGTCCTGCAAGGTGTCGGTTGGTGGTACTGGGAAGTAGCCCTCTTTGTAGCGTACGCGGTAGCCTTTGTTGCCACCTGGTACTTCGGCGCCACTGTTCCAAATACCCTCTGGGCTGTCCAAGAAGTAGTAGCCCGAGTTCGAGGTCTGATTGAAGCGCACATCGCTGAACATGAAGAACTCAGCCTCTGGGCCGAAGTACGCCGTGTCAGCAATACCGGTGCTCTTCAGGTATTCTTCAGCCTTGCGGGCTACGTAGCGTGGGTCGCGTGAGTATGGTTGACGCTGAAGTGGGTCAATGACGTCACAAATCAGTACCAACGTCGGGATCTTGCAGTATGGGTCAATGAAGGCGCTGCTTGGATCGGGAATCATCAACATGTCACTCTCGTGAATGGCCTGGAAGCCCTTAATTGATGAACCGTCAAACCCCAAACCCTCAATCATCATGTCTTCGGTCAAACGTGAGGCCGGCAATGAATAGTGCTGCCATCCACCAAACAAATCGGTGAAGCGAGTATCAACGATTTGAATGTTCTTCTCCTTGATGAGCTGGAGAACGCCTTTTGCGTCGAGTGCCATGATCTCTCTCCTCTAATGTTCCTCTGCGTTTGTTTGCCCGTCGTGTCACTCACGACGCCACTCGCTTCGTTGCTTCGCCGCTCATTCGTTGAGTTGCTGTGTGGATTGAAGGTAGTATAGTTTGCACGAACTTCTTGCGAAAGGTATACTCCACACGAATTATTTAGAGAGTTGTTGGATGTTTAATACAAATTGTATTTGGATATTTTGCACAAATCGAATGACTATGCAACCCATAATCATTCGATATTGCCGGGCATCGCACGGCAGATGGCATAGACGTGAATTATTGTGAGACGATGGCACTCAACTGATCAATATAGAATGTGCCAGATTGACCGCTCCCGTTCGGGTTATCGTCGAGGACGATTGCTTCAATGGTGATTGGTGGATGGAGTGTACCATCACCGGCGGTAATTTGATCCCACGGTGCAAATTGTGTAGGAATGCGCGTGGTGACTTGCCGCCACCCGTGACCTCCAAGCGGTGCCATTTGGAGTTGTACAATGGCTCCATCACTGCCTTTCAGCCATAATTTGAGTTCGTGGGCTTGATTATTGCCATAGAGCATCAACGTGATTGCGGTTGTATGTGGGGGGATGATGAGTGGTCGTCGATGTCGAAAGACCACATAGCGATTATCATACCGTGGGAATGCATAGTCTATCTGCAGGGCTGTACGACCTGCAGATACTACGGCTTGTTGCGGTCGTACGGTGCCATACGGCTCATCACCACGTACCCACGTCTGTCGCCGCCCCTCAAACGAAGTAATCGGAATATGTGTTACTGACGTCGATATGATTGACGCACTGGAGAGTTGTTGGAACGCATAAAAAGCCGGCTTTCGTGGTTGCATATCATCACTGCCGTGCCCCCATGCAATCAACCCATAGGGATTATGTGCCTCGTCTTTGAAGGTATACCAAAAGACAACGTCTACGCCAGCATGCCACAAAATCTGCATGCTTTCGGTAAGGTATGTTGCTTGTTGTGCTGGTGTTGCATTCGGTGGGTCACGATCACTTAAGCCACTTGCCCAGCCGATTTCTGTGACCCAAATCGGGCGTCTGCCGTAGCGATGCTGTAACCCATCAATGTAATACACCGCTTGATGAAGTCCTGAATATGCTGGTTGCTCAGGATTAACATATGGGTGAATGGCTACCACATCGATTTCTGCCCATATACCCGCCTCGGCTGCCCGATTCATGAATGCCATATTAAATGGGTTAAACCCCGCAGATACAATCACCGCTGCAGGAGCGACTTTTTTGATGGCCCGACTTGTTGCAATCACCAAGCGGGCATACGCTACTGGATCGGGGCTTGGTTGCCAGAAGAGAGGATTATCTGGTTCGTTCCAAATTTGCCAGTAATGCACTTGGTGTTGATAGCGCGCCACCGTGGTTGCGGCCCATGCTGCGAAGCGGTCAATATCAGGGGCAGAAAACGAGTTGTTGTAGGGATCATCTGTCGGATTTGGTGTTGCCCACCCTGGTGGATGACCAAGAACCGCCAAGATATTAACGTTGTGTTGGGTGAGTTCATCAAAAGTCTGGTCATAGAATTGCCATTCATATGCAGTTGGCGTGCGTTGTACGCGATACCAATGAATGTCTTCACGTACCCATTGTGAGCCACTTTCAGCGATAACGCGGCTTGCGGTGGCAATCGTCTGTAGATAGTGCATGCGAGTGGCAATATGTGTATTTAGGCCTATCTGAGGGTGTGTGACGAGAGCTGTTTCTAATGTGTTGCGCAGGGCGAGAGGTGGCATACTGAGCCAGAGGCTTGCACATAACGTGATACACACCCATAAGCGAATCACACGACTATGGCGTAACAACATACACCATCACTGTTTGACTTTGTGCATGTACCGTGCCACTTCCATCGCGAATTTCAATGGGTTCAAGCAGGCTCCGCCCAGCATGGTTCATACGGATACGATAGCGATATTGGATGACTTGCGGGGTGTCAATGGTTGCATGGAGTGTCAATGCGCGATCCATAATGCGTACACTCATCATGGCCGGATTATTGGGTTGGGTCATCAATGTACTCAACGAACTTTGAGGATCGATGATTGTGACATGTGGGATGGTCGAAAAAAACGCCATACTCACGCTGACAATGACCTCTTCACCATACATAAACGTGGCTTCATCCTCAACCAATGACCCATCGGTACGATACATTTGTAACCACACGGCTGCCTCACCAGTGGGCGCTATTACATTGCGCGGACGAGCTATTCCGACCACTACTTGGCCGTTGCTTTGGATGCGACTATTTTGGATGACTGGTTGCGCAGGCGACATTATACCAGTGTGAATCGTCTGCCCTGTTTCATTAAGAATACTAATAAAGTTATTTGTGGTGAATTGCGGTAATAACTTGTCATGTTGTGCCCAAATGCGTGCGTTTGAAATACTATCTGTCCACCCATCGACTCCACGCATACTCAACAATTGTGTGCCGAGTTGGGTCCGTTCGTCGGGCGCTATATTGAGTTGTGCGAGTGCCTGATAAATTAACGCATTGACGTTTTCACGACTGTGGAGTGATGCGGTTGCACTATCACCGGCCCACCATAATCCACGAGGTGCACTTTGGGCACGTTGTAGTAGCTCGGTCAATACAGGCGGGATGGCATACGCATAATCGGTTGGCATACTGAGTAATAATGCTGCTAATCCTTCGTTACCCAACAAATGGGGCGCACGACTAAGTGCCAACAAATCGCTTGCTGGGAGTTGCTGATTCAAGGCCAGCGCATACCCCACGATTGCACGTGTCGTTGGAGTGAGTTGAGGGTTTTGTAGTTGCAGTTGTAGGTAGCGCAAGGCCCGTTGATGTGATTGCATGGGGTATTGCGCTTGCGTCAGTGCAATCACAACATCGGCGGTCACTAACGCATCGGGAGTTTGGCTCCCTACCCATGCCCATGAACCATCATCAAGTTGGAGTTGCGTCAGTTGTTGCATGAGCATGAGTTGATCGGTTGGCGAAAGCGTGTGCCAGAGCCGATGCGCAACATGACTCGGGTTTGCCTGGTCGTATGGTGTCTTGGTCAGCGCTTGTTGAAGTTGTTGCGGTGTGGCAATAATGTCCAGCAGAATCGGAGGTTCGCTGCCTTTTTCGAGAGAGGTCGTACCACGCAACACAAAACCATCATGACTATAGGTTACTGGTGACACGATGACAGTGGGTTGCCAGACAATCGTCGGTGATTGCATACTATCAAGGGTAAGTCGGGCGTTTGCAGCGGTCACGCGGTAACGCCACGTAATGGTTGCATTTCCCTGATCGTCACTGATAATACTGTACTGTGGTAGTGTGTCTAGGATTTGTAGACCATCAGGCACGACGTGGAGACGTGATGCTTGTTGGGGATTCGCATCACGGATGATTGCTCTGACATCAACAATGTCACCGATTCTGACAATAGGGGGGGCATCAATTATTAGTGTTTGAGTGCGTGATAGCGGTATATGGCGATTAGTAATAAATTGACATGTGTTATTGCTGGCAATCACTGACATGTATAGCTTGTTCGTGATGCCGTTATCTTTGATTTGCCACGTAGCAACGCCACTTTCATCGGTTGTTGTTGTTATGCCACCTATTAATAGCTGACGATGCACAGGATCAAACGCATTAAATACTATGCGACTATTGGGCATGTACTGGAATTGTATGCGTATTTGTTGTTCTCGTGCGTCAATGACAATTGGAAGTGTCGTGGCGCATTGTGGATCAACAACCTGTTGAACGCTGTGATAATACGGTTTGCCGGCGTGACCAAGAACGCTATGTAACGTGCCGGTTAGGCTGACTGGAGTGCTTGCAATAATGCCAGTTGCATCGGGTTGCCACCAATCAACGTTGATTTCTTGTTGGAGGGATTGTGCCACAAGTGCTTGCTCAGCAGCGGACTGAGAAATCATCCACCGCGGTGTTTGCCCCAGCGTAAGCGTAGTGTATTCGGGAGCAAATGTCTCATTTGGCGCTATCATGCCTACCCAAAGTGTATGGGTTGCGCGTAGATCGCCACTCGTTGCAGTGATGTTCCACGCACCATCTGGGAGCAATAGTTGCGTTTCGGTGATGCCGTCCGTGTTCGTGATAACTGGTGGCTGTGGGATGATTTGCCCTGTGCTGTTTTGTGCAGTTAAGAAAATGCGCCGCTCGGCACGTGTCTGTTGATCACCATGTATTTGCAAGGTAATCGTTTGTGGCTGCGTGTTCGTGCCCCAATGTTGTGTATTGATGATTTCGAGTTGCGGTGTCACCGGCGTAGGGATGATGTATATACGACTCCCGTGCGTTGTATCAATCATCACGGTTGTATCATATGGTGTTTGTGGAATCGTTATTTCGCCTTGGGAGTCTGTGAATCCTGTGCCATTAGACGATGGAGTATGCCAATAAACCGGCTGATTGCTGAGCACCTGACCGTACTCATCACGAGCGGTCAGTGTGTGGATGTTGTTTTTTGTGGTGTGTGCAATGCGTAGTGTATCGATGTGATGGGCATACACCAAGAATGTTTGTTGCGCACTCTGGTTGTCGATGGCTAATTCAACTGTATATAGCCCAGGAGTAAGTTGATTCGGCAGTTGAATCCGTGTGCTCACCGTGCGTTCATCTGTATCAAACACGATGCGCTGTTCATTGAGCAACTCACCGCTCTTGTGTCGTATGCGTAGCATTGCGTTGTTCGTGTCACGCAATGGTCGGACAATGAGAGCGGTAAGTATATCGCCGCGCTCGGCGTAATTTCGATCAAGCACGAAATGTATGTCACTGGATGGAATAGGCGGGAGTGTCGTTAATTTGTAGACATCGATTGGTTGTTGCGGGTCAACCACCACAAATTGTTGACTAGTTGCATAACGCGGTGTTTGCCATATACCACGCTCGTCACTCACTCCTTGTCCAACTAATTGCCCTGACTGAAACAAGAGAATGGTGCGATTTGGTTGTGGACTTTGTGTCTCGTAGACGCCAACAGCGATATAGTTGGGGAGACTCACTGCGTATAATGTGGCAGGACGTGTACGCATCAGTCTGATATCTTGGCTGCCGTTTGCCGAGATGAGTTGTACCAACCAAATGCGGCTCAATGGAGAGGCCGAGACCCCGCGCGTAATATCAATGGTGATGCGTGAATTCTCGTCACTTCCTTGAATATCTTGTTGGGCGAGCAGCGGTAAATTATAGCGTGCAGGATCGACGCTCAAGAAGGTTTCGACATCCATATCAAGCATACGTATCAACGTTGCTACTGGGATATCATATATGCGCAAGACGGCGGTTCTATTGGGAATGGTTTGAAGTTGAAAGGTGTTAGTAGGGCTTGCGTCGTAAATTTCGCCCGGGATACCAGGTAACGTGACGAGCGCTTGGCGTTGATCAATGCGCAACTCACTACTAATGGGAGTAGTCAACGAAATACCATTGGTGTTGCGCAATGCACTGCTAATCTGAATCAGCGGATTAACTTGTACCTCCCAATTCGCTGCAATGCGAATATCCCGCCCTGTGGTAGTGATGCGTGCCGGTTGAATAGGCGCTGGGGTAATCGTAATCGCATCTGTAATCGTACTCGTATCAAGTAGTGTGTTGAAAATAAACCGCACCTCGAGATCGCGCCCTACAATCTCATCTTCACCTGGTGTACGTGCGACAAGTTGGAGTGCTGATACGGTGCGAAATGCTGTGCTAAACGGTGCTAAGGTGCTGTCGCCTCCGCCAATCGTGATGTAGTAGACAGTATCACTTTGCCAGCCAGGTGTAGGTGTGATGTCAATACGTGCATGCCTATTATCAAGCGGGGTAACGGCTAGTTGATGCTCAATAGTCGGTGAAATCGTCAACGTTTGGGCGAGTCGAATTGCATCAATTTGACCAGTCATCGTCATTACAACACTTTGTTGTAGGCCAACTTCTTGGCTGTTAGGTGCAGGCATACTTCGCTCAATACGTGTCGCAATCGTGCGAAACCGCCACGTATAACTACTTTGAAGAGGTGCACCATTGACGTCGCGTAATTGCGAGGGTACTGTCACCGCATATTCTTGATTCGGTGATAATTCATCAGCCTGAAACGCCAATGTTCGCACATCAAGCCATTTTGTGACACCTTGTACTGGTGGGAAGACTTGCACGATGGCTTGGCGCAGTGTTCGCCCAGCTTCTGTTTGTGTGACCATTTGTTGCCCAAATCGTACCACTATCATGCTGTCACGTGCTACATCTACTTGGTTGGGAGACGGAAGAACTTGCCGTATCTGGACAACACGTTGTGGCACAAACTGTGTGCTCCACATTGACGATATCCGCCGACCGCTTTGACTCTGTGCACTCGTGACAATATGTATGGTATATACCGTGTCATGTGCCCATGGCACCTCGGGGATGATGCTCAGTAGTTGACTGTCATCTGTCCATGTAAGTTGATATGGATGTGGTGGAGTGATTTGAATGGCGTTGGCGACTGTGGATTGCACCATCGGTGTAGTAAACCGAATAGTGACAGGGTCTTGCGTATTCAGCTGATTGTTGATTTCGCGATTCACGCCTACATCAGCACGTTGTTCGGCTGTGAATATGACATAACTAACCGCTCCTGCATTGAATACAAGCAGAATGGCTAGCACGATAATCCAGTATGTACGTACCATTCGCAGAAACTGCCAGTACATATGTGGGGAGGTGGGTGGTGGTTTAGGCATAGGCAGTCAGTACACGTACATGGTGAAAGAAAAATATTCGTTGACTGAGCCGATTATTGCCGTCTCACGAGGTCTGCACTGCGTAGCCAGCAGTAAGCATATTATACCATGGAGCGTATCGGGCATATGTATCGAAAATCCACTGCTCGACGTTCATCACATGCGACGGCATCATGTGGGTAATCGCAGTACAATACAAACCAACGTATGTATTATTTTGAACTATATGACAAAACTGACACCCGATTTATTATTGCGCGCATACACAACTGGGCACTTCCCGATGTCTGATGGGGGGATGATTCGTTGGTATAACCCAAATCCACGTGGAATTATTCCGCTTGATGAACGCTTTCATGTTCCGTCGCGCCTTGGCCGCACATATCGTTCGGGGCGCTATCAGTTGACATCAGATCAGGCATTCACTGAAGTTATGCGGGCATGTGCTTTACCCCGTCCACAACAACCCGAAACATGGATTGATGATCATTTTATTGATGTGTATACACAATTACACCACCTCGGATATGCCCACAGCATCGAAACCTGGCAAGACGGCCAGCTTGTTGGTGGTTTGTACGGTGTTGCAATTGGTGGACTGTTTGCTGGTGAGAGCATGTTTAGTATGGCACGAGACGCTAGCAAAGTTGCCCTTATCGAACTCGTGTCGCGCCTTCGGCGTGGTGGATTTGTGCTACTTGATACACAATGGGTGACCGAACATCTTGCGCAGTTTGGTACGTTTTGGATGCCACAATCCCATTACCTACACCACATGCAGCATGCGATTCTGCAACGTACCGTCTGGATTCATGATGAACGACGCTAACGCGGTGTAATCAGTGCTGGCACAACTGATTGAATGGTTTCTACTGGGATTGCATACCCAATCCCCGCAAAATTCCCGTTCCCACTCTGTATTGCAGTCACAAGTCCAATGACCGCCCCACTACTGTCAAGGAGGACACCACCAGAACTCCCTGGATTCACTGAGGCATCGATTTGGATGATATTGCGCATCATGCCGTATTCATTTGTGAGTTCACGTGCAATTCCGCTGACGATGCCCACACTAACGCTGTCGCGTAGGCCAAATGGGTTACCGATGGCCATAACCCACATGCCTGGTTGCACACGTCGTTGGCTTAACGACAAAGGGGCAAGCGCGACGTATTCATCAAGAGCGAGTACGGCAATATCGTGGTCAGTGTTGCGTCCGATGACGGTTGCAGATACAACGCGTTGCTCGTCAAGCCGTATGCGGTAGACATTCGCATCACTAACTACATGGGCATTTGTGACAATATGCCCTTGGTCGTCATACACAAAGCCACTACCTTGTGACACAAACATATCTGTGGGAACATCTACGCCATCAACGGGTGGGTGACGAAACGGTGCCTCAATTGCGACTACGGCAGCAACACTTTGTGCATAGATTTGCATGGTATGTGTCTCTATGGCCATGACTGTTGCCATGTTGCTGTCACGTGCTGATTGCGTTGCAATTGCAGGTTGGGTTGGCCACGGTGTTCGCGCGCGCCGTTCAAGGGCAATCGTTGGTAATTCACGCGATGGAGTCGGGGGAATGCGCTCGAATGTGCCTGTTTCTTGATGAATAAACGATACTTGACATGCACTGCATACGGCGCACAACATCACCCAATATAGCAGGCGCATGCTACCTCCCGTAGATCTGCGCAAGTGCACTATCAAGCGTTGGATAAGTGAATGTAAAACCAGCACTACTCAGGCGCTCTGATACAACAGCTTGACCACCAATCAACAATGCGTCGGCCATCTCGCCAAACAACAGACGCAACGCAAATGTAGGCACGGGTAGCCACATCGGTACGTGTAAGGTATGCGCTAGTGTCTGTCCAAATGTCGTGTTATCGACTGCGTGAGGTGCGCATGCATTGTACGCTCCTTGCGCATTCGGTGAATCAATCATCCATAGCAATAGCTGTACCATGTCATCAAGATGAATCCACGAAATTGCTTGATCGCCGGGCATGACCGGTCCACCGACATATAGGCGATATGGTAGGGCCATCAATGGCAGTGCCCCGCCATGCTTTGCGAAAACGACCCCCGTCCGGGCAATCACCAGACGCATACCGAGCGCCAGTGCTGGTTGTGCTGCCTGTTCCCAGTTCACACATAATTGCGCAAGATAATCATCGCCTGCGCCAGCGCGCTCAGTTTTGATGGTGCGATCAATCCCGTAATACCCAGCTCCAGATGACGATACAAATGTTTGTGGACGGGTATCCATGTGGGCGATCGCATGGAGCAACTGCTGTGTGGCTTCGACACGACTCCGCTCAAGGATTTGTTTGTAGGGCGCAGTCCATCGTTTGCCCGCAATTGATGCGCCAACCAAATTGACGATTGTGTCACAGCCAGTCAGTGATGTCATAGTATGTTGAACATCGTGTGGCATCCACTTGACGGTATACACGTGTGGTGATGATGAAGGTCGTGGGGCACGACTAAAGGCAACAACATGGTCTCCGCGCGCAACGAGCGCCTCTGTCAAGGCGCGTCCGATTAAGCCAGTTGCTCCGGTAATTGCAATTTTTTTGGCCATGATGATGTTTCCTAGGTGTGCATGATAACAGACACGACCCACGCCATGCGCCGTATTGACGCCGATAGGTGGGCGCCGTGTGTGTTATGCGTGTTGGCGGATGAGACCTGGCCACAACGAACAAAAGAACACTCCAGCGGTTGCGCCGGCAAATGCTCCATTTACCAATAAAAGTTCATATGATGCGCTGGGCCAGAAAGCTATTTCAAGCCACCATAGCCCAAAAGGTACTGCAGCGCTCATGAAGCGTACGCTCCAATGCCATTGGAACCAACGTGGCATATGTGTATGGCGTTGCCAGTGTCGTACGGCAAACCATCCACTCCATAAACCGATCGTTGCACCCCAGCACCGTGTACACACAGCCATGGGTGCGTCAAAGAGCATGTATGATTTGTCGGGCGTTGGACATACATAATATGTCAGCAGGTCACGGGCCAGCCAGCCTAAATCGGTCATAATCGGCACACCGGTTGCGATGAACAACGCCGCAGCTGGCGGACCGAAAAAAAGAATCGTCAAAAAGAGTTGATACGGCCATATTGGCCATGTGTTTCGTGGGATGCTAAGCGTCATCGAAAGTCTCGCTTGAGGCGTTGGTGTGCTTGCCATAGTAAGCGGATTTTGCCGCTTAGTGGCACACTTGCACGTTGACTAAACACATCAAAATCATTGGCATGAATACGATCTAAAATGCCACGATAGACGGTTGCAGCTGCGGCAACTGCCAAATAACTATCTGGATTTAAGAGGCCGATACCAGGCCATGCCTCTTCGTAGAGTGCATGTGCTCGCGCACTCTGAAAGCGAATCAGCGCTTTGAATCGGTGTGTCTGACGTCCTTGCATGATGTCGTCGTCGCCTAACCCGAATCGCGCTAGATCCTGCTGTGGTATATAAATGCGCCCGCGGGCTGCATCTTCGCCGATATCGCGCAAGATGTTGGTCAACTGAAGCGCAACACCGAGTTTGACAGCATAATCGACAGCATCATCGTCATGACCGATAATTTGCATCGAAATCAAGCCAACCACCGATGCTACGCGATAACAGTACAACCACAAGTCGTCGAAGGTTTCGTAGCGGGTGACTGTCAAATCCATGGCGATGCCTGCAAGTAACTCATCTACTAACTCTTGTGAGATGTTGTAGTTGGTTACTGTATCGTTCCAGGCAATTAATACGGGGTTATCGTGCGGTGTTGTCCGTGCATGCACAAGTGTTACCCAGTGTGCCAGCGCATGTGGCGCATTGCTGGCCGCCATATCGACAATGTCATCACTCGTACGACAAAAGGCATAGAGCGCACGAATTGCTTGACGCTTTGCTGGCGGCAAGAACATGGTACTGAAATAAAAGCTTTTGGAGTGCTGTCGTGTGAGTTGGTCACAGACAGCATATGCTGCGGTTAACTCGTGCGCACTGATATCGCGACTTGAATGGACAATGCGGTGGTGATCGGAATGGTCAATAAAATGTTTCAGATTATTGAGTAACGCCGTGGCGTCACCTTCCGGTGGTCGCAGTACGGTGCCTAAATGTTGACGTGTCAGCATGGTCCTTCTCCCACTGAATCGTGGTGTTGAGGGCAAAATGTCGATGGTAAAAGATGTTCGACGAATCTTCTACCATTATATACTGTTTCACATGGAATATTGGATGTATTGATTGTACAGAAATGTTATGGATTGCGATGTAACACCGCAGTCACGCGCTCGACTAACTCACGTGCATCATGCCCCATGAAGAATCCCGGCATGTGTTCGCGTAACTCGGGATGCACGTTGAAAATCCGCCCCCCGTAACCAAAGTGCACGTGCGGGTGATGTTCTTTGATGGCTTTGGCTACATCGAGCATGGCGTTTGCCGCATCGGCTGTCGTCCCTGACAAACAGACAAGCTCGGGTTGGACCTTGCCGATGGTTTCGATGAGGTCGTTCACTGGGACGCGCGCACCTAGGTAGATTACCTTCCACCCGCGCCGTACCAAAAACAAACTCGCAAACAAAATACCGATGTCGTGGAGCTCGCCCGGTGCACATCCTACCACAATCGTTTCACGCGTGGAGACCGATTCAAAAATATTAATGAGGCTAGCAAGCTTGCGGCGCATAAACTCGGTCGCAAAGTGCTCGCTTGCCACGTTAATCTCACCGCGATGCCATAATTCGCCAACTTCAACCATCACTGGTTGCACGAGCTCAAGTAAGA
Source organism: uncultured Klebsiella sp. (assembly GCA_964469045.1). GTDB lineage: Bacteria > Chloroflexota > Chloroflexia > Chloroflexales > Roseiflexaceae > UBA965. The sequence continues at coordinate 51,149 of CAYXXK010000006.1, forward strand.
CTTGTTCAAACGGATGCAGTGAAAACGCCTCGCTCAAAACGCGATCAGCAACACCTGCATCAAAATGAATCAACGCATTGCAAAGCTCTGTAACCATTTGGTCAAGTGCTCGTGATGTATTGACCGCCGCCATACTGACTTCTTCTTCGAGCACACTCCCTAACAACATCACTGCATGACTAATATTCATACCCTCAGCGGTGCGATCGCGGAGCCAACGAATGATGGCAATGTCACGCTCCGAATACAAACGATGCCCGCCAGCTGTACGTTGCGGCCGAGGTACGCCATATCGCCGCTCCCATGCACGGAACGTATCAGGCGGAACCTCTGTTTCAAGAGCTACTGCTTTGGTGTTGAACACAGGAGCAGCAGAAAGCTGGGCAATTGACGGTGGTTGCGCCATGGTTACTACTCCTTTCTGAGGTGTACTCAATCGCCGCTACTATAGCATGATGCACAGATATTGTCAAAATGCGGGATTAATTTAGACAATATCTGTGCAAATCAAAGTAAGCGTGCACTTGACAGTGCACGAACAGGCGCGAACCCACTTCGTACAAGTTCCCAGGTGATGTATCGGTCGCCACTATACCACACATTTCCGGCCGCATCTCCAGCCCAGCCCCGATCTGGATGATAAATGGTTGAGGTCATTGCCGTAATCATATGCGTCGATAATGCGTCAATCGTGTGCCACGTATCAGCATAACGCCATACGGCAATATCTGTCTGACCGATAATACAAGGGGCACCTGCGCCGGCGACTAATGGGATGAACCCGTGAGGTATATCATCAATCACCGTGTCGTGATACATCAACGAATGATGTGTGCAGTACCACAGATTACGGCCATCGTGACTTACTACAACAGATTGCCACGCATCAGTGGCATGCCATTGTATACCACCGTTGGTGCTCCAGTGCCCGTGGGTGTTGTTGCCGTACCAGAGAGCATCGCCACCGCCAGCGATATGCGTGGCGCCGCCAACTGCCTGCCATGTTGTTCCCGCATCAAGACTTTGGTATGCCGTCTGGCCGTCGCACGCCCAAATACGTTCAGGCGCACTGCGCGATGCGATGATGCGTTGGCAGGCAGGACCTGCATGGCGCCCCCAGGTCTGCCCACCATCAACGCTCCGCCAAAGATGATGTGCACTACTACACAAGAGCTGTGTTGGGTCATTGGGATGTGCCCAGGTGGCGCAGATTGCCTCTCCGCGCAAGGCGTGGGCTGATTTGAGCCATCGACCTATTCCGCCTGGGTTGCTCAACAGCACGACACCATCATCGGTGCCGATCAAGACAAGTTCAGCTTTCGCCATATGTGCAGTCATCCTCTCTGTTGTGCTTTGATGAGTTGCACAACACCGTATAGTTGCTGATTGGTGACGTGCCAACCGTATGCTGCGAGTAATGTGACAAACGCATCCGGTGTATCAAAGTGAACACCACCCGTCTGTGCAAGGTGTTGGATGTGGTGGCCAATGCCACTCGTGGCGGCAGTCAGCCCCATGCTCCGTAATGATGCAAATGGTCGACTGATGCGTTGAAGTTCGCTCATCACCGTTTCGATGTGTTCCATCTCATTCCAGGAGCCACCGACCGCGATGACATCAGCGACTTGTGCATGGATAGGGAGTGCGCGCGCATCGGCCCGTACATAACTAATCGATAATTGAGCGCGTTGGGCGCGCTGGTGTGCTTCAATGAGCATGGGCCATGCACGATCAATGCCAATCACATGGGCATCAGGATATGTTGTTTGCATAGCTCGCGCATATAATCCATTTGAACACGCAATATCCACAATGACGCGTGGTTGACGGATGTCACCACAAATATAGTCTAGTTCGCGTGCAAGCGGAAAAGACTGCCCGCTTAAGATACTCAGCGCATATGGACGCCACAACCGTTCGTAGACCCATGCGGTAATCGGCCATTCGTTGCTCTGTGCTGCGAGGCTTTGGGGGCGCGCAGGACCGAGCAGGTCAAGCACGCCGTATTGAATAGCAAAGCGATGTTGTGACTCACATACCACCCACCCGGTCTCAGCGTTGCCACTCATGTGTGACAATGCTGAATGACACGTTGGGCACTGCAAATAGCTGAGATGTGCGATATTCATGGGCTAGTAACGGGGTATATTCGGGTCGACACGACATGACCAATCATCGATGCCACCGTCCATTGTGGCTACTTTGGTGTAGCCGAAGCGGCTTGTCAGTGCGATGGCCACTTGCTCACTGCGCATTCCGTGATGACAGAGGATGACGAGTAACTTGTCGCGATCAAGGGTATCAACCCATTGTCCTGCCTGACTCATTGGGCAGAGTATGGCTCCGTCGATATGTGCTATGGCATGTTCGTGTGGCTCACGTACGTCGATTAATACCACATCGTCGCCACGTTGGCGCATTTGATGAACTTGGGTGGCACTCAGGTGTTGATATGTCATGTGTGTGACTCGGTGCTTTCATTAGCTGTAAGTTATACCCAATAATTATACGGTTTTTATGACCAAAACAAAAACCGCCCGCATCATATTGATGCGGGCGGGGTGCGGTGTCACTATGGAGTTTGGATGATGTCAAGATAAATCTTCTGTGCTGAGTTACCACTGTTATTGACCGGAGCGGTCACTTGAATGTCAATGGCAAGCGCACTGTCAGTACCTGACGTACCCGTTGTCCATGTGGCACCACGATTGGTGAAGCAGGTTTTGAGCGCTGAAACGCTCCACTCCATCAATACGGGTGTTTCTATACGCCCGCCTTGAACTGCAAGGGTATCATTTGCGCTGTCTGTCGTACGCATGGCGTCACATAACCCGCCACCTGAGCCGGATCCACCGAATCCATTCGGGATGTCAGGCGTGTAGTTGAGCTTGCCTATGTTGTAGATCGCAGTACCTGCCGTGTCGTTTTCGGCGATGTACTCTGGGCGTTGCGGTCGATGCGTCTTGATACACAACTTCTTGGTTGGATTGTTGATATCTGCTTCGGCTACTTGAATTTTGTTGTTCATTGATCCAAGTGCTGGGCTGCTGATGAGATTAGTGTAGTCAACTGTGGTGTAGGTAGCGCTTGCACACGCATCTGCACTATCAACTACTGCAATTGACGTCAACATTGGATGGGCCATGAACACAAATGATGGGGTGGTGGTGAACTCGTAGACTTTGCCCGAGACGGTGGTGACGCGTTGCATGAACACGTCAAGTGCGCTGATGTTGCACCCCGTCGTAGTGCACGTAAACGGATTCGCTGGGTAAGTCGCTGCCGGTACGGCCGACCAATTAATCGCTGTGCCATTGAATGTTCGTGCGCCGACTTGCCACTGCACATCAAAGCCAGTGGTTGGCAAGCTGACATACTCCGCAGGTGCATATGGCACACTGACGCCCTTGAATTCCATCTTCGTCACATTTTCGCCACAGACTTGGCTGATGCGCTGAATCGCAAAAGAGACGGTGTTATCGAGCGCTGATTCAATTTGCGCTGGACTGGTAATTTCGGCTTGACCAGTACCGTATTGGTTAATCGTGCCTGAGAAATTTGGGTCGGTTGCTTTGTAGTTTTGGAAGAGGGTAAACGCCGCTTGTGCTTCACAGTTGCTTCCAGTGGTCGGTGCAGTAGCCGTTGTCGTGTCTTGGTGATCTAGCGTGGCATCGCCGTCATCATTCACGTCGAAGGCATTAAGGATTCCATCATCGTCGGCATCCATGCCATCGTACATTTCGCCTGCGGTTGCACGTGCCATGGCTGACCGTGTGTTGCCACCGGCTCGACCTCCATTGCCAACCCCTTCGGGGATACCGCGTGTCACATCTGCCTCAACAGTTGGTGTGGCCGCAGTGGCGATTTTGGCAGTAGTGAAACCGTATCCTTGGCTTACCGTCGCCGAGCGCTTGGCTACTGTTACTGTACCGAGGTTGATAACCGCTTGTGCAATCGTCAACTCCTTGAGGGTAGTTGAAAGACGGTTCGACGTGACGCGTGTGGCTGCGTTCCAATTGATGACAACAGGACCGAAGTAGTCACCGCCCCCATCAATTAGATGGAACGAAATACCAGCAGGAATCTTGTTGTTGACCAAGGTGATGTCACTTGATAGCTTGTTGACCGTCGCACTTGTGCGCAACTTGTGTGACGCAATCACACGCCCATACTTATTGAGTACCACAAAGGTAAACTTACTGAAGTCGGTAGCGCTGATGGCTGATGCCCCGGTGGTGACGCGCGTGAGTACCGCTTTGGTGGTGACTTTTTGACGCGTGACTGCTGCTTCTGCCGACCTACTCCATGTTGGTGTTATGAGCGTCAGTAAGCATACTAATGTGACCAGAAATCGCCACATGTGCGATGTGAGGAGATGAGACTTCATACGAATGTCCTTTGCGTATGTAATACATTTACGATGAATTGCATAGGTTAGAATAACGATATTTATTGATTTTGTCTATACTAAATTTGGGTGATGTTGTGAATAGTAAATTATTCTTTAGCTAATTTTATGGCAAAAAAGCCCCCAGTCAGATACCTGACTGGGGGCGTGTCGTACAAAAACGCTTAGTGACAACCACAGCCACTGCCGCAGCTCCCACCCTCGCTGTATTCGTCAGCCTCGGCACTGCCCTCTTCCTTTGAACGGAATGAGTGACCACAGCCACAGCTTGATACTGCATTCGGATTGTCAATCTTGAACGCACCTTGCAACATGTTGTCCTGTTGGAACGAAATCGTAGCACCGGTCAAGTAGCGTGCGCTGATTGGATCAAGCATCACCTTCAACCCGTGCGCATCCCACGTGGCGTCGCCGTCACGGGCCTCGTTGTCGAACGTCATGCCGTACTGCAACCCTGAGCAACCACCACCCGATACGAAGACACGCAATGAGTAATCGCTCAACTCGCGCTCTTGCATCATGGCCAACAATCGCTCGGCTGCTGCTTGCGTAATATTTACGGTTGGTGCCGTAGGCACGAATTCATGCAGCTGAATGTTCTGGTCGAGCAACGTCATCACTGACCTCCTCACGTTAATTAAGTGAATGTGAATACCACCGTACTCATTTTGTAAGTATACCAGAGAACGCCAAAGTTGCAATAGCCTGTTCTATGCGTTTTGGGTCTCGACAAATAAGAACAAATGTTCTAATATGTAATGAGATTAAGATTACACAATCATGACGAACGCACATGCGCACGATAATCCATGCTGATCTTGATGCCTTTTATTGCTCGGTCGAGCAACGACGTAACCCAACCCTTCGCCATCGGCCCTTTGTGGTGGCAGGGCGTGCTGATTTGCGCGGTGTTGTGGCTACTGCGTCGTATCAGGCGCGTCATTACGGCATTAAGGCTGGGACGCCGACCGCCAAGGCACTCCAATTGTGTCCTGATTTGGTTGTTGTGCCTCCTGATCACACAGCGTATCTCGCTGCTGCCCGTGATGTCTATCAGTTGCTTCATAGCGAAACGTCGTTGGTGGCTCAGGCATCGATTGATGAGGTGTATATCGATATAAGTGATGTAACACAGGAGCCATTGACGTTTGCTCACCACATTCAACGGCGTGTAGCAGACGAACTGCAATTACCACTTTCGTGTGGGATTGCCAGCAACAAGTTGGTGGCCAAGGCTGCAACCGATATGGGCAAAAGGCTAGCGCGGACAGGTGAGCTCCCCAAGGCTATTTATGTGGTGCAACATGGGCAAGAAGCCGCATTTCTGGCACCACTGCCAGTACAAGCTTTGTGTGGCATTGGCCCTAAGACTACGCAGCGCCTGTGGGACATGGGGATTACTACACTCGGCGAGATTGCTTGGACGCGCCAAAGTGATATTCGTGCAACGTTTACCCGGCGGCATGCTGAGGAGTTGATTCGCTGGGCGCAAGGGATTGACGATAGCGCACTCGAGTACGACGTGCAAGCTAAGTCGGTCTCACATGCGACCACATTGATGCGTGATGTAGCTGATTCGGCGGTGATTGAAAGCACTTTGCTGACGCTGTCATATGATGTTGCACGTCGCCTGCAACACAAACAGCTACGTGGCTGGGTGGTAAGTTGTTATGTGCGTTGGGATGATCGACGTGGTATCGGGCGTCAGTCGCGTCTTGCACGAGCCACTAATCTTGGTGATGAGATTTATGCACGCGCAAGCCATCTGTTGACCCAGTTATGGGATGGGCAACGCCTTATTCGACATGTAGCAGTTGGTGTATCGCAACTCGGCTCATATCCGGCGCAATTAGGCTTTTGGGATACTGACGATGACGGTCATGCAGAGCAAGCAGCATTGCATATTATTGATGAAACAGAGCAATTTTGGGGCAAGCCGCTTTCGACGCATCGCATGGCGCGCGGTGCATTGCGGCGTTTCTCGCGGGGGAGCGTGTGAGTGTATATTCGTGCTAGAATACTGCCTAATAATTTATGGCAAAAGGAGCGGCATATGGCACGCTATTATGCATGGTTCATCGCGATATGTGTGTTGATGAGTCTGCTTTTGGTAGCACATGGCACTGAATCAACAGCCGTGGCACAATCGCCGTCCGTGTCAACCGCAGCAACATTTCCTAAAGCGATGTCGACTGATCGTGTACCGGTGGTGATTACTCTCAAGAACACCGAAGGCCTTGAGCGGTCATTTGATAGCGCGACATCCAAAACACAGCGGCGACAGCGCATCAAAAACGCACAGAATGCATTTTTGACACGACAGAAGTCATTGGTCAAATCATTAAAACGCCAGATGACTGTGATGCCAGTGGTGGTTGCAGAGGTGAATCGTGGTGATATTGCGACACTGCTTCGTGATAGTACGGTACTCAGTGTTTTTGTTGATGAACCTGTCAAACCAACAATGTATGAAAGCGTGTTATTGACGGGTGCTACTGCCACACATGCTACAGGTGTTACAGGGAGCGGTACATCAGTTGCGGTGCTTGATACAGGTGTCGCAAAAAACCATCCTTTTTTAAGTGGGCAAGTGGTCAGTGAGGCGTGTTTTTCGACGGCGAACAGCTACTACGGGAGTACATCGCTGTGCCCTGGTGGTGTTAATAGCTCAGTCGCTGTTGATAGCGCCTTGCCGTGCCCAGAAAGCGTTGCAGGATGTAGTCATGGAACGCATGTAGCAGGAACTATTGCTGGTAATCGTGTGACTGTTGCTGGTCAATCAATGTCTGGTATTGCACCAGATGCGCATATCATTGCGGTGCAGGTTTTTTCGCGCTTTCCGGCAAGTGTGTGCGGTGGTACGAGTGACTGTGTCATGTCGTATACCTCTGACCAAATAGCGGCCCTTGATTGGTTGTATCGAAACGCTGCTACGACGAACTGGCAGACGTTGGCGTCAGTGAATATGAGTCTCGGTGGTGGCAGATCAGCTACTGCGTGTGACTCGAACGGCCTCAAGTACTATGTCGATCAATTGCGCTCTATCGGCGTTGCTACAGTGATTGCGAGTGGCAATAATGGATACACTGATGGGATCTCGGCACCGGCATGTATCTCGTCTGCCATCGCTGTGGGGGCGAGTACACTTGCCAAAAACGGACTGACTCCCGATGTTGTGGCTTCGTTCTCGAATGCCCCACTCCCAAGTAATAATGTAGTTAATCCTCAAGGCGATCGACTGCTCGACATGCTTGCTCCTGGGTATTGGGTCGTGTCATCTGTTGCGTATCCAAGTGGTGGATACGCAGCATATGCAGGTACCTCAATGGCCACACCACATGTGGCAGGGGCATGGGCGCTGATGAAAAGTGTTGTGCCGTCGGCATCGGTATCACAAGTGCTTGGGTGGTTGACTAGGAGTGGTGTTCCTATCACAGATACGCGTGCCAGCACTAATCTGGTGATTCCACGTATACAGGTCGATGCAGCAGTACGCCAAGCTACGAATGATACCGTACCAACAGCAACATCTACCGCTGTACCAACAGCAACGTCTACCGCCGTACCAACAGCAACATCTACCGCTGTACCAACAGCAACGTCTACCGCCGTACCAACGGCGACAGCCACTGAAGTAGTCACAAGCGTGCCAACGGCAACAACTGATTCAAATGAAACACCGATTGCGAGTGCAACGCCTGTGCTGACCTGGACGCCGAGGATGACCGCAACGGCAAGTCGCACATATACGCGCACAGCAACGACAACGCGGGTGCCAACAAAAACACACAAGCCGAAACCGACGCATAAGCCACACGTGCCCACCAAAAAACCGCGGCCATAAACTGTGATGACACTGATGTGCATATGATGGCATACCGGTGTGGTATAGGGCATTTCATACGTTAATGTCCTGCTGACGTATGACGCCATGTATATCATAGGGGCAGTCTTACACGTGTGGGTTTATCTGCGAGAGGGGCGCACTGCTGTGCGCCCCTCTGCCATCCATGCAGCACGCGTGTGACGGTGTCGGGGCTGTTGGCACGTAATGGCGTCCGACAGGGCGCCCACTGTTGTTGCTAGCAGCGCGTTCACACGCCCATGCCCATGGGTGACGCCGATACTCCAGCCCTCGTCATTGCGTGGTCACCATGATGAGGTGTTGATGCATCAAACTGATATGGGTGGTGACCGTGCAATCCTCATGGCATATGTGGGTGTGATGGGGCTGGGGGCAGCGTACGCGCTGCCTGCTTTGGATATTGTCTGCACGGGATTGTATACTAGGGAAGAGTCGATTGTGGCGGCGTAAATGCTGTTATGTGTTCTGGAGCTACCGATGAAAACCCTTATTCGTGCATCGCTTATCGTCAACATTGTTGTGTTAATCCCCATTGTATTCGGCATGTTCGTTGGGTCACCAATCATTGATAGGGCGTGGGGTGAATTTACCGAATCGCGGGGCATTCTCGCGGCGATGTACTTTGCGCTCCTTGTGTTGTCACTTGGTTTACTGGTCCGACCGATCCCAGTCTTTGTGGTGCCATTGCTTGCGACACAGGTGATTTATAAGTTGACTACGTTGTATACGGTGGGGCTCTCTAACCCGATTGTTTTGAGCAACCTAGCGATTGCGGTACTGCACAGCATTACATTGTGGGTGATTTATACGCATCGAGACGAATTAGATATTCGCTCGGCCTGAACGTAAACATAAAGTGCGGGTATTAATCGTTGAGAACGACCGCTATCAAAAGAGGTTTTAGATGAACAAAAATGTTTCACGCATAATGATTGCAGTATTGGTCTTGATGATGATTGTTTCAATGCTCCTCGCTGATTTCACTGGGTAAGTGACGCATGCGTTTGATGGCGTTGATTTGTGTAATCAACAGTTGACGCTCGCCGTTGTTCGCCAAAACGGTGGCTTCGGCAAGTCGCTGTGCGGTTTCGATATCATTCAGGAGTGGCGCCAACCAGATGCGAATTTGGGCTGCGAGGTGATGCACACCGAGGGCATCGGCCTTGATCATGGCCTGTGTCAAATGGCGAATCGCATCGTCGATATCTTCGCGCGCACGTGCAACCAACCCGATGTTTGCTTCGATGCCTGCGATTCGCTCAAGCATACCGTAGCGTTCGGCGATATCGAGCCCCTCATAAAAATGTCGCTCTGCACTATCGAGGTCGCCTTGGGCTAGTGCAATCTCGCCCATGGTTGAGTACAAATAGCTCTGGGCCATGCGGACACCACTGCGTTGAGCCATGCGTAATCCGAGACGGGCATGGCGCGTAGCTTCATCATAATTACCGAGCAGGTGGATGTGGTAGGCCAAGTTATTGTGTGCCAAAATTTGCCATGTGCGACTCGATTGCGTGTGCGAGATACTGGCTGCCGAAAGGGCAGCGTGGTAGCGCCCGATGGCTGCTGGAATATCGCCTTGTTGGGCCAAAATACCACCTTGTTCAAAGTAAATACGTGGCAGGATGTCGTTATCTTCAACCGAGTGACTGACGCGTTCGGCGCGCTCAAGATAGTTGCGGGCCATCGCCAAATCGACGCCGAGTAGTGAGTGTGCGGTGCCACAAACAAACGCTGCATGCATTGCAATTGATTGGTGCGGGTGGTCGAGTAACGGCTCACACAACATAATGGCCTCGTCATAGCGCGCTTGAGGGATATAGCTTCGTGCGAGTGCGATGCGTGCGGAATCAGCTATACGGCCATCAATACTTTCATCGTTGACGATTGCGTGGCGTAACGCTTCACTCGCGTCCACCAAACTACCAGCCAAAAAGAGTACTTCGCCCAGTTCGAGCCAATAAACGGCCTGTTGATCGGCTGGCGATGAGTCGATTACAAGGCGCATGTAATACTCAGCTTCGCTCCAGGCACCGAGTTGAATCGCATGACGGGCGGCAGCGAGTGCATGTGGGGCTGCAGCAGCGCAATCACCAGCTGCCTGATAGTGGCGCACAATCTGGGCGTGCGGCGGTACGGCCTGTTGGCTCAACTGGAACGCCAAGGTGCGATGCAGATGATGAATTCGTGCTGGACCAATCAAAGCCAAAATGCTTTCAACAGTTAGTGGATGATCAAACCGTCCACGGTGCGCATCGATTAAGCGGATAAATCCATGGTGACTTAGCTCATCAAGCGCGTCAGCGGCTTCGCGTTCACTCAGCTCGGCAAGACTTGTGCTCGCAGCCACCTCAAAATCACGCCCGCCAATTGCTGCGGCATCGATAAGACGACGGGCTGCTGGGGATAGGCTGTGCACGCGAGTTGCAATCAAATCGCGGATAGCAGCAGGGAGGCGTTCATCGGTTTGATCGTGATAGCGCAAGAGTTCAACCAGCATAAACGGATTACCCTCAGCTTTGGTAATCACATGAGGAGTTGCATTGAGCTGGTATAAGCGCGCAAGCTCAATACTTTCGGTATCGTTGAGTGGCGATAGTTCGATATGGGTCAAGCGATTTTGACGGCTAGCATGACTCAACATGCGTTGAACGCCAAGAGATTGAGTGCCAGGACGCATGGTCAAGAGCACAATCCATGGACATGTAAGACCACGGCGTAACAAAGCCAAGATAACCCGCAATGTGGCATCATCGAGCCATTGTGCATCATCCAAAAAGAGTGCCACACGCTGTTGTTGCCCAATTTGTTGGAGCAACAGGGCGATTGCCTCAGGTAGTCGTGATTCACCGCTATCGTTATTGAGTGGCTCGGGCTCACCACCGGGGAGCTCGGGCCAGAGGCGACGTAATTCACGTTGCCAGACAGGGGCTAACAATGTATATGGTTGGGCGTGTTGCCCACTCGTTGTTTGGAGATGTGTGCGTAAGGCATGAATCAACACTTGATAGGGGAGGAGTTGGTCGCCATCAAAGGCTGCCGCATGGATGATGACCGCATTGCTCCGGCGTAAAAATTCATGAGCGAGGCGTGTTTTGCCGATGCCAGCATCGCCGCTAATCACAAGTAATCGACCATCCCATGATGCTCCATGCAACTGGGTAAGTTCGGCGTTGCGGCCCACAAATGGTTGATGCGTGACAACAGGTTGTGGTGTACTGACCGTACTTGTTGGCGCATAGCGATCTGTCACAATCGCATCATAGAGCTCGGTAGTGGCCGGCATAGGAGGCACACCGAGTTGATCGTCGAGTGCATGATTCAGGTGCTCATAGAGCGCAATTGCTCCTGCACGGTCCTGACTACGATAGGCGATTTGCATGGCGAGCTGAACGATTTCTTCGCGTAGTGGCTCATACTGTAGTGCTACAGTGATGCTTTTTTGGGCAGTTGGCAATGCGCCGCGTTCATTGTGGTATTGGGCGTGCTGAAAGAGTAAGTCAGCTAATCGGCGTTGCCAACGGTGCCGCTCGCGATCTAACCAGCCGTCGAGTGCGCTGACGTCACCAAGGTTAATATCGGCACAAAACAATCCGGGCGGATTGTCTGCAATACTATCAAGACTCTTATCGCCGGCTTTCACCGCGTTAAGGCGTCGGATATCAACATCGACGCTGTCCAGTAATCGGAGTTGTTGATGATCGCTGTGGACGATGTCGCCACAGGCGACTTTGATTTGGTGTAGTGCAGTGCGGAGAAGCTGCCGCGCTGCATCGGCATCATCATCTGGCCAGAAGAGCTGTACACATCGCTCACGACTCACCGGCTCGAGTTGCGCTGCGAGGTAATACAGCAAGAGTCGTGGGCGTCGCCGTAGTTGAATAGCCGTGCCATCTGCACGAATGAGTTGTGGTGTACCCAGCAACACAATGCGCACATCGCTCATAGGACAACCAATTCCGTTACAGGATTGCTAGAGTTCATAGTTGCGGCGGCGCGCAATCTCTTCTTTGTGCTTGCGTCGCAACACGTCACGTTCAGTAGGGCGCAACGATCGCTGGTAGGTTTCGAGTACTTTTTCAACTTCGATATCAATTTCATCTTCGATTTTGAGATCGGCCGTGATAAAGTCAACAATGGCTTTGATACGTTGTGCGCGTGCCGCATACGCCTTGCTTCCGGCTGGGTCTTTGTAGATCAACAACCCGCGTTCGGCTAATTCGTCGTGGAGTCGTTCGGCAATGCGGAAGATTTTGTCTTCACTCAGACGCATGTGATACCTCCTCGGCAGGCATAGGGATTGGTTTTATTATACGCTATACCACCAAGACCTATTAGAACCCGACCCTGATAATCGTGCGTCCCGTTTTGTCTTGGAAGAATCCGACACCGTCTTGAATCAACCCAACATAGAAGCCCATTTTGTTCTCTTGTTGGTCGATTTTGATGATACCGATAATCTCGCACTCCTCGCCGGGCAAAAACTCATCTTCGACAAATGGAATCTTCCATTCAGCTGGTGGGCGCGGGGTAATCGCCCAGCGGTAGGGATAGCGCTTGGATGCGCCGCCTGAATTTGCATCCCAGTCTACACCAATGCGCCAGAAACCTCCCGCTTTTGCGGTGTATTTGCCGTCTTCAATCGACGAAAAAACGTCATTGGTTGTGTATTCATACCCAGAGGCTGGCCCATATGTACGAATCGGCACGGTGCCGGTATTTTTGACGCGCATGGTGACCGTGATAACATCACCAAGCATAATCGACTGTGGGGCCATATAACTGTAGGTAATCGTCGCTTGTGGCTGCCCACTACTGATAATCTCAATGCGATCCTGCTTCTCGACGATGTTGCCGTATTCGTCGGCTGCACGAATAGTATAGGTGTAGACGCCGTTTGCCAAAATCTGCCCATCAGTCGTCTTGCCATTCCACACTTGACGATGGACTTTGGGCTCTGCGATTTCGCCGGTCACAAACGGTAATATTCGCCCGTCTGGGGTGGCAATGCTGATGTCAACAGTGGCCGTGACTGGCAGTTGGTAGGTAATCTCAGTCACATCGTCACGCCCATCGGCATTTGGCGAAATCGTGGTGGGGAACGAGAGCAAATTCTCGATCATTGGTGGTGGTGTATCTGCACTTTGAATGGTCAACGAGATGTTCTCTTTGGCAATGGTGCCATCAGTGCCCACTGCCTCAATGGCTACTGTGTATGTACCACTTGGGAGCGCGCGTTGTAACAATACTGCGTCGCCAGTAGGGGCTGTACCGTCGATGCGCAACTGATAGGCATCACTTGATGCATTGCGCACGACGCGATCGCGAATCATGTAGGCAACACCTTGCGCATCAATCAGCTGGACACTGACCTGTGCTGGTTGGCCGATGCTGTAGTTCAACGTTACCGATTCACCGGCACCGGTAGGACTGAGCGTTTCTGCCGAAAGACTGACGTTGCTCAGTAATGGTGCCGTGCTACACCCGGCAAGGACCCACACTGCACTGAGTACTACAAGCCGTACGAGCCAGCGAATCATGCATCTTCTCCTTCGTTGTTGAGCGGGTAGCGCTGATTGAACCAAGCCAAGGCGATAACCCCCAACAACACACCAAACCATAATGTACCAAACCGAATCAGCATGGTGGCTGCTGCTGCTGTTGCGGTGCTCATGGGAACCATCCACACCAAGAGCCCGGTTGAGGAGGCCTCGGAGACACCGAGCCCTCCCGGTAAGAGCGATACCAAGCCGAATAACGTTGATGCCGCAAAAATAAACGTACTCTGTTGTAATACCAACCACGTTGGTGCAATCCCGAGCCCCTCAAGGACGTACACAAACGCAATACACTCAAAAAACCACGATACCACACTAATCAACGTGGCCCCACCGAGCATACGCCAGCTGAGCAGGCTCCGGCTTGACTGATAGGCGTTCTCAAGTGGCTGCGCAAACTTGGTATGCGCAATAAACCCGAGTACCCAACCAACAAAGCGCGTCGACTGAAGCAACCCAATTCCAATAATCGTAGCGCCAACGAGTACCCAAAATAACGGTGCGGCTGGCGGATAGAGCGTCAAACCGACGCCCATCAACAACAACATGGCGATGCCATCGGTCATGCGCTCGGCAATCACAATCGGCGCCGAGGTGCTGACTGGCGTCTGATTGATGCGACGGAGCAGGTATGATTTGAGCACCTCACCGACTTTGCCAGGAGTCACGGCCATAACCATGCCTGCCGTAAACAACAACGCACTGTCACCACGACTTATACCGTGCCCAGCGTTAATATGACGCAGATAGATATCCCATTTGAACCAACGTAAGACATAATTGAGCACGGTAAAGCCTAAAATGGCTGGAACAGTGTGCCAGGCAAATGTGCTAAAACTCTCGCCAACCTGACCGAGATCGCTGAAAAGTCCAAGGAGTGCGATGACCACAACCCCAATTACCACGGAGAATAAAATTCGTTTGCGTAACTGTGCGAACACAAGCACTCCCGATTACAACGCTTTACTCATATTATATAGCGAGAGTGTGTATGTGTGACGCATATTTTGGGGTGGTCTGTGCTCGTCAAGATGAAAGTGTTACAATACTCACAAATAACCCCTATGGTGATAAGGAGCATATATGCGATTTGACCACATTGATGATCTACAGCACGCACTTGCGAGCCGTAACTATATTGCCGATCGCCCACTTACGACGGCGCTCTTTCTGGCACTCAAACTGAACAAGCCGTTGTTACTTGAGGGCGAAGCAGGTGTCGGCAAAACCGAAATCGCCAAAACACTCACAGCCTTGCTCGGCACGCAACTCATTCGCTTGCAATGCTACGAAGGTCTTGATGCTTCAACGGCGATTTATGAGTGGAACTACCCGCGTCAACTTTTGCAAATCCGCCTTGCCGAGACCAGTGGTGGGCAAGCAAATAGCGACATCTTCACCCGTGAGTTCTTGATTCAACGTCCCTTACTCCACGCCATCGATGCGAGTCATACACAGGCGCCAGTGTTGTTAATTGACGAGTTGGATCGCGCCGACGAGGAGTTCGAGGCGTTTTTGCTTGAGTTGCTCTCCGACTGGCAAATCACCATTCCCGAACTGGGCACCATCAAAGCCACCCACCCGCCGATTGTGATTATCACCAGCAATCGTACGCGTGAGGTGCATGATGCACTCAAGCGCCGCTGTTTGTTCCACTGGGTTGATTACCCAACGCTTGACAAAGAGCTCAAAATCCTGGCCGCCCGCGTGCCCCACATCAACGACACCTTGGCGCGTCAGATTGTGTTGTTTGTTCAAGAGTTGCGGCGGCTGGACCTCTTCAAAATCCCCGGTGTAGCCGAGACTATCGATTGGGCCAATGCCTTGGCGGCGCTCAACACGACTGCCTTGACGCTCGAGACGGTCGATGACACGCTCGGTGCTATCTTGAAGTATCAGGATGACTTGCAACAAGTGCGTGGTGATGCGGTCAAGGCTATCATGGCGCGGGTGAGCGCACTATGACCCAAGCGCACATCAGCGAACATATCGTTGGGTTTGTGCATCTACTCCGGAGCATGGGCATCAAGGTCGGTAGCGGGCAACTGATTGATTTTGGGCGGGCACTGACATTTGTCGGGCTCACCGATCGCGAGGCGTTGCACGATGCGGCCCGTTGTACGTTGATTTGCAAGCCTGAAGATTTACCGTTATTTGAGACAGCGTTTGCGTTTTATTTTCGGCGCCTTGCTGAGTTTGACCCGGCGCAGTTGGCCATCCCGATTATCAAAGTGCCGCAACGACCATTGCGCATTCCACGACGCAAACCAGCACCGACCGAGTCGCCCAATCAAGATGACAACGAGGATGTTGAAGAGCACAAAGTAGGCGTCACCCTCGCCTATAGCGCCAGTGAGACGCTGCGCACGCGCGATTTTGGCTCATTTAGCTACGAAGAGGTCCAACAAGCGCGCGATATGATGCGCCGCATGGGCTGGCGCCCTGCAATGCGCCGGACACGTCGCCAACAAGTCAGCAAACGCCGTGGGCGTGTCGATATGCGGCGCATGATGCGCACGACATTGCGGTTCGCCGGCGAACCGGTCTATCTGGCCTACAAGCGTGCGCGCATGCGCCGCCGGCCGTTGGTGGTGTTGTGTGACATCAGTGGATCCATGGATCGCTATAGCCGTATGTTACTTCACTTCGTGCATACTTTGAGCGACGGTTTGGGTCACGTCGAGACGTTTGTATTTGGGACGCGTCTGACGCGCATTACCCGCTTGTTGCGCTCCAAAGACGTTGATGACGCGGTCGCACTTGTCAGCAAACAAGTACTTGACTGGTCGGGTGGGACGCGCATCGGCAACACCATCCGCGAGTTCAACGTCCGTTGGTCGCGGCGTGTGTTGTCGCGCGGACCTGTAGTACTGATTATCAGTGACGGCTGGGATCGTGGCGATCCGACGTTGTTGTCACATGAGATGGCACGGCTGCAACGCTCGTGTCATCGCTTGATTTGGCTGAATCCGTTGCTTGGTAATGCGCGTTATCAGCCGCTGACTCAAGGAATGCAGGCGGCCTTGCCGTACGTGGACGATTTTGTGCCAATCCATAATTTGGTGAGCGTCGAGCAACTTGGGCAAATGTTATCTGCCATTGGATCTGGTAGCCGTCCGCGTGGTAATGGCCGCAAGTATCTTGTCAAAGCATAACGAGTACCGGTGTGCTTCACCCGCAGGTGCTATTGCGCCTGCGGGTTTTGTGTGCATCGTGTGTCTGGCGCATCAATCTATGTGTGCCAACGCGTTTTACTGGCTGGGCGCCTGAGGTTTAGGGTGTGGCACTGCGTTCGTCGGTGGCATGTTTTCGTCAGCGAATGATGCATGTGTATCAGCTAATGCGTGACGCAGCCGAGTCATGGCGTGGTCGCCAATGCCGTGAAGTTGTGCGAGATCGACGGCTCGCCAATGTGTGAGGTCTTGGAGCTGTGTGATGCCGGCTCCCACTAGGGCTCGTCGGGCTGGAGCTGCAAGGCCGAGGGTGCGCCAATAGGTGTCAGGTGTGGGATTCATTGCGTTGTGTCCCGCCGATTTCACGCATCATATTAAACCCGATTGCAACAGCTGGTCCAATACATAATGCGAATACGAGCGTACCGATGCCGTATTTGCCACCCATCAACACTCCGAGTGTAAAGACAACCACCTCGATGCTGGTGGTAATGCGCGCTACGCGAATGCCGGTAATGCGATGCAGGGCAGTCATCATGCCTTGGCGTGGACCAGCGCCGAGCCCGCAGGTGATGTAGATTGCCGACCCGAGTCCTACACAGGCAATCCCAATAAGCAAAAATAGCGCTCCGTTGATGATTGATTCTTGGCGCGGGATAAATGTTAGGCCGACATTCATTGCCCATGGCACAACGATGGTGTTGGCGATGGGGCCGATGCCGTATTTTTCTTTAAGTGGAATCCAGAGCAATACGACCGCACAGCTAATAGCAAATGTGCTCCATGCAATGGTTGTGCCTGTCAATTTGGCAACACCATCAGCAAATACTGCCCATGGTGAGTTGCCGAGATTTGATTGAATGTAGAGTGATTCTCCAATGCCAAATAAAAACAGCCCGAACACCAAAATCAGCAAACGTACCAACGACATGTCCCAACGTGATGATGCAGTCCACGTGGTATGTGGAATGGTGCGTGACGGCTGCAAGAACTTCAACATGTACGATGACCCCTCTCCATCCAAAAGCGACGCCCCGATGTGCGTCGCTTTATCATACAACCAAATTGACGTGGGAGGATAGAGGCTTACTGCCGTTGGATGACGAGCAGAGTGACGTCGTCATAAATACGCCCTTCGCTAAACGCAGCCACATCATCGGCAATTGCGGTCACGATTGACGCGCTTGGGTGAGGCATTGTGCGTTGTATGACATGTTTGAGTCGCGTTACACCGTATTGCTGATCTGCATCATCAAATGATTCAGTCACACCATCTGTATAGCACACCAATGTATCACCTGGGTTTATCGTCACCATGCTACTCGTGAGCGTAATATTATCGATAATACCGAGGGCAATCCCGGGAGTTGAAAGCTCCTGGCTACTCCCATCTGCGCGCATTAACAGTGGCGGATTATGACCGGCACACGTATAACATAGTGTGCCATGTTCAATATCAAGAATGCCATAAAAGATAGTCACGAACATCCCTGACTCGGAATCGCGTGTAATCCAGCGGTTGGCACGCATCAAGGCCACTGCAGGGTCAGACCCATCCAATGCAGCTGCACGCACAAGACTGCGCGATAGCGCCATGAATAAAGCCGCCGCCATCCCTTTGTCGCTGACATCTGCAATAACGAACCCAAACTGCTTCTGACCTTGACTTCCAGTCAGTGGCCAGTAATCATAGAAATCTCCGCCAATAACACGCGCTGCTTGCCATAATGCGTTGACATGCCAACCAGCGAGGTGTGGTGCGGTGTCAGGCAACAGTGAATTCTGAATATCACGTGCGAGTCGTAACTCATCTTCGAGACGTGCGGCATTGTCTGCATCGAGTTCGAGTAATGCATTCTCGATGGCACTGCCGATTTGGCCTGCCAACCCACTAAACATCTGTTGTTCGCGATCGCCGTATGGCCGACTCTCCATCGGGTAATCGGCCACAAGAATCCCGGGTATGCTACTTCGTCCGCGTGCAATCAACACTAAGACTTGTTGATTTGCAAATGGTGGCAAGATACTTGCAAGATGCGGTGGGAGTTGTTGTAACTGCACGGTATGTGTAGAGTGGTCGGTAATCGTGAATGCCGTTGCATCGATTTCGCTCCCTATCAACAGACTACTGGTGGCACTATCGAGTCCTGCTATTGCCTCGATGACCATGTGTTGGTCGTGCCAACTCAAATAGCAACAGCGGCGGCAACCGAGCAGTTGCAGCGGTAATTGGACTGCCGTATTGAGTAGTTCATCGAGTGGTACGGGCCGATTCAGCATGTCAGCAGCCTGCAGCAACACATTGAGGCGTTGTGCTTCAGCGCGTTGGGCACTAAACGCACGTGCGCGTTCGAGTGCAAGTGCAACCTGGTCGGCTAATGTTTGCATGACAAACATGTCCGTATCCTGAAAGCGCCATGACTCGCTACTTTGTACATCAAGCACCCCAATGGTGCGATCGGCAAAGCGTATGGGAACTGCCAGCTCACTTCGTGTGTTTGGATCGTCTTCCACGTACCGTGGATCATTGTGCACATCATTTACCAACAACGAATGTCCTGTGTTGGCAACGGTACTGATAATTCCCTTGTCGGACTGACGCAGAATGGTGCGAATGCGGATTCCGCCCATCGCATCACTCGTACTTGCACGAAAGAACAAACGATCCTCTTCGTCGAGTGTAATCAGATGCACCGGATGATAGCCGAAGTGCTCACGAATCAGGCGAGTGACCTCAGGCAAGAGCTCGTCGGGTTCGAGCATCACCGATAAATGAGCTGCGACGTCTTGGATGGCTTGTAATTGTTTGGCCCGTTCACGTGCCTCGTGAAAGGTGCGTGCTTTGTTGATGGCTACGGCTGCCTGCTCGGCAATCTGCCGTAATCGACGCAAATCATCCGAACTAAATGCATTGATGCGTGGGCTCTGTACCGATATGCTACCGATGACGGTATCTCCGCTAATCAGTGGTACATAGACGCCTGAACGCGGCGGGTTCGCACTCTGATACCGGGGGCGGGCTGGTAAGATAGGCATCTCTTTGACGAAGTCGGACACCAGCAATGATCGGCCAGTCTGGCGCATCCAGCCGATCATGCCATCGCCTGATGGCAAATCAACTGTCAACGGCTCGAGTCGCTGTTTGTCTTGAATCCGTACTTTGAGCGTGTATCGATCGCTGTTTGGCTCAAAAATACCGAGATGGAACGACGACGTATCGAGGACATTGCCTGCCTCTCGATAAATCAACTCGCACAATGCATCCACATCGAGCTCGGAGTAAATAATAGCGCGACTCGTGGCATTTAACATCGAGAGCTCGTTCGCCAATGCCCGTTGATTCTGCAATTTGGTTGCGATCTGGCGTATCACGACACTGGTGCCGAACAACGCCACACATAGCAACAAAAAATACCAAATGCCCAGCGTCGTA
Organism: uncultured Klebsiella sp.; assembly: GCA_964469045.1. Classification (GTDB taxonomy): domain Bacteria; phylum Chloroflexota; class Chloroflexia; order Chloroflexales; family Roseiflexaceae; genus UBA965. Next base: position 71,586 of record CAYXXK010000006.1, read on the forward strand.
TAGGTGACGGCTCCGAGTAAGGCAATCGGTAGCGGGATGATTTCGGTGATGGTGATGGATTTTGCTGAGTGCTGCCACCATTCTGACAGATCGTTTATATCATGCTGAATGCGGATATGAACCCACAGCCCCATAATGATAATGAGCGGGTAGACGGCAATCTGCAGAATAACACCCATCACCCCGGGTATCAGTGTGGCAAGCCATGCACCTACGGCTACTGCACTAATGCGCACACCGGATTGTGCCCAAAGACGAGTAATCGAATTATCAAAACTCAGCGTGCGTCGATCGATGAATAGCAGTATTCCCTCTACAATAAGGACGTTGACAGCAACAATAAGCATTGCTACCCAGGGTTGTCCAATCAACGCTACACTCAAAACGACGATACCCGCCAGTGAGTACATGCCAGACGGAGGCACACGATACCCTGCACTCTCAATGCAGAGCGCAAGTATCAAAATAGCGGCGATGTGCCATATTGGCATGGTTGGCATATGGCTATACCACACCAACCAGATCCAACCTGGCAAACCGACACCGATACTGTAGCCAATGAGCCAGTGCTCACGCTTCACTATCAGCCTCACATACACTCAACGAATCGGTGGAAAGAAAGAACAAATGAACGCTGCATCTCACGTCATATGGTGACGGAGATAGGATATGACCACGAACGACTAATTGCTAGTTGTCGCTCCGTGCACTTAATGCATTCAGTGCATCGCTCGTTGTCCGAAAAATCTCAAACACCTGTGAAAAGCCAGTCATCGCAAACACTTCTTCGACCTGTGGTTGCAGACCGCACAACATGAGCACACCTTGGCGCTCGTTTATTTCACGGCGCACTAACAGTAATGCGCGCAATCCACTACTACTCAAAAAACTGACATGCGTCAAGTCAATTAAAATCATACGTGCCCCAGCCTCAACGGCTGCGTTAATCGGCGTCATCGCTGATACGGTGCCACGGGCATCAAGACGTCCATTCAAATTGAAGCGCTGTAAGTCAGCAACTGCAGGCTCTGCAAATCGTTTGCGCATGGTGAGCGTGTTGCCACTTGCATCAAACACATAGTGCACTTCATCCATCATTTTGTGCATCAAATAAATGCCAAGGCCACCAGCCTGACGCCCCTCAAATGGAGAGGTGATATCAGGCTCGGGTACACTGCTCGGATCAAATGGCTGCCCTTTGTCCATTAACGTGACACGCAACTCACCACCACTAATCGCCCACTCGATGCGAATGTTGCCGGTGGGTTGATCGTGATAGGCGTGTTGGATGATATTGGTGGCAGCCTCATCAACGGCAAGTTGGACTTGCCATGCTTCGCGTTCGCTCATTTTGGCTTGACGAGTTGCAGAATTTACAAACTCACCAATCACTGAGAGTGAGTCAAGCTGTGCAGGAACCGTGAGTGAAGCGCTTGGCATGGCAATAACCCTCTAGACGTTAGAACGAACCAACCGCTTCGGTATCGTTCGGATAAATCTCAAATAACGACGTGAATCCGGTCAGATCGAATACCTCGCGAATGCGACTTGGCAACCCGGCCAAGCGGATGTCGCCACCCTCGAGGTCCGTGATTTTCCAGTCACGTGCCTTCTTGCGTGCCTCAATTAAGACGCGCAACCCTGGGCTCGCCACGTATTCAAGGGCACTCAAATCCAACACAATACGGTAGCGCCCCTCAGCAAATAGCTCTTCGATTTTTTGTTTGAGCGCAGGTGCCTGCATGGCATCGAGCCGCCCCGAGATTTGGACCAAATCGACCCGATTCATGCGCTTGTGAGTGATTTCCATGGCGCATTCTCCCTTCCTACTATGGTCGCACAAATGACCATAATTAGCATCATTATACCATTCATGTGTACGAATGTGTATAGGGTGTGTTGATGCTGATGCTGTTCTGGTCAAATAATTGTCGATGCATAGTGCGTATGGTGTGGTTTGTGATATCTCTCACGCCTAACTTATCCAACAGTGGTACACTAACAGACAATATCAAACCAATGTTGATGTAGGCTTAACAGCATGAAACAGCTCACATACCTTTTGATGGCATGCGCATTGTGGTTCACTGCATGCGCCATGCCTGCCTCGTCACCGACGTCGAATGTGTTGACGCCTGTGTTTGCCTTTACCGAAGCAGTTGTTGGCCCAAACCGACTGCCAATCGGGGTTATCCGTGATGGCTCGCCTATCAACGATCCTGCTGCCAATATCACGATGCAGTTCTACAATCTTGATGTGGACAAATCTGTCGCAGTTGGTAGCGCTACTGCAACGTACTACGGTCAAGGATTGCCAGCTGCGGTATACGTGGCCAACTTTGCCTTCCCGACTGCGGGTAATTGGGGTGTCGAGGTCTCTGTCCTACTTGATGGCATGACAGAACCGAGTGTGACCAAGTTGCAGCTTCCAGTGGCTGAGCGTGCGGTTGCCCCCAAAGTCGGTGATAACGCAATTAGCGTGACCACATTAACCAACGACAATGTCACAGATCCAGCGTACCTCGTGTCGAGTACTGAGGTCGACCCGGCGCTCTATCGAGTAAGCCTCGCAGATGCGCTGACCCAACAGAAGCCCATTGCACTCCTATTTGCTACACCTGGGTTCTGCCGTACTGCTGTGTGTGGGCCGAGCCTATCGGTATTTCGTGAGCTCCAAAAACAATATGGCGATAAAGTAACGTTTATTCACACAGAGATATATCGATATCCATTTGGTGATTCATTTGCCCAACAAAACACCATCTTCCAAGATGCAATGCGTGAGGGACGTGGTTTGACCGACGAGGAGCGTAAGGTCGGCGTCTCGGATGCCTACTATGCATGGGGGCTCATGTCCGAGCCGTGGATGTTCTTGATTGATGCCCAAGGTGTCATTACCGCACGCTACGAGGGTGGATTTACGGTCGAAGAGCTTGGTCCAGTGCTTGCACAACTTGCTGAGTAAGCCCGTATGGTAGGGTAGATGCAACACCCCCGGCACATCTGTGCCGGGGGTGTTGGGTGTGTGCGAGCTGTAGCTGTTATTGAGCGTTACGGGCCAGATCTTGTAAAGCACCCTCAACCGAATCAGTGCGTTCGAGAATGTTGTTTGCGTTAATAAGCTCTAATACTTCATCCATGTCGCCGTTGGTTACCACAAGCATTCGGCAGGCTGTGCCATCTGGCTTATGCGTTTGACTGATTTGTAATCCCTCTTGAATGATGATTCCTACTAGATTTGCGATGTCTGCATTGATGTGAACCAGTTGAATGTCAAGAATAACGTCACACCCTGGTTTGGCGCGCACCTCATCAAAACAGTTATGCAATGCTTGTGGGTCAGTTTGTGCCAGTTCACCGGTGAGAGTGATGATGGGTGCATTGGTCTCGTGTCTCATGTGAATATCCATAACACACCTTTCGAGCGCACAAACGGCCATAGCGCATCATGGTAACGATTACTGCGACTGTTTGACCTTGTCAACAAACGACACAAATAGTCGTTGCCAGCGTGGCTCAGTGGTGTGCCATAATTCCTCAGGGTGCGACTGAATACCTACCGCAAAGTGATCGCTCGTTGACTCGATGACCTCGACTATCCCATCGCTACTGGTACCGACCACGCGCAAACTAGGAGCAACATCGCGTACGGCCTGATGGTGCATGCTGTTGGTCTTGATGACCGTCTGCTCGAGCACCTCGGCCAGCCAACTCTCCTCGTTGATTTGAATCTCGTGTGCCAACACCGATCCATCCTTGGCATGCTCAGAGAATCGATGGTCGAGTGACGCAGGCAACTCACTCGGGATATCTTGATATAGCGTACCACCGAGAGCTACGTTGAGCATCTGGTGACCACGACAAATGCCAAGCACCGGCTTACCGTCGGCAAAGGCCTTCTGGGTCAAATATATCTCGGAACTATCTTGTAACGGGCTGGTTGTGCCAAGGTGTGGATGTGGCTCGTGCCCATAACTCTGGGGATTAATATCGACGCCACCGGCTAATAACAGCCCATCAATGGTGCCATACAATACCTCGAGTACTTCTTTGCTCTCAGATAACGGCAATAATACCGGCACTCCACCGGCAGCCTCAACGGCTTTGAGATACGTATGTGAATTGCCGTATGCCGTGGTTCCCCACGCATCTTGTGAATGAGTACACGGGATGCCGATTACTGGTCGCTTCGCCATGACGATGTCACTCCTTTGTGCCTATTGAACTGCAATATAAATATGGAGCTTCTGCGCCGGCGTGTCAAACTCCGGTCCATAATGCTCGAACGATGGCCCTTGACCGTATTGGAGTCCCGATGCGGGCATGAGCTCGCCATGAATCTTGCCAAACGTCTCGCCTAGGGTATCTAGCTGAGCCGCAAACACGGCATACCGTTGTGCAGGTACGTGCCATGTAGCAAGTGTGTGATCGACGACGGTCTCTGCATCAACCGCTAATGCAGCCATGTACGTGAATGTCCCGTCGGTGTGATGCTCACCCATCAATCCATACGACACCCCAGGGGTGATCGATGTTATTGTATCCATGAATGGCATAAAACGCTGCCACAAGGCAGGAATCTCATTACTAAACGAAGTCGTACGTATGCGCAATCCTACGGCACGGAAAGCAGGGAGCGTAATGATTTGCATGGTGGTAATCCTAACGATGACAACGTGCAACAAACCGATCAAACATTGCCTGCCAACGCGGATCCGCCTCACCGCGTAGCGTCTCAGGATGGCACTGCACTGCTACCATAAAGTTTGCCCCGGTGCCCTCCACTGCCTCAATGATGCCATCATCTGACCATGCCACTGGACGTAACCCAGTGCCGATGTGGTCGAGCGCTTGATGGTGTAACGAGTTTACGGCAATCTCGGTGGTGCCTAACAGTTGGGCTAGCTGTGAATCTGCGGCTAAGCGCATGGGATGTGCCATGTGTTGCCAATTCTCTTGTGTGGCTGACTCGTTGTGTGCCTTACCACCAGTGAGATCAGGAATGTCTTGGATGAGCGTGCCACCGAGCGCCACGTTGAGGAGTTGAAGTCCGCGGCAAATCCCCAAAATTGGCATTCCTTCACGTACCGCTTTGCGTGCAAGATAGAGCTCGCTGTAGTCACGCATGTGGTCGATATTGTCAGTCTTGGGGTGCTGCTCGGCACCGTATAGGTGTGGCTGAATATCGCCACCCCCAGGCAGTAACAAACCATCCAAGCAATCATAATATGCATCAAGCACATCGTGGTTGCGCTCATCTACAGGAGGGAGTAAAAGGGGCACACCACCAGCAGCTAAAATTGCATCAATGTACGGTCTGCGATGCCCGACAAGCACCGGCGACCAACTGCTATTTGCATACTGGGCACTTGCGATCCCAATGATTGGTTTTGCCATGAGCGATGTTTCCTTCTGCCGATGGAGAATTGTGTATGCGAAATGTACCACATTTGATGAATGTTTGACAATTGCTGATGAACGCTGCGTGAGTCCCTGCGCACCGTTCATGTATCATCATGTCCATGCGTAAACGCCGATAATCCACATATATGCCACCGACTTGCTCAATAACAAATGCCGTTGCTAGTCTGTGTAATATATGGCAAATATATTGCAAAAAATCTACTACAATTGATGATATGTTACAGTGTGTTTGCGAACTAAAATAATTGTGTTAATTATTTAGTAATGCGTGTTTTGTTGCATTAGAATGCGAAATAAATGTAAAAATACTATTTAATGTAGTATAAATAAACAGTAAAACTGCGCAAAACAACATAAAAAATTTCCAATAATTGGGGTATAATCAACAAAGGATTTAGAGGTCAATCGATATGTTGGTAACGTGTCTTGAATGTGGCTGGATTGAAGCCGGCAACCAGATTGTGTGCGTACATTGCGGAAATGGATTTGCCGTGGTGCGGCGTGACTTCACAACGATTGGTGGCTTACGCGTGTCAAGTGCAGATGGCCGATATGCGTGGTTATTGCCTAAACAAGATGATATCACACTCGGGCGCCACGACCCACACGGGCAGTTTGCAGTGGGGCTTGATTTATCGATAGCTGGTGCGTATACGTATGGTGTAGGGCGGACGCATGCACGGCTGTTTGTCAAAGACGGATGTGTATGGTTGCAAGACTTGCAAAGCAGCAATGGGAGTCGTATCGGTGGTCAAGTTGTGTGGCCAGAGAATCCCGTACCGTTGCATTTGGGGAGTATATTTCATCTCGGGCGCATGTCGTTGGTTTTTGATATAGCTTAGGCGGCCAATCAGGGGAGAGGGTAACCATGAAACGCATAGTATTTGTGTTGATTGCAGTCTGTTTGTTGACTGCAGGGAGCGCAAACCCACGACAGCTGCCGCCGGTACGCGCTGCAAATGTAGTGACAAACGTAAGCAACGGTGTGTTGTATGTGGCAGAGACCGGGCAGTACTTGCACGGTACGTTCCGCCTCTTTTATGAGGAGCATGGTGGATATGCGTTGTTTGGTAATCCATTGACGCCGATGATTTCGGAGCATGGCTTGCGTGTGCAATATTTTGAGCGCGCCCGTTTCGAAGTGCCGATTGGTCATGACGAACAAGATCGGGTGATGTTGGGACGTCTTGGTGCGGAGATGATTGCGACGCTACCAGAGGCTGAGCGTGCGGCTACGCATTTCGTGCCGACAACAGCAACCGGTGACGGACAGTACTTTCATGTAACACAACATAATGTGCATGCGCAATTTCTGGCATTTTGGCAAGAAAACGGCGGCTTGCCGATGTTTGGCTATCCATTGTCTGAAGAATTCTATCAATTGGTGGACGGCGAAATCATCTTAGTGCAGTACTTTGAGCGTGTTCGACTCGAAGCGCGTGTCATAGATGGTGCGCTTCAGATTGGTGTGGCAGCGCTCGGCCGCGACATCGTAAATGCCGATACACAACTGACTGCATACACGCAACCCATGCCTGGTCTTGAGCGGATTGCATCTGCTACGACATCATACAAAGGTGCCGGATGGTCAAAGCGTACCAATATTGCGCGTGGGGCTGCAATGATCGACGGTACGATTGTGGCTCCAGGGCAAGAATTTTCGTTCCTCGAGAGTAGTAACTTCATTGATACGGATTTTGTGGTAGGGTACGGCATTAACGGTGGTGAACTCGTGACCGTTGTCGCTGGTGGGATTTGCCAAGTATCCACCACGGTCTTTCGCGCTGCGTCGAACGGTGGCTTTGAGATTACCAATCGCATCCCGCATACGTACATTGTGACAACGTATGAGGATATATTGGGGTTTGATGCAACCGTGATGGCACCGACAACTGACTTCCGCTTCCGCAATGATACCCAAGGGCCGTTGTTGTTGGTGGTGCGAAATGTACCTGAGCAACAGCGTCTGACCATTGAGTTCTGGGGTATCGCTGATGGTCGCACGGTGCAGTATGAAGGCCCGTACATCACCAACGTGACCCAGCCATACTCCCCAATATGGCAATATGATGCAACCCTTGCGGATGGGCAGACGCGCCAACTTGTCTATGGGCGTGGAGGTATGAGTGTGAGTTACAAACGCACCGTCCTCAATGCGGATGGATCGGTATTGCGATCGGATGATTACCGAACCACCTACGCACCATGGTATGACTTTGTGCTGTATGGACCTGGCGTGCAACCGCCGGCAGGTGTGCGTACTCGGTAATCATGCATTGATACCGCAGACGGCGCTGATTTGCTATGCAAATCAGCGCCGTCGTCTGTTTATGAGCAGATGCTCATCTTGCATGGTCTGTGAAACATTTCGCAATATGGTATGCTTTTTTAAGAAAAAGAGTGGAAACTGCAATATCGAAGGTCATATCATGCACGCTATCGTTCAACTCAACAACATCACGAAGTGGTACGACGAAGGAAGTATTCGTCGACAGGTCTTACATGGCGTGAACATGCACATCAATGCAGGCGAACGTGTAGCGCTGGTGGGCAAAAGCGGCTCAGGAAAGAGCTCGCTGCTCAACATTATCAGTGGTATTGACTACGCTAATAGTGGCGATGTGCTGGTGGGAGGGCGTGATATTAACGCACTCAACGAGACGCAACGCACCCAGTTCCGCCGCACTTCCATCGGCTTTGTCTTTCAATTCTTCAATCTTGTGCCGACCTTGACAGTGCTCGAAAACGTCTTGTTGCCACTCGAACTCAACGGAATTGTCGGCGCACCTGCCCAACAGCGTGCCCTCGCTATGCTCGATGAGGTCGGCTTGGCCGATCGTGCCAACACCGCCCCGGATCGCCTCTCGGGTGGCGAGCAACAGCGAGTGGCGGTCGCGCGCGCCTTAGTACATGACCCACTGCTGGTCTTGGCCGATGAGCCGACCGGCAATCTCGATAGTGATACGGGCGACCAAATTTTGCAACTCCTGACCAATCTGACGGGCATGCGTGGACGCGCCCTGCTGATGGTCACCCACAGTCGCGAGGTGGCGGCCAGCGCCGATCGTGTGGTGCGCATTCAAGCAGGTCAACTTGTCGATGATGTACCGGGGAGCATATCATGATGCGCGTCTTGTGGAAGAGCACGTTGCGCTGGCCACTGCAACGCCCTTGGCAAGCCTTACTGGCCTTGATTGGCGTGGCGATGGGCGTGGCCGTCGTGATTGCGATCGACATCGCTAACGATAGCGCACGCCGAGCGTTTTTGTTGTCCACAGCCACCGTCACTGGGCGGGCCACCGATCAACTCATTGGCGGCCCGAACGGCATTGACGAGGCGTTTTTTGCGCAGTTGCGGGTGGAGCAGGGGATTCGCACGAGCGCACCGGTTGTCGAGGGCTTTGCAACGACTATTACTACACCGACGCGTACGTTGACCGTGTTGGGCATTGATCCATTTAGCGAGGCACCGTTCAGACCTGAGTTGACCCCGGGCGGCGGAGCGTTGGGTAGTAGTCTGGTGAACTTGCTGACGGCGCCGAACGCCGTCTTGATGAGTCAAACCACGGCAGAAGCATTAGGGTTGCAACTCAATGCAGAATTTAGCGTGCAAATCGCTGGGCAACCACAGCAGATGACGTTGGTAGGCATCCTTGAGCCGGGCGACCCGAGTACCCAGCGGGCATTGACCGATTTGCTGATTACCGACATCTCGGTGGCCCAAACCTGGTTCAACAAAATTGGGCGTATTGACCGTATCGACTTGATTCTCGACGAGGCGCAACGTGCCGAGGTGCAGGCGAGTTTGCCCACTGGAATCCGCCTGATTACCCCCGAGCAACGCGCCCAAAGTACCACCGAGATGACTGCGTCATTCGAGATTAACCTCAACGCCTTGAGTTTGTTGGCGCTGGTTGTCGGTATGTTCTTGATTTACAACACCATGACCTTTGCGGTGGTGCAACGCCGACAACTGTTGGGTACCTTGCGCTGCTTGGGCGTCTCGCAAGGTGAGATTGCTCGCCTGATGCTGGTCGAGGGGGCCGTGATTGGTATTTTGGGTACTGCACTGGGCGTGGGCATCGGCATTGGGTTGGCACAGCTGTTGTTAAGCCTAGTGTCGCGCACAATCAACGACATCTATTACGTGGTATCGGTGAGTACAATTCAGCTGTCGTTCTGGCCGATTTTCAAGGGTGTAGTCCTTGGTCTGCTGGCCTCATTGGTTGCGCTTGCCATCCCCACCTGGGAGGCGGCGCGCACGCCGCCGCGCACGGTGTTGCGACGCTCATCATACGAAGAGCAAACCCAACGCATGGTGCCGATTTTGGGCGTGGCTGGCGCAATGCTGGTTGTGCTTGGTGCGCTCATCATGTGGCTCGGCCCCAACATTTTCTTTAGTTATGCAGGGCTCTTGGCGCTCACACTGGGTGCCGCCATGGTGACGCCGATATGTACGGTGTGGCTGATGCAGTTGATTCGCCCGGTGGCAATCCGATTGTTTGGGCTGGTGGCCGGCATGGCGGTGCGCGACGTGGTGACCTCGCTGAGTCGCACGGCCGTGGCCGTAGCCGCCTTGATGATTGCGGTGGCGGTGACGATTGCGGTGGGATTGATGGTCGCGAGTTTTCGGTTGACCGTGGTGGACTGGCTGAGTACGACAATCCGGGCAGATGTCTTTGTCTCGGCACCGTCGATTACGGCCAACCGTCTTGATACGCCGTTGCCGGCCGGTGTGGCCGAGCGCGTGGCGACACTTGAGGGTGTCGAGCGGGTGCGGCGCTACCGCAGCGTATTGATTCCGACCAACCAAACCCCGGTGTTGCAGATTGCCCTTGACGTGACGCCTGCCGATTATGAAACGTTCATTTGGGCCGAGGGTGACCCAGCGACAATCTGGCCGGCCTTTGCGCGCGATCAGATCATCATCTCGGAGCCGTTGGCGCTCAAGCGCGATTTGCACGTGGGTGACACCTTTGTGATGCAAACCGACCGCGGTGATGTGCCGATGACGATTGCAGGCATATTTTATGATTACGGCACCGAGCTAGGTGTAGTGATGATGCCGATTGAGCGTTACTGGCAGTTGTATGATGACCAAAACGTCTCGTCGCTCGGTGTTTATCTTGATGCTGGTGTGGATAGCGAGGCAATGGTTGAGCGGGTGCGGGCGGAGTTCCCCAGTCAAGCGTTGAACGTGCGTTCAAACCGCACCTTGCGCGAGACGTCAATTGAGATTCTCGATCGTACCTTTGCGATTACCAACGTGTTGCAACTGCTGGCGACCATTGTGGCCTTTGTGGGGATTCTGGCGGCCTTGACGGCGATGCAACTCGAGCGCTTGCGCGAGTTCGGCATGTTGCGGGCGATTGGGCTCGATCCACGTCAGTTGTGGCAGCTGGTCTTGAGCGAGACGGGGCTGATGGGCGTGGTGGCCGGACTGGTGGCGATGCCGGTGGGGACAGCGATGGCCATGGCGCTAATCTTTGTGATTAACCGCATCTCATTCGGCTGGACGTTGCAGTTCGCCTTTGAGCCGGCGATTTATGCCCAAGCGCTCATCACAGCGGTGATTGCGGCATTGTTGGCTGGGATAGTGCCAGCCTGGCGCATTTCTCGGGTGGCGCCGGCGTTGGCCTTGCGTGAGGAATAATCCAATGAAGATATATCAGATTGCAATTGTGTTTATACTCTTGTTGACGGCTTGTGGGGCGCCTGTTGCACCAGCATTGCAGACGCAATTGACTGTGGCTGAGGGTATGAATCGGGCAGATACGAGTGGATTTAAGAAGGCGATTGACCCGCGGGAATTTACCTTTCCGGCTGATCATGGGCCACACGATGGATATGCAGTAGAGTGGTGGTACTTTACGGGCAATCTGACGGCCAGCGATGGGCGTGAATTGGGCTATCAGTTTACCTTGTTTCGCTCTGCAATTGTGCCCCCGACCGATGATACGCCAGCGACCTCGGCGTGGCGAAGCGACGCGGCCTTCATGGGGCATTTGGCGGTGACAGATGTGACGGGCCAGCGTTTTTTTGCGCACGAACGCTTTAGTCGTGAAGCAATCGGCCTAGCCGGCGCCAAGGCTGCGCCCTTTCGGGTGTGGCTTGACGATTGGCAGGTACAGAGCGATGATCCAGCCGTGCAAACGATGCGCCTCGTGGCACGCGAGGGTGAAATTGACCTCGATTTGACGCTCGACAGCAGTCAACCACCATTGTTGCAAGGTAACGCAGGGCTTAGCCAAAAATCAGCCGGTGCCGGCAACGCCTCGTACTACTACTCGATGACGCGCATGCCGACGACTGGGCAGATGACGATTGCCGGCGAGGTTTATACCGTCACCGGGAACAGCTGGATGGATCGTGAGTGGAGCACGAGTGCGCTCGCCGACGACCAAGAGGGCTGGGATTGGTTTGCGTTACACCTCGCCGATGGCAGTGATATGATGATATATCATCTACGGCGTGCCGACGGTACGAGTGACCCGTATAGTGCAGGGATTTATCGGGGCGTCGACGGCCAGGTGGTGCGTCTCAAAAGCGCAGATATTGCGTTTGTGCCACAGGGGAGCTGGCAAAGTCCGCACACGGGTGGTATCTACCCGGCTGCCTGGCAGATTCAGATAGCGCCACTTGACCTGACGATGACGGTGACGCCGGCCATCGCCGACCAAGAGTTGCAGGTGACCGTGCGCTACTGGGAGGGCGCCGTGCGCATACAGGGTGAGATGGCAGGGGCACCAGTAAGCGGCGTGGGCTATCTTGAGATGACAGGGTACGCGGATCGCAAATAAGTAGATGGATGGAGTCGTATGCGGCGTCTTGCTCAACGGTTCGGATGGGCGCTCATCGTCATTGTGTGGGTAGGTGTGTTATACACCTACCCACTCGTCGTGCCTGCACACCATACAATCCAAAGCACGAACCCACGCATTGCACCATTGGTTTGGAACCTCTACCCGCCCGAACAAGCCAGTGATGGCACTGCCTATCGTTGGAGTCAGCCATACGCGGCGATTGTCTGGTCAGGTATGCAGATGAGTGCGATGCCGATTGCGACCGTGGCACTCGCTGATACGGGTGCGCCTGTTAAGATGCGCATTGCGGATATGCCCACCTCGCTCACCGGGGCACGCACAGTGCGCTTACTTTTAGCGCATACCGGATGGCACGGCCAACAGATAATCGCTCTGCATGCGCCACGTTTCCAGCCCGATCAAGAGGCACGTCTACTTGGTGTGCGTGTGCGTGCGATTGGGATTGCGGCGACGACTGCGACGATAACGATTCCGCTGATTGTTGTGACGAGCGCTGTGTGGTTGGCTACAGTCTTGATTGTCGCGATTGTGCTCCTCTGGCGTCAATGGTGGTGGGTTGGTGCGATTAGTGCGCCGTTGATAACATTAAGTCTGGCCGGCCTTGATCCGCTCTATGCTGCCGATTGGCTGAGTGGATTGGCACTCGTTAGCACAATACTCCCGGTGATTGTTGCGATTGGGCGTCGACGAGTGCCTCCAGCATTGTTGGCTGTGACCGGGGCTGTGTATCTCTTGCGGCTTTGGGGGGTGATGTACCCGCTGTTTGCCGGGCACGATTATCCCATTCATTTGCGGCGTGTGTTTCAGTTTAGCGAGGGTATCTGGAGTCTGACGGCCAATCCATACGAGTTCGGACGACGCACCTCGGTGATTTTGCCGCTCTACTATCGTTTGGCCGATATGTTGAGTAACCTACTCGGCCACCATCTTGCTATGCATGCCTTGATTATCACGAGTGAGACGGCGTTGGGGATCGCGGTCTGGTTGTTGGTGCGCCGGTCTGGACTAGGGGTGCGTACGGCGTTGTTTGCCGGCGTGCTGACCTTGTTGTGGCCAATTTCGTCGGCGGTGCTGTGGTGGTCATTTATGCAACAAATCACCGCGCACGTTTTTACGATTTTGGTGGCATATGCGGCGGTGCGGCGTGACCAACGAGGCTCCTATCTGGCTGCGCTCTTTTTGACGATTGTGGCAACTATGCATATCGGCGAGATGATGGTGGCGGCGCTGTGGTACGGCCTCTTGCGCTTGTCTGAGCCCGATATTGGCCAGGGCCCATGGTGGCGACGATTGATGCCGGTGCTTGTGCTCGTGCCGTTTCTTTTGCCACTGTATGCGCCGTTTTTGCAGAATCTTTCAAACGGCAGTGGCGAGAGTTTGGTCAATCCTGATCTCAACGAGGTCATCCCACGTATGGTTACTGCCATCACCGTGGCTTGGCAACCGATTCCAGTTGTGGTCGGCCCAGTTGTGATTGGTGCGGCGATATGGGCAATAAAACGCCCTGCATGGGCATGGTTCGGAGTTGGTGTCACCTTCTGGTTGGTTGAGCTGATTACCCAAGCACAGGTGCGCTATTTGTATACGGTGACGCCCTTGCTCGCAACTGGATTTGCGGTGATTCTGATGCCGATTTGGCGCAAAGGGTATGCCGGTCGTCTGTTTGTGTTGTGTCTGATTGGGTTTGTGACTTGGGTCAGCGTGGCGTTGTGGATTGACGGCGTGATGGGTTGGCAAAAGCCGCGCATCGACGGATTGACACACTAACTACTCAGGGCGTTCGAGGGCGCGGCGCATGGCAGCAGCGAGTGGGCTCTCATCGGTGGAGTCGGGCTCATCCTGTGAGTGGTAGGCTGTGCTCGGTGGTGGCTCGACCGGCTCATCCTCTTCTTCGAGTTCGTCGCTCCAGTCGAGATGGAGCACAGCGGCATCATCACCGGCGAGTGCGACGATGTCGTCAAGGCCAAAGCGCACCACCTGTGTAGTCGATGAATATGGTTGGAACTCTGCCGGTGTAATGATGGGCGTTTGTGGATGATCGCGCACAAAGTCATCGAGCGTGACTGGCGCATAGAACGGTGCGTCTGGCTCTGCCATGATGAGTGCGACTTCGGCAGGGGTGATGATGCCGGTGTCAACGAGTAACAAGGTGCTGTGAATGGTGCTCATAATGCTTTGCAGAACAGCAGTTGTTTCGTTGAGTTGACGTAACCCACGATTTATACTACGGACTTGACTGGTTGCTTTTATTTCAAAAACATGCACCTGTCGTGGTCCATATTCGTATACCGCATCGATTTCACGGTATTTACGCACAAGGTTACGCCCGCTACGTTCATCATACTCCACAAAACGGCGTTCACTTAGCGGATGGAACTGGGTAAGCCACTGGCGCAGAATAATCTCGACTTCACCGCCAAACAGCGATCGATTGCTGGCTGGTCGCGTGGCTTTGTGGTTATTGCGCCCCATCATAATACCGGCTAGATAGGCACGGTAGCGCGGGTCGTGTTGTTCGTGCATTCGGACGCGTTGGTAGCGCATGTCCATCCTTTGGTGCGATGTTGACCTTTGTGCATAAAATCTGACACTATTTTTGGGTTTTGTATCTCTGCAATCATTATTATAACGAATGTTTCAGTATTCTATCATACAAACCATATGGGTATGCTGTGCTACAATCGATAGTGAAGAAGCACCTATGTATTGTTAGGAAAAGGAGTTTGACGTTTTATGGTGCGTAGTTCTAATCGTCTTTTCACCGTACTTGTCCTCATATCTTTCTTTGTTGTGGCGTGTAGCAGTCCTGATGCAGCCGTACCCACCGCCGAAGTTGTGCCGACAGAGCAACCCGCACAAGCGACCGCCACACCGATGCCTACAGCGGTTGTGGAACCAACTGTTGTGCCGAGTCCGACGCCAATTACCTTACCTGCTGATTTAAATGTGATTCCACTGGTGCGTGGGCAAGTTACGATGCGTCCATTTGCCATGATGGTTGATAATCATCCTGATGCCTATCCTCAATCCGGGCTGAATCGTGCATCGATTGTCATTGAAGCGCTCGCTGAGTATGGGATTACGCGCTACATGGCAGTATTTCCTGGTGATGTGACAGGTGATGAGCGACCGATTGGGCCTGTACGTAGCGCACGTGATTATTACGTACAATGGGCCATGGGTTTTGGTGCGTACTACTTGCACGCCGGTGGTTCACCGACCGGACTAGCCTTGGCCGAAAGTACGCCGGCAATTATCAATGTTGATGCGTTACGGGGTGACAGTGAAGCGAACTTTTTCCGTGTTGAAACTGACACACGTTTTGCGCCACATAATTTGTATACCAACGGCAAGATACTACGTGCGCTTGGAAGCACTGATGCGAATTTTAGTCGGACGGATATTGGCTATCAGTATGCGCTCCCGATGGGTGTTGAACAGCGCGGTCCGGCGAGCTCGTTCAGTTACTACTTTGAATACGCTGATCAGCCGGTGGGGTGGAGTTATGATCCGGTGAGCAACAATTACTTCCGCACGCGCTCAGGTGATGCGGCCATCGATGAGGTCTCAGGTGCCCAGCTTTCTACCCAGAATGTGGTTGTAATCGAAGTCAAACAGGCTATCATCGAAGGTGATGAGAAGGGACGTATCGAACAGCAAATCATCGGCAGTGGCAAGGGGTACTTTTATCATGATGGTCGTCGCGACGAAATAACATGGCAGAAGGCGAGTGCAGAGGCCCAACTCAACTTCTATACTGCTGACGGCAAAGAAGTCTACTTTACGGCTGGGCAAATCTGGATTTCTGCCATACCATCACTTGACCATATCAGCGAGTAGTACGCATTTGTGCATGACACCTGCGCGCGAGCCCATTTGGGCTCGCGCGCATATTGTTGATGCGATGCTCGACGTACGCTTACAAATCGCGTCGACCCTCGAGAGCTGACGTCAGCGTGTGCACATCTGCCCATTCAAGGTCACCACCGGTGGGGAGCCCACGGGCCAAGCGGGTAACACGCGCGCCGAGCGGTGCGATTTCACGTTGGAGGTAGGCTGCAGTCGCTTCCCCCTCAAGGTTGGGGTTGGTGGCAACGATGACTTCGCTAATTTGCTCATTGCGGATACGATCAAGCAAATCGTCGAAATAGATATCCTCGCGGCCCATGCCTTCGAGCGGTGCAATCCGCCCATGGAGCACGTGATAGCGCCCTCGAAAGATGCCGGTGCGTTCGATAGCAAGGGCATCGAGTGGCTCTTCAACGACACAAATCGTCGGTCCTTGGCGATTGGGATTGCGGCAAATCACACACAGCTCTTGATCACTGATGTAGTGACAACGTGCGCAATGGCGCACCTGTTGCTTGGCCGCAATCAAGGCGTCAGCGAGCGCGGTAATCCGCGCCTCGGGCGTCCGCAAAATATGAAAGGCCAATCGCGAGGCGCTTTTGGGGCCGATCCCCGGCAGGCGCCCGAGTTCTTCGATCAGACGCGTGACGGGCTCGATTAAGAGCGGGGTATCGCTCATAGGCTTACATCAATCCTGGAATCTTCATGCCACCGGTGAGGGCGCCCATGCGTGACTCAGACAAGGCTTTGGCCTTGCTCGTCGCATCTTGCACGGCGGTGAGGACCAAATCTTGCAAGGTGTCGATGTCGTTGGGGTCGACAATCTCAGGGGCAATCTTAATCGACAGCACTTCGCTATGGCCATTCACGGTGACGGTGACATAACTCCCAGCGCTGCCGACAACCTCGGTCTCTTTGAGTTCTTCTTGGATCTTTGCCATCTGGCGTTGCATCTGCATGGCCATTTGTTGCATTTGACGTGGGTTCATGACTCTGCTCCTTGGTCGGGCGTTTCAATCCCGATAATATCGGCGTCAAAGACATTCATTGCGGCTTTGACGATTGGATTATTTGAGGTATCGCGCATTTGCTCACGCTTGGCGCTCCCGCTCTCACGCCGTTGGGCATCGGCCACACAGCGAATTCGGTATTTGGTGCCCGTAAATCGCTCAAGCACCTGCTCAATGAGTACAATGTTGGCTTGCTCTTGCATGCGTTTGAGCAACCACTCATTATCGGCCTTGAGCACGACCACGTTGCCCTCGATGTCAATCGGATTAATTCCAGTCTTTATAAGTGCCTCGAGGTTGCGATTTTTGACGCGAATATCACGCACAATCGCTGGCCAACGTTCAATTAGATCTGTTATATCGCCGAGTGGCGCCCGATCACCAAGTGGCACGGTTGGTGCTGGTGTGTCGTTGCGTGGCGGTGCTTGGCGCATGGCTTGGGTCTGCTCCACGGCTTGTGGTGGTGGCGGCGCTTGGCGCACCGGCTGTGGTGGCAGCTGGTCGACGGCCGCTTGTGCCACAGGTGGTGCTTGCCGCATCGGTTGCACTGGTTGTGTTTGTGCGGGTGGCGCCTGTACCGGTGGGCGTTGCATCGGTCGCCCCTGTGGAACTGGGGCCTGCTCAACCACAGCACTCGCCGGCGGCCCGGCTATTGCCTCGACTACAGCCAACTCGAGTGGCAACTGTCCATAGGGGCTCGTGCGCAACTCTTGATCGAGCTCACTCAAACGGCGCAACCAAAAGACCAATCCAGCCAAGTTGGCGCGCTGTGCTTGATCGCGAATGGCGTCGGCTTCGCTTTCGGCGGCCTCGATGGTAGTGCCTTGGGGGTCGGCTTTGACGAGCATGACGAGGCGCAAATGCTGCACCACATCACGACTAAATTGTCGAATATCGGCGCCTTGGGCTGCGATACGCGCCACAACTTGCAGGGCACTTGCGACGTCACTGCGCAACAACGCCTCGGTCAGCCCAATCACCTCTTGGGCTGAGGTGACCCCGAGCAACCCTTGGACTTGGGCCATGCTAATATGACCACCGCCGTATGACATCAGTTGGTCGAAAATGCTGAGCGCGTCGCGCATACTGCCCGTGGCTGCGCGGGCAATCGCCTCGGCGACGCCTGGCTCAATCGTAAAACCCTCGTGTTGGGCGATTTGATGCAGGTGGTACACCGTGTCGCCGACGTTGTGCCGGTTGAAAGTATAGCGTTGACAGCGCGACAAAATCGTGGCGGGGACTTTGTGGATTTCGGTCGTCGCCAAAATAAACATGGCGTGGTCAGGTGGCTCTTCGAGCGTTTTGAGCAAGGCGTTAAAGGCAGCGGTCGAGAGCATGTGCACTTCGTCGATGATATACACCTTAAAGCGCCCAATCGCCGGTCTAAACTGCACGCGCTCGATGATTTCGCGCGCGTCATCGACACTCGTGTGCGAGGCGGCGTCCATCTCAATCACATCGACGGCACTGCCATCAGCAATTGCCGAGCACATAGCGCATTGGCCACACGGGCGCTCTTGGGGTGCCGCCAAGCAATTGACGGCCTTGGCCAACAAGCGGGCCACGGTAGTTTTGCCGACACCACGCGGACCAGTAAAGAGGTAGGCATGACCAATCCGTCCGTCAATGATGGCATTACGGAGTGTGCGCACAATATGCTCTTGACCGACAAGTTCTGTAAATGTTTGTGATCGGTAGCGGCGGTATAGCGCTTGTGTGGCCATGTTTAATCCTCCAATGCTTGTATTATACGTTGAAGTATGGGGTGAGCGCTAGCCAGAAATGAGCCTTTTGTGGTGATGGAACAAACGCTATCGTTGTCACGTCTACATAACGAACGGTGTCAACCTCTGTGGTACGATGAGTGGCATTTGTGCACCGAAGGAGAGATGATATGCGACGTATATCGCTACTGGCCCTGCTGATGTTTGTATTGGTGGCATGTGGTGGTGCGAGTTCGGATTCGTATGAAGCCGGCATGAGTGCCGCAATGGAAGCACCAGCCGCCGAACCGGCTATGGGCTACACCGAAGAAGTCAGTTACGACAAAGGCGTAATGCCTGACGTCGCCAACAGCGGTGGCACATCGGCTTCAGGTGTGGCCTCACCACTATCACCCGGCGAACGTCTGATTGTACGTGATGCTAGCCTGACCATCGAAGTCGACGATGTCCAAAAGACCGATCAAGAGATTCGCGCACTCGTCGATGCAACTGGTGGCTATGTCCTCAGCGCATCTGCCTCGGGTAGCGATACCGACACAGTCATCTACGCCTCGCTCAAAATCCCCAGCGACAAACTCGACTCGGTGATTACTGCGGTTGAGCGCATGTCCCACAAAGTCATCTACCGCAGTATGTCTGGAAGCGATGTGACTGAAGAATACGTCGATCTCGAGGCGCGTCTTGCCTCACTCGAGGCTGCCCGTGACCGCTTGCTCGCCCTGCTCGAAAAAGCCGCTAACGTCGAGGAGGCCGTCCAAGTCAACGCCGCCTTGACCGACGTGCAAACCCAGCTCGAGCAAATCACCGGTCGGATGCGCTACTTGCGCCAAGGGGCGGCGATGTCGTCTCTCAACCTTGAGTTGCGCCCTATCCCCGTGACCGAAGTGATTGACCCGGATCGCTGGCAACCACTCGAGGATGCGCGCATCGCCTTGCGTGACCTGATTCAGTTCGGTCAAGATATCATCTCGTTCGTGATTGGTCTCGCTGTCTGGACGCCGGTTTGGTTGCCACTCGTGTTGCTTGGCCGTTATCTGTGGCGCCGACGTGCTGCCCGCAAGACCGCTCCGGTGACACCACCGACCAACAACGACCCACCGGCTAGCGCATAATTGATTGCGTGTGATGCCCTTTGGTACCGCGATTGGCATGTGTCAGTTGCGGTATCTTCTTTTTTGAGAGAAAAATCCCCGTTCGCCCATGATTGCATGGCCTGCACACAGATGATTGATGAGGATGAGAGGGAATCATCAGCAAGCCGTGCAATCTCGCTAGGTATGAACACCCCATAGGAGACTGCACGCCGGGGCAGTACGCTGAGCTCCCGAGTTCGCTCGTGGCAAAGACCAGCCCCATCGCCCATCCATACCGTATGGAGATTGCACGGCCACCACACATATCAATCTGATGCATCAACCGATCATCATGGTGGCCATGCAATGACGCGAGGGCCGGGGTGATGGGCGCCCTCTCTGCGAGCAGTCGTAGGCTGAATGGGCGCCCTTTCGGACGCCCTTACGACAGGCGGGGCAGCGATGACCATACTAAATCCCAGCAGACATTCGTGGCAAAGACCAGCCCCATCGCCCATCCATACCGTATGGAGATTGCACGGCC
>CAYXXK010000006.1:92133-92549 GCA_964469045.1 uncultured Klebsiella sp.
CCACACATATCAATCTGATGCATCAACCGATCATCATGGTGGCCATGCAATGACGTGAGGGCCGGGGTGATTGGCGCCCTCTCTGCGAGCAGTCGTAGGCTGAATGGGCGCCCTTTCGGACGCCCCTACGGTACGTGATGCCCCGACACACACAATCTCGTGATGGTATGATGAACCCATGAACGCCCTTGGTGATGGTAGGTTCTGCGATGCGCATCCTTGTGTTATTGAGTTATTACGCACCTCATTGGACCGGACTCACCCAATATGCGGTGCGAATGGCCGAGGCGTGGAGCGCTGCCGGTCATCGGGTGACGGTGCTGTGTGCCCAACACGATGCATCGCTGCCACTGCACGAGCGGCGTGGCGGTGTCGAGGTTATCCGTCTGCCCGTGAGTGCACGACTCAGTCGAGCG
>CAYXXK010000007.1:0-15487 GCA_964469045.1 uncultured Klebsiella sp.
TAAAACTTAGTCTTTCAAAACAAGTATATGCTCAATATGCGGAAAAGCATCTGCGCACCTCACTCTATCGACCATTCTCAAAAAAGCATATCTATTTTGACAAGCTACTAATCAATAGTGTGCATCTTTTTAATCAATTCTTCCCCACTCCGGCCACAGAGCAAGAGAATCGGGTGATTTCGTTATCTGCACCAGCATCCCGAGAACCATTCATGGCCATAATCAATAATTCTATGACTGATTTATGTGTTGTTGGCACATCATCTGTCGCCCAATGCTTCCCCCTTTACACCTACGAGGCCGACGGGACGCGGCGCGATAACATCACAGACTGGGCGCTGGCCGAGTTCCGCACCCGCAGTGGCATCGCCGATCTCAGCAAAGCAGACATCTTTTATTATGTCTATGCGGCCTTGCACCACCCGGTGTGGCGCAGTGATTTTGCGCTCAACCTCAAAAAGGAGTTGCCGCGCATCCCCTGGCCAGACGCCGGCATCCCGGTGGCGCGTTGGGTGGCGATTGGCCGGCAGTTGGCCGAGTTGCACCTCAATTACGAGCAGGGGCCGCGGGCCAATCTCGAGTGGGTTGAGACGGCGCAGCCGGTGCACTTTGGTGTCACCAAAATGAAGCGCGCCGGCGACCGCATCATCGTCAACGAGACGCTGACGCTGGCCGGCATCCCCGCGGTGGCCTGGGACTACAAGTTGGGCAACCGCAGTGCCCTCGAGTGGCTGATTGACCAGTACCAGGTGAGCGGCGACAGCAACCCCAACGCCTACAGCGACGACCCGATGTACATTGTCAACCTGATTGAGCGCGTCACCCACGTGTCGGTGCAGACGATGCTGTTGGTCGGGGATTTGTGAGGTAATCCCGGGCGCTGTGGTCGATCCAGCGGCGCATCACAATGCGCCGCCACCGATCACCCCGCCATCCTGGCACCCTGCGTCCCAGCGTTTCTGCGTGATCCGTGTGGGATGATACCGACCCCGGGCGCCCTGTCGGACGCCCTTACGGCGGGGGCGCCATGGCCAATCTAGCGACGCATCGCGATGCGTCCATCATCCCAAAAGAAACAACACAGTGTGTGATTCAATTATCAATACTACCTGATTACTTTATTCATCAATGCATACGCGTTATCATGATCTAATACAAACGAACCCCAAAAACGATATTTTTGAAAAAAAGTATGTTCGACAACCCAAACTTTGTGATGTGGAGCAATCCTGTACGTGTAATGTGATTCTGGGTAATTCACAGTCGGAGGGTAATGAGGACCATACCATCTAGCTGGCGCAAGATCAATATAGTCTACCTTTTGTTTACACTCCCACGCTTTGATTTGCTCCTCAGTTAACGGACACGTAATGTCCTGCGGAATGTAGTCCCAACAATATGTTACTGAATTATTCCAATTTATAGCCGAACACTGATATACACCAAACATTATCCCTGCCGTGAGCTGCAATACCCATTCACGAAGACTCACCGTTGAAGAAATATGCACAACTTCAATTGGTGCGGATATTCCTTTGATTTTTGTTGGTTGTGCAATTTTTTTGTAACTATCTAACGTACCCTTTCGTGAATCATCCCATTGAATTTTTGTATCAAACTGATCTTTGATGTCTGTCATTGGTTGCAAAGGATATAACATCGCCTTCAACATCACTTGGTCTGACGTACTTTTGCCTACATTGTGTGGTTTACATGCAGATACTGTAAGCGGATGATGCGGTGTATCTACAAAAAAACATTTAGGAGGAACGTGTTCTTTACTCTCACCAAAATTACCACAATAATAGCAGGTTCGTTGATGGTTATAACGGCTGTTTTGTTGTCTGGTTGATGCCATATCCGATTAAAATTCCTTTCTTCGCATGGGTATTCTCACCGCATTATTCAGTACAGTTTTCGATTCACATTGTTATAATCCCTCGATTGATACAACATCCACAATAAAACCATATCCTATATTGAACATTTGTTCTGATTACAGTATAATGACATCAACATAATTACGCAATAGGTATGTTGATGATTTCGCAAAAAGAAGCAGATGAACTCTTAGCGATGCGCAAGATTGCCACTGATGCCGAACAATACACCTACCCAAGTCTCGGCGGTCGTCTCGAGATTCCACTCGCATCAGAGAATCGGCACGAATTCTTTGCGTTAACAATACATAGAGGCCGCATTGATATACGCAAAAACACCTATCAAACGCGCTCAAAGCGATCCATTATTCTGGCACGCGTTGATATCGCTGGTCCTCCGCATCGCAATCCTGACGGCAACGATATCGCGTGTCCGCATATTCATATATATCGTGAGGGGTACGATGATAAATGGGCGCAACCATTGCCTGATATATTTCAGAACCACGCAGACTATTGGCAAGTATTGCAAGATTTTATGCTTTTTTGTAACATAGACTCACTTGACATCAAAAGAGACCTATTCACATGACAACCACTGACATTGACAATCTCATCAGCACCTACTACACCTGGTTGCGAGCCAAGACCAGTGTGCAGCGAGTTGATGGGCAGTGGTCAGTCATCACCACACCCTATCTTGATCGGCACAACGACTACCTGCAAATCTACGTACGGGCCCTCCAATCAGGCGGGTACGAGCTCAGCGATGACGGCTACACGATCACCGATTTGGCCAATTCGGGATGTGATTTGTCTACACCACGCAGACGACAATTGTTACACACGACGCTCAACGGATTCGGCGTCACCCGTGATGGTGATGCGTTGGTGGTTCGTGGGGAACCCGACCAGTTTGCCAACAAAAAGCATCATCTTATCCAGGCCATGATATCGGTCAATGATATGTTTTATACGACTATGCCACAACAACCGTCTGTCTTTGTCGAAGACGTATCAGACTGGTTTGACACCCAAGATATTCGCTACACCGCGCGCATCAAGCTGACAGGCACAAGTGGCCTAGATCATCGCTTTGACTTTGTCATCCCCAAATCGCGCCATGCACCAGAGCGGTTAGTCCAAGTAATCAATCGCCCGGATAGCGATGTGGCTCAGCTCGCGCTCTTTCAATTTAATGATATTCGCCACAACCGTACACATGAGGCCCAGTGCGTTGTGCTAATCAACGACGAACGCACCGTACGATCATCGTTGGTGCAAAGCTTTCGCAACTACGACATCACGCCTGTGTTATGGTCACAACGTCAAGATGCACTCGATACATTTGCCGCATGATTTTGGGCGCCATGACCCATCCAGCGACACATCACGATGCGCCGCTACCGATCACCCCACCACCCTGCGTCCCAGCGTCTCTGCGTGATCCGTGTGGGATGATGCCGACCCCGGGCGCCCTGTTCCATCCAGCGGCGCATCGTGATGCGCCGCTGCCAATCACCACCCCATCCCTACGCCGCCACAATCCGCACCTGATTGCCCGACGGGTCGCGGGCCAACAACACACCATCGACCTGCTCATAGGCGTACTGGGCGGCCGCCAAACGTTGGGCGACCGCATCGATATCGGCCGTGCTGGGCAATTGCATCGTCCACCAGACCAACCCGGTGGCCGTGGGCGGTGCTGGCGGCACGTTTTTGCCGCGCCAAATGTTATATCCCAGATGATGATGATAGCCGGCAGTTGAGACAAACTCGGCCGCATGCCCATAGGTTTGCATCAAATCAAACCCCAACGCATCCACATAAAAGCGCCGGGCATGCGCCAAATCGCCGACATGCAAATGCATGTGGCCGAGAATCGGCAACGTGGGGTCACCCGCAGATTTGAGCAGCGCATGCACATCGAGCGGCTCTGTCACCATCGCCAAGCCCTTGCCGTTGGTAGGCCATTGTTCACGCGGGCGATCGACATACAGCTCAATGCCGTTGCCCTCGATGTCGCTCAGGTACAACGCCTCGCTGACACCGTGATCCGAGGCGCCGTCGATGCGCCAGCCGACGTTGCGCAGATGTACCAAGGCAGCAGCCAGTGCCGGCCGATCGGGGTACAAATAGGCCACGTGGTACAAGCCGGCCGTGCGTTGTACGGGGCGGGCCTGTGGATCGGGGATCAGGTGCACCAATTCGTACTCATCGCTGCCGAGCACCACCGTGCCGTCCTCACGCTGGTCGTGCAGGCGAAAGCCGTGGACTTGCGTGTAGTACGCATACATGCGCTCAACATTATGTGCCCGCAATGCCAGTGGGCCGAGGGTGAGTTGATTGGGTAACATGTGTGCCTCCTGTGTGACGACGATTGACGTGTCTCAATTCCTTCTATCGTACTCGATACCCATCAACACAACCGTCATCATGGCGTGAACAAAAAGAACACCGCCGGTAACTCCTGTGGTCACCGGCGGTATCATCGCGTGTACTGACGAATTTATTCGCCCTTGACGGCCGTCCAGACATCGCTGAACACCGCCGTGGTCTCGTTACGCACGGCCCACTCAAGGCGCTTAACCACCTCGGCATCGGGGGCAAAGCCCTCAGCGTACAAGGCGCGCACCGTTGGGTCGAGCAACTCGATGGCGTCTTTGTTGGGCGTCAAGTAGCCGATGTAGTCGGTGTTCTTGGCGGCCACTTCAGGACGTGACAAGTAGTTGATGAAGACGTGTGCCGTGTAGGCGTTTGGTGAGTCCTTGAGAATGACCAGGTTGTCCATCCAAATCATGCCGCCCTCTTTGGGAATAAAGAAGGCAATGTCCGGATTGCCGGCAAACTCATCACCAAGGCCGTTACGGGCTTGCATGGCCTGACCGCTCCATGCTTGGGCCATCACGTATTCGCCACTGGCCAGCTTGCGGTTGACGTCGCTACTGTTGTAGGCGGCCACAAACTCTTTCTGGGCGATGAGCAGGTCTTGGGCTTTTTGTATCGCCTCAGGGCTGGTCTCATTCAACGAATAGCCCAAGTAACGCAGCGCCGCACCTGGTACTTCACGCTCGTCGTCAAGCACGCTGAACTGCCCCTTGTACTGCGAGGCACTCGCAGCGTCCATTATCAGACTCCAGCTATCCGGATTGCCCGTGATAATGCTCTTGTTGTAGGCAATACCCGTGATACCGTACATGTAGGGCACAGAGTACTTATTGCCCTCGTCGAAGTACTTGTTCAGCAACGATGGGTCAATATGCTTGAGGTTCGTCAGCATTGACTGGTCAAGCTCTTGGACTAATCCTTCACGCCACATCGTCTCGACCGCATAATCGGATGGTGCGGCGATGTCGTAGCCAGACCCACCAGCACGCACCTTGGCAATCATGTCTTCGTTGGCGTCGTAATTGTCGAGAATCACCTTTACGCCGTATTCGGCCTCAAAGTCATCGAGAATTGTTGGATCGATATAGTCGGTCCAGTTGTAGAAGTAGAGTTCAGCAGACAGCTTACTGCGATCAACACCATCATTGGTGCTCGTCTCACCAGTCGCATCGTTGCTGGCTGGCGCCTCTTCTGCCGCAGGTGCAGCGCCACAGGCGGCCAACAGGCCTAGCACCAACAGGGCCAGCAATCCACGGTAGATACCCTTCATGTCTCGTCCTTTCATAAAAAATCAGTCTATCTCTGGCCGTTGTCTGTCCCGTTCCTTACCGATTGGCGCGCCGTTGGACAAACTGCGACAAAAAGATCAAAAGCATACTCAACACCAACATCAACGTCGAAATTGCGTTAATCGCCGGCGTCACCGCCCGCTTGACCCGCCCGTACACCTCGACTGGCAACAGATTCGTGCCTGGGCCGACGGTGAAGAAGCTAATAATAAAGTCGTCGAGCGACAGCGTAAACGCCAACAAGGCCCCACCAATCACGCCCGGCATAATCAGCGGCAGTGTGATGCGCCAAAAGATGGTCCGTGGGTCGGCGCCCAAATCGGCCGCCGCCTCCTCGAGCCGCATATCAAACCCTTTGAGGCTAGCACGTACGACCACCACCACAAACGAAATACAAAACGCCACGTGCGACATAATCACCGTCCAGATGTTCATGCGCAACTTGACGCCCGTGATGCTTTCGATAATGCCAAACGAAAACGAAAAGAAGGCCAGCAAGGCTAAGGCCATCACAATCTCGGGGATGACAATCGGCAGGTAGAGCAAGGCATCAAGCCCACCCCGCCCGCGAAAGCGATAGCGCTCCATGGCAATCGCCATCAACGTCCCCATCACCGTCGCCACAATCGTCGTCACCAACGCCACCCACAAGGTGTTGCCGGCCGCACGCATCATGCGCGTATCGTTGAACAAGCGCACGTACCAATCGAGCGTGAACCCCGTCCAGCGCACCCCGAACGAATCCTTGGTGAACGAAAATAGTACCAGCATCACAATCGGCGCATACAAGAACACGTACGTCAACCAAGCATGAGCCCCCAACACGCGCCGCCCCAACGTGTGGCGCTCACCACCGACTGTGCGATTTGAGACCGAAAAATCAATCATCGCTCATCCTCCGTGGTATTGCGGAAATAGAGAATCACGATGAACGTCAAAAAGAACATGAACACCAACGCCAACGCCGACCCAAGCGGCCAATTCGGCGGATTCGAGCGGGTAAACAAGCGTTGCAACAAGTTACCCAACATATCAACCTTGGCGCCACCCAGCAGATCTGACACCACAAATTGGCCGACCGTGGGAATGAATACCAACACCGATCCAGCCACAATCCCCGGCAACGTCAATGGGAACATGATGCGCCAGAAGCGCCACCAGCCGTTGGCGCCCAAGTCACTGCCGGCCTCGAGCAAGGTGAAATCAAAGCGCGACAACGAGGCATATAACGGCAAGACCATGAACGGCAAATTGCCGTAGACCAAGCCCACTAGTACTGCCCCTTCGCTGGGGTACAACAACTGTTTGGCAAAGCCGAGCATCTCCAACAGACCGTTAATGATGCCGTTGTTGCTCAAAATCAACATCCAAGCGTAGGTACGCACCAAAAAGTTAGTCCAGAACGGAATCAGCACCAAAAACAACAGCACCGTGCGCCATTTGGGATCGGCCAACACCACATGCAGTGCTAGTGGGTAGCCAATAACCAAACAGAGTAGCGTCGTCTGCAACCCAATCACCAACGACCGGGTATAGGCGTTGAAATAGAGGTCTTTGCCGAAGAGGGTGATGTAGTTATCGAGGCTGAACTCCCACAACACCTTGCCGGTCGGGCCAGCCGTGGCAAAGCTGTAGAGTAGCACGATAATCAAAGGAATGACAAAGAATACCACCAGCCAACCAAGCCCAGGAGCAAGCAGTAGTTGCAGGCGTCGACGTGCAGCAGTACGTTGGGCTATCGGCAATTCGTCGGGTGCAAGCGTAGTCATATGCCTCTCCTACTTGCTCAGAACCAAGGCGTTGTCGGGGTTCCACGACACATAGCCTTGTTCACCGCGTTGCCAGTAGGCGTCACGGTCGAGAGTCGAGCGACTGTTTTGCTCCCACACATCAAGGGTAATCCCACCGACGAGCGTCACCGTCAGGCGGGTATCACTACCGATGTAGACCACCTGCTCGACGGTAGCTGGATAATAATTGCCGTCAGGTGGCGCCACACTCAAGCGCAACTTCTCGGGTCGCACCGCAATCGTCACCGCCGTGCCGTTGGCAATCGGCTCTTGGTGCAAGCCTTTGAGGATGATGCCGTTGCCCACATCGACCGCACAATGGGTCGACACACCGTCAATCATGGTACCTGTCACGAAGTTAGCCTCACCAATGAAGTCCGCCACAAAGCGACAATTAGGACGCTCATAAATCTCAGTTGGCGAACCGACCTGTAGCAGCTTGCCACCGCTCATGACGGCGATACGATCGCTCATGGTCAAGGCTTCTTCTTGATCGTGGGTCACATAAATGAACGTGATGCCTACCTCTTGTTGTAGGCGCTTAAGCTCGATTTGCATCTCTTTGCGCAACTTGAGGTCAAGCGCACCGAGGGGCTCGTCGAGTAACAACACCTTGGGGCGATTGACAAGCGCACGAGCCAAAGCCACACGTTGCTGCTGGCCACCCGAGAGTTGTTTGGGACGTCGATGTCCATAATCGCCGAGTTGCACCATGCGCAGAGATTCGGCAACGCGGTTCTTGATGTCGGTCTTGGTGACACCCTTCATCTCAAGACCGAACGCCACATTCTCGGCTACCGTCATATGTGGAAAAAGGGCATACGACTGGAATACCGTGTTCACGTTGCGTTGGTGGGCTGGAATGCGCTCAACATGCTCACCGCCCAAATAAATCGTCCCGCTAGTCGGGAACTCGAAGCCGGCAATCATGCGCAGGGTGGTCGTTTTGCCACATCCTGACGGCCCAAGCAACGAAAAGAACTCACCATCACGAATGTCGAGGTCGAGTGCATCAACTGCAACAACCTGTTGAAAGCGCTTGGTGACCTGTTGCAGGACAACAGCAGAAGTGTTCGTCACAGGCACCTCTCTACTGGTCAAATAAATGATGGGGTCAGCGGAAAAAGTTTGTGCAAATTATACCACGTAGATGTGGAATTGCCACATATTTGAGGTGTATTTAGGCAGAATTAGTGTTGACGATCGGGCAACTGCAAAATCAACTGTTCAAAGACCAATGACGGATTTGCGTTCTCGCGTAGTTGACGTGTTGCATAGGTCAACCGCCGCACCACATCAGCCGCCAACACCACCCCTGTGCCACGCGCCACCCGCGTCAAATCAGCCTGTCGATCGAGCCATACAACTTGATCAGGCAACCCAGCGGCCACCATCAGCACGTCACGCCACCAGCGTTGCCACAAGGCGAGTGTGGCATACACTGTAGCTTGCTCGCCACCACGAAAGGCCTTGGCTTGCTCCTCGGCCCACTTAAATGCCTCATGTAGTGGCCGCGTCGACAGACTCAACAACTCATCGAGCTGTTGGTGTTGTTGGGTGACAATCTCAGGGTTTTGGCTGTACTGCCATGCGAGGCCCGGCAAACCATCACTCCAGGCCGCATATAAGTCGGCCTCGTGTTGACTCACCTGCTGCTGGTACAACCATGTGGCAATCGTCGAGCGTGGCACCGGGCGCAACTTGAGTTGCTGACAGCGCGACACTATCGTAGCCATGATGTCGCCGGCCGTATGCGCCAAAAGGATCAATGTGGCGTATGGCGGCGGCTCTTCGAGCACTTTGAGCATCGCATTGGCGGCGCCGTCGGTTAGGCGCTCGACATCGTCGAGAATAAACACGCGTCGCCGCCCCTCGTACGGCCGCAGATTGATATCGGCCAACCACGTCCGCACCGTGTCGATGCGCAAATCGCGCTGACGTGCAGCCTCGTCACTTTTGAGCGCCGCCGCCTGCGTCTCGAGGCTGGCAATTCGCACATCAGGATAGTTGTTGCTGGCGATGCGCCGGCAGGTACGACATTCGTTACAGGCGTCGGTACCACCGCGCTCACAATTGAGCGCTTGCGCCAAACGCAGAGCAACCAACGCCTTGCCGATGTGGCGCGGCCCGCTGATTAAATAGGCATGGGCTGGCCGACCACCGGCAATCGCATGCCGCAGCATATCAACCGCCCATTCGTGGCCGACCAGCCCCCAGTTGTCGAGCGTGCGCGCCGTCACGACTAGCCCTCCCAACGGCGCAAGGCAATCACCGCATTGATCCCACCAAAGCCAAACGAGTTGCTCAGCGCCACATTGACTGTCGCCTTACGCGCCACCAACGGCACATAGTCGAGATCACACTGCGGGTCTGGGTTATGTAAATTAATCGTAGGTGGGATGATTTGGTCGCGCAGTGTCAGAATCGTCGTCACTGCCTCAACTGCTCCGGCAGCCGCTGTCAAGTGGCCAATCATCGACTTGGTAGCCGTGATGGGGATATTGTAGGCATAATCGCCGAAAACGCGCTTAATCGCCTGTGTCTCAACAATATCACCGACATGCGTGCTAGTAGCGTGGGCGTTGATATGATCAACCTGTTGTGGCGTAATCCCAGCACGCTCAATGGCTATTTGCATGGCGCGCGCCGCCCCTAGTCCCTCGGGGTGGGGTGAAGTCACGTGATAGGCGTCACTTGTCGTGCCGTAGCCAATCAATTCGGCGATAATCCGGGCGCCACGACGTTTGGCATGACTCAAGCGCTCCATCACCAACACGCCGGCCCCCTCGCCAATCACAAAGCCGTCACGGTCAACATCAAACGGGCGTGAGGCGCCTTGGGGATCATCGTTGCGCATCGACAAGGCCCGAGCGGCGCCGAAGCTGGCCAGCGACAAGCGTGCTATCGGCGCTTCGCTGCCGCCGGCCAAGATGATGTCGGCGTCACCGCGCAACAGCACATTGGCGGCTTCGCCGATGGATTGCGTGCTGGCCGCACAGGCCGTGGCAATGGTCGTGTTGTAACCGGTCAAGCCTAGTTGAATACTCACTTGGCATGAGGGCATATTGGGCAGTGACAGCGTGATATAAAAGGGATTGACCTTGGCACAGCCACGGGTCACAATGGTCTCGACGGCCTGCTCGGTGTCGATTGCCGATGATGAGCCGTCGGCAATCATGGCGCCGATGCGATGGCGATTGCCGTCAGTGACCTCGATGCCAGCATCGGCGATGGCCTCACGGGCAGCGGCGACAGCGAGTTGACTAGCCCGCGAGATGCGTCGGGCCTCTTTGGCATCCATGTAGTTGCGTGGATCAAAGTCGGGCACTTGGGCGGCTATCCGCACCGCCGCATCGCCCATGTCGTAGAGGGTCATCGGGCCAGCACCGCTTTTGCCGGCGAGAAGTTGTTGCCAAAAAGCCTCGACGCCGACGCCGAGTGGTGCAGCGACGCCCATCCCGGTAATTACGATGCGTTGATCGTCAGGATCGAGGCTCTCGTGGATAGCTGAGAGCGCCGCAGTCAGCTGCGTACCACTCAGTCCGGCGGCAAGCAGACGCTGGCGAATTATCTCGTACGAAGGCGATTGTTGCATGTTTGACACCCATGTTGGCTAACACATTTAACATATTGTTGATATGGAGTATAGCACGCATGCTCCTATCCACGCAGGTACCACACCACCACCACTGCAATCGCAATCACCCAGCGGTAGTACGCAAAGACGCCGAGACCGATGCGACGAATCCAGCTCAGTAGCAAGTCAATCACCACTACGCCCACTACCGCAGCCGTGACCACGCCAACCAGCATGGTGACTACATCGCTCCCTTGAATCAACAACAAATCATCGGCTTTGACGGCCACTGCGGCCAGTGTAATCGGTGTACTCAGCAGAAAGGCAAAGCGGGCTGCTGCATTGCGATCAAACCCGAGCGCGCGTGCCGCACTCATCGTCGCCCCCGAACGCGACACACCTGGGATCAAGGCACAGGCCTGTGCCAAACCAATCCAGATGGCGTCACGCCAACCGAGTTGGCTCAACTCACGATGCACCTGGCCGACTCGGTCGGCATAGGCAATCACAATACCCATGATGGCCAGTACGACCGCAATTTGGATGGGTGAGCGTAAGTATTCTTCGATGGCGCTCTCGAACAAAACGCCCAAGACCGCCGCCGGGAGCGTGCCCACCACAATTGCCACAATCAGCTGGGTTTGTTGGGTGCGCACGCCCCGCAATAACTGCGGCGTCGCTTTCACTAAATCGAGCAAATCATCGCGGAAGTAGAAGAGCACGGCTGCCAACGTGCCCACATGCAAGCCCACATCAAACGTCAGCGAGTGGAGCAACTCGTTATCCCAGGCAAACAACCACGGCAACAAAATCAAATGCGCCGATGACGAAATCGGCAAAAACTCGGTGATACCCTGCAAGGTGCCCATCAAAAACGCTGCCCACTCACCAATCGCTACCGAAACTACGGCTAACAGCACAATACAGATACTTAACACACGCGTGAGCGTCGTCACACAAAACTCCTCAATCTAACGACCACAGGTCAAGGGATTCTCAGCTTGATTGCGCACACGGTCATACTCCGCCAAATACTGCGCAGCTAGCTGCGGACTGCGGATAATCAGCAGATTCTCGTCGTTACTCTGCTCAGCACTTTTGGTGAAGTTGTACGACCCGGTAATTACCACGTTGTCATCGATGATAATCGTCTTGTGGTGCATAATGTAGCAGTTGCCGTCGGCCAAAATATCGACTCCACCATCCTCAAGAATGGTAAACTCCGAACCTGTCCCCTTGACGTTTTGGCGCTCCATCACACCCGCAACTGACAGCCCACGCTCGTGCGCCGCAATCATCGCTTGGCCGATGGCGTCATCAGTATACGAGAACGCCATGAAGCGCACCTGCGTCTGAGCCTGATTAATCGCATCAACAATCAAGGCGTTTGATTTGTCTTTGGGCGAAAAGTAGTAGTCGAGCGATCCATCGGGCAACGTCACCGGCTCAAACGGCGCATTGCCGGTTTTGTTGGTGCCAAAGTCACCGACCATGAACTGATCGACCTCGCGGGTATAATCAGC
The DNA here is from genome assembly GCA_964469045.1 of uncultured Klebsiella sp. Taxonomy (GTDB): domain Bacteria; phylum Chloroflexota; class Chloroflexia; order Chloroflexales; family Roseiflexaceae; genus UBA965. The sequence goes on from CAYXXK010000007.1 coordinate 12,448, forward strand.
CGCCATGGCCGGGTTTTCGATGCGCAACATGTTGTTGTTATTGCGGTAGGTATCGTTGAACGTCATGTTCCACGAGCCAGTCCAGACGATAGTCTTGTCGAACACACCAATCTTCTGGTGCATGAATGGCTCGCGTTGATCGCTCGCCACCTGGATACCCGCATCTTCGAGAGCACCGATGGCGGTAGCCACCTTGGCATCCTCGAGATTCTCATCATCGAAGGCCACGCGCACCGTCACACCGCGTTGTTGCGCAGCGACGAGCGCCTCAGTCAACTCGGGCAAATCAAGGTCAAATACGGCAATGTCAATCGACTGCGTGGCTGCAGCCACATCCGCCAAGAATGCTTGATAGAACTGTGGGGGCTGACGATCGGCCGGCACATCAGGGTATACTAACTCTGCCGTGTTGGTATACATCATCAGCGCTTGATTGGGGATCGGTGTGGTCGTTGGACCAATGATTGGCGTCACCGTTGGGTCTGAACCAGTCGTCGGCGATTCAGTGCTTTGGTACTCTTGAAGCAACGAGACAATCACCACCAGAATCAGCAGTAATAGCGCAACACGCCAATCCATTGGACGGGCGCTTGTGCGACGTTTTTTCGTCATTTACTCTTCCTTTGGTATACGCGACCAGATGCCACGCCACCACTCGCGCAGACGCAACAAGACCGGTTGATTGGGTGATGCCATGACAGGCGCGGTGACAGTCTGGTGTGGGGGGACAGGGGTAGCAGTTGCGGATGCTGCATCTGCGGCAATCAATGCCGCGAACTCGTGTTGGGCAACGGTCAAATCGCCATCGTGGGCAGCGGCTTTGCGGGCGGCGGTGCGCACTGCACGAATCTGCTGTTGCACCATATCGTCGTCGAAGTCAGTGCGTTGCGCAATGATCAATGCCGTATCGTTGGCCCACTGGCGCAACGCTTCGGCGGCATCGCCAGCCAGATCACCGGTGAGCGATTCGTCCTCACCGATTCGTTCAAGCATCTGTTGACGGGCGTCGTTCATCGCTCACCTCTTTGTGGTACGTTGCGCCGCTTGTTGCACTGCAGTCACAAAACGCGGCACAATTACCTGCCAATCATAATAATCGATGACAAAATTGCGTGCAGGAATCGTATCTGGTGCTTTGTCAAGCGTCGCCACAATCGCATTGGCCATGTCCGTGGCCGTATTGGCGACCTGGGCGTATTCGGGGCGCATCCCTTGGATACCTTCAAGTCCCATTGCGGTACTCACGACGGGCACCATTAACGCCATCGCCTCGAGTACCTTCAGACGCACACCGCCGCCGATACGCATTGGGACAACATATACGTGTGCACCACACAAATAAGGGCGCGTATCGGCTATTTCTCCGGTAAGTGCCAACGATCCGGCAGATTGTAACGCCAGCAACGACTTGTGCGGGCGCCGGCCCACAGCGATCAGCATTGCGTCACTAACTTGGGTGTGTATCAGTGGCATCACCTCGTTGACCATCCAGTGCAGGGCATCGACATTCGCGCGAAAGTCGAGCGTGCCGCTGAAGACAATCGTCGGCCGTACAAATGGATGTGCACTCACCGTCCCCCGATCAAAGTAGCGCGTATCAACACCATTTGGGACGACTATCGGCGTCACTGTTGGATTTAGTGTGCGCAACGTGGTCGCATCATCAGGAGACACGACGGTCACCACATCTGCTTGTTGCATCATGGCGCGCTCAAATAGGCGCAACTTTTGCCACTGCACAAACGAATATGCCGCCGCATGCCAGCGTTTGGGTTGATTGATGTCTGTTTCAAAGGCCCGTTTTTGGATGACAAATTCCGCATTGAACTGATCAAACACTGTGGCAACACCGTGTGATCGGGCTATCGCTAGATACGGCGACATTTCAATACTGAACGCCACCACTACATCAAACGTTTGGCGTTTAAGCAAGGCGGTTAATGCGCTCGCATAGGTGGTGTCGTAATTGCGCAACGCCATATCAGGCCATGGATGGAGGACGGTTTGTACCCCACGTTGAATCAAATTACGTGGGCGTGGGCCGACTACCGTAAGTACCGTGGTTGGTGCCATGGCGCGACGCAACTGCTCTTGGTCAACATCTGCCGTCACAAACGACAGACTCGTGACTTGATGCGACGACGCCAAACCACGAATCAACTGAAACATGCGCATCGTGCCACCACCGTATGGCGGCCATGGAGCATATGGAGTAAGTACAAGAATATTCATAGCAGTATCCGCTCATATAATCGTGGTACAAGGATGACCAACGCTACGCCGACGGCAGTCACCGCAGCAAGCAATACCGCCCCTGCGGCGATATCTTTGGCGCGCCCTGCTAGCTCATGATACTCCGGGCTGACCAAGTCAACCACAGTCTCAATAGCCGTGTTCAATGCCTCACTGACAACAACAAACCCCATGGTAATCAGCAAAATCGCCCATTCAACCCGGTTACACCCCAACCACCAAGCCGTCAATGATACACCAACAGTAGCCACAAGATGAATCCTGAAGTTGCGTTGTGGCCAAGCACCGATAATGATGCCTCGAATTGCGTAGCCAAACGAGGCTCGCAAGGTGGCGGCACGCCAGCGTGTGGAGGCGTCAGATGCCGGCTTCATGCGCGTGGTAGTTGCAATAACGCCATGACCGATTCTTGATGCGACTGCATCAGTGCATCATCATCGGGGCCACGCTCGTGGTCATAACCAAGCAAGTGCAGCAAACCATGAACCGTCAAAAACGCCAACTCACGGCGCTCGCTGTGACCAAACTCCCGTGCTTGTTGGCACACATGTGGCCACGATATCGCAATGTCGCCGAGATATTTGGGCATACCTGGTGGCAATACAAACCCAGCAACATCGCCATCATCTGCAAACGACAACACGTCAGTGGGTGCATCAATTCGTCGATACTCGCGATAGAGTGGGCCTGTCAAGAATAGAAAGAATCGTTAAAGAAAGAATGACCCTTCAAGATTCAGAAACTTTAACTCCATTGAACTTGCTCAACACAAAACCTTTGGTTGCTG
>CAYXXK010000007.1:15497-51715 GCA_964469045.1 uncultured Klebsiella sp.
CAACACATCGGTCGGTGCATCAATACGTCGGTATTCACGATTGAGGCGCTGGATTTCTTCGGCGGTTGTCACCAACACCGATACTTCAATGACGCCTGTTTGGTGTTGTTGTTGGAGCGTTGCGCGCACTGCTGCCTCAATCAAGGCAATGTCGACGGCAGCGGCTGGCAGTGCTTCGTCAATTTGGACATCGACCGTTATATTGTCACTCATATATGCCCTTGCGCTTCTACTTTGGGTTCACTTGTCCGTTGTTTGGTCGTATTCTTGTAATCGACTCGGCTATGATAGAGACCTTCGAGCGCTTTAATAAACGCATGGCGCACTTGCTTGATTTCAGACATGGTCAACGCAGTATCAGCCAACTGATCTTCTTTGATACGCTCGTTGAAGATTTGATCAACAATTGCAGCAATGCCTTCACTGACACTCGCATAGTCGTTTTTGAGGGCACCACTACCTGACTTCGAGCGCACCGTAGCCTCAACACCATCGGCCAGCATCAAAATCGCCTGCTCGCGCGAGGTTGGTTTGGGGCCAGGATACGTAAAATCAGCCACGTCGGTGTTGGGATCTTGCTCAAGTGCACGCCGATAGAACAACTGCAACACTGATGTGCCGTGGTGTGTGGCAATAAAATTCGTAATAATTGGAGGCAAACCAACATCATTCGCCATCTTGATGCCATCGCGCACATGATCGATGATGATTTTGGCGCTTTCGTGTGGCGTCACCGTATCGTGGAGATTCACACCATCCGTCTGATTTTCGGTAAAAAAGTACGGGCGCTTGATTTTGCCGATGTCATGATAGTAGGCTGCTACCTTCAACAACAAACTATTTGCACCGATTGCCTCTGCAGCACGTTCTGCCAAAATCCCCACAGTGACACTATGAGAGTATGTAGCGGATGCCTCGGTCACAAGTCGGCGCAAAATCGGTTGTTCAGGATTCGCCAGCTCAAGCAACTCAAACGGTGTCGTAATCCCAGATAACTTACCAACAAGACCATACAAACTCACACTTAGCAACGCCCAGATTAGTCCACTTGTGCTCACAGCTACAATCACCGGCCATGTAGCAGCACCATCAAAAGTTGTTTGGGTGACAAGCGCCACACTCAGTGCCGATGCAGCTCCCGTGAGTGCAGCGATGCCACCTGCCACCATGAACTCTGCGGATCGCCGTGCCTGATGGACGATGGCACCAGCAACAAGGGCAACCAACAGCGGTGGCAAACCATAAAGCAACGAGCCGTTTGCCACGATGAGCACCACGATACCGACATTAATGGTCAACAAACTCGCCGTACGGATACTCACCACAATCGTCAATAGCATACACATCAGTACCAATGGCGACGCCGACACGAGGATAGGATCAATCATGGCAAACAAGCGCGTGAGCACAATAGTGACTACAATCAATACCGCAATCGCATACAACTTCTTGTTTGAACGTGAAGTCGGCTCATCGCCAGTCCGCAACATCAATCCGAGCAGATAGGCCAATCCATAGGCCAAGACAATGTGACCAGTCACAGCCAACCAATTAGTTTCGGTGCGAATCACACCGAGCATCATCATTTTTTCATAGCTTAGCGGAGTCACCACATCGCCATTACGAACGATGCTTTCGCCTTGAGCAATCTGTACTTCAACGGGTTTGATGGCTGCCAATGCCTCGGCCGTACGACGTTGCGTGGCTTCAGCGTCATAGGTGACTGTTGATTGAATATATGGAGTAATGAAACGCTCAATAATTGCGCGGTCTTCGGCAGTGCGACCCGAACTAATCAGGCTAGGCAGGTTTTGGCGAATGGCATCGACATCATCCGTCTCAATGCGTCGGTTTTTGTCTTGCAAAATACCAGAGTAGATACTTTTGATTTCGACGCTCAATCCACGCCACTCACTATCGCTCATCACCGACAAGCGCTGTGCGACAACCGGCGGAATAAGCTCAATATCTTTGTCGTTATCAAGCTCATCAATGGCGTTACGTCGCGTCGCAAGCGTGCCGTATTGCACACGCACCGAGCTAATCATGTCGAGTAACGATTCGAGTTCAACTTGCAATCGTGTCAATTTATTGCGATCTTCGACCGACACCTGGGTGGTATCGTTCATAATCCGATCGCGGAGTTCTTTTGTTTTGAGATCGCTGTTATAGGTCAAGCTCCGTGGTGCTATCACATCAACTGGGCTCGGACTATCCACCACAATCCCTTGAACTCCAAGTGGTTGCACCAAAAACACCGCCAAATAGAAGACGGCAAGCACACCACACATCCACCACAAAAAGTGGCGTTGTATCGAGCGCTGGAATTTGGTTACAAGCACTTGGAGTTGTTGTAGCATCAACTATGCTCCCAACAGCTCACGCACCAACTGGTTCAATACACGCCCATCAGCCTGTCCTTTGAAGTGTTGCATTACCACCGGCATGACTTTATTCATATCTGCAGCACTCTTTGCCCCGACCTGTTGGATAATCGCAATGATATGTGGGCGCAACTCATCAGCCGTCAACATGCGTGGCAAATAGCTGGCGAGGATGGCTGCTTCGTGTTCTTCTTTGGCGGCAAGTTCTGGGCGATTCCCTTTGTGGTAGATTGACGCAGCCTCTTGGCGTTGTTTAACCTGCTTACCAATGATGTCAATCATCTGGGCATCGCTCAATACCACGTTTGCGGCTGCGGCTGCACTGGCTTCGGGGTTGCTCTCACCGCCAGCTGCATCATAGGCCTGTTTGACCTGATTGCCGTGTGCGGCCTTGATAGCACTCATCGCCATACGCATGACATCAACGCGCAAGGTATCACGCGCCTTCATGGCAACCTTCATATCATGTTGAAAACGCTCGTATAAGTTCATCGCCGTACTCTCCTTCTATAGCACAATACGTCGTGGGCGCACTCGTTGTTGCTCAGCCACAATAATCGCACGAATCTGCGCAACCGCATCATCAAGGCGCTCAGCTCGGTTAAAGACCACATAATCAAACGCAGTGACTTGCGCCATCTCACGCTCCGCATGCTGCATACGCCGCATAAACTGCTCAGGCGTCTCGGTGCCACGATTGTCAAGGCGTTGACGCAATTCATCCATACTACCCGGTGCCAAAAAGATTTGAATGGCCCCAGGAATAAGTCGTTTGAGCGTGGCCGCCCCCTGCACATCAATACGCAAAATTACGTTGCGCCCTGAATTAAGTCCAGAACGAATACTATGCTTGGGGATACCCTTGTAATGCCCATACACTTCAGCCCACTCCACCAGTTCGTTTTGGGCAATCAATGACTCAAACCCGGCCGTATCATAAAAGAAATAGTCAACCCCATCCTGCTCACTGGGACGTGGTGCGCGGCTCGTCGCAGTTATCACAAAGTGAAACGGCTCATCGAGCTGGCGCAGACGCGCCAGTAACGCATCTTTGCCGACCCCAGATGGGCCAGAGATAATCAACATCAACGGTTGAACCGAGCCACCTTGTAACAACGGATTCAACTCACCCTCGTGCGTTTGCATACGGTATACTTACTGCTATGACCATTGATACACTTGCCATGACGGCTATCTGCCGTGAGCTTCGCCCGCTCATCGGCGCAAAAATTCAAGACAGCGTGATTGCGTCACCAATCAGCATCGCGCTCGAACTCTACGCCAACCATCGCCGCCAATGGTTGCTCTTGTCGGCGCACCCAAAATGGGCGCGAATTGCGCTCCATACCACCAAAATCCCGCGTGGCGTCGATACCACCACACCCCTGCTCTTGTTGTTGCGTAAATATGTCGAAGACGGACGCATCACCGACATCCAACAACTCGATTTGGAACGGATTATTGTGGTTAGTATAGCCAAAGCCCATGAATCACGCAACAACGACGAGGATGAGCCGACCGAACCACCGACAATAACCACGGTCAAACTCATCATCGAGATCATGGATCAACGCAGTAATATCTTTCTTGTTGACGAAAACGACGTCGTCCTTGAATGCGTCAAACGCGTCCCTGCACATCTGAGCCGGCGCGTTGCATTGCCCCAACACCCCTACCAACTCCCCCCGGTCCCCACCAAGGCCGACCCACGCGCACCCATTGACCCGGCAGTGATTGATGGGCTGACGCAGAGCGGTGATTTGGCCAAAGGACTGGTTAGTACGTTCCTCGGCGTCTCGCCGCAAATGGCCCGTGAGAGTGTCCACCGCGGCCACGGTGAGGTCGGCGCAAGTATTACAGCCTTACAACAACTCTTTGCGCAACCAGCCGAACCGTGCATCATCAAGGGCGAAAACGGCCAACCAATCGGCTTTGCGGCGTACCGACTGACACACCGCACCGATAGTGAACCGGTCGAATCGCTCAACACCGCCATTACCACCTACTACGCCGCCCACGAGATGCTCGGCGATTATCAGCGTCGTCGCGACGCCTTGCGCAGTCGCATCAACGAGCATCGCGAGCGTCTCAGTCGCCAACTCAGCCACCTCCAACAAGAGATGACCAAAGCCGAAGCGCTCGAGCAGTTGCGTTGGGAGGGGCAGATGATCTATGCCTACATCCACAGCATCACCCCGTCGATGACCCAACTCGAGGTCGATGGCGCGGTTATCAAACTCGAGCCGCATGTGCCACCGTCACAACAGGCACAAACGCGTTTTAAGGCGTATGACAAAGCCAAATCAGCCGTCGAGGGGTTACCCGATCGCATCCAGCATGTCAGTGACGAATTGCAAGGCATCGACGAGACCTTGGCGTTCCTCACCATGGCTGACGGCTTTGAGGCCATCGAGTCGGTGGCGCGCGATGCCATGACCGCCGGCTGGCTCAAGGCCAACGACGTGCCCAAACAGTCGCGCGTGCGCCCAATGCCGCCTTTGCGAATTGTGGTTGATCAGGCGACGACAATTTATGTGGGGCGCAACGCCTACCAGAATCAGTTGGTCACCTTTACCATCGGCGAGGCGCACGATACCTGGCTCCATGCGCGTAATATGCCGGGCGCCCATGTGATTATCAAAAGCAGTGGGCGCCCAGTTGACGATGAGGTGTTGCAACGTGCCGCTCGCTTGGCGGCCTATTACAGCAGTGGCCGCGCAGATAACGCAGTTGATATCGATATTTGCCGGCGCAGTGCGGTACGCCGCATCAAAGGCGGGCCAGTTGGACTCGTGAGCTATCACGCCGAACGCACGATTCGTGCCCAACCGACGGCCACCTAACGAATCGAAGGAGAATGACAATGCGTGTTTTGGTCTTGAACGGCCCGAATCTCAACATGCTTGGCACGCGCGAGCCGCATATTTATGGGGCGACCACGCTCGCCGACATCGAGGCGGCGATGGTGACGCAGGCACAACAACACAATGCTGAGATTATCTTCTTCCAATCGAATCACGAAGGTGCCTTGATTGATGTGATTCAAGCGCATCAATCCACGATTGACGGGATTATCATCAATCCGGGGGCATTTACACACTATAGCTATGCCTTGCGCGATGCGTTAAGTGCTGTGAGTGTGCCGATTATCGAAGTGCATATCTCGAATGTGTACAAACGTGAGGCGTTCCGCCATCATTCGGTGATTGCACCGATTGCGACTGGCCAAATCGCCGGACTCGGCTGGCAGGGGTATTTGTTGGCGTTGACGTGGGTATGTCAAGCAAAAGTGGTATAATGTCGGCAGTTTCTGCGAGCAGATAGCGTGCATAGTTGGAGTACGAATAACACTATGGGCAACGATAAACACAACGCAAACGAGGCCTTTTCACTTGACGAGGTTCGTGAGCTCATCAAGTTGGTCAGCGGGAGCGACATCAACGAATTAACCATCGAGCGCGACGACGCCCGCATCCAAATCAAGCGCGGCATCGCAGCCCCGGTCATGATTCAGGCTCCGATGCATCACATGCCCCACATGGGCGATGTGGTGATGGCGGCCCCAAGTGGTGCGAGCGCTGCCAGCGCACCCGCAGCCCCGGCCGAGCCAGTTATCAGCGGCCATCAAGTCACCTCGCCGATGGTTGGCACGTTCTATGCCAGCCCGTCGCCCAAAGACGCCCCATTTGTCAACGAAGGCGACATGGTCAAAGTCGGCGATGCCTTGTGTATTGTCGAGGCCATGAAGATGATGAACAGCATCGAATCAGATGTCGCTGGTCGCGTCGTCAAGATTCTGGTCAAGAACGGCCAGCCAGTTGAGTTTGGTCAACCGCTTATCATCATCGATCCGAGCGCCTAAATGCAGGTCATTGCCCTCAATGATTTGGCCAACATCATCAAAGACGTGTTGGGCAACCCGTTGATGAGTGATTTGTGGGTCGAGGCCGAGATTGCCTCGTTTAGTCAACCCACCTCTGGTCACTGGTATATTGGGCTCAAAGACGGTGATACGACTATGCGCGCCGCCTGTTGGCGTGGTGTCAATCAACGGCTCAAACGCCCCGATGTCGGCGCGCTCGTGCATGTGCACGGGCGTGTTGATTTTTATACCCAAAAGGGCGAAGTGCAACTCATCATCGACGATATTCGCGATGTCGGCATGAGTCAGAGTCAAGCCGAACTCGAGCGCCTGATTGCGCAGTACCAAGCGCTGACGCGCCAACGCCCGATTCCGCGATTCCCTCGGCGCATCGGCATCGTCACCTCAAAGACCGGCGCCGCCTTGCAGGATGTGCTCAAGACGCTCAATCATCGCTATCCGAGCGTCGAGGTGGTGCTCAGCCATACACTTGTCCAAGGTGCCGATGCCCCAACTGCCATTGAGGCCGCCTTGGCGGCGCTCATCCCCGAGCCCATTGATGTCATTCTGGTGGTTCGAGGTGGCGGCGCTGCCGAGGATCTGGCCGCGTTTAACAGCGAGATTGTAGCCAAAGCGATTTTGCGCTCGCCAGTGCCGGTGATTACGGGCATCGGCCATGAGATTGATTTTTCGCTGGCTGATGCCGTCGCTGACCTACGCGCGCCCACACCGACTGCCGCAGCCACCGCTGCAGTCCCCGATCGCGCCGAGTTACTACAACACCTCGCCAACTTGCGCTATACGCTCGACGTGCACATGGCCAATAGTTGTACGGCGCTCGAGATGCGCGTCGATGACGCCAGCGCACGCTTGCAACGCGCTGCGCCTGCCAATCGTATTGCAACAGTTCAGCAACAACTCGACTATGCGCGTCAGCGCCTCGACCGGGCGATCAATCAGCGTATGAACAACGCCAATAATCAACTCGCACAATATCAGATAGTCCTCGCAGCCCTCGACCCGACAGCCATCCTCCAACGTGGCTATGCGATTGTCCGCGACGAACACGGGGCGATTGTGCGCAGTGTGCAGACAGTGCAACCACAACAGCCGATTTCGATTCAATTGCATGACGGTACAATCGACGCGACTACCAAAGGAAAAACGCTATGAGTGAACAGCCATCATTAGAAAACATGCTCCGCGAAATCGAAGCCATCGCCGCCCAACTCGAACAAAACAGCTTGAGCCTCGAGGAGTCACTCGCGCTCTATCAGCGCGGTGCCACCCTCGTCGAACAAAGCCGGGCTGTGCTCGACCAAGCCGCCATCCGCTTGCGCGAGATTCGCGGCGAGTAGACGCATGAGATTTAACATGCATGTCCGGGTGAAAGTGATACAATTCCCTCGATAGGATTATTGTTGATTCACCAAGGAGATGTGCACGATGGCGTACGGCGTCAAACTCGCCCCCAAACCAATTACCCCGGGGCTTTCGATCAAGGACTTGGTCGATAACCATTTTTATTCGTATAACGCCGGGCGCTTGCGCGAGGCATGTCCGCTATTCGCCCGCAAAATCGCCCAACCCGATGTGACCATCGGCGTCACGTTGTCGGGCGCACTGACGCCGACCGGCCTCGGCACTGCCTCCATCGTACCGTTGATTCGCGCGGGGTTGGTGGACTGGGTCGTCAGTACCGGCGCCAATCTCTACCATGACATGCACCGCTCACTCGGCTTCGAGTTGTTCGGCGGCAGCCCATTTACCGACGATGTAGCCTTGCGCGATCAGAACATCATTCGCATTTACGACATTTTGTTCGACCAAAAAGTCTTGCTCGAGTCTGACGACTTTTTACGCCGTTGTATCGCTGAGCCCGAGTTCCAAAAGCCCATGTCAACGGCCGAGCTTCACTATCGCCTCGGGCGCTACACCCAAGCCCGCGAAAAGGCCATCGGCACCGACTATGTATCCGTCTTGACAGCCGCCTACGAGGCCGGCGTCCCGCTCTACACCTCGAGCCCCGGCGACTCAACCATCGGCATGAATGTGGCCGCCATGGCGCTCGCCGGCAACAAGTTGCGCTTTGACGTTGAGGCTGATGTCAACGAGACCACATCAATCGTCTACAACGCTAAGAAGCACGGTGGCAAGAGCGCGGTGATTATCCTCGGTGGCGGCTCACCAAAGAACTTCATCTTGCAGACCGAGCCACAGCTCCAAGAGATTATGGGCATCGCCGAGAAGGGTCATGACTACTTTGTGCAGTTCACTGATGCCCGCCCAGACACGGGTGGATTGTCTGGTGCCACGCCCAGCGAGGCCATGACCTGGGGCAAGGTGGACCCCGAGCAGTTGCCAGACTCGATTGTGTGTTATGTCGACAGCACGGTGGTTCTGCCCGTGTTGACCAGCTACGTGCTCGAGAGCACCGGCAATCGGCCGCTCAAGCGCTTGTACGATCAGCGCGAGGCCATGCTCAAGGAGTTGGCTGACGACTACGCCGCCGTTCGCGACCAAGAATAAGCATCACACATCACAAACAAACGCCGAGGATTGATGCGTCAATCTTCGGCGTTTTGCTGTCTACCACGACCCATTATTTGCGATAGATGAGCCACCCTGCGACTGCAGCGCCCAGCACAACAAAGGCAGGATTGACTTTGGTGAAGGTCAAGATAACGAAGGTGACGAGTGCAATCAGCAGTCCATCCCAACGTTGCCAGAGATCAGGCAGTTGCATGCCCTTCTTCCAAAAGACACTGCGCCCGATGTCGTAGGTGGTCCACAGCAACATGCCAACCACCACAGGGCGCACGGCTTTGAGCATGGCGGCTACTGTCGGGGAGTCTTTGATTTGGAAAAAGAGGAAGATAGCAAGAAGCATCAATAGCGATGTGGGCAACACAGAGCCAACAATGGCAGCCGTCGCACCGCTTACGCCGGCAACTTTGTAGCCGATATAGCCGGCGAGTTTAGGGGCAATCGGGCCGGGGAGTGCATTGCCAATAGCCAAGGCATCGGCGTATTCGGTCTCGGTGCTCCAGCCCTCAGCAACCGACATGCGTTGCATCAGTGCCATCGAAGCGGGGCCACCACCCCACGTCAACATGGCAACTTTGGTGAACACCCAAAACAGACGAAACAACAACCACGCTGATTCGAGCATGTAACCCTCTTCCTGTGTATCCATCAGATTCGACGCTTTTGGCAAAAGTCGGTGTGCTATAATTCAAAAAGTATTATACATTTGCGCACACTCCCGAATGAGGCCGGTAATGATACAAAAAAATTATGCATGGTGGAAGATATTTATTGTTGCGCTGTTTGTCATTCCAGCAATTATGCATACCCCCGCATCGGTTGTACAGGCCGCAACAAGCACCCCAACACGAACGCCCGTGCCAATTCGCATCGAGCAAGTCGATAGTAACGGTAATGCCATTACCACGCTACCAGTGTTAAACACTGGGGCCATTTTGCGTCTCTACATCAAGATTAGCAACTCCGGTTCATCAAGTCTCGCCAGCGTGGGCATTGATGTCACTGGGTCGTGTGATCGCGTGTCAACGTCGGTCATTACGGGCAACCAATCGATTCCGGCAGGTGGAAGTGCGATTTATATCATCTCAGCGAGTGCTAGCTCAGGTGCAAGTACAGGTGTGTGTGATGACTTATTTGTTGACCCAACCGAAGGGGCCAACACATCTCTACGCTTGTTATTCACCGTCAACGATATTTCGACCCCTACACCAGGTCCACCAGATATCTGTGATGAAACAGACCCACCCAGCGATATCAGTGGCGCACCACGCCTCTACAGCAATGCAGCTATCGAGCAGGGTATTTGTTTCGCTGGTGATGTAGATACGTATGCATTACCAATGAATCGCGATAAAGTCTATGACATTTATATTTCGAAATCATACATCGAACTTACTGATGGCACCAAGGTGCAATCACTTGATTTGGTTATTGAGTTATATGACCCATTATTCCGTTTGGTCACCATTAGTGATGATTTTTACGCACACAATACCAGTGACAACGAAGCACTTGCCATCGACCCCAAAATCGCCAATTACCGTGCCCAAATGGACGGCACATACTATGTGCGCATCCGTGACGCCACCGGAGCAAGCGTCGGGTATTACACGTTTAACTTCAACAACTTGAGTTATCGTGGCGATGCCGGCAATAACAATGATGATACCGTGCCAAACAACAGTGGCATCTGTCAAGATTTGTATGAGCCAGATGGATTGCCTGAGCAAGCACGCATGATTTTGAGCAATCAACGCCAAAAAGAGCGTCGGCTGTGCCCAACTGGTGATGCTGATTGGGTCAAATTCTTTGCCAAAACAGGCAATACCTACATGTTGTATACGGATAGCGCAACAGATGCTGCCGGTATTGACACCTATATCAGTTTGTTTGACCGTGACGGCTTTACGTTGCTTGACACAAACGATAATTTTGAGGCAAATAGTCTTGATTCAAAAGTGGTGTTTACGGCGAGTGCTGACGGATTCTACTTTGCCCAAATCAAAAATACCGGTGACTTGGGTGGTCCGTTCTTCACATATGAACTCATTAACGAAGTATGTAACGAACTCAATCGAGCGAATTGTGTCGCCGACTTACCCAAAGAAGAAGCGCCGAGCGAGCCTACTCCAACCCCGACTCCTACACCAAATGGCGATACAGGTGGCACAAACGATGAGAACTCATTCGATTATGGTGACAATACCGATCAAAACCCTGAATCAGACGTCGGCTTCTTTACGGCAAGTGTGCGACCAACCGGTGAACTGATTAATGGTCCGTTTAGTGGGTTTGTCGATCGTGCCTTCGAAATACTCTGGAACCGCACCGAACGACCTATTGTGCGGCAACAGGTCAGTCGTGGGTGGATGTGGGGGCCTGCAGGGCTCATGGCACATGCCGAAAGTTACCTCCAAATTAGCGGCGGACAACGGCAGGTACAATACTTTGACAAAGGTCGCATGGAAATCAACAACCCGAGTGGTGATCGTCAAAGCACGTGGTTTGTGACAAGTGGCTTGCTAGTAACCGAGATGATTAGCGGACGCATGCAGATAGGGAGCAACGATTATATCGCACGTGAACCATCAACAATTGTCGTTGCTGGCGATATTACCAATGCACTCTCACCAACCTATGCCAATCTCACCGGATTACTTGGTTTACGTACGATTGACCGTACAGGTCAAGTCATCGACCAACAGATTTTGCGCGACGGACGCATCATTCCGTTTAATGGCGATGGCGCAAGCATGACCCGTATGGCATTTTATGTGAACGAAACTGGCCACAACATTCCACAGGTGTTCTATGACTACTTGACTCGTCAAGATACTATATACGTCGATGGTCGAACCCAATATGGCGTTGTCATGGATTGGGTTCATACCATGGGCTATCCATTAACTGAAGCATACTGGACGCGTACTGCGATTAATGGTGTCGAGCAGTGGGTCTTAATCCAACCATTCGAACGCCGACTGTTGACGTATCTCCCTACGAATCAAGCCGGCTGGCAAGTAGAACAAGGCAACGTCGGGCGCCACTACTACCGCTGGCGTTATGGCATTGACCCGTAAGCACTCGCTGATGACTCCCTTGTATCTGAGATACAAGGGAGTTTTTTGTCGCTTGACTGATAGGTTTATGTAATCTTTTGATGCATAGAGATGCGCTATGATATCTATGAATGTTGATTTATCAACAAATTATTAAGTTGTATCATATGACGCAAGAGCCAAACTACACCACAACACGCATGAAGATGACTGAATTCATGTTACCGGTCATTCATCATCGTGATAATCCCTTCAAAATTGTCCAGACCATCTGCGATGATATTGGGCCGCGACCAGCAACATCTATTGCCGAGGCACAAACGGCTTCGTATATGGCCAAATATCTTCGTCGCTCAGGGCTTACGGTATGGCTTGATCCATTCAATGCGCCGATTTCAAGTGGTGGCGGCGCACTTCTTGTAGCGTTGCTTGCCACTGCAGTCGTTGTCTTATGGCCGACACAACGATTATACGCAATCACCGCTGCGGTTCTGTGCATGATAGTGGCAGCAGTGAGTAGTAGTACCACCCTCGACTGGATTACCTTACGCCGTGCCGAAAGCCAAAACGTCATCGGTACCCGTGCATCAATCAATCCACCCACACGACGAGTCGTATTACTAACTCCGCTTGATACACACCGTCCTGCCGATCCACTCTTTGGACGCGATGTGCGCGTCGGCGCGAGTATTGCGCTACTCACCCTCGTAACTATCGAGTACGTCGCTCCGCTCCCGATTGTTGAACAAATCCGACTAATCATTATGGCAATCCCCACCATCTACCTCATCTTGGCAGCAAGCACCGAGCTCTGGAGTCATACCCAAGCACACTCCATTGGCGCAGTGAGTTATGCGAGTGCCATTGCCAGCATCATGACTGCCGTCGAAGATGTTGGACGCCTCCAACACACCGAAATCTGGGTTGTAGGGCTTGGCAGTGGCACATCAGGAGCGGGAGTCAAACATCTTCTCAAACAATATCCATTTGATCCCGATGCAACATTTTTTATTGGCGTTGAAGGGATTGGGCGCGGTGCACTCAGCTACATCATTCGTGACTACAAAAATCGTTTTCAGACTGCCGATCCTATCCTTGTTCAACGTGTCATTGAAGCAACATCAGGCGTCAAAGCAGAACCCGGCATTGCAGGATTTGTCCCAGTCGTGGCGCCCATCCTCAAATCCAAACGTCGTGCCATCAGCATTGCCACCCTCGACCAAAAAGGGCGGGTCCCACTCCAAGGCAGTGCCAAAGACACCCCCGCAGCAGTCAATCCCGCCCTCCTCGAACAAACCACGCGCCTGATTGCCAACACGATGCGCAATCTCGAACACTAACGCAGCGTGGCCACGGCCTGCCCAATCAGCGTCAACGCTCGTTGCACTTTGTCGGTCTCATAACCAACCGTAATCCGCAAATAGCCCTCGGCACCTAAGGTGCTACCAGGTGCGACGAGTACATTGGCAGTCTGGCGAATATGCTCAGCAATCTGGTACGACGGCGCATCGTGATGGACCCGCACAAAGGCGATACTCGTGGCTTGTGTTGGACCCAAACTGAATCGCCCTTCTTGCCCCTGCAACCAATGACGCATCACCGCCATGCCAGCCTGGGTAATCATCTTTTGGCGGTCGAGCAACATCTGGCGCTTGGCCGGTACCAAGGCAATCTCGGCCATGGTCATGCTCGGGGCCGCCGCCGCAATTACGGCGTATTCATGGCGTCGCCACAACTCATCGGCCATAGCGGGCGTCGTCAGCGCCCAGCCAATACGCAATCCACTCAGTCCATACGCTTTCGACAGGCTATTGGTACAAATCAACCGGTCATACATCCCCCAAAAGGTCGGCGTTGATGCCACGCCTGCGTGCTCAGTACCGTGATACACCTCGTCGACATGCAACCACGCACCTACACGGGCACACGCATCCACCAGCGCCTGCATCTCAACAGCGGTCAGAATCGTACCGGTTGGATTATTAGGGTTGACGATGGCTACTAACTTGGTACGTGGAGTAATCACCTGGTCAAGGACTGTCAAGTCAATCCGCCAGTTGTTATCAGCCCGGAGTGGCAAATCGCGCACCACACACCCCATGTTTTGTGCGGTCCCCCATACCTGCCGATAGCCGGGAGTCATCACCACAACCTCATCACCTGGTACCAACAATGTTTCGCAGACCATAGCGTTGGCCTGCGATGCGCCGACAGTCACCAACACATTAGCGGCGGTTGCATCGGGGTACAGGCTTGCAATTGACTCACGCAAGAGGGTGGTACCGTTAACCTCGGGGTAGAAGAGACCGGTGTCGAGCACACGCTCGATTTCGTCTTCATTCAGCCATTCACGAGTTGTTACACACTTCACGCTACTGTCTGCTAAGTTGTATGCCACAATGCGCTCATAGAGCGATTGATAATGCTCGAGTTCAAACGGAACAAACGATTGATTTGTCACTGACGTATCTCCTCTCGCTAAGTGCAGTCTCTCTATCATACCAAGCAATCCGCCAAAGTTGACAAGAATCACGCTGTTTGGTACTTTGAGACATCCCCAGTATCATCAGCAACCAAGGAGCCATCTATGACTCCCATTCTCTTTAGTACCGCATGGATTGATGCGTGTGCCCATGTCATCAATCACAATGACGCCTATCGCAACGCAGCAGTCAACTGGCGCTGGCCACTGTTATTGCAGGTGCATCACGCTGATAATCACGCGACCGCTATTTATCTCGACCTCTATCAAGGGAGTTGTCGGGCAGCACGACTCGCCACCCCAGCCGACATCGCCCACGCCGAATTTGTTCTTGAGGCAAGCGAGAGCACCTGGCGCAGCGTGCTCTCTGGGCAACTCGACCCGATTGCCGGTATCATGCGCCGCCAATTAACTCTGACCAAAGGCAGTTTGACGACGTTGGCCATGCACGGCGCCACTGCCAAAGCCTTGATTGCAGCCATTAGCCAACCAAATCTGCCTGATATCACCGTCGCAACCGCGCCGGCTCCTACTCTCATGGCTCCTGTAGCGCATCAGGCGTTTGTGACCACCAGTCGACACGGACTCAACAACGATAGCGTGCCGATGCGGCTTTGGCACAAGGCCAAACGTCTCGGCGTATGGAACCCGGCTGACATCGACTTCACCCAAGATATCGCCGACTGGCAGAATCTCAGCCCCAAAGAGCGTGATTTGCTCTTGCGCCTCACCGGCATGTTTGTGGCCGGCGAAGAGAGCGTCACTCTTGATCTGTTGCCTCTCATTATGACAATTGCCCGTGAAGGTAGACTTGAAGAGGAGATGTTTCTCACGACGTTTTTGTGGGAGGAGGCCAAGCACGTCGATTTCTTCGCCAACGGATTCCTCAAACATATTGCCCCCGACGCCGGTGATCTATCACACTACCACACACCTGCCTACCGGTCGCTCTTTTATGAGGCCCTCCCACAGGCCATGCACGCCCTCAGCACCGACAACTCACCAGCCGCCCAAGCGCGCGCCTCGGTCACCTACAACATGATTGTCGAGGGGGTGCTCGCCGAGACTGGGTACGAGGCCTATTTTGCGGCGCTCGCACGCAACAATTTGATGCCTGGCGTACGCCAAGGGATTCTCTATCTCAAACGCGATGAATCACGGCACATCGCCTACGGCGTCTACTTGCTCTCTCGGCTTATCGCTGCCGATCCACAGATTTGGCCGGTGATTGAACAACGGATGAATCAGCTGATGCCGGTAGCGATGCAAATTATTACCGAGATTTTTGCGGCCTATGACGACATGCCGTTTGGCCTGACGTTTGAGGAGTTTAGTAATATTGCTATGACAAACTTTGGGCGGCGCCTGCAACGCATCGAAAAAGCGCGTGACCAGGTGATTGATGAATATATTGACGAAGATGACGCATAAAATTATGTCACGTAAACACACAGACCACGTATGCATACGTGGTCTGTGTGTCACACTTTGTGCTACCGCACAGTGGTAAATTTCCACATTCCCGCAGTTGAATTGGTTAAACCAATGCTGTTTTTGGCGCGTACATTCCAATAGTATGATTTATTGCGTTGAAGATTTGTCACCACAATACTACGTACGTTTCCTACATTTTTCCATACGGTACAGGTAATACTCATACTCATACAGTATTCGTACGATGATGCAAACGGACTATTCGCCCATGAAAGCGTGACATTCACTGGACGATTCAATGCATTATGTATAGGTGCAATTTTGGAGAAAGCGCTTGGGCGAACGAGTGTCGCGGTGCGTGTAGGTGAGCGAAATAGCGTACGTGTCACAGTTGACGTCACAGTACGCGTACGCGTACGCGTTGGTGTCGATGTATTCGTCACGGTTGGAGTAGCACTACCACTCGCCTCGCCTCGAAACGCCACAGTATGATTTGCGCCAGCAGCCACACCACGCACACTGCTTAATGTAGCAGGCACATTTGCTTGGTTTGTTTCATTACTGCCCCATACAACCACTGTCCCATTTGCCGTTCGCGCAACTGTGTGGTGTTCTAATGTACTAATCTCAACGACATTTGTCAGCGCAGCAGGCACATTTTGTTGATTCTTGTCGTTATCACCCCATGTGGAGACCGTTCCATTCGCAAGGAGCGCAACAGCATGACGGCTCCCTACTGCTATATCTATAACATTAGATAACGAGCCCGGAACCGCCAGTTGATTTGATGAACCGAGGAAGCCCCACGCAATCACGCTTCCGTTTGCTAGCACAGCCATGCTCGACTGCGTGTTTGCACTAATAGCAACAGCGTTTACCACTGTTTCAGGTGCAGATGCTTCACCATACCCATCAAAGCCCCAGCCGATCACAGTGCCATCTGACTGCAACGCCAACGAATGCCACCGCCCAGCACTTATTGCGACAACATTGGATAAATCGCTTGGTGGGGTAGCCTGGCCATACGTGTTATACCCCCATCCGACCACAGTACCATCCGACTTAAGTGCTAATGAGTGCATATAACCAGCACTTACAGCGACCACATCAGTCAGTGTCGCAGGCACAGATGTCTGTCCTTCTCCGTTGTAGCCCCATGAACTGACTCGACCATTTGAACGTAGTACCAGCGTATGATACGCACCAGCACTGATATCAACAATATCAGCATTCGTGTTGGGGGCCGTTATTTGGCCAAAGCTCGACTGCCCCCATCCTACAAATCGCCCAGCATTGGTCTCAATTGGGATAATCGTGGGCGATAGTGTAGCCGTAGGAATCGGGATTGAAATCGTTACTGAATAACCGTTCGCTGTTTGTGCACCCACACTCACAGTTAAACCTATCGCTGCATCACTAAACGTCTCACCCGCCGTCCACATTGCCCCAGCATCACCAGTATTACCATTACCATCACTATCGATAACTTGTGCCGGTCTACTTCTCGTCGTATCAACCTGATGAATCACCACAGCGTACCCTGGCAATTTGACATCATATCCGGTCAATTTACGCACCTCAATCGTATAAAATCGCGTACCGCGTTTGTTTATGGCGATTTGTGCCATACGATAGTTTGTCGTTGAGGCCATCGCAAGATCATCGATGACAATCGTGGCACTGCCATAAGCATTGTATTTTTGGTTGCTTGGAATCCAGCCGAGTTTGTCTTTGTGATAAGCGTTCGTATGTTGACCAAGACACCCATATGTGGCACTACTTGATGCCCAACAATTCCACATAGGGTCACTCATGACGTCCCACGCATTATCATATGTTGCACCATATTGCCCTGACGAGTGTGGTAAGCCGAATCCATGGCCCATCTCGTGCGCCAACACAGAGACATCGCTATATCCCCATGGTGGCATCCAAGTAGATTTCCATGATCCAGTACGACCGTCTACCGTAATCGTTGTACTCCCACCCCAGGCTGAACCATCAAGGTCAGCATTAAACATCATGTTGATGCCGACGTAATTGTTAAAGTCCACCGCACCATCGGCAGCTCCTGCACAGTCCTGACTAATCAAACTAAAATTCAATGAGCCATTTACTATGTATGTAGATCGCGGGCTAGGCAACGTAAACCAACCAGTTCCGGCCACTCCACTCCCATCAATGTTGATTAAGTTATATGATTGCTCTTGCCAATAG
Organism: uncultured Klebsiella sp.; assembly: GCA_964469045.1. GTDB lineage: Bacteria > Chloroflexota > Chloroflexia > Chloroflexales > Roseiflexaceae > UBA965. Next base: position 33,483 of record CAYXXK010000007.1, read on the forward strand.
TGATTAAATCCAGGATAGGTTGACTCGTACATCCCATTAAAGTAGGCGTAGTTTTGTGGCTCAGCAACCACATCACTAAACTTGCACATCACCGTTATCCACGGTTGTGCACCAGTAACTCGCGGTTGTATGCGCGCTGCCTGACCGACACGACGTATCTGTTGCACTGTTACCGGCGTCAATGGATGTTGTACTACCCGAGCTTGGGTTGCTTGTACACTCACTTGCTGGTGATTGATTGCATCAAGACCACCAGCTTGCGCTAAGATATCACGGGAAATCGCAAGGCGTGTTGTCTGGCCATTTGGCTCAGTTAACATATAGATAATTTGTTCATTGTGATCTTGTGAAAGACCCCAAATAATATGGAGTGTGCCTGTCAATGTCATTTGATTAACTGCTTGTGCATGCACACGATGTACACTGATACTCATGACACCTATCACGAGAATACATGTCATAATTTGCCGAATCTTGCTCACTCATCACTCCTAGATGCCATACATCAATCACTCAACCGGATATATCACATTACACAATAACACTGAGAGTACAACTATGAGGTTGACTACATAATACAACAATAGATTCAAGCACCCTTCATTGACATCACATCTACACAGAACGCACACAATATGCGATGTTTCGTAGGAGTCCACAACACTCGTAGCACTGCTGAACAATGGTATGATTTGAGTGAGGTTATATCTACTCAACACTATGACAATTTCACTTTGATACGCAAAAGGAATATCATATGTCGCTTCATTCGCCCCTGCCCTATCTCATGATTGACGGTCAACCGACCTGGCAAATGCCCGAGTTGCCCAGCCTCCGCAAGTTACCCCCGCGTGCCACGTTTTGGCTCTACCCCGATGCCGAACAAGCGCTCCAACGTGTGGCCGAGGCCTCACCACTGGTCCAATCACTCAACGGCACCTGGGATTTCACCTTGTTTGACACCCCGCGCGAGGTCACCCCTGAGGCCCTCCAAAAGGCCCAATGGCGTCAACTCGCCGTCCCCGGCAATTGGACGATGCAACTACGCAACGAATCGTGGTACGGCGAATCGTTCAACAAGCCGCACTACACCAACATCCAAATGCCGTTCCCGGAGCCGTTTCCGTTTGTGCCCGAGGCCATCGCCACCGGTGTCTACCGCACCCGCATAGCCATTCCTGCTGATTGGGCTGGGCAGCGCATCGTCATCCACTTTGGTGGCTGTGAGGGCATGCTCGCCGTCTACCTCGACGGGCGCTTCGTCGGCTTCAACAAGGACAGCCGCACCCCAGCCGAATACGACATCACCGCCCTCGTCAGCGCCGGCCAGCACCACGAATTGATTTGTGTCAACCCGCGCTACTCCGATGCCAGCTGGATCGAAGACCAAGACCACTGGTGGCAAGGCGGCATCCACCGCGACGTCTACATCTACGCCACCCCAACCGTCTATCTGCATGATGTCGAGACCAGCACAACCCTGAGTGAGGACTTTGGTCAGGCCACGCTGCATGTCAAAACCTATGTACGCAATCTGCACGGCCAAGTCAACGGCACCGTCCACGTCCAACTCTACGACGCTACCGGCAAAGCACTGCTCGATACACCCGCTACAAGCGCTGTCCCCGGCGCCACCAAAGGCATCAATCTCGGCCCATCAGTGATTGATACCGCCGAGGCCACCGTTGACATCAACATCGCCAACCCACACCTCTGGAGTGCCGAGCGCCCCTATCTCTACACGGTGGTCATCACCCTTGAGGCAGGCGGTCAACGCACCAGCACCGCCATTCGCATCGGCGTGCGCCACATCACCATCCGCAACCGCGAATTGCTGATTAACGGTCAACCGGTGATGATTCACGGCATCAACTACCACGAGCACCACGACGAGTACGGCAAAGCTGTGCCGCGTAGCACCATGGAGCTCGATATTCGCACCATGAAGGCCCACAACATCAATGCCGTGCGCACCTCGCACTACCCCAATAACCCATATTGGCTCGAGTTGTGCGACGAATACGGCTTGTTCTTGCTCGACGAGGCCAACATTGAGAATCACTATCTGCTCAAGCTCAGCGAGGATGTCCGCGTCAGCGCCGCCTACATGGAGCGCGTACGCAACATGGTACATCGCGATCGTAACCACGCCTGTGTGGTGATTTGGTCACTCGGCAACGAAAGCGGTTATGGCCCCAATCACGACATGGCTGCCGCCTGGATTCGCCACGTCGACCCTAGTCGCCCACTCCACTACGAAGGCGCTGTTTCGCCGTTTTATAACGACAAAAGCTACGCACCCATCGGCTACATCAACCACTGGAAGCGCGGCGCTCTGTCAACCGACCTCATCTGCCCGATGTACGCCACTATCGATTCCATCATCGACTGGGCCAAATCGACCGATGACCACCGGCCACTCATCTTGTGCGAATACGCCCACGCCATGGGCAACAGCACCGGGTCGCTCTGCGACTACTACGCCGCATTTGAGCAATACCACGGGCTCCAAGGTGGCTTCATTTGGGAATGGCTCGACCACGGCATCAAGGCAATTGCCCCCGACGGCACCCCATACTGGCGCTACGGCGGCGATTTCGGCGAGCTCCCCCACGACGGCAACTTCGTCACCGACGGCATGGTCTGGCCCGATCGCACGCCACATCCGGGCATGCGCGAGTTCATGTACTTCGCCCGTCCCGTCAAAGTCAGCGCCGTCGCCGATCAGTCACACACCTACCGCATCAGCAACCAGCGCTACTACACCACCCTCAACGACCTGCACGGGCGCTGGGCAGTACGCATCGACGGCGTGGTGGTCCAACACGGCGAGTTCGCTTTGCCTAGCATTGCACCACAACAATCGGCCGACATCACTGTGCCAGTGAGCATCCCCACACATGGCGAGTGCTTCGTTGATTTCGAGTTCTTTACGACGAGCGATACCCCGTGGGCCTCGGCTGGGCACGTGGTCGCCTGGGAGCAAATCGCCACCGCCACTAGCTACCATGTGGCACTCCCGGCATCAACTCCAGTCGCAACCGTTGATGCCGCTGCATTGACGCTCCACAATGGTGCCACCACCGTCGCAATTGACGCCCAAACCGGCCATATCGCCCATTTCATCAACAACACGCCGATTATCGGCCCCACGCTCAACCTGTGGCGCGCGCCGACTGACAACGACGTGATGCAGGCCAGCTTTGGCTTCGGTGAGCTTCGAGCCTGGCCGCTCTGGCAAAAACTCGGGCTCGACCGTATCGCATACCGCGTCGTCTCGGTGACATCCACCACCGGCGCTGATGGCCACCCATGCATCGATGTCGAAATCAACGGCACCGGGCGCGATCAGTGGCGCGACGTCGTCGCTCACCATCGCTACACGTTGTACGGCGACGGCACCATGCGCATCGACACCTCTGTCAGTTTGGCCGAGGACTTCGCCGATCTGCCACGCGTCGGCATTTCGCTCAAGCTCCCCACCACATTGTCGCATCTCGCATGGTACGGTCATGGCCCGCACGACAACTACAACGACCGCAAATCAAGCTCAACTGTGGCCATCCACCACAGCAGCGTCGCCGACCAGTATGTGCCCTATGTGATGCCGCAAGAGCACGGCCACAAAGTCGACACGCGCTGGCTGACGCTCAGCGACGCGCACGGTCACGGCATCCGGGTCTGGAGCCCAACCCGCTTCGAGTTCAGTGCCCTGCCCTATAGCGATGCCGAGTTGACGGCCGCCACCCACACCATCGAGCTGCCGACGTCACAGTACGTGCATCTCAACCTCGACTATGGCATGCGTGGCCTCGGTACCGGTTTGTTCGTTGACACGCTGACCCAGTACCGGCTCAACGAGCGGGCCTATCAGTTCACCTTCTTCATTGCCCCATTGGCATAATCACACCGCGCCCGGAGTTGTCTCTGACAACTCCGGGCGCTTGGTTTTTTGGATGACTATTGATGCAACGAAAGCGAGTACCCATGGACCACCACATCAAGGTACTCGTCGATCGCTACCCGAATCTACGCCTCCAAGTCAACCTCGGCAACCGCCACCGCATCATCCACCGGCGCATTGACCGTGGGAGTTTGTGGGTTGGCATCAGGCGTACAGGTGATTACGTCATCGGGGCAGGTGGTGATGTCAGACCTGTATTGATTGATCTGTTTGATCACTATGTCGATCCCGCAATTGGGACATACCTGGACGACTATATCCCACAACGAAAGGGGTTGATAATCCCCAACATCACCGAAATGGCCAACATCATCCGCCGTCTCGGCGAATGGCATGCATAGCAATACTACGCCTCATCACAACAAATATACACCCGTGGCGCACCACCAGCATCCATAATCCATTCGTTCGCATCTTGGCGCACGCCACGGGCAACCACGTCTCCAGTGCGCGGATCAACGACGCGATACGTCAGTGGCACATCGTCGCCAAACAGCATCAGCGGGCCACCATCTTGGCTATAGCAAACAAATAATCGCCCGGGCACCATCACACCCCGGCGCCCTAACGTCACCTGCCAATTGGGTTGCATATCCGCAAACGGCAAGCCGTCCATGATACGCCGCACCAATCCCACATACGTTGCCCCCTCAAATGCCAATGCCTCGCGCCAGCCCGCCCCTTCTGCCAAAAAGTAGGGCGCATGTCCAGGCTCACCGGCGTGATACCGCCACTGCCACAGACTGCCAGCGCCATAGACGACACCCATCGTGCCGCCGGCTAGCAAATTGCTCCACGCCTCGTGCCCTTGCCACCAACCGGCAGCCCGACCAATCGCCACGCCGTGCTCATACGTCGGTTCGCCATTGGCAACCGCTTTAATTGGCTCGTTGCGCCACATATCGGCCACCCGCTCGGGGATATGCTCGCCACTATGACCCGTTTGACACCACTGAAAATCGAGCCACGCTGCCTCTTGATGGGCCCGATTGTCAGCGTGAGGCCGATAATGGATCCCTGCCGGCTGCTGATACGCATCCCATTCCTCAACCTCACGCCCACCCGCATCGACCTGTGGCTCGTAGCCTGATCCATCACCGCCCACAAGATATATAGCTGGGCGGGCGCCATAGCGGGCCACCAGGTAGCGACAAAAGCGGGCATACTCAGCCGGTGGTACAACCGGGCCTGCCACACGCAACCCTTTCCAACCAAACCCCATAAAGACCGGTTGTAACACCGGCACAATTTCGTGCGCAAGCAGAATATCAAACAGCTCATCAAGCTCAGCAAAGTAGTCTGGATTCAGCAGATTGAGGTGACCGTCAGCCAAATCCGCAAATCCCACCGCAAACGCCTCATCACGGCCGCGTTCCTGCGGGCCACGTGCATCCATGTCGGGTTGTACGACCATCAACAGCGCCGCATTGAATCCTTGGCGCTGGCGCGTGGCCGCATACTCTTGTACCTGTGCAGGCGTTGCACGCCACGGCAGTGCCCAAGCCGTGTCGGCGCATAGCAACGCCGGTGTGCCATCAGCATGCATTAGATTGCGCCGACCCGGTGACATCCGCCAAAAGCCGTGGCGATAGAAACAATTCGTCGATGCTGTAGCAGGAACCACCTCGATTTGTCCGTGTTGGTGCGCCAAACCCTCATCAAGATGCGTACAAAAACTCTGCCAGTGCCAGATACCAGTTGACTCAGGCGAGGCAAACCGCACTTTCCAGGTCGTCCCGCCATCCCAAAATGCTGGACGGCGAATGGTTACCCCTCCACTATGCACAAAGTCAACCCATACAGCTACCTCAGCATACGGGGCAGCATAGGTCTGTACAGCTGTCAATGAAATCTCTATTTCACGCCAAGGAAATGTGGTTATATGCATTTTCGCATTCTACTCCTGCTTAACGATATGCGCTTACAATACCACTATTTGTTTCAACTATTCATCATGCACCGACAACCTCTTCCACACAATGCATGTGGCACGCGTTCTCACTTCTACAATCTCGCAAGAATTATCTGGCAGTATGCTATGCTAATAACACGGTGTGTCATGAAGGAGTTGGCATGAGTTCGAACCATACAAAACAAAACGTCAATCAATTTAACAGTGATGTACATGATAATCAAGGCTATCTATACTCAACCAACGCACCGTATTCTGCCCGAGTTGCCAACAAGCGCATGTCAGATGCCGTGTTACATGCAATTCCACATCATGCCACACGCATTCTCGATCTTGGCTGTGGTGATGGCGTATATACCGCAGAAATTGCCGCCGCACTGCCAAACAGTTACATCGAAGGCAATGATCCCGCCCAAGAGGCCATCGATGTCGCACGCCAACGACACAACAATGTCGTATTTCATGTTGCCAACATTTTGGATTTATCAACCCAACCATCAGAAGCGTTCGATGTGGCAATTATCCGCGGGGTCATCCATCATCTCCCTGATAATTCACAGACACTTGCCATCCAAAACGCCCGCCAACTCTGTCGCACTCTAATCATTGTTGAACCAAACGGGAACAATCCTATCCTCAAATACATCGAAAAAAACTCGCAGTACCACATCGAACATGAGGAGCAGAGTTTTGATACCAAGACGCTCATACAGTGGTGTCAGGCTGCTGGCTGGCGTGATATTTCGGTGCATTATATCGGATTTGTTCCATTCTTTTTCCCTGAAGCACCATCGCGAGTTATTCACTTTTTGCAGCCCTTATTAGAGCGCATCCCCATCATCAACAAGTACTTTAGCGCCCAAATCGTCATCGTCTGTCGTCAATAATTGCACCTCAAACTTCGTGAATTTATACAGACGCATTCAGATATATTCGAATGCGTCTCTTCGTTTTGATGCCAATCCTACCAACCATGCACACTACCACCATCTAGATACACAAAATACTGAACAAATCAAAAACTAATACATCTACTTTTCTGAGAATTTAATAATTAGAAGATGAGAATACATACTGTTTTGATATACAATCAGCACGCTCGTTTTTTCTCTTTTTTACTGTCGATTATGCTAAGGATAAATTTCACATACAACACAGAACACATCATAGATTATCGCTATTACAATGCCATAAATCACTATCATACCTTATTTAAAATATCGAAGAATCATATACATAATTTGATAGGAATATATGCTCTTGAGTGATAATCATTCTTGTATGAGCATTTGATGATAGAGGCAAAAATCACTTGACTGCATATGTTTTATATCTACAGTTATTAATGTATGTATTTGTGTTTTTACAAAATATGTGCGGTAAATCTTAGTTCAGGGCAAAATGATTGACCCTACGAAATGGAGTTCGCTTGAAACGTCTGCAAATTGGATCGCTGTTTGTGTTGTTGTTCACGTCACTCATGTTGGCTGCATGTGGTTCACCAGCGGCCACGCCGACCGCCGTTCCTTCTACAGCTGTTCCGCCGACCGAAGTTCCTGCACCTAAAGACATCGTTGATACTGCTGTTGCTGATGGTCGCTTCACCACTTTGGTAGCTGCAGTAGAAGCTGCCGGGCTTGTAGACACCCTCAAGAGCGAAGGACCATTCACCGTCTTTGCGCCAACCGATGATGCGTTCGCCAAGCTTCCCGCTGGCACCGTTGAGGACTTGCTCAAGCCAGAGAATCTCGAGACCCTCAAGACCATCTTGCTTTACCACGTCGTCCCAGGCAAAGTCATGGCGGCTGATGTCGTCACTCTTGATGGCAAGACCGCCGACACTGCCGCCGAAGGCAACTCAATCGCAATTTCGGTCAAAGACGGCAAAGTGTTCTTGAACGACACTGTCGAAGTCATCATCACCGACATTGAAACGGCCAACGGCGTCATCCACGTCATCGACACTGTGTTGTTGCCACCTGCCAAGACTGCCGACATCGTTGACACCGCTGTGGCCGATGGTCGCTTCACCACCTTGGTTGCTGCCGTACAAGCCGCCGGTTTGGTCGACACCCTCAAGGGCGAAGGTCCGTTCACCGTCTTCGCGCCAACCGATGATGCGTTCGCCAAGTTGCCCGCTGGTACTGTTGAGAACTTACTCAAGCCAGAGAACCTCGAGACCCTGAAGAACGTGTTACTCTACCACGTGGTCTCAGGCAAGGTCATGGCCGCCGATGTGGTCACTCTCGATGGCAAGTCAGCCGATACTGCCTTCGCTGGCAATGCGGTCACCATCTCGGTCAAAGACGGCAAGGTGTTCTTGAACGACACCGTCGAAGTCATCATCACTGACATCGCCACCACCAACGGCGTCATCCACGTCATTGATACGGTGTTATTGCCCGAATAGCGCGCACGCAACAGTTCCATCTCATTTGTTCATACCAAAAAGGAGCCGAGATATCCCGGCTCCTTTTAATTATTCTCAGTTTCATACACAACGGAAGCTACAATCACTAGGCAATTACAAACGTTGACCTCAATGTGTATACGAGCAATTTCGATTCCACATTCGTGCGCCTATTTAAGGTCATCGCTCTCACACAAAATCTGCCAGTGCCAGGTACCAGACACTGCATGAGAAACCAACTACATGCATCAGATAACGCATCCCTCCCTAAACCCTTTGCGCTGCGCAATCATTAATAGCCACACCAGAGTAGACGATATCTTCGGTATGGGATTGACATCAGCACTCCTTTGCACCACTATCCTGTCTGCCAAGAATCCTTTTTTCATAGAGAATACCTAACAGCATCGATATCTATGTACCCAACGATGAGTCTGTCATATCGATTTACATCTCCCAATAATCCTGCGCCACCACTTCATTTGCCCTGTAATATCATGTTTCAACCACCCACACTTTTCATGCTATCTTATATATGTACTCTTCACCCAACCACTTTTCACTTTTCACTTTTCACTTTTCACCCAACCACTTTTCACTTTTCACTGAACCACCTTTCACTTCCCACCAAAAGGACCAATCCACATGACCAAAATTCTCATCGGCTGCGGCCAAATCACCTGGATTCGCTTCGGGCCAAACGGCGCCGAGTGGCTGGCCCCAGAGCACGAAGTCCTCGCCCAAATCGCCCAAGCCGGCTACGACGGCGCCCCGGCAGGCCCCGACGAGCAACGCTCAACCAGCGAGACCCTCGCCCTCTACGCCCAGCACAACCTCAAGCCAGCGCCCGGCTATTATGGCACCGCGTTTTGGGTCAAAGAACGTCAATCCGAGTTCATCGAGCGCGCCAAGCGCCATGCCGAGTTCGCCCGTATCGCTGGGTGTGATGCCTTGTATGTAGCCCCCGGTGGATTCGATTATGTCACCAAGAGTGGCCTAACTCGCCGTGAAACCGCCGGCCATGTGCGCCCCGAAGACGCTTTAACCGACGACGAGTATCAAATCTTTGCGGAGACGCTTAACCTTGTCGGGCAAGCCACATTGGCCGAAGGCGTGTTCAGCTGCTTCCATAATCATGTCGGCACCGTGATCGAGACCCGTGCCGAGACCGATCGCCTACTTGCCATGACCGACCCCAATCTGCTCTTTTTAGGTCCCGATACCGGCCACATGCAGTGGGCCGGCGATGACGCCGTCGCCTTCTGTCGCGATTATGCCGCCCGCATCAAAACCGTCCACCTCAAAGACATCAACGAGCAGGTGCGCGCCCAAGGCGCTGCTGCCAAGTGGGACTACGGTACCTTCACCGATCACGGCATCTTCGCCGAGCTGGGCGAGGGCTGTATCGACTTCGGTGCCATCATTGCCGCCCTACGGGCAGCCAACTTTGGCGGCTGGTTGATTACCGAGACCGACGTCACCCAAAAGGCCACGCCGCTCGAGAGCGTCACCATCAGCCGCAATTATTTGCGCCAATTTGGCTTGTAATTCAGACAAAACAGCACCCCCCAGACTTTGTCTGGGGGGTAGTTGGTGCCGAAGACGGGAGTCGAACCCGTACGAGGTTGCCCTCAACGGTTTTTAAGACCGTAGCGTCTGCCATTCCGCCACTCCGGCAACGTGCTAATCATAGCACGAATTACCTACCGACGGCAAACGCTTTTGCCTACTACGCCTGACGATTGACCAATGCAAACGTCAACATGCCCTCGCACGCCAACGCCCCATCAACCGTAGCCGTGGCCGTGGCTTTGCCAATCCCACGCTTCATCGCCGTAATCGTCACCTCAAGGCGCAAACTGTCGCCCGGCACCACCGGCTTGCGGAAGCGCACCGACTCAATGCCGGCAAACAAGGCAATCTTGCCCTGATTCTCAGGCAACACCATGCCAGCCACTGCTCCCGTCTGTGCCAAGGCCTCGACAATCAAGACCCCCGGCATAATCGGATAATCGGGGAAGTGCCCCTGAAAGAACGGCTCGTTTATCGTCACCTGCTTCATCGCGACCGCGCGCACACCCGGCTCGAGCTCAACAATCCGATCAATCAACAAAAACGGATAGCGATGCGGAATCACCTTCATAATATCTTCGACGCTCATCACCATAGTCGTAGTACTCCTCTCTGATTACACGCCCACATTGTAGCATTTTGCGCAGAAAAACGGCGCCGCCTGCATTACACTGGCAACAACAACGACAACAACCCGCCCATAAATATCACCAACGGCAACAGACTCAGCCATACCGCCCATGCATCATCTCGACGCCAAATCAACGCCACCACAGTACACACACTCCCCACCAGCCCCACCACAAACGTGGTCGCCTCGTAGGTCGACAAGATGGCATATATGCGGTCGGTGGGTGTCAGCATCGGGAATACAAGTCGATTCACTCCGAACAACACCACACTCAGACTTGCACACACGACGCCCCACCATCCGATACGACTCTGAGGCCAAATACGCATGCACTGCCTCCTCGCATACACACTACAGGTGCAATGCGTTGATCACCGCAATCATGGTGCGCACCAAGACAAATCCGAATATCGGCAACGTGGCAGCCCGCACCGTCCAGGCATTGTCACGCCCAAACAATGCAATGACACCACCAACACTCGAGGCGAAGACTGTCGCACCCAGGCTCAATCCATAATACGGCAACACATCAGTCAGCCACCACTGCCCATACCCTGAGACTTTGATCATATACCCATTGATGATATACAGCACCACAAACGAGATAAACGATAGCGCGGCGACCCAGCCGATGCGCGTACGCGGCCAAAAAGACGGAGCCATTAGTATATCCCTTCTCCTGCATTGACATCAGTCAAATGGCGCAATCAAAAACTCACCGACCAATAGAAACATCACAAACAACCCCGGGAGCATTGCTAGCCACAAGAGCCATGAGCGCTCATGATGACGTATGATAGCGATTATCGACATGATGCTCGCCGCCAGGCCAACACCCAACATGACAAAACCAACCAGCATCCAAACGACCACTGGCACTTGTGTCGCAATTTGCCCCATCGCAGTATCACGCAAATTATTCTGGAGCACAACAGACAATTGATTCAGCACAAATAACCCGACAAACACAACCACCAACTGCTGCACTATCTGGCCAACTCGACTTCGAGGCAATTGTGACCACGTTGAATACATCATCTGCCTGCTCCTGATCGATACTCACGTACCGAATATGTGTCGGATATGCGACAATGGTAAGCATACAATACAATAGTCTTGATTCATAGTAGTGGGCATTATCTATGCTTCATATTGCGATAAACGGCTTTTTCTGGGATAAACCGACCGTCGGCGTAGGCCAGTACCTGCACGGTCTGCTCAACGCCATTCCGCACGTTGATGCGGTCCACATCGGTTTGCTCATTCCAGCTAACTCTACGCCACCTGAAGTGCCACCGGGTGTCACCCTGCACGTCTTGGCTACACCTTTTGACAACAAATCTGCCAACCTCGCCAAGCTTTGGTTCGAGCAAATTGCCGTACCACAGGCCGCAATGCGTCTCGGTGCCCAACTCCTGCACGTACCGTACTTTGCACCGCCATATGTGTGTAGCGTGCCCGTCGTCACCACCATCCCAGACCTCATCCCACTGACACGATCAGCCTATCGGGGCAACGCATTGGTACGCGGCTACACGGCGCTCGTCAAAGCAGCTAGTAAGCGTAGTCACACGTTGCTCGCTATTTCACATGCCGTCGCCCAAAGTGCGAGCCAGCTCTTACATCGTGCCGTCGACGAGATTGTCGTCACACACTTGGCTGCCGATCCAATGTATACCCCACTCGCCGATGCGAGCGCCTATGTTGCGCAACGAGGTATTATCGGACCGTACGTGTACTATGTTGGCGGCTACGACGAACGAAAAAACGTCATCACCTTAGTACAAGCCTTTGCCGCCCTGCCCGATCATATCCGTAGTCACACTTGGTTGGTATTGGCTGGCAAGGTGCCGAGTCATAACCGCACCTTGTTCCCTGATATTGATGGCGAAATCGACCGCCTCGGCATCCGTGCCCAGGTCAAACAGGCCGATGTGAGTCGTACCGATAACCCATATTTTTATAACGCTGCGACGCTCTTTGTCTATCCATCACTCCTCGAAGGTTTTGGTTTGCCTCCACTCGAGGCCATGGCCTGTGGTACACCGGTGATTTGTAGCAACCAATCAAGTCTACCCGAGGTGGTCGGCGATGCAGCAATTCTTGTCGATCCCACTAACGTGTCAGCGTGGCGCGATGCACTCGCGCAGCTGTTGCAGGATTCTACACAACGGGCAGCCCTGCGTGCCGCCGGATTACAACGTGCGCAACGCTTTGATTATGCACACACCGCTCAAACAACCATCGAGGCCTATCGGGCCGTGATCAAGCACACAGGGAGTCGTCGATGAAGATTGTCATCATCTCCAAGGCGCTCTTGAGCGTCGCCTACCGCCGCAAAACCGATGCCCTGGCCGCCATACCTGGGGTCGAACTAACCGTCATCACACCCAGCGAGTGGCGCGAACCCAACGCCAACGTGGTACGCTACGAGCCCGGCCCCACACCAAATTATGTGGTCGAACAGGTGCCGATGTGGTTCAACGGGCGCCATCACATCCACTTTTATCCCACCGTTCATCGGATTCTGGCGCGCATCAAGCCCGATGTGGTACACGTCGACGAGGAGTCGTTCAATCTGGCCACCTTTTTGGCCATGGTGGCGGCACATCGGGTAGGTGCCAAAACCTGCTTCTACAATTACGCCAACATCGAACGTCGCTATCCACCACCGTTCAGCTGGTTTGAGCGCTATGCGTTCACGCATGCAAGTCACGCCATGGCCTGCTCGCACGAGGCCGCCAACATCATTCGCAATCACGGCTATACCGGACCACTCAGCATCATCCCGCAGACCGGGGTCGACGAGACGCACTTTGTACCACGCCCCGATGCCCACATCGCACGTACGCCATTTACTATCGGCTACGTCGGGCGCCTCGTACCCGAGAAAGGCATCGACGACGCCATCAGCGCCCTCGCCCAACTCCCTGACCAAGTGCGATTGCATATCGTCGGTGCAGGTCAACACGAAAGTGCCCTCCGCCAGCACGCCACCAATCTTGGTGTTGATGCCCGCATCATTTGGCAAACGCCCGTCTCAAGTCACGAGATGCCTCGGGTCATGCAACAGTTCGATGCACTAGTCTTGCCGTCACGAACCACGTCCAACTGGAAAGAACAGTTCGGTCGCGTCTTGATCGAAGCAATGGCGTGTGGCGTGCCAGTTATCGGCAGTAGCTCGGGCGAAATTCCACATGTCATCGGTGATGGTGGCTTAGTATTTCGTGAAAGCGAACCTCACCACCTCGCACAACATCTCCTTGAGCTTTTAGGGACACCTGACATCTATGCACGCATCAGCCATTATGCCCGTCAACGCGTTATCACCACCTATACACAAGTTGCAGTAGCACATCAATATTGGTTGTTATATCAACAAATGACTCACGCGTAGGAACACTTGTAATCTTTCTGCAAAAACATATGAAATGGCATCCAACGTTGTAACCTATTGATTACTTTTTTCTACCAATCAACACACAACAATTACAATATCCAAATCTTACATGGTTGTTATTGAATTATAACGCTATAAGACTTACGATAACACCTGTCAATTCTGTACACGATAGCAGTAAATAATCTGTCGTGTGTTATCCAAAAAGGGAGTATATGAATCGGACACCACACCTCCAACAGTTTATGGTTGCACTCAGCATCGTTCTTGGAATGGTGTTGGTCGTGGCAACTCCAGCGCGTGCTTCAACCATACCCACCACGACAAATCCAACTGGGAGTGGCTCACAAGGCGTACGTATCATTGCCAATCCGTCGTTTGAAGAATTTGATAGTAGCGGACGTTCGGACGGTATGACCTGTGAAGCCGATATGAATGGTTGGCTATCAACACATCCAAACAATACCAGCGGAGTCACATGCCCGCCATTTGAGGTATGGACCTATCCATTCTCCAACAATATTGCGAATCGTGCAGCCCCAGACGGCACACATGCAATTGAGTTAAATGCCTATAATGCATCGATGGCTTATCAGCCGATTTGTATGAGCGGCGGTGAGACATTCACCTTTCAGTTCCATCACATCACTCGTGACTTGAGTCCGGGCTTTGGTAGCACGGGCACAGACACCATTGCGTTCCGTTTTGGCATTCCGTCAGATCTTGCCTCATCCTCAAAAACACCAGACAGTGTGGCAAATTCACTCGAAGTCATTCGCGTGTCCAATCAATGGAACGGCAACACCACACCACCAACGGCAAGCATCGTTTCACAACACGCCAATACCAGTAGCGCAGCCACTGAAGTACTGAGCACCTATTGGGTAAAGGTCACTGGTAGTTTTACCACGCCAGCCGGGTTTGATGGTATCCGTAACCTCGGATTCTTCGGTATCACTCCCACGAGTTCGGTAGGTAACGTTATCGACGACATTACGATTGGATTGCGCCCAATCGTCGACATGGGCACGTCGCGCGATCGTTCAAGCAATGAAATGACCAATCCCACGTCCCTACACATTCGCATTAACGGTCGTGTCGAGAGTAGCACCAAAATTGCGCTCCGTATGAAGCAAGGTACGGCCACTCCCGATAGCGATTTCCGCATTGGCACCGTATCAGCTGGCGCATTTGGCAGTGCCACGGTCACGCACACACCTGGGAGCAGCGTGTGGCTGATTACCGTGCCAGCCGGTGACTATGATGGTGGCGCCGTCGCACGTAGCACCCGCAGCGGGTTGACAATACCCGTGGAATACATCATGGAAGGTGAAAACGAGTCAGATGAGTATGCATGGTTCGAAGTTGCCAATCCAGGTGTCAGTAGCTCAACAACCAATTGGGACAAGGGCGATCCTACATGTGATGGCTCAGAAAAAAGCGACGGTGCAGTCTACACAATTCGCAACATAAATCCAACCGCCACCCCCGCCACACCATCAGCAACATTTACGGCAACAGCCACATACACACCGTCACCAACAAATACATTCACGCCTACGCCACATCCCTTTGCAATCAAAGATGTCGCAGTTGGCGCATCCTTCACGCTTGCAGTACTGCACAACGGTACATTAGTTACCTGGGGTTTCAATCGTGAAGGCCAGGCCACACTGCCACGTTGGATCGCCAACAAACTCATTGATGAAGTCGAAGTCGGCTCAAACTATGCTATCGCCCTCGGTCGCGAAGGACGTGTCTTTGGCTGGGGCAAAGATGAATTTGGCCAGCTACGCATTCCTACTGCAGCCCAAAGCAACGTCCGCACTATCTCAGCCGGGCTTGGCCATGTGATGGCCATCAAGAACAACGGCGATCTTGTCATCTGGGGGCGCAACGACTTCAAACAACGCGAAGCCCCGCTCGCAGCAATGAAGCGAATATCTGCTATTTCTGCGGGACACTCGCATTCCCTTGCGGTCAAAGACGGCAAAGTGCTTGCCTGGGGACGCAATACGTGGAGCCAAACCAACGTGCCACGCAACCTGTCAAATGTGATTGCAGTCGCTGGTGGATTTGATCACTCACTGGCCCTCAAAAGCGATGGCACAATTGTCTGTTGGGGACGTAACAACGAAGGCCAATGTAACCTCCCGCGCAATCTCAAAGATGTCGTCGCAATTAGTGCTGGTGTCGGGTATTCATTAGCACTGACTCGTGATGGCGTTGTCTATGGTTGGGGGCGTGCGAATTTTGGTCAATCCAAAGTACCTGTTGGCCTAAGCAAAGTCGGCGCGATTGCAGCCGGATATGTCAACTCCGTTGTCGGTATGCGCGATGCAAGCGTAATCGCATTCGGTGATTCCTCTCTCGGTGCACTCGTGTCACGCACACCAACAGTAACCCCTTAGGTCGCACTACGTACAAAGAGGCAACACGCTGAGTGCTACTTCGTTGTACACATGCTATGCTGACAAACACCCTTCATGTGCAAGCGCATGAAGGGTGTTTCATTGGTATGTTGCAATCGCATACACGATTACTTTGACAAATCCACCTGACAATACACATACCAGCAGCTGTATTGGTTCTGCATATGATCGTCTCAACAACACAACGCCCACCATGCAACTGCACAGTGGGCGTTAGGAGTACCTATATACTGTGTTGTTATGTAGCAGGCACAAACGGCCACATGCCAACCAACCCAAGCACAATAACCGTGAGCAACAACACGAGTAACACTAACGACAAGCCAGCTCCTTGCCAGCTAATTTGTGGTGAAATCATCAACCGCATGGAACTGGTATTATGCGTCGATGCCACACGCTGCCCGTTATACTCACTCATCATCACTGGCATTGCATCAACCGGAATAGGCAACGGTGCAGTGCCTTCAAGTGCATCAATGCGCACAACCAGCACCGTGATATTGTCGCTTCCTCCACGGGCATTGGCCAAATCAACCAAATGATCGACACCATCAACTAACGAATCTTCGTGTAAGATTGCCAAAATTTCATCGTCATTGACATGGTTAATCAGACCATCCGACGCCAATACAATGATGTCCGTCGGCAAAAGCGCAAAGCGAAACAAGTCAATCCGCACATCGGCTTGATGACCAAGTGCGCGCGTAATGACGTGTTTGAACAGCATATTTTCTGCATCAGCAGCCGTAATCATACCTGCCGCGATTTGCTCGTTGACCAACGAGTGGTCACGGGTAATCTGGCGAATCCCACCGCGTCGAATCAAATAGGCACGACTATCACCAACATTCGCCACGACACATTCGTCGCGATGTAAAACAGCAGCAACGCCAGTCGTCCCCATTGAGACACCACTTTGGTTGCCTTCGTTATAAATAACAGTATTGGCGACATCAAACGCAACACTCAATGCGAGTGCACGATCGTCGTTATCGTCATCATAGTAACTTGAGAGAATATTTGCTACCGCAAGACGGCTTGCAACTTCACCAGCCTCGTGCCCACCCATGCCATCACACACGACAAAAAGATGACCTTGTTGTTCAATATGTGCGCCCTCGCCAAGGCCGTAATCATCTTCGTTGTGATCACGATGTCGTCCGACATCGGTACGAGCACTGTGGCTACACTTCATGGCGTATCCAGACATTTTGTAATCCTACGTTAATGTGTAGTATAACACATTATACTATTGAGTAGCAACATAATAGTGAGTGTACAAATCATCATCACAGCAGGAGCAAAGCATGCAATACACTATCGGCGTTGATTTGGGTGGAACCAACTTACGTGCTGGATTAGTCGACTCTAACGGTGTTATTGTCTACGACACAAAAGTCGATACCCGCGTTGAAGAAGGCCCTCAAGCCATTATCGGCCGTATTGTCACTCTCATCACACACGTGCACGCCCAACTTCCGGCTGGCGCCACACTCGACGGCGTCGGTATTGGAGTACCTGGACCTCTTGACCCATTTGCAGGCTTCGTTTTTGCCATGCCCAACATCCCTGGCTTCGAGAACACCCCACTCCGCGCTATCCTCAAAGACGCCACCGGCCTCGACATCGAACTAGGCAACGACGCCAATGCTGCCGCCGTCGGCGAGTGGATTTTCGGCGCCGGCAAAGGTCTCAGTGATCTCGTCTATATCACCGTCAGCACCGGCATCGGCGGCGGCGTGATTATCGGCGGCCACCTCGTGCTCGGGCATCGCGGCTCAGCCGGCGAAGTCGGCCACCACATCATCGACTGGCATACCCGCATGTCGTGGGAGGACACCGCAGCTGGCCCCGGCTTCGCTCGTCGTGCTGCCGCCGCAGTGAAGACTGGCACGCGCAGCGGCGTCGCTAG
>CAYXXK010000007.1:51725-91681 GCA_964469045.1 uncultured Klebsiella sp.
CTCGTCGTGCTGCCGTCGCCATGGCCAACCACCCCGATTCACTCTTGCATACCCTCACCACCGCCGCCGAGGTCCAAGGACATCACATTGCCAGCGCAGCAGCCCAAGGCGATGCGCTCGCCATCCAACTGATGGACGACGAGGGTGAGGCCATCGGTGCCGGCTTGGTCAACATGCTCCACCTCTATAGCCCAGCCAAAATTGTCCTTGGTGGCGGCGTCGTCATCAACAACCCACAACTCGTTGAGCGTGCCCGCAAAGTCATCGCCGAACGTGCTCTTGCCGTCTATCGGGATGTACCCGTCGTCATGACCGAACTCGGCGATCGTATCGGTCTACTCGGCGCCGCTGCCCTCTACGACCATATGCGCGGGCGACGCTAACAATGCGCCAGCACACACTGACCATCTGCGAATCGCGCCCTATCGGTAATCTGCACTGGGTGGCCTTTACTGCACCGCAGTTGGCCTCCCACTGGCAGGCTGGTCAGTTTTTGCAGATTATCTGCGATGAAAATGGGCGACATCAGCGATTCTTGCTCCGCCCTACATTCCCCGTACAAGTCGATATGCGCCTCGGCAGGATCGGCATCGCCATCCCCACACAAGCCGATGACGGCTGGGCCTGGCTGGCACGTCAACCCATCGACAGCCCAATCGTCTGCTATGGTCCTCAAGGCAAACTCCCCGACTCGCTGGCCGATAGAGGCACTGCTTTGTGTATCGGCCAAGGCGAGGCCGGCTTGCGCCTACTGGGCATTGTCACTGCCCTGCAGCAACGCAACGTCAATACGACCTTCATCGCTGGCGACGTTCAACCTGCTTGGCAAATCCCCACCCAACTCGTACCCAGCGATGTCGAGTATCTCGCCGGCAGTGAGAATGTCTTGCGCATCGCCGAAAAACGCCTGCCCGAACTCTTGCGCTGGGCCGATACTATTTACATCGCCGCTACCTTGCCGGTGATTCACACCATCCGGCAACTGTTGCGCCAAACGCGCCTACGCGCCGGTCGATCAATTACCTTTGTGCAGGTGACAGGAGCATTGCCGTGTGCGAGTCAATCGTGCCAACAATGTCGCGTCCAAACAAGACACGGCCCGCGTTTGGCCTGCCAAACGGGACCGTGGTATGGGATTCATGATGTGTTGTAATGCTTACAACACGATATTGCGCTCGCGGACTTTTTGCATCTTCGCCTTACGAAAGAGTTCATCATAGTTGATGCGACCCATCGAGATTTCGTAACGGAAATTTTTTTGTAAGAGGTCGTGCAACTCTGCGTCTAAACGCTCCTCAACCATCAATTCATCGGTAATGATGTCGCTGATAGCAACACGTAAGTCAGCGTCAGTACAATCAAATAACACACCGTCCGTATCAGCCAATACATCAACCAACTGATCAGCGTATATTGCCACTTTGGCAGGTGAAAGTCGCATAAACATCCCTCCAAGTGTGTCCATCTTTGATACATCGTATCTGTAGTGTATGTGGTAATCTATCCTTCGTCAATCATAAGGAGGATACGTTGTATGGAACGTGCCGAATACCAAGTCATGGCTCACGTCGAACAACATCATTGGTGGTACGTGGGTATGCGTGCTATCGCTGATATATGGCTACGCCAGCTTCCGCCTACGTCGTCACCACGTCGTATTTTGGATGCCGGATGTGGTACGGGTGGCAACTTGCCGTGGCTCGCACACTACGGCGAACCAATAGGTTTTGACTTTTCATCAGTTGCACTTCCATTTGCCCAACAATACAATTACCCACTGAGCCGTGCAAGTATCGAGGCAATTCCCATTGCTGACGCAAGTGTTGATCTAGTGACGAGTTTTGAGGTCATCTATCACCGTGGCGTCCATGATGATGTGGCAGCCTTACGCGAATGCGCTCGTATCCTCAAACCTGGTGGTCATATGCTCGTACGTGTCCCTGCATTTGAATGGCTACGCGGTCACCATGATGACCGCGTACATGGCCAGCGTCGTTATTCGCACACCCAACTCCATCACAAACTCCATCAGGCAGGTCTTATCCCACAAAAAACAAGTTATGTAAATTCGATTCTCTTGCCTCTTGCAGTATGGCAACGCTGGCGTGAGCGCGCCTCCAGCGATGCACACCACACATCCGATCTTGAAATGCCGTCACCGCTCATCAATACTATGGGCAGATTAGCCCTACGTACCGAGGCATTCGGGCTTACAGTTGGCATCCATTGGCCGGTTGGGGTATCATTGCTGTGTATTGCACAGCGGTCGCCTGTGCATTAGGGAGATGGAGAGATTTGCATGGTCCAGCAGTTGCTTGACACCGTCGCACGCCAACCAGTGATTTGGAATACATTTCGTGCCGTAGCAGAATTCGGTTTTCATGCCGATTACGCCCTCATCGAACAAGAACTCCACCCATTCACTGGCGATTCCTCACGCCGATTCCTTGATTTTGGCTGTGGGACTGGGCAGTTCGCCTCTTGCTTCCCTGCAGATCGATATGTCGGCTTCGATATTGCACCACACTATGTCCGCTACGCCCATCAACGACATCGACGCAACGTATGTGTCATGAACGGTGGTGCAGTCGGTTTCCAAAGCGAGAGTTTCGATGCAGCACTGATTATGGGCGTTTTTCACCACCTCGATGACGATACCGTTAGAGCCTGCGTCCAAGAGCTTCATCGCGTCTTACGCCCACATAGCCGCGTGTTAATGGTTGAAGACATTCCTGCCCAAAACCGTTGGAACGTGCTTGGGCGCGCCATGCATTGGCTCGACCGCGGTGACAATATTCGGAGCGTCGCCCATTATCAACGCTTGCTCGAGCCGTATTTCGTCATCGAACGGAGTAGCACAATCTTGAGCGGTATCTGCGATTTGGCTGTGTATGTACTCACACGCAACGATACCGTGTAATCAATCGACCAGTGGAGGGTCTTTCACATGATTGAATTCCACAATGTCCGCAAAACATACGGCGATTTTGTGGCCCTTGACACCTTGAATTGTATGATTCCACAAGGTGCCACCGTCGGCCTAATTGGCCCAAACGGTGCCGGCAAAACAACAACCATGCGCATGCTCACCACCTTATCACCTATAAGTAGCGGCGATATCGTGATCGACGGCGTATCAGTCACACAACACCCCGACATCATTCGTCAACGGATCGGCTTCATGCCCGATGTCTTTGGTGTATACGAGACAATGACTGCCTTCGAGTACCTCGACTTTTATGCGCGTTGTAATAATGTTCCTGCCGCCACACGCACTACACTCATTGACGACATGCTCGAACTTGTTGACCTTTCTCACAAAAAAGACACTTTCGTGATGAGTCTTTCGCGCGGTATGTCTCAACGCCTCAGCCTTGCCCGTACACTGCTCCATGACCCTGACATTCTCGTGCTTGATGAGCCAGCCAGTGGCCTTGATCCACGCGCTCGTGTCGAACTCCGCTCATTGCTCCACGAACTACGCAATCAAGGCAAAACTATCTTGATTAGCTCTCACATCCTCTCTGATCTCGCAGATCTATGCACACATCTGTTGATTCTCGAACGTGGATCGTTGATTGCATTTGATACACTCGATAACTTGCTCAATCGCCAAACACAACACCGTATCATTGTCCATACGCTGACACCCGCAGCGGAACTCGCCGCAATTGCCCAACGTCATACCTACAGTTGCCAGCATGACGACGAAGACCCGCTACGCTATGTTCTCGTTGGTGCTGGTGATGCGACCGCGCATGCACAACTGTTGGCGGATTGTATTCATGCCGGCATCACCGTCCATTCGTTTGCCAGTGAGCGGAATTCACTCGAACGCACCTTTTTACAGGTCACCGAAGGGGTCATCTGATCTCGTAGGAGCAATAGAATGAGTATGTATCGCACTATCAATCCGATTTTGTTGCGTGAGCTCCGTGGACGCATGCGTACCGCCCGTTCATTTTGGCTCCTCAGTGGATTTTTGGCCATGGTAGCCGGCACAGCGCTCTTGATTTATGCAGCAGATTATGCAAATAACCAAGGCCAAATGTCGAGTGGCGATGATATTGGACGCAATGTCTTTTTGACATTGATGACCACTGCTATGATTGCCCTCTCGTTTGTCGCCCCCATTTTGGCTGCTGGTAGTATTGCAGGCGAACGCGAGCGCCAAACCTTTGATTTGTTACTCACTACCCAACTCCCAATGCGCCAAATTGTCTTCGGCAAAATTATTGCAAGTCTCAGCTATTGTCTCTTGCTTTTGGCTGCCATGACGCCCCTCATGGGCATGGTTTTTTTGATTGGGAGCGTTGATGTCACACAACTAATTGTGATGCTTTGTGTGACGATATCGCATGTCGTATTATTGACGTGCATTGGCGTCTACTGGTCGGTACGCGCCTCATCACCTCTCAATGCAACTGGTATGACGCTGGCCAGCGTGTTGGTGCTTTTGTTAGGGCTGCCATTGCTGGTTGTTACCCTCTCCGAAATCATCGCCCCAATTGCACAAAACCAAACAATTCGTGATCTCGTTACACATGTCGCACTCTCCATCCATCCGTTTGTTGTGTTGTTTGTCACTGATGATGTGATTCGCTCACAACAACTATGGGGTGAATCATTTAGTATTAATGGTCCTACGGTATTTGTACCAGCCATGTGGATACTTGGCATCTGCACATCATGGGCGTTGAGTGGTTTTATTGTGTGGAGAACCCTGCGGCGTATACGTCGATTCGTCTAATCCAACCACCAAAGGAGTATACGCATGCGTGCGTCATGTATGTTTGTTGTGGCATTGTTTGCGCTTGTCGCCTGTGTGCCCCACCCCCGACTTCGAGCTCCTACCGCTGTCCCAGCAGAAAGCGCAACGCTCACGAGTCAACCAGAAATAACTGCTACCGTCGAGGTTGTCACTGCAACGGCCACATCGACTCCAACCAACCAAGTCATCTCCGTACCAAGTGGTGGCGAACTCATCTTCATCCAACAAGGTGAACTCGTCGGCTTCGGTGTACAAACAAGCACGACACGGTCAATTTTCGCCGATGTTACTGACTTTGCAGTATCACCCGACGGCAGCATGATCGCCGTCATCAGCGGGCGTGGTGCTCAAGGTGAATTATGGGTCGTCTCGCGTGACGGCAACGAATCAAGTCAACTCACCGACGATGCCCGCAGTCTTGATGGCCTGCAGTGGCTCCCTGACAGCAGTGGGCTTGTCTTTGCGGCCAGCGATGCTGATATCGCCCAACCAAGCACTTGGCTCGAGTGGAGTGCCTTTTGTCGTCAATCATCGGTGGTCTTGCTGACACTCGCCGATCAACAAAGCCAAATCATGGGCGAAGGCTGTGACCCCGCCGTCTCACCCGATGGCAAGCGTATCGCCTATGCCACGCGCCCAAGCCGGAGCGACGCCCAAGCCGCCGACCCGGGGAACACCGCTGGGAATCATATTCGCCTCATCAACATGAAAGGTGAAAACGGCTGGAAACCCGCTACCGCCACTGGCACAGAGCCCGGTGCGTCGGATGCTGGTCTGGTTGCCTATCATCCAACATGGAGTGCTGATAGCAAGCGCATTATCTATATGACATTCATCGGCATGCGCGTCGAGACCGATGTCAATCTCATCAACATGGTTGACGCATACGACGCCACCTATACCATGCTCGGCACCTTTGCCGGTTGGGGGCGTCAACTCACCCTCAGCCCAGATGGAACCATGTACAGCTACACCACCCAAAACACCGGCGACGCCCGTGGATTCGGCGGCTGGGATGTCTGGCGCAGCGAGGTGTTTGACTTTGTTGGCACTCGTGAGATGTACCTGCCCGAGGGGACATTTATGGCCACTGGTCAATCAATCAGCATTCCCCTCTTCATGGGACAACATGGCGCGTGGTTCGATAACACACAAATCTATGTCGTACTTCCACCCGATTGGACACCTGGAATTGCACTCAACGAAGCCTATGGCCGCGAAGACGAGCCCGGTGATATTTGGCTCTGGCCAATCAACGATCTTCCAGCCACGCGGGTGGTAACCGGCGTACAACTCGGATCACCCATACACTATGTACCATAAACCAAAACACACAGGGCGCCCGATGGGCGCCCTGTGTGTTACGTGAATTTGACTAACGCTGCTTGTGCTTGTGGCGACAAATGAAAGCCCATCTGCCATCGTCCAGGTTCACCATCAAGACGAATCAATGACGCACGTGCTACACTCACTCGCTGGTTCGTTGTTGCCATCACCAACCACCCTAAATCTGGTTCATGCCCAACAAATAACACGCGCGGACGCCGCACCTGTTGTACGATTTGTTGCATCATGTTCACCTCAAATCCAGGTCCCACACGTTCATCAACCAGTGGTTGAAGTTGATAGCTGTGCCCGATAATATCGGCTGTCTGTCGCGTTCGATACAACGGGCTCGTGATAATCGCATCAAGTTGAATCTGAAGTGTCTGCATGACCAATGCCGTATGGGTGATTTGACGGATACCTGTAGCCGTCAACACACGATGCGCATCATGCCCCGATGCGCTGTGGTCCTCGGCAATACCGTGCCTGAGCAAATAGAGTTCCATATCTGCCTCACCATCCAAAACAAGTGCTTTACGCACCGTCATATACACATACGACATAGTGTAATAATCGTCTTTAGCGTGAATATACCACAAATCACGACACCGAACTACAACGAGATTGGTATAATCGCATATAGAGATAACAATACGCAGTGAGATGGACGAATACGCATGACGCAGATGATACCTGTACTCGATTTTGGTTCACAAACCGCACAGTTAATTGTGCGTCGGTTGCGTGAGATAGGCGTCTACTCTGAGCTCATCCCTCATGATGCGCCAGCGCATACCATTGCCCACGATCAACTCGCTGGCATCGTGCTTTCGGGTGGTCCTGCCAGCGTCTACGACGACGGCGCACCGCAGATGCCCGAATGGGTATTGCAGAGTAGCGTTCCCGTTTTGGGCATCTGCTACGGCATGCAACTCCAGAGTTATGCCTTAGGTGGGCGCGTTGTCCGTGCCGCCCAGCGCGAATACGGCAACGCCAGCATCAACGCGAACTGCACCCACCCGCTTTTTGCAGGGCTCGAGACCACCCAACAAGTATGGATGAGTCACGGCGACCACATTGAAAGCCTGCCCAGTGGATTCACACCACTCGCCAGCAACCCGAGCACGCCGTTTGCCGCCATGGCCAACGACGCCAAACGCTGGTACGGCATCCAGTTCCACCCTGAAGTTGTACACACTCCCCACGGTCGCGACATTTTGCGCCATTTCGCCCTCACCATTTGTGGCGCTACGCCGAGCTGGCAAGCCTCGTCGTTTGTGGCCGAGGCCGTCGAGCGCATCAAGGCCCAAGTCGGCTCCGGCAAAGTCATCTGTGGTTTGTCAGGCGGCGTCGACTCAGCCGTAGCCGCGCTGTTGATTCACAAGGCTATTGGCGAGAATCTGACGTGCGTCTTTGTGGATAACGGCTTATTGCGCCTCAACGAGGCCGAGCAGGTCATCCATACCTTCCGCGATAGCATGGGCATCAAGTTAATTGCCGTCGACGCCAGTGCCGAGTTTCTCGAGGCCTTGGCCGGCGTCAGTGACCCCGAGCGCAAGCGCAAAATCATCGGCGAGAAGTTCGTCCGCGTCTTCGAGCGCGAGGCCAACAAAATCGACGGAGCTACCTTCCTCGCCCAAGGCACACTCTACCCCGACGTGATTGAGAGCAAAGCCCCCGATCGCCAAAAAGGCGTCACCATCAAGACGCACCACAACGTCGGCGGTCTGCCCGAGGATATGACGCTGACGTTGGTCGAGCCGCTCCGTTATCTCTTCAAAGACGAGGTGCGCGCCGCCGGCATCGAGCTCGGGTTGGCCGAAGATTGGGTATGGCGCCACCCGTTCCCTGGGCCGGGCTTGGCCGTGCGCATCTTGGGTCCTATCACGCGCGAGCGCGCCGACATCTTGCGCTTGGCCGACAACATCTTCATCAGCGAATTGCGCGCCGCCGGCTTGTACCGCCAGACGCAACAGGCCTTTGCGGTGCTCTTGCCCGTTCAAAGCGTCGGCGTGATGGGCGACGGTCGCACCTATGCCGATGTGATTGCCCTGCGTGCCATCACGACCGAGGACTTCATGACGGCCGATTGGGCCCACCTTCCCTATGAGTTCTTGGCGCATGTCAGCAACCGCATCGTCAACGAAGTCACCGGCGTCAATCGCGTGGTCTACGACATCTCATCCAAGCCACCCGCCACCATTGAATGGGAGTAAGTGGCCTGCCTATGTCGTCATCAATTAGTGCTAGTGCCGTTGCCAAACTCATCATCGCCGGCGAGCATGCGGTCGTCTATCGCCGCCCGGCGCTCGCCGTGCCTATCCCCGATATTACCGCCACCGTGCAGATTACGGCGACGCCGCACGGGCATGGCTGTTGGCTCGAGGCGCCGGATCTCGATCAACGTGGGCGCGTCGGCATCGATGCCCATCCGTTGATTGATTTGATGACAGATCTGCTCACGGCCTGGCATCTGCCGACGCCCGATTTGACCGTCGCGATTCATTCGACAATCCCGATTGCGAGTGGCATGGGCAGTGGTGCAGCCGTTGCTACGGCCCTCGTACGGGCGCTTGCCGCATGGTATGGCAAATCGCTGAGTCGCGACGAGCTTGGGGCATTTGTCTACCGGAGCGAGCAACGTCTCCACGGCACGCCAAGTGGCATCGACAACACGGTCATCGCCTACGACCAACCAATTTCGTTTTGTCGCCAAGCCCCCCTTGCCGACGGCACCACCCAACCGCCGCGCATCGTACCCCTCGTGATTGGCGCACCAATCACCCTCGTGATTGCCGATAGCGGCGAGCGAAGCCCCACCCATCTCGCAGTCGGCGGGGTACGCCAACGCCGCGAGCAGGCCACCGCGCACTACGATGCATTGTTTGATGCAATTGGCGCAGTTACACTGGTCGCAGAGCAAGCCCTCGCCGCCGGCGATGCAGCGTTACTCGGTGCGGTATGCAGTCAGAACCATACCTTGCTCCAACAGATTGGAGTCTCAACACCCACACTTGATGCACTAGTCACCGCTGCACTCCATGCCGGCGCCTACGGCGCCAAGCTCTCGGGGGCCGGGGTTGGTGGTGTCATGTTTGCCGTCTGTCCGCCCGAACAGAGTGAGATTATTCAACAAGCACTCATCAGCGCAGGCGCGGTCAAGACGTTTGTGACGCAGTTGCAGCCGTATCAATCGGTCGAATAGGCGTTCAGCAATTTCACATTTTTATTTTCGTTGACCACACAGGTATAATAGAGATGTGTGGTTTTGTGTCGTACTTGTCGTACATCTTTTTTGAGGGCAAACAATGGCTCGAGTAATGGTCGCCATGAGTGGCGGTGTCGATAGTTCGGTTGTGGCTGCCTTGATGCAGCACGCAGGTCACGATGTGACCGGTGTCACCATGCATCTATGGGAGGGTGACGGCGACAAGATGGTCGAGAGTCGCTGTTGTTCTATGGAGATGGTCTCGGGGGCACGGCGCGTCTGTGCACAACTCGGCATCCCGTATTATGTCTTTAACTACCAAAAAGACTTCAAAAAGCACGTTATCAACTACTTTGCTGACGAATACGCCCATGGCATGACGCCCAATCCGTGTTTGGCCTGCAACCGCGACCTCAAGTTTCGCGTCCTACTCGAGCGCGCCGAGATGCTCGGCTTTGATGCGCTCGCAACTGGGCATTACGTGCGCAACGAATACGACGGCCAGCAGTGGCACATGTACCGCAGTGCCGATCTGCGCAAGGATCAGTCATACGTGTTGCACATGCTCGGCCAAAAAGAGCTATCACACTTGATGTTCCCGCTGGGGGGTATGACCAAGCCCGAGGTACGTGCGCTTGCTAGTCAACTCGAGCTAGCCACGGCCGAACGTCCCGAGAGTCAAGATATTTGTTTTGTGCCCGATCGTGACTACCGCTCATTTGTGCGCAGTCAGCGCCCCGATGCATTCACGGGTGGCGACATCGTCGACAACGCCGGCAACAAACTCGGCGAGCATCAAGGTATCCCGCTCTACACCGTCGGTCAACGCCGCGGTTTGGGCATCGCCGTCGGCTCACCGTTGTTTGTGACCCACATCGACGCCGCCACCAACACGGTTGTCGTGGGGCCGCAAGCCGATTTGCGCAAGGCACGTATCAACGTTGACCGGGTGACGTATGTTGCTGGCACGCCGTTTGATAACCAGTTCCGCTGCGAGGTGCAGAGTCGTTCGCATGCACCTACTGCGCCAGCCACGGCCTATGTGACTGGTGAGGGGCGCGTCGAGATTGTCTTTGACGAGCCACAAGACGGCATTTCACCAGGGCAATCGGCAGTCATGTACCGTGACGACGAAGTTATCGGAGGTGGGCGAATTCTCGCTCAATAAAGCATGTCACCAGTTCCTGTACTGCTCATCATGATTACCACCTTACACGCAGCCATCGCTCATATCTGGGCTGGGCGTGTTATCTTACAACTACCCGTCTATTGGTTGGCGGCACTCATCGGCGTCGTCATCATCCATGCGATGGGGCTTGAGTTGAGCAGTGCGTTACCGGCACCAGCCGATGTGCATCTCGTCGAGACATCTATTGGGGCGTGGATTGGCTTATTTATGGCGATCCGCTTCACCAAACAACCTGCATAAACACAACTAAGGAGGCTCGAATGTACGACATGCCCGATTCCACACCGACACCACCAGCCAGCAACATGAATCGCTGGTTGGCGATTGGCGGCATCGTCTTTGTCGTTCTCAGCCTCGTATTCATCATTTTGTCGGTCATCTACCCTGGCTTCCGCGAGGCTGTACGCGATTTGGCAATCATCTTGTTAGCCTTGTTCCAACTCCTCGGTGCCATCATCATGGCGCTCGTAGCGGTAGCGTTGTTATTTGCCGTCAAGGCCATCGACAACACGGCGCGAGGCACGCTTATCCCCAAGCTCGAAGAGCTGAGTCTCAAAGTCGATGAGCTCCTAGTCAAAACCTCGAGCGTCACTGACGACGTCAAAAAAACCAGTGCCTCGGTGGCTACCACCGTCACCATCATCTCTGAGCAGGTGGTCAAGCCTGCCATTCAAGTCAGTAGTTATGTCACAGGCATCAAGGCCGCATTCAGTGTCCTCGGTCAACGAATCGTCTCGGCCGCCACACCACCAGTCAAGGACAAATCCGATGAGCAAGATTAATTACGGCGGTCAAGCAGTCATCGAGGGTGTGATGATGCGCGGTCTCAAGCGGGCCACGGTGGCGGTGCGTCGCGAGGACGGCACGATTGCCACCTTCCACGAAGAGCTCAACTATTCACGGCGCTCGCTCCTCGAGTCAATCCCGATGGTACGCGGCGTCTTGTTGTTGTGGGATACGCTCAACATGGGCATTCGGGCACTCAACGTCTCAGCCGCAGCCAGCCTGCCAGCCGACGAGCGCCCTAGCGAGGGCGAATCAGCCGGCGGCGTAGCCATCTCGTTACTCTTCGCCTTTTTGGTCTTTTTTGCGCTACCTGTGATTATCGCCAATGCATTGACGTATGTCGGCGTCGATAACTTTAGCGTCATCGTCATCGAAAACGTCTTTCAACTCGTGATCTTTATCGGGTATCTCCTGTTAGTCGGCCGCATCCCCGAGATTCAGCGCGTCTATGGCTATCACGGCGCCGAGCACAAGGCCATCAACGCCTACGAGGCTGGCTTGCCACTCGATGTACCCAACGTCAGCCGGCAAACGTTGATTCACCCACGGTGTGGCACCAGTTTTTTATTGGTCGTGATGGTCATCAGCATCCCGATTTTCGCCATCTTCCAAGATCAGACGCTCATCATCAAAATCGCCTCACGGCTGGTGCTCATCCCAGTCATCGCCGGCGTGTCATTCGAGTTGTTGCGCCTGACTGCCGCCAATTATCATCGGGCCTGGGTGCGCTGGCTGGTGGCCCCTTCGTTGGCGCTCCAACGCCTGACCACGCGTGAGCCCGACGAGGACATGGTCGCCGTGGCGATTGCAGCATTGTTGCCAGTCCTCGCCGCCGACAAGGTGTTGCCTGAGTCGTACGATGCCACGCTCGGCATGGGGATCGACGAGCCGGCTACTGGGTTCAAAGTTGTTGATGAACCCGGTGCAAGTGCCTAATCCATGTCTGACGCCATTGCCACCACGTTAATCGCATGGTTCCGCCAGCACGGTCGTGATTTGCCGTGGCGCCACACGCGCGACCCGTATCGCATCTTGGTCTCGGAGCTGATGCTCCAGCAGACGCAGGTAGAGCGCGTCATCCCCAAATACCACGCGTTCTTGGACTTGTTCCCCGATGTGTACGCCCTCGCCGCTGCACCGACGAGTGCCGTGATTACGGCGTGGCAGGGGCTCGGCTACAACCGGCGCGCGATTTATCTCCAGCGTACTGCCCAAGCCGTGGTAGCGCAGTACAACGGCGAGTTCCCCCGTGATGTGGCCGCCCTGCGCGCCTTGCCCGGCATCGGCGATTATACATCGGGAGCCATCGCCTGTTTTGCGTTTGAGCAAGATGTGGCGTTCCTCGATACCAACATTCGCCGGGTCGTGTTGCGGTTGTGGAGCGATCCGCACGGCGATGTTCCTGATGAGAAAGCGTTACGCTCGCTTGCATCACAGCAGGTGCCTGCTGGGCACGGCTGGTGGTGGAACCAGGCCATCATGGAGCTCGGGGCAGTCACCTGCACCGCCAACAAGCCCAAGTGCCCTGCTTGCCCTCTGCGCGGCTTCTGCAACGACTACGCCGCACGCCTCGCAGCTGACCAAGCGCTCGCCCCATTGCCTAATCGACCGGCGCGGCGCGTCGCCGAGCGCAAAGATGCCCCTTTCGTCGGCTCAAACCGCTACATCCGCGGGCGCATCATCGACCACTTACGCCAAACGCCGACGGGTATCGACCAGCCGGCGCTCGCAGCACATCTTGCCACACTCGGGTTGTCACTCGACGAGGCCAAACTCACCACCATCATCGCCGGGCTGGCGCGCGATGGTCTGATTCACCTCGACGACACCATCATCAAACTACCCGCGTAATTTGGTGAGCTCCGCACGCGCGACTGCCGCCTCGTCCCAGGCAATCGGGCCATCGGCGTAGATGATACTGCCCTCGTGCCCTTTGCCCAAGAGCAACACCATGTCACCCGGGCCAGCAGTGGCCAGAGCGGCGGCGATAGCCTGAGCGCGATCGGGTATCAAAAAGAGGTCAACGCCGTCGCGACGGCCGTACTGACGGGCGCCAACGGCGATTTCTTCGATGATAGCCATGCGATCTTCGCCACGTGGGTCTTCGTCGCTGATGTAGAGCACATCACAAAACTGGGCAGCGATGGCACCTTGTTGGGGGCGCTTTTCGCGGTCGCGCTCACCGGCTGAGCCGAATACAACAATCAGGCGCCCTGGCGTTATTGGCCGCACGAGGCTCATCACTTTCTCAAAAGAGGCCGGCGTATGGGCATAATCGACGAGCACGGCAAATGGTTGCCCCATGTTGATACGTTGCATGCGCCCACGCACACCATCAACGGCACTCAACACGGCCAAGGCGTCATCGAGTGGCACGCCTTCACTCAACGCGACGGTCAGGGCGGCTAAGCTGTTCCACACATTGAAATCGCCGGTCAGCTCGAGATGCACGTGGCGATTGCCCCAATGCGACAGCAATTCAAAGTCGAGACCGTTCATGGTGCTGACAACATGACGCGCCTGTACATCAGCTGCCACGTTGACCCCATAGGTCAAGCGCTCAGCGCGCAAGGGTGCTGATGCCAAGAATTGTTTGTGGTGCGGGTCATTGGCGTTGACAATCGCCACTTTGCGCTGTTTGTGCGGAGCAGCACTTGGCTCGCCGAGGAGCTCAAATAAGCGCATTTTGTCGCGCCGGTATTGCTCAACTGTGCCATGAAAGTCGAGATGCTCACTCGTCACATTCGTCAAGACAGCTACATCAAAGCCACTCCCGGCGAGGCGTTGCCAACGGGCTGACAAGGCGTGCGAGGTTGATTCGAGCACTGCATGCGTACACCCGGCCGCCAGCATATCGTTGAGCATCTGCTGGATTTCGGGCGCCTCAGGGGTACTTTGGCGGCTTTTGTTGGCCCAGATGCGGTCAGCCACCTTAAAATCCGCCGTACCCACGAGCCCCGATGAGCGTCCACCAATGTCGAGCGCCAGCGCCGTCAGATAAGTAGTGGTAGTTTTGCCGTCAGTGCCGGTAATCCCGATAATGCGTAATTTTTCGCCTGGATATCCGGCAATTGCGGCAGCTACATACCCCAAGGCTGGGCGCGCATTGGCGACGCGTAACGCTGGTACAGCCAGCGTATCATCGAGATGGGCGTGTTCGTAGATCACCGCAGTTGCACCGTTGGCAATGGCACTGGCAATGTAGTCGTGCCCGTCGATATGGAATCCTTGATAGGCCACAAATATCGCTCCAGGGCGCACCTGACGTGAATCATAAACAACGCACGTCACCAGCGTATCAAGCGCCCCACTCCGATGTAACTGATCGGGAACATGAGTTATCGCTTCGGCAAAAGTTGGCATGCCTACTCCTCAATACAGCGCGAATTATTGGCGTGTTGATGCGGTCACTTTGAGTAATTGACGCAAGGTCGGCAGGGCGGTTTGCGCCACCAAATTCGCACCATGGGCACTTAGATGCACGCCATCAACAAGCAACTCAAAGCCACGCCGCTGAGAGATTTGCTGGTACGAACTGCCACGGCTGATGCGCCAACGATCGAGCGGCACCATCCACAAATGATACTCAGGGCCAGGGCGCGGGTTATTGCGCATCGCTTGCACAAACGCCGAGCGCACATCAATGACGGGCACATGCCAGCGCATCGCGAGTGTCTGTATGACATGCACATACCCATCCAAAATCATCTGCCCTGGGGTATCGGGTACCTCGCCGAGGGTTGTGGGGGTCATCAAGACCACTGGGATATGGGCACGTTGCAAGCGCGTAATCAGACCGCTATACAGCGTTTCAAACGTCGGAATGTCAATGGCAATGGGCACTTTCTTAAGCGTACGATAGTAGGCCCGACTCAGACGTTCGCCGTAGGCAGTACCAAAGTCGTTGAGTCCAACCATGATACTAACAAGCGATGGCTGACGTGCAATGACATCAGTATCGATACGCCGTGCAAGATTCAGCGTTGTATCACCATCAATACCAGCGTTAATCACATCGACATCTGGTAATGCAGTGGCCAGCACATTGACATAGGCCGATCCAATCGTGCCCTGGGTAATACTATCGCCAAAACAAATCAACCGTTGCATGTCTTACTCATCACTAATTGCGACATATTGTGTGTATTATACTCAGCACTACACACTCCACAACAAAAGCGCTCTGTGCATGACCTGCACAGAGCGCTTGAGCCAACTACACCTAACGATGAACGGGTTTGTACTCGAGACCAGTCATGTAGAGCTGTTCAATAATATCGAGCGACCGACGATCGGCCGAATCAATATTCGTCAACGTACGTGCGGCCTCAAAATACCAATGAACCATGGCATGCATGTGCTGACGCGTCACACCATAGCGTGGGAGTACATCAAGCGACCATCGACATTCACGTTCGATAATCTCAACAGCGCGCAAACGGAGCGCCGTTTGGGTCAAGCGATGCACCCGTTTGGGCGAATCTACAAACGCTGCACGTTGCATGGTTTCGTTATCAACTCGATCAGGCGCATCACACACACTTGCAAAGCTCCGCATCATCTGCTCACTCACGAGTTTGCAAATCTGCTCACCACGCTCTTCAAGCTCTGCTGCAACCCGATTACCACTACTATTCAACCAACCCTCAAGTGCACGCATGGTGCAACTCCTTAGCGCCTGTTTGTGCCTGCATTATTGCATGCCCAAACGAGTACGCCCGTGGACGCCGGTGCGCGGTGCATGTGCACTTGCCCACGGTGTCATCTCATTTTCATTGCTGATGACATTAGATTGGTCGATAGCAGTAACGAAGTCATCACCTAAATACATCCCTGGCATACGTTGACGGAGCTCAGGATGCTGAACAAACACGCGCCCGGCATAGGCAAAATGCAACCCATGGTGATGCAATCCCATCACCATCTGTCCTACCTGTTGCAGTGACACTACATGCTCTGCCATACTTGCGGTAAGCACAACCAATGCCGGGGTCTGACGCATCAAGAACTCTGTCAGCCCAGTCAACCCAAGATTTGCACCAAGATAGAGCACCTCCCACCCTTCTTGCTCCATCAATACGGCATAAATTAGCGATCCCAAATCATGAAAATCGCCGTTCGTTGAGCCACAAATAACCCGCGGACCGTTGGTAAACGGAGCATGTATTTGGAGCAAACTCATCAGGCGTTGGCGAATAAACTGCACAGCGATTTGCTCGTCAGCAATACACCCTGTTTCATTCATCCAACGTTTGTCGAAGTCACTCAAAATCGGCAAAATGACATCATAGATAAGCGCATTTGTCGGGAACAACGTCACCGCAGTGTTCATCAACGCATGTGCCTGACGCAGATTTGTGGTAATCAGCGCATCAAACAACTGTCGCCGCAAATCTGGCCACCCTGCATCACTAATATGAAGTTGTACCGACGAGGGGAGGGGGGAAGATGATTCGTGAATGCTCTCCTCTGGATCCGCCTGGAGCATGACAACCGCTTGGCTAATTGCAATCCCTTCTTCGGTCGCCTGCTTCAACCATTTGATGATTTCTATATCGCGCTGTGAGTAGAGCCGATGCCCATGCTCTGTTCGAGTTGGCTGCGGTACACCATAGCGCTGCTCCCATGCCCGCAACGTCGACACATTTACTTGCGTCTGTTGCACTACTGCCTTGATGTTATAACGTGGAGTGTCAGAGAAGGCCAGTAGGTGTCGAATTTTGTCTATCATCGACAACCTCCTAAATGGGGGATACACATCGATTCAGCATTAGAACGCGACGACTCCCAAAATCACTGACGATATATCTAACTCCTATCAATATATCAGTTATGTCATTACTTAAATTGTATAACCTCTGTCAAGTAGTTGTCAATCGTCATGCACTACACCTTCAATGACACATATGCCAATTACTCCCTATTACGTCATCGTATAGCTGCACACCTATACTTCATGAAAAACACATATATATGTAAATAATTATTATCCATTTCACAGACTAAATCATCTGATATTCATACTGGTTATTTGAAGATACACACATACACACACACTCTGCAATATGTGTGTATTGTAGTATTGTTTCTGTACTATTTTGTAGTGCAGAGATGTTACTTTGATGGCAATGTATACAGCACCTCAATCAGTAAATACCGAAATACGCACGATCAAATCAGCCTAATATATGCAATGCATACACAAAATCAATACAGCACATATACAAGCATCATGCATATTGTTTGCATAGCGAAATTCAAGCACATGTGTAGGTTTTTGTGATTGACTATTGGTTTACAGCAGGTCTATAATCCTGACAAGTCCTGCAGATAACTCTTAACAACACAGCCAGCAGCCGTTGACGAAGGGGTTAGGGGCACGCAAGGCAGGGCAGACCAGTAGCGGGGTAACACCCGCAGGAACCGCCGATGAAAGGGGGTGACTACGATGGCAGACAAACCAAACAACGACCTGGTACCAGCACAATGGAAGTCGCTGTTCACCAATGAGGAGTGGTTGGTACATGGCATTGTCGTACGTTCTATGTATGGAATGTTGGCAATCGCTGTAGTGGCTCACATCTTGATGTGGTCATGGAAGCCTTGGATCGGTTAGGATTTGATCTTTGGTTCTGAGAGATGAGCCAAGCACAGAGCGAAGCGAGGGAGCATATGTTGCCAAATCGGCCACTTGATTTCCGCACGGCCGTCGTATTGGGGACGTTGCTGGGAGTCGTCATGGGTCTGTTGAACCACTTCGTGGTTTTGAGCTCAGACAAGTACAGCGGCATTTTCGGTTAGTCGGAAGGCTCATGTCGATACTACGACAGAGCCAGGCGGGTCGAGCGGCAACCCGTTCGGCCCGCTGTAATGTTAGATTCAGGAATTTTGGATTAGCCCGTGGTGAGATGGCAGGTGCTTAGTTGATCTCTGCCACACGCTAGAAAGCGAGTGTCTGCGATGTCTGATGCGCCACAAAAGCCACTGTTGCAACCCGATGGCGAGTATCGCGCTTCAATGGCTTCAGCGAGCTCGGCAGGCGCAGGCCCACGCGCCAGCGAGCTTTCATTTGAAGCAATGGAAGCAAAGTACAAGCGACCAGGTGGGACGCTAGCCGCGAAGATGTTCGGGCATGACCCGTTGGACTTCTGGGTTGGCAACTTTTACGTCGGGTTCTTTGGTGGTACCGCAATCCTTGGTATTGTGATGGGTGTGCTCACCTATCTTTATCAAGCGGTATTTGTTGAGCAGCGTTATAACCTTTTGGCAGTATCTCTAGAGCCACCCCCGATTAGTGCGGGGTTGCGGCTGGTAGGTTATGGCGATCCAGGTTTTGCCTGGCAATGGACAGTGATTTTTGCCACCATCGCATTTGTAAGCTGGTTGTTACGTCAAATCGACATCAGCTTAAAGTTGCGGATGGGGTTGGAGATTCCGATTGCCTTTGGAGCGGTAGTAACGTCATGGGTGACGTTACAGATTTTGCGACCAGTAGCCATGGGTGCGTGGGGCAACGGGTTCCCACTTGGAATTACGCACCATCTCGACTGGTTAAGCAACATCGGTTATCAATACTACAACTTCTTCTACAACCCGTTCCATGCGATTGGTGTGACCTTACTCTTTGCGGCGA
This sequence comes from uncultured Klebsiella sp., assembly GCA_964469045.1. GTDB lineage: Bacteria > Chloroflexota > Chloroflexia > Chloroflexales > Roseiflexaceae > UBA965. The sequence goes on from CAYXXK010000007.1 coordinate 70,639, forward strand.
CGCTGTTCTTGCACATGCACGGCGCAGCGATTTTGAGTGCTGCTCGTCGTCCAGTAACCGAGCACAACGTTGACGTCTTCTGGCGCAACATTGTCGGCTACAGTATCGGCGAAATCGGTATCCACCGATTGGCCTTCTGGGCTGGTGCGGCTTCAGTGCTTTTCGCCAATGTCTGTATCTTCTTGTCAGGCACGTTAGTGTATGACTGGAACGCCTTCTGGGCCTTCTGGGATCGCATCCCAGTCTGGAGTGGTGCCGGCGCTGGTGTCGTCTTGATTGGTCTCGGTTTGGTCTTCTCAAAGCGCAGCGACAAGCTCAACCCTGAGCCAGATCTGCACAAAGAAGAGTTCGAAGAGGGCATCGAGGGTGTCATCGGTCAGCCTGGCTACATCAACTTCATGGATCGGCTCTTCGGCAACGGTCGCGTATTGCCCATCTATTTGGGTGTGTGGGGTGTCCTTTCGGTTACGGCCGGCGTTGTCGCCTCATTCATCATCTTGCAGAGCTACATGTACGAAGTTGGTTACAATCCAATCTCGTTCTTGCGTGAGTTCTGGAATTTGGCAGTCATGCCACCAGTTGCATCATATGGTTTGTCATGGAATGTGCCGTGGTACGAGGGCGCCGACTACTTGGTTGCCACCTTCTTCTTGCACATTTCGGTACTCGCCTGGTTTGCGCGCCTCTACAATCGTGCACGCAAGACTGGTTTGAGTCCACAGTTGGCCGCAGGGTTCTGGGCTGCGCTGTTCCTCTACTTCGTCATCTACCTGTTCCGACCGGTATGGCGCGGCTTCTGGGCAGACGCTCCTGGTCACGGCTTCCGAGCCATTTTGGACTGGACCAACTACGTCAACATTCAAGTTGGCAACATCTACTACAATCCGCTGCACATGATCTCGATCTTCTTCTTGCTCGGTTCAGTTCTCTTGTTGGCCATGCACGGTGCAACCATCGTCGCTGCCTCAAAGTGGGGTGCTGAGGCCGAAATCGACGAGATGATCGTAGAGGGTGCCGGTACGCATCGCTCACAGCTCTTCTGGCGCTGGACGATGGGCTTCAATGCCAACTCGTACAACATCCACTTGTGGGCATGGTGGTTTGCTGCACTCTGTGGTATCACCGGTGCACTAGGCATCTTGATTAGTGGCACGCTAGTAGACGACTGGTATGCATGGGCACAGGCCGCCAATATTGTGGCGCCAATGTCCACAGAAGATTGGTCGCAGTACATCTTCACCAAGTAATGAGCACGGCGCGCTGTTCGTCCGTGGGCAGTGCGCCAGCCCACGCCTAAGAAGTTACTGCAAGAGAGGAACGCATATGTCTCAGACTCCGAGCGTCTTCCCACCAATGAACGAGGATGCCAAGTTTAATCTCGTGGCCGCAGCAGTTGCAGGTGTCACGATGGTCGCCAGCATCGTCGCCTTTTGGTGGATCTGGGCCTTGGTGCAGCCACCCGCGGCCAAGCCTATCCCTTCATCGCCGATTTTTGTGAATTATGATCCATCTAACCCAAATTTGAAGCCCGAATCACTGGCAGCCATGCAGGCCTATACCCAGGCCAGCCCCGAGCCCCAGAATGTTCAGGTCCTCAAGGGATGGAACACTGCCAAAATCGCAGCGTACATGACTGCACAAGTCGCTGGTGGGCTCAAAGTAGACTGTACCTACTGTCATAACATCGCTCCTGATGCGAATGGCGTGCCACAGTTCTACATGGATGAAGATCCAAGTGATCCTAACGCCGCTTGGGCAGCCAAGAAAAAGACGGCTCGCGCCATGTTGTTGATGTCAGGTGACCTCAATCGCTCATGGGTAAGCAAGTTGCCAGCCTCAGTCGGCGGCTACGAAATCACCTGTGCCACCTGTCACAACGGTCAGCCGATTTTGACCAAGGGTACCTACCCAACCGAGATTCAAAATACGTTGCCCAACAACTATCGCTTGCCACTCGACCGCGAATACCCAGGTGGCTTGGTCCTTACCGGTGACAAGAGCAAATCACTCGACACCGCCGAAGAGAACCAATACGCCATGTACCACATGAATGTCAGCTTGGGCCAGGGATGTACCTTCTGTCACAACGCCCGCTACTTCCCTGCTACCGGCGTGGCAAATGGCGGTCGCGATCAGAAGCAACATGCAATCTGGATGCTCCAGATGAGCAAGTACATCAATGAGAACTACAGCAAGGCTATCATGGCCAACAAGACGCCATCGTGCTGGATGTGTCACCAAGGCAATATTGTGCCCCCAGGTGCAGCCAAGCCCGGCCAAGTACCTGAGATGTTGAACACCACATCAAAGGCACCGTAAGCGTCATCAGACTACTCGTCGCACCAAGGTTGTCGTTCGCCCGTATAATAGGGCACGCGGCAACCTTGGGACTATCTATTTCTATCGCTAGCAAATGCGCCGTGGCGTTTGCACTGTCTGCGAGGAGCCCCCTATGGCAGCTGAACCGAGCGTTCAACCACCTGCCCACATCGCAACCTCCGTCACCGCCAAAGAGTTACTGAGCCGATCAATTGCCTTGATGAAACCAGTTACATGGTTTCCACCAGCGATGGCGTTTGTGTGTGGTACTGTGGCTTCAGGTGTGACGCACTTTGAGTTTGTGACGGTCGCACTGATTGCGCTTGGCGCCCTCATGTCTGGCCCAATCCTATGTGGGCTTTCGCAAGTCATTAATGAGTACTGCGACCGCCACGTTGACGCCATTAATGAGCCTCAACGCCCTATTCCATCGGGGCGTGTAACATTTCGTCAAGTCTATGTCACCATTGCCGTTCTCACGGTTATCAGCATTGGCTTGTCACTTGTATTCAACATGTCAGTCGTATATTTGACCATTCTCGGTATGATTTTGGCAGTCGTCTACAGTGCCGAACCGTTCCGTGCAAAAAAGCTCGGCTGGATCGGCAATGCGATTGTTGCTATTTCGTACGAAGGTCTCCCCTGGCTAGCAGGGCATATGGCGTTTGCGCCGATAACTCAAGGCAGCTTTGTACTTGCCATGCTCTACTCCGTTGGAGCTCACGGCATCATGACAATTAATGACTTCAAAAGCATCGAAGGCGACCGTCTCATGGGCATAAAATCAATCCCTGCTCAAATGGGTGCAGATTGGGCCGCCATGAGTGCTGTCATCACGATTAATGCAGCGTTACTGGCTGCGGCTATTTATATGCTGGGCACTGGCAACTACATCGCAGCTGGCATCATGTTTGTCTTGGGTCTCGGGCAAATCCCCACCCAACGCAAGTTCTTGCGCATGACCGATCCGCGCGCCCGTGCTATTTTTTATAATGCGAGTGGCGTAATGATATTTGTCTGGTGCATGATTGTCTCAGCAGTGGGCATTCGCTCATAACTCCCACAATTCAATTGTCCTACGCAGCTCCGCGCATTCAGCCTTCCGTTCTGCACCTGCGTCACCTGATCGGCATATGCCAACAGGATTCTGTTCACTCAGTACAAAGGAGGGCCGCATGCACCCTGTTGTTGTTGTAGGCGCATCAGTGGGTGGTTCGATAACCGCCGAAACACTGGCAAAGGCTGGTATCCCAGTCGTCATGATCGAAAAAGATCTCAGTCGCATCAAGCCATGCGGCGGAGCTGTCCCACCGGTTGCATTCAGCGAATTTGCCATCCCACAATCACTCATCTCCCGCAAAATCTCCAAAGCCCTGATTCACTCACCGAGTGGTCGCCAAGTGAAGATCGACGTCGTTGGGCTAGATCACTCCCCCGAAGACTATATCGCCATGGTTTGCCGAGAGGACTTTGACGGGTACTTGCGCCAGCGCGCCGTAAACACCGGTGCCAAACTCATCGAGGGCTCGCTCATCGACATCAAAATCGACGGTGAGGGTGTTGATGTTCAATATCGTGAACGTGCAACAAGCCAGCTCCTCTCCATACGTGCAAGTGTAGTAATAGGGGCTGATGGCGCTTATTCGCCAACCGCAAAACTCCTCGGATTACCCAATTTACCTCGTTGTACCGCGATTCAAGAGCGCTGGCGCATCCCTGAGGCACACCTCGGACGCTGGCGTGATACCGCCGATCTCTTTTTGGGAGCCGAAGTCAGCCCTGACTTGTACGCATGGGCGTTCCCCAAAGCCGATCACATCACAATAGGTATCGGGACTGGTCCAGCCCACTCCAAACGCGCCCGCGAGTTGCTCCATAACCTCAAACAACGCATCGGCGTCGATTTGACCCATGGCGAAATGTACCTCGAAGAAGCACATGCATTGCCGATGACACCACGACCACATATGGCGTTCAATCGCGCCATGCTGATTGGCGATGCCGCAGGTTTGGTCGTCAATACCTCGGGTGAAGGTATCTATTGGGCCATGAAATCAGGGCAAATGGCCGCTCAAACGCTGATTGATGCCCTCCCCGACACCTCAGAGCGTGCGTTACGTCGCTATGAGCAGGCCTACTGGCGCCAATACGGCACCATGTATAAGTTTCTTAGTTGGCTCGAGAAGTGGGGCTACGGCAGCAACCGCCAAATGGAGGTTTTCACCGACATGTGTCGTAACCTCGACGTGCAACGCTATACCTTTGAATCCTACATGCACAAACGCTATACGCCACTTCCGTGGCTACGCCAGATGAGCATGACCGGCGACATGATTCGCACCCAAGCAAAACATTTGCTATTGAGCCCGCGCTAGTCAATACCTTGTCAATAGCCTGCACAAGAGCACCTCAGCCTTATACGCTGAGGTGTTTGATATACCGCAAAGATAGAATTTTTGTGTACCTTTTGTAGACTTTCGACTAAAAATGCAGGCAATATAATCGTTAATAAGCACGCATTCTCACAGTGTAGGTATCCCCATGACAGGCATGTACACCGCCGAACAATTAGCACGACGCGACCAGAGCAAATGGACCACAGTCCAGGGCGTTCTCGCTCCGATTCAGTTTGTCGTGTTTATTATCAGCGCAATTCTCGTCTACCAGGCGTGGCAGACCAAACAGGGGTACGAGATTGCCAATGCGAGCATCATCCTCAAAATCAGCTTGTTATGGGCCATTACGATTACGGGGATGATTTGGGAGAAAGAGATCTTTGGGCATTACTTTTTGGCCAAAGAATTCTACTGGGAGGATATCGGTAATCTTGTCGCTATTCTCACCCACAATGTGTACTTTTTGGTGCGCTGGCTCGGCTGGAGTGACGACGCTGTCATGGCAACAATGCTTTGTGCCTACGCAACGTATTTGATTAACAGCGCCCAATTTATCCGACGAGGCATCATGGCTGCTCAGCAGCGGCGCCTTGCCAAACAAGTGAGTTAGTCATGCACCAGGCACGCGCAGTCGTTATCCCAACCGCCAAACACATCGAACTCCGTACCGTTGGTCTTACACCAGCGGCACCAAACGATGTGGTTGTTGAGACGGTCTATACCTCAATTAGTGCGGGCACCGAGCGCATGTTGTATGACGGACGTATGCCTCATCCGATGTTGCAGTTCCCCGTAGTACCGGGCTACGAGACAGTTGGCAAAGTCATTGAGGCCCCTGCCGATGCCCAACACCTAATCGGGCAATGGGTGTACGTCGGCGGTGCACGCTGCTATACCGATGTCAACCCAGCCTGGGGCGGCCAGTCGAGCCACCTGCACGTCGATCATCAACGCGTCGTAGCACTAGAGGGAATGAACCCTACACACGGCGTCCTATTGGCACTGGCAGCAACTGCCTATCACGGCGTCGATATCGCTGGTGATATTGCAGGACAACGAGTCCTCGTCATTGGTCAAGGGCCAGTTGGGCAATTGGCAGCACGCATTGCGATGCTCAGGGGTGCTGAGGTTACCGTAGTTGATAAAGTTGCCGAGCGGCTTGAGCGATCCCACGCGCATCATGTCATCAACGTTGCCGACCGCACACTCGCCGATCATCAGATTGCAGCATGCGATGTGATGATCGAGGCAAGTGGCAGCATGGCAGCGCTCGGAGGTGCAATTGGCACACTTGCGCTCAATGGGCGCATTGTCCTCCTTGGGTATTACGACGAACTTCATCTGCCCTATATGCCCCTATTCCTCAAGCAGGCGCAGTTGTTGACTGCCAAAGAATGGGCGCAGGGTGATTTGCAACGGTGTCGCGATTTAATCGTCAGCGGAGCCCTCGATGTCTCTGCGTTGATTACGCACCGCCAGCCCATCGATAACGTGGTCGCGGCCTATCAAACGGCATTGTTCGACCAAGATTGCCTCAAAGTGTTGCTGAACTGGTCACAGTCAGCCTAGAAAGAGGAGCAAATCATGGCTCCACGAATGTTGGCAATTTATGGCAAGGGGGGAATGGGCAAAAGCTTCTTCACCTCGAATCTGACGTCACGTCTGACGTTTGATGGCTACCGCGTCTTGCAACTCGGTTGTGACCCCAAACATGACTCATGTAATACGGTATTTGGCGGGCGCTCATTGCCGACACTTGGCGAACAGTGGCGCATCTTCAAGGAGCAAGGTCGCGAAGACGAGCTCTCAGTTGGCGATGTGATTTATCGCTCCGAACTCAAGCCTGGCTCAGTCCTCTACGGCTGTGAACTCGGTGGCCCCGAGGTCGGTCGTGGCTGTGGCGGTCAAGGTATTTCGTCGGGCTTCAAAACCCTCGAAGGGCTCGGGTTGAGCAAGTGGAATCTAGACTACGTCGTGATGGACTTCCTCGGCGACGTCGTCTGTGGTGGCTTCGCCACCCCACTCGCCCGCTCATTGGCCGAACAAGTAATTATCGTGGTCGGGCACGACCGCCAATCGCTGTATGCGGCCAATAACATCGCTAAGGCGGCCAAGTACTTCCGCTCAATGGGTGGCACAACCTCAGTCCTCGGCTTGATTGTCAACCGCGACGACGGTAGCGATGTCGCCGATCAATACGCCAAGGCGGTTGGGTTGCCGGTGCTCGCCCGCATCCCCCTCAGCCGTCGTGTGCGTGAGTTGGCCGACGCCTGTCGTTTGGCCCTCGAGGACGAGACATTTGATGGCATCTTCGGCGATTTGGCCAAACGCATCGCCAACAACGAGATCCCTTCGTGTGACGATTACGAGCCACTCGAATATCACGACTTTTTGCGCGTCTTTGGCGCCGAGGAGCCCGAGGGCAAGCCGGATTCAGCCAGCGAGAACGAGCTGTTTGCCGGCACCGTCAACGCCAAGAAGGGCATCCCGATGTTGTCGTTGACCCCATCGACGATTCCACAAGTCCAGACCGACGACCCGGTTCAACTGCGCGTCAAGAACGTGATGGAGTCGATTGGATTGTATGTCACAGATCTGAGTCGTACAGACCGTGATGGCGTGACTGTCACCTCGGGATCGGTCGAGATTCGGATTGGCTCGATTGAGGATCTCGATAGCAAAGCGGCATTTTTGTCGGCCTTGCGCCGATCTGGCCAAACCTTTAGTTATGTCGATTTGCGCGAAATGGACGCGCCTGCATATCGTTAGGAGATGTCCATGAGCGTTGATCCCAAACACCTTCATCAGGTGCTCACCGAGCAAATGAAAGTCAAGCGACCGCCGGTAGCGATTACTTACTGCCGCGACGCCATCCCAGCCGGGTATGAGCCGGCACAAGTTGTGGCATGTGGCATTGTGCGCGAGGCCGAAAGCGGTCGGCGGGTCTATGTCGACGCACAACACCATGATTGTTATGTCGGCTTATGGCATTTGGGGTTACTTCCCAAGGCTGAGAAATTGATTACCGAGGGTGAGTACTTGACGATGGCTCAAGGGTTCTTTACACCCGAGGCCGCCAAGCGTAACAAAGCCCAGAGTGAGCGATTGCCAGACGGAAGCATCATCGCCTTAGCGGCAGCGCCGCTCAACGATGTCCCCGAGGGCGTCACCATTGACTCGGTGATTGTAGTGACCGACGCATTACACGCCATGCAGTTGGCAGGTGCAGCATCGGTGCGCGAAGGCACGTTCCCGATTGGCGAGGTGGGGCCCTCAGCGTGTGCGTCGATTTTTGCCACGCCTATGAATAAGCGTAACAGCGTATTTGCCACGGGTGACGGTGGTGGGCGCATGCACAACCGATTGGCACCGGGCGAGTTGTTTGTGACGATTCCGGCACATCACTTTCAGCATGTCCTCGATTTGGTAGCGAATTTTCGCTTTGATCCGGCCAAAATGCGCGAGTTGATTATGCCATCGCATGCAGCTGCTGCGGGGGCAGTCCACGATTGAAGCTTTCACGTGATAGCACGTGTAGCGATATGTAGAGCAAAGGAGTGAACACTATGGGTACGTCAACATCAGGGTTAATTCTCTGTTTCGTTCCCTTGGCGCTCGTCATTTCAGGGTTTATTGTGGCCAGCTATTTCACCAATAAGCAAGCCACGGCGACCTATTTGCGAGTAGAGCCAAGCGACGACACAGAATAATTCGTCCACCCACACAAACGGGGCAGCCAACACACTGTCCCGTATTGTGTAGTACCTGTAGTGTTGTCTCTGTACGACGGCGAAGGAGCCAATAGATATGTCAGACGTTATTCCACTGAATAGCACCAACAGTGCCCCAACGACCTCACCATGCAAACTCCACCCACAATCGATGTGCCCTGCGTTTGGCTCATTGCGCATCTTGACTCGCATCGAGGGCTCGCACCCGGTCATGGCCACCGATACCGGGTGTTTGTACGGCTTAACCTTTGTGACGCACTTTTATGGGGCGAGTAAGTCAATTGTGGCGCCGACGCTAGGCACGGCTGAGTTGATGAGCGGACAAGTGGTCGAAGGCACACGGGCGGCCATTGATGTGGCCGCCAAAGAACCCGGTGCCAAGCTTATCCCGGTGGTTTCGTTGTGTGTTGCCGAGACGGCCGGCATGCCTGAGGAGTTGTTGCCGCGCAAAGTCGGTGACGCCGAGGTCGTGCTGGTGCGCGTGCCGGCCTATGCGATTCATTCGCACCCCGAGGCCAAAGATATCGCCGTGGCGGCCTTGCTCAACCGGTTGGCCGAGCGCGAAGGGGCAGTCAACGAGAAGAGCGTGGTCCTTTTGGGCGAAGTGTTCCCCGCGGATCCGCTGGCCATTGACGCCGTGTTACGCCGCATGGGCGTCAGCGAGACGATCTTTTTGCCAGGACGCTCGCTCGAAGACTTCAGACGAGCCGGTCGGGCTGGTGCCCTCGCACCGCTCCATCCTTTCTACAAAGAAAGCATGAATGTGGCACGCACATGGGGCATGCCCGTCATTGGCGGCGCACCTGTCGGCATCACCGGTACCGCAGCCTGGCTCAAGAGTGTGGGCAATGCACTCAAACTCAATCCAGAATTGGTGCAACAGGTCATCGATGAAGAGCGCGAAAAATCACAGGCTATCATAGCAGCGCGCCCGTTGAGCGGCCGCGTATTGGTCACAGGGTATGAGGGCACAGAACTCGCCTATGCACGCATGTTGGTCGAGGCCGGCGCCGAAGTGCCGTATGTCTCAACCAGTATCGGCCAAGATCCGTTGGTACTCCCCGATGAGCTATGGCTCAAAGCGCACGGCACAAAAGAGGTAGTTTATCGTAAGGCGCTCGAGGAGGACGTAGCAGCGCTCGATCGCTACCAACCCGATTTGGTGTTTGGTACCACACCATTTGCAAGTGTAGCCAAAGACCGTGGTATCCCAGCGATGTACTTTACCAATCAGTTGGCCTCACGTCCGTTCTTTTTGAGTAGCGGCATGGCTGCCACCATCGATTTTGTGGCTGGTGTGTTAACCAAAGGCGACCGCTATCGTTGGATGCAAGAGTTTTTTGCCGAATAACTGCACAGAGTGGGGCGCGTTGACGGCAATATCAACGCGCTCGCATCAAGAAGGATAGAGCCATGCCTCCAACAATTATTCGTGACTTATCAGATACGAGTGGCTATTGGGCTGCCATTTGGACGATGTGTCCGATGCCCGATGTGCATGTCATCTGTGACGCACCGGTTGGGTGTTTTAATTTGGTCGGTACGGCCGTGCCTGACTACACAGACGCCGTCCCTCACATCGAAAACCTGACGCCAGCCACTATGACCGAGCAAGAGGTCGGCGGCAAAGGCACTGCCGACAAGGTCAAGTGGACATACGACAACTTGGCTGCGAGTGGCGTACTCGATGGCAAAAAGGTAATTGTCGTCTCAACCGCTGAGTCCGAGATGATAGGCTCTGACCACTCATCGTTGGTCAAGCATTTGGGCGTCGGTACGCGCTTTTATTACAGCAACTCACTCGCCGAAGACGAATGGGCCGGACGCGATCGTGTGTTACGGTGGCTATGGGCCGAATACGGCGAGCCCCATGCGGCTGGGATTAGCGTCAAGCCAACGTCGGTCAACATCATTGGGCCGACGTATGGATGCTTCAATGCACCATCCGAACTCGAGGAGTTAAAACGGCTTATCGAGGGTGCAGGTGGTAGCGTCAACCTCATCTACCCCTACGCTGCAACGGCCGAGCAGACGCCACAATTGGCCGCAGGCGCAGTCAATGTGGTGCTCTACAAAGAGTTCGGCATGGGGCTGGCCAATGAGCTCGGCAAGCCGGTACTCACGGCTCCATTCGGCATGCGCGACACCACCGCATTTGTGCGCGAGCTCGGCAAAATCTTGGGTACGAGTGCCCAGGCCGAGGCGTTTATTGTTCACGAAAAGAAGACGACGTTGCAGGCTGTCTGGGATTTGTGGCGCGGCCCTCAAGGCGACTGGTTCAGCTCAATTGATGTGGGCATTGTGGCAGGCTTGGCGCATACCGAGGGTTTGGTACGGTTTTTGGGCGATGAATTGGGGATGAAAATCAGCTTTGCGGCGGCGCGACCACGGCGTGCAGGCGATTACGACAACGAAGGAATTCGCCAACACATCCACAAGCGGGCGCCGGCATTTTTGTTTGGATCGATGAACGAGCGTATTTACCTACGCGAGGCTGGCTCACGCCACACCAATTACATCGCCGCCGCGTTCCCTGGGCCAGCGGTGCGACGTGCTGTCGGCACGCCATTTGTGGGCTACCGTGGCAGTGTGTACCTCGTTCAAGAGATCGTCAATAGGCTGTACGATGGTCTACTCAATTTCTTGCCGGTGGATGGTGCCTATGCAGCCCAGCGCACACCAACAGCGAATCCAGCAGCCGTAGAGAGCAAGGGTAACTTGCCGTGGAATAATGATGCACGGCTCATGCTTGATCGCGAGTTGGAGAAGCTTCCATACTTGCCACGCATCTCGGCATCACGGCAACTGCAGATGCTCATCGAAGGGCTTGCCCGTCAACGCGGGGCGAGCGAGGTCACTGTCGATTTGGTAGAGCTCGGCTTAGTACAAAACAAACAATAAATCTGACACATCAAACCATTAGTGGGTGCTGTATCACCCACTCATGGTTGTCCATGGTACAATTTACTCATCTCTTTGAACACAGATGAAGTACCATGCACGACGCACTTACCCGCATTCAACAACGCATTCAGTCCGCATGTACCCAGGCCAATCGCCCACACACAGATGTGCGCTTGATTGGTGTCAGCAAAACTCACCCAGCCAGCACCGTACACGAAGCCTGGCGGGCCGGGTTGCGTGATTTCGGCGAAAACCGTGTCCAAGAGGCCGAGCAAAAAATCCTCGAACTCGCTGACATACGCCACGAAATCACATGGCATCTTATCGGACATTTGCAGCGCAACAAAGCCAAACGCGCCGTACAACTTTTTGACTATATTCACTCGGTCGACAGCCTCGAGTTAGCCCAAGCACTCAGCCGACATTGTGGTGATTTGGGGTTACCACCAAAGCGCATTTTGCTTCAATGCAATGTATCAGGAGAAGCCAGCAAAGAAGGATTCAATGCACAAGGATGGGAATCATCCACATCACTTCGCCATGCATTAAGCGATAGCGTGCGACAAATCGGCGCCTTACCACACCTACACATTGTTGGGCTGATGACTATTGCGCCATATGCAGACGATGCAGAACAAGTCCGACCCGTATTTGCGTCATTACGCGAATTACGCAATGTATTTGCTGAGGTCATCCCGCATCACACACTCATCGAGTTATCGATGGGGATGAGTGGTGATGTTGATGTCGCCATTGCTGAGGGAGCCACCATGGTGCGTGTTGGTCGTGCATTATTTGGCGAGCGGGACTATACACAGCAATGAGTGATGTGTCCTACGACATCGAATTTGCGCGCTTGATAGGCCGTGCATTCCTTATACATGAACGCACGAAGAGCCAAGTAGATACTGATTATTTGACACCATTTGAGCTCGAAAAACGCATCGAACAATGGCGTACAATGCTTGGCTATCGCGACGATGTAAGTTGGCAACACTATTTGCACGCCAACGGTTGGAGTCAAGCAGATTTGCCGCGCCTAGCCGGCGATCCAATTATGCGCATGCATGACAACATGCATGATTGGATTCAGCTGTTACTCAGTGTATGGCAAGAGGCTCCGAGCCCGCACGATTTCGATGAACTTCACCGCATATTACCGCACGCCACAGACGAAGAAATACATATCATTGCGCCGTTTGTGCCGTGGCTACGCTGCAATCTCCAAGTGCCTCCGGAAGTGATGGGCGCAGCATTTCAATATATCATCGAACAAGTCGGAGGGATGGTCGCAGGGTACATCCAAGCTACGCCAGCTGTACACACCAAGCGTGGGCACGCAGCGCACCGCTGGGATGCGTCGTATTGGCGGCAGAGCGCGTATCAACATGCATGGTTGATGCGACGGCTCAGTCATACGTGTATTGATGTATATCGGACATTGCACGTAGCCGTGACGCATCTGCAACAAGACTGGGGAACGCTCCGTCAACATCTTGCGCATCTCCCCTCCAAACCAGACCTCACACGCATCACATTTGGGCAAGCACCGCGCGCATATGCGCGCGTTGGCGGAATCAGTGTCCAGCTAGACGAATGGTCATTCATCTACGTGCCAGATGCGCAGCATGACACCGACATCTTGGTACATGTCAAAACATGGCTTGAACGACGAGGAGCACCAGTTGTGGCGCACACGGCGATACTTGTGCGTACAGACGCATATGCGTGGGCATATGTGCCACCAACTCGCTATCTCACCGATGATGCGGAGATACAACAGTTCGCATATAACGTTGGCGCATTTGCGGCACTCGCTGATTTACTTGGGATTATCGGATTAGATCGTGATGACGTTTACTGTGCGGGGGACACACCATGGCTCCTCGATTACGGGCATATCGGCTTTGCGATGACCCATCAACCACCACTTGCCCATCAACTCGTCATGCGTGCCATACCCGTCACCACATATGCAGCCATCAATACCAATTTGGCGCAATGGCACACATATCAGGGTGTTGGTCCAGCCCTTGATGCCTGGCGAGATGATGTATTGGCCGGGTATCAGCACTATTATGGGTTTATTTGGCAGCGCATCGATGACATTCGTCACATGCTCAAAGGTATAAAGCACCTGCATCAACGATTGCTTCAGCCGTCCATGCACACGATGGCCACATGCATGCAACAACTACGTGACTATAGTGCAACACGCCATGGATTTGCCGCATCACTCCACATTGAGCAGTTAGTTCATCAACATCGCATGTCCGCCATGGCAACACCGATTCGTGAGGCTTGTGCACATGGCGTAGCACCAATGCTTATGCAAACCGTATCAATAGACGGTGTATTAGCAAACGCTAACGCGATTTCAGCGCTCCATCAAGGTACCAATCTCGCACATCTCCATATGGCACTTACTCCATGTGCCCCCGCATATGAGCAAGGCAGAGCGCCCTGGCATCGCACCACAAATACGATTTTGAATTCGGAAGCACTTGTGACCGAAGCGCTTACGCTTGCCGATGATATCGTCGAGCGACAGCTCGGATTAGCGCATGGTAGTGGATGGTTGACACCGACACATCATCCGCGCCTCACGCCATTACAGTTAAGTGACGCAAGTATCGATCATGGTGGTGCAGGGATTGGCTTGGTGTTGGCCACATTAAGCAGGCTACCCAATGCGGCACATCTCCGTGACGCTGCCGATGATGCGCTACGAGCAGCACTTAATCATGCACAACAACATCCCTATCAACTTGGCGCAGTCAGTTGGGCAATCGCTGCTGCTGCACCACATATTCCTGTCACACCGTACCTCTTGCCGAGTCTCAATCACTTATTACGCACTCCGTTCATCGCCACCATCGACCACCCTCAATGGCCCGACGGTTGGGCTGGATTGATTATCGGACTCATCGCCTTGCATCATGTATGGCCGAGCACCGGATATGCGATGCAGGCCCTATCAATCGGGGAGCAACTCCTACAAAGTAGGCAGCGTAATGCCCTTGGCCAGCGCACATGGGCTGGTCGTGTGGCACATCATGGTGGCTATGGCAGTAGTGGGCTCCTTATTGCACTGGTACGCCTCTACGAAATCAGTCACGATCAGCGCTTTTTACGGGCTGCAAGTGAAATCGCTCATAGCGAAGATCTACTCTTTGATGAGACCCGTGGTGGCTGGCCTGACACGCGCAGTACGCCATACATGTATCCGGTCAGTTGGGGGTACGGAAGTTTGGGCGTTGCCATGGGACGATTGAGTTTGATGGCGCCGCTACGGAGTCGTCATCCCGACCAAAAACTACTCGGGCTCTTGGGTGCACTCGATAATACCGGACTGCCAGATGCCGATGGATTAGCAGAGGGTAGTGCAGGTGTAGTGGATGTCATGTTCAGTGTGGCTCGTGCTCTCCCACAGCCGTATTTCGAGCAACGTGCGTTGTATTGGGCAAGCCAAATGGTTACACGCGCACATGAGCGCGGTGGATACGTCTGTATTGCAGAGCTACCAGGCGTATACGAACATCCCGGGGTATGGCACGGCACTGCCGGGATTGCCTACCAACTGGCGCGCATGGCGTACCCACGCTTATTCGGTTCGTTGCTTGCATTTGCAATGCCGCGAAGCAAGATACCTACGGCGTCAGATATGGCTGATCAGGAACCTCAATAACACGAACCGACTGTGCAATCAACAACGGATGGACCACGCCATCAATAGTGATAGTGCGTACCTGCCCGCGCACCCTCACCCACTGGTCATTCGGCAATGACTGCCCGTTACTCCATGCCACACGCATTCCCACACCACCGGCGTCTGCCGTGCAACAATTCAAGACATAGCGTGCCAGCATGAATTGGTTTGCAGGCAGGTTAAGCACGGGATTTTGTACCACAAATCCCTCGACATCGGCCTCTTTGTCAACGACCAACGCAGGGTCAACACTTGCGACCACGGCCCAATCATACAGTGTGAGGGTTTGTGTGTTTTGCATATCAGGCAATGCCGTTTGGCCATTCCGTTGTGCTACACGATTAAGCGTGGGTGATTGCTGCACCAACGCATCAGCGCCAAGCGGACGTGGTGGAACTGCCAAGCCAAGCAATACCGGCACCAATAACAAGCGTGTGGTATAGCGGGGCAGATGCAACACTCCGGTCGCACACATAATCGCCAACACGAACAGCACACCAGCGCATATATACATCAATACTTGGTAGCGTGGATGAATATACCACGCCATTTGGTCGAGCAGTGTGCGCACGAATAAGAGACCAGCAAGCGCAAACAATAAGAGCATGGTTGTCCAACGGCGTACCTGAATGTTTAGAGCCATCCCAACCCTCCGAGGAGCGTGGTAAGTATCACGGTCAAACCGGCCACATACGCCAACAACATGCCCACATGCCGCCAGCCAAAGAGCGCCGCCAACATTGGCACACTCTTGAGATCAATAATAGGACCAAACACCAAAAACGCCATCACCGCGGCAGGTGACACCGTCGATGCAAATGACAATGCCACAAACGAATCCACCGTCGAACAAATCGACATGACCACGGCAAGCATCATCATGGCAGGAATCGCAAGCCACGTCTGATTGGCCAAATCCAAAAACAACTGATTTGGCACGAATGCTTGAATCATCGCAGCAATTAACGCACCTGCCACTAAGTAGCGTGCCATATCGACCCAGTCAATTAAGGCGTGGCGCAACCACGCAAGCAATGGAATTTCATCCGCATCATGGTGGTGATGCGCTGCATCATGTGGAGTATGGATGAGTTGGATACGCGGAAAGGCATATGCGGTCAACACCGCAATAATGATGGTTAACACAAAACGCCATACGACAAAACTCCAGCCCCACAATGCCACAAACGCCACACTCGTACTCAACAATACAATTGGATTTACGACTGGTGCCGCCAAGGCAAATGCAAGACCAACTTGAGGTGTTGCACCACGTTGAATCAAACTCCGTGCAGCCGGAATTGAGCCACACTCACACACTGGAAAAATCATCCCCAACATGCTACCAATAATTACGGCAATCCGTGGCCAACGTGTCAAACGTTGCGTCAACCATGCAGGGCTAATAAACAGGTGAATACCCGCAGCCACTAATGCGCCCGCCGTCAAAAACGGAATGGCCTCGTACATGATGCCTAGAAAAATAGAGACGAATAATTCACTGCGTGCGATCCACGTCGCATCAACAGGTATCCAGCCGTTCGTCAGTACCACAATCGCGCATGCGCCAATCATGACGGCGGTTGCAGTCACACCACGTGCATATTGCGTAAATACTCCCATGCGGTATGCTTTCTCAATGAACATCACCGTACATACTCTACCATAGCTGCTCGACCGATTATTCGATATGCGACACCAGACCACGTCGTAATGCTACGACAACAGCCTCGGCACGACTTTGCACTGATAATTTTGAAAAAATATGACTCACATGCGTTTTCACAGTATTCTCAGATACGTGAAGAGCCAAGGCAATCGCCCGATTACTCTCACCTCGTACCATGCGTTGCAACACGTCGATTTCACGCGTCGAAAGTTCATCACTAGGCGTATCATGCATGCGTGCGAGCACACGCGCCGCAACACTCGGCTCAAGGGCCGCATTGCCGCGCATCACTTCACGAATCGCCTGCATCAACTCATGCGATGTGGCATCTTTGAGGAGGTAGCCCTTTGCGCCAGCCGCAAGTGCGCGTGCTATATCATCATCGCTATCGTAGGTTGTAAGCACAAGAAAGCGCGATGTTGCGCCTTTGGCACGTGCCTGAGTCATCACATCGACACCGCTAAGACGTGGAAGTCGCAGGTCAAGCAATACCACATCGGGTGTATATTCGAGCACTGCAGCCACGGCCTCCTCACCATCAGCCGCATCACCTGCAATCTCAAACTCAGGCTCGTAGCGCAATAGAGCAAGCAATCCATGGCGCACAACTGGATGGTCATCAACCACCAACACGCGAATCGGCGTCATACGGATAGTACTCCTTGTACACTAGGTCGCGGTACACGCACACATACCACCGCACCATGATCATCGCGACACTGTAATGTTCCATGTAATGCGTGGATACGCTCGCGCATGCCAACAATGCCAAATGATGTTGCATAGACATCTACATGCGCAAGCCTATCACCAAAACCTCGGCCATTATCTCGAATCTCAAGCTCAATCGCATCAGGCAGACTCCGTAACGTCACCACTACATGTGTTGCCTGCGCATGTCGAGCGGCATTTGCGAGACTCTCTTGGGCAACGCGAAGCAGTGCAGACTCAATCTCAATTGGCAAGAGAGCCCACTCGCCTTCGATCTCGCACGAGGCAATCAGCGATGGGTGCCGAAAGCGTTCAACGATACCGCTGATTGCGTGGCGCAAATCGCCACGCTCGAGCGCTTCAGCACGTAGATTCCACACCGATCGACGCGCCTCTGCAAGAGATTCACGAGCCATACGCGCGGCAATATCGAGGTGTTCGGTGGCGTCTGGGTGATTGGCACGCATTGCCTGTTGGGCAGCACCGAGTTGGACAATAATTCCAGTCAACCCTTGGGCAAGTGTGTCGTGTATGTCACGCGCAAGACGTGTACGCTCAGCCAACATGGCTTTGTCACGCTCACCAGCAAGCAACGATGCAGTCTGCGTAGCCACGCGGTGCTCAAGCTGTGTACTCAACTCTTGAAGCGCCCGAGCATGCGCAGCACTTTGTTCAGATGAACGATGTAAATCGCTGGCAAATGTTGAGGTAATCACCGATACTGCAATAAACAGCGTTGACCAAAAGATCATCGATACCGACATAAAGACTTTGACTTGACTCGGATCACTGATAACTCTTGTCCGCACAAAATCATAAATCACAAAATTTGTCTCTTGCGTAATTGACCATGCAGAAAGTCCAACGACCACAATCGAGACGAGTGTCAGCATCATGCTCACACGGTCGTTATAGAGCAAACTTGCCACACCAATCGGCAAAATCAGCAAAGCTGGGAAAAACGTATGGGCGCCAAAACGCAAAGTAACTACGGTCACAGCAACCGTCCAAAACGACATCAAAATAATCGCAGATACGTTTGGTTGCCCCATACGTAGGAAGAGAAGAGCGGTAATTGCCACAATCACAATCGATACACTTGGCGGAATCCACGGTGGACCTTGGCGGAGTTCGTTTGGCATACCTACCAACGGAAATGGGTTTTGGTTGATGATATGAAAAATCGTCACCACTACCACACTTGTAAACGTGGGTAGCACCAACATGAGCGTACTCAAACGCATGATGCGGGTACGCCATGCGTTTGAATTCACTGAATTTGTGGCTGTATCTAATGAACGTTTAATCATTGAGGCGTACCTTTCATTAGTGCTCATTATACGAGCTTGCCGGTATTTCGCATCACACAATCAGGTGAATGCCACGTGACGACAGCCACTTGTCTACTTGCTTGCGAATATCACGGTCGTATGGGGGATCTCACATAACCACCCAAAGGAGAGTATCGATGCAACATCGAGTTCGCAAAAGCACGTTTGTCACACTGGTTAGTACTGTGGCACTCGCAGCAGTCCTGCTTAGCGCATGTGGTGCGCCAGCAGCCACAGAAGAGGATGCGTCAGACACCACAACCGTAAGCCGCGGGAATATCACGGCAACCGTCAGTGGCAGTGGGAGCATATCGGCAGCAAGTACTGTTGATTTGGCGTTTCAGACAAGTGGTATTGTTGCCGAAATTCTGGTTGACGAAGGGGCAAGTGTCACCGAAGGTCAAGCATTGGCAGTGTTGGATACCCGTGATTTGAGCCTACAAGTGGCATCAGCCAAAGCAGCGCTCGACAGTGCGAATGCGCGCCTCGCCCAAGTCACTCAAGGAAACACGCGTCCTACCGAGTTGGTCTCAGCACAAGCACAACTCGCCTCAGCACAAGCGCAACTTGCATCGGCTCGTGAGCGCCTTGCAGCGTTACGCAATCCATCTCCATCAGCGATAAGCAGCGCTGAGCTCAAGGTCACGCAGGCACAAACATCACTCCAAACGACCCGCGATAATTCATCAGCCACCAAAACAAAAGCAGAAATAGACCTCGCCAAAGCGAGCGAATCATTGATTCAGGCGCAATCGAAATTCGCAAATGCACGGGATAACTGGAAGTGGGTTCAAGACTATGGTACCGACCCATCAACAGGGCGAAGCATCGGTGATGCATCCATCAACACCTACCGCGATACCTTTGTTGCAGCAGATTCCGCAGTACGCACAGCTGAACAAACCGTTGTGCAGGCACAAGTTACTCTCAATAATGCACGTGAAGCAGAAGTCGCCAACGTAACCCAAGCCGAGCAATCACTCAAAGATGCGCAAGTGCAACTGGAGGCGTTACGCAACCCAACCGCAAGTGATATTGCAGCTGCCGTCGCAACAGTCGAACAAAACGAGGCATCGGTGGCTTCAGCGCAGGCATCGCTCGACAAAATTGTTGTCCCTGGCACCGAAACCGACGTGGCTATCCAACAAGCAGCAGTCACTCAAGCAGAGCAATCGCTCGCCCAAGCGCAACTCAAACTTGACAACGCCACGCTCAAGGCGCCGTTTGCAGGCGTTATTTCAGCGGTCAATATTGTGGTAGGACAATCAACCAGTGGGACTGCCATTCAACTCATCGACCGCGACCCACTACGGATTGAATTAAGTCTCAGCGAAAACGACATCGTGCAGGTTGCCGTAGGTGACCAAGTAGACATTACTGTCGATGCGATTCGTGATTGGCAACAGACGGGCTCTATTACGGCAATTGCACCAGCTGCTGACACATCGAGTGGCGTCGTGGCATACAATGCACGCATCGATTTCAGTGATAGTGATCCACGCCTCTTAGTCGGAATGACCGCCAATCTGACGATTGTGACCGACCAACGTGAGAATGTGTTGATTGTGCCCAATTCAGCATTATTACCCAAAGGCACAGGGCGTGTGGTACAAGTGGTTGGTGCTGACGGCAATCCACAAGAGGTCGATGTCACTGTCGGCATCAGTGATGGCATCGTAAGCGAAGTTCTAAGCGGTCTCGAGGAAGGGCAGTCGATTATTGCCACACCCACAAGTCGCACCACCGACGGCCCTAACGGTCCGTTTGGTCGCTAAAGGAGCGCACATGACCGCCATGATTACCATCAAAGACATGACCAAGGTCTACAAAATGGGTGACATTGAGGTGCATGCACTCCGAGGAGTCAATGTCACCATCAACAAAGGCGAGTTTGTCGCTATCATGGGTCCATCAGGAAGTGGCAAAAGCACCTTGATGAACATGATTGGATGCCTCGACACTCCTACCACAGGGCGCTATGCGCTTGACGGCATCGAGGTCGCCTCACTCAACGACAATCAACTCTCGTCAGTGCGGGCACGCAAGCTGGGGTTTGTCTTTCAACAGTACATGCTCCTGCCACGCCAAACGGCTCTCGCCAACGTTGAGATGCCCATGGTTTATCGTGGTATTCCCGCAGCTGAGCGCAAACAACGTGCAGCACTTGCACTCGAGATTGTTGGCATGGGCAATCGCATGGATCACCGCCCGAACGAACTTTCGGGTGGGCAGCAACAGCGTGTGGCAATTGCTCGCGCGCTCGCAGGAAGCCC
>CAYXXK010000008.1:0-55948 GCA_964469045.1 uncultured Klebsiella sp.
TGAATGGCACTGACGTCACCACGAGTTGTGGCGCCATCGGGTGACTTCATGGGGAAGTGCACAACCCACGTGGTGGCGTTGTCAACCGTCTGACCGTTCTCGGGATCCATCGGTACACCAGCATCGCGCAACACCTTGAAGATGGGTGAGTGCACTGATACGCGCACATTGCGGATGTAGTATGGCGCCCAGCGTGGGTGCAAACCACTGGCACAGTTCAACAACTGCGACGAGTTACCACTCGGCTTGACACAGGTAATTGAGGCTGATTGGTTGATACCTAACTTGCCAGCAACCTCACGGTTGACTTCGATGGCCACTTCGCGCAGTTGACGCTTGAATTGAGCATCTTGAGCGGCAGCACTGTCCATTTGGCCAGTGATGTCGACGCCCAACAAGCGCTCTTCTTCGCAGTTCTTTTGCCATTGTGGGCGCAAACCTGGGAAGTTAGTTGCTAACGACTGAATAGAACCGATGATGGTAGCGACTTCGACCTTCTCGCGCAACGTCTCATAGGTATCGTCAGCGCGCGCTACTGCAGCCGTCAAGTTACAGAACTGCCATGGGCGCAAGTTAATCTCACCACATGGATTGGTACCAAAGTCAGCATCCTTGCGGCGGGCAGGCTTCATGGTGTTGGCGCCTTCACGGTTGAAAATACCAGGCTCACCACGACCTGAATCGACCATCTCCATGAATTGATGGATGAACTCTTGCTGGGTCAAGCCACCAACTGGCCAAACCACTGAGTTGTTGGCGTTCCAGCGGTGGCTGTTCTCACGCTCGAAATCGCCACTCTTCGACTGCAACATCTCTTGATCATCTGGATCGAACAGCGAAATCATAGCCGTGCGACGTACGCCACCCGATACCGCTGCGTTACCAACTACACACATCATGTCGTGTGCATCGATTGGGCGCAAGAACGATCCCTGACGTGACAAAATCTTGCGGCGCATGAAATCAAGCGTGATGCGTAATGGCTCTGGGCCAGAGGCGCGGCCGCCCTTGATGCGCAATGCGGTACCGGCTGGACGCAGCATCGACAAGTCGAAGTGCACATCGCCGCCGTCCCACCAGGTCTGCAAGCCGAAACGCAATGCATCAGCCCAGCCCTCAGCCGAATCCTCGACAACATAATTGACAGGAGCAAGACCCTTTTGGCGCTTGATCCGTGGGAAGTTCTCGACGTACTTACTCTCTACTGAGTAGCCCACGCCACAACCGGCCATCGAGATAATCAAGGCCTCGACGAATGAGTCGATACTCTCAACCGGCTGATAACTACAGTTATAAATGGCAATATTGTTGCGACGGGCTGCAGGACCAGCCATTGCCAACAAGCGCATTGATGGCATGGCGCGCATCTCGAGAATGGCCTTGCGTATGCGCTCGTATGTCTCACGTGGCAAACGATCGCCAGCGAGTTCATGGAGATAATCTACAGAGCGATCAACCGTTTCGATCCATGTCTCGCGACGCCCCAACTCATAGTTAAATCGTGAGTACTTGTCAAAAAACTGGAACTTCTGCAATGCAGTGGGGAAGTACTTATCTGACGCAGCAAATGCACTCCGCACTTCCTCAGGGATAGGGCGACGCTCACGCTCTTTCGCGTGCTCAGCGCGATACAAAATATACCGCTTGGCTGCCTCAAATTCACCAGCAGCCTGCAGTACCATCTCAACAATATCCTGCACATCTTCAACGGTCGGCGTGCCGCGTGTCGCCTTCGCAGCTACAATGTTGACCACACGACGCGCCAACTCGCTCACCGACGTGCTCGGCTCACGACCAAAGCTTTGGAAACAGCGCAGAATTGCATTTTCAATACGATCTGCATCGAATGATACCTGTCGACCATCGCGCTTTACGATAGTCTGTGGCGCCTGAATACCATCATCATGCGATGATGCCGAATCCGACGATACCATCGTCTCTTCTAAGGTCATGATCACCCTCCCCAGAGATTACAAATACATGACACGATTACCGCAAAATAACGCTCTCCAACGCCGTTTCATCACTCTACACACATTAATACTACATAATGTAATGGTGATTTACGGCGAAACAAAAGGGGCCAAAATATTCTATTTCAGCCCAACAACACAACATATAGTGGTGTTTGCTTGGGAGAGGTAACTAAATAGCGTACTGTTATGCTAACATAGGGTACTTTGTCTGTCAAGAAGTTTTAATTTAAGAATTATTTCACAAGAACCTGATAGATTATTGACATTGCACGTAAGTTACGCTAACATTCCAACTTACGAATACCAAAATTTGTAGTCACAAAGGTGATTACACAGCCGTGTGCAAAACGCAGGGTGGTTGTTGATTTTGGCACGATTCGCAACAGGTTGCTAGACCAAACAGGAGAAGAGAGAACGTGAAGAAGCAGCACATTTTGCGCCGCGCAGCACTTCTTTTTGTCGCCGCCGTGGTTGCACCGATGATTGCAGCATGTGGTGGTTCAGCCGCCACCGAGCCGCAAGTCATTCGTGAGACCGTGGTCGTCAAAGAGACCAGTGCTCCAGTAGTCGAGACCGTGGTCGTCAAGGAAGAAGTTGCCAAGGATACTTCTTTCACCACACCGCATCCAATTCTTGGTGACGTACGCGTGCGCCAGGCTATTGCCTACTGTGTCAACCGCCCAGAGTTGATTAAGTCCGTCTACCCATTCTTGAGCGAAGAGCAGCAGCAAGGCTTGTTGATGGATACCTTCTTGCCCAAGAGTCACTGGGCAGCCAACAACACCAGCATCACCTCATACGCTTTCGATCCAGAGAAGGGTAAAGCGTTGTTAAAGGAAGCAGGCTGGGAAGAAGGCTTCAACGCCGACGGCTTGCCGTTGTTCCTCAAGTTTGCCACCACCAACGCCGCCTTCCGCCAGACATGGGCAACCGTGCTTGAGCAGCAGTTGGCCGACAACTGTGGCATCACCATTTCACGCACCCATGCCCCAGGTTCATGGTGGTTCGGTGACACAACTGGTTTGTCACGCCGCGACTTTGAGTTGGGTGCCTTCGCATGGGTCGGTCAAGCAGATCCAGGTGGCATCTCACTCTACTCATGTAACCAAATCCCATTGCCCAGCAACAACTGGGAGGGTCAGAACTACATGGGTTGGTGTAACGAGGCAGCCAGCAAGGCTATCAACGCCGCCAACAACACCTTGGACAAGGCAGAGCGCGTTAAGCAGTACGCCATCGTCCAAGAAGAGTTCACCAAGGACATGGTTAGCTTGCCACTCTTCAACCGCTTGGAGGCAGCAGCTGCCAACAAGGACTTGAAGAACTTCAAGCCAAACCCAACCGAGTACTACACCTGGAACGTCGAAGAGTGGGAGCTCGCCGGTAAGGACACCGTTGTGTTGGCCTTCACCCAAGAGCCAGCTTCACTCTACACCTTGGTTGAGAGTGCCGCCGTGGCAACCACCGCCGCTGGCTTGCTCAGCGCCCGTGGCGTCACCAGCCTCGACTATGACTACCAAGCTGTCGGCATGACCAAGTTGCCATCAGTTGGCGACGGTGCCACCAATGCTGACGTCGAAGTCAAGGCCGGCGATATGGTATGGAGCACCGCTGGTGAGGCTGTCGCCTTGGCAGAGGGTGTCGAAGTTACCAACGCTGCTGGCGAAGTCGTCGTTTGGGACGGCAGCAGCCCATTGACCCTCAAGCAACTCACCGTCAGCTTCGAAATGAAGCCTGGCATGAAGTGGCAAGATGGTACCCCAGTCAGCAAGGCTGACTACGAGCTCGGTTACAAGGTCACTTGTGACCCAGAGTCCGGTGCCACCACCTTCACCTTCTGTAACTCAGTTGCCACCTTCACCCAGGAGAGCGACACCAAGCAGACCTTGGTATTCCACCCTGGTGTCCAGTGGCCAACCTTCTACACCGGCGGCTTCGGTGCCTACCCAGCGCACCAGGTCATCGAGAGCGAAGGCCCATACAAGGGTAAGACCTTGGCCGAGGTTGCTCCAAAGGACATGCCAACCTTGCCAGAAATCGCCGAGAAGCCATTGAGCACTGGCCCCTACAAAATCGTCTCATGGGAGAAGGGTCAGAAGATGGTATTCGAAGCCAATGAGAACTACTACGGCAACGCTCCAAAGATCAAGAACTTGGTCATCCAGTTCTACGAGGACACCAATGCTGCAGTAGCCGCCCTCTTGACCGGTAACGTCGACGTCGTTGGTACCGAGACCCTCGGTGCCGGTGCCGAAGTTGAGACCGTCATCAAGGCTGCCGCCGAGGGTAAGGTGCAGGTCGAGACATTGGCCAGCCCAACCTGGGAGCACATTGACTTCAACCTCTTCATCAAGTAATTTGTTGGTCAATACCCCCAATCAGCAGTTGCTGATTGGGGGTATTTGCTCAAAAAGCCCCTTTTGTCGTGACTCAATGATTTTGCATCACATATAGTTGGGAGCCGCTATCGTGGCGACATTCCTTATCCGCCGTCTTATCCAAATGGTGATTGTGCTACTCGCATCGGCCATCGTGTCGTATGCATTGCTTTATCTTGCGCCAGGCGGCCCAACCGCAGGATTGCGTCAAATCCAACAAGGGGGACGCAACACCATCACCGCCGAAGACATTGCGCGTATCAAAGCCCGCTTCGAACTCGATTTGTACCTACCGTATCGTTTCACCCGATGGCTCGCTGGATTCCCCAGTGGTCCCGTCACCATCGGTGGCCAAACATTTTTTGCTGACACCCCCGTTGGGTGTGCTATTCCTGGTCAAGTTCGCTTACGCTACCCTGATGGCACGTCAGAAATCATCGAAGAAGGGTGCGAACAATACGTCACTTTTGCTGACTTGACCGATCGTCGCACGAGTCGTGGTATCATCTTCGGCGACTTCGGTAGCTCCCAAGTTATTCTGCGCGACCGACCCATCTCTGTATTAATTGAGAGTCGTCTGCCTTACACACTACAATTAATGAGCGCAGCACTTGTCATCTCAATTCTTATTGGCGTCCCTCTCGGCATCTATTCAGCAGTCCGCCAATACTCCCGATTTGATTACGTCATGACGACCGCATCATTTGTTGGCTCTTCACTGCCCACATTTGTCATCGGCATCATTTGCATATTAATCTTTGCCATTGCTGCCAAAGAAGCCGGATTACCGTATTTGCCCCCAGGAAGTGCCGTTGCACTCAGCGATTACACCGTACCGTGGATTGGCCCTGTTGAAGCCGAATCTCCACTTGACCGACTCCTGCATTTCATCATGCCCTGTGGCGTATTGGTGTTTGTGAATATCGCCGGCTACAGTCGGTTTATTCGCTCAGGCATGCTCGAGGTCTTACGTCTCGACTACGTACGCACCGCTCGCTCCAAAGGCCTGCGCGAGCGCACAGTCGTGCTCAAACACGCGCTCCGCAACGCAATTCTCCCATTCATCACCTTGTTGGCCGGCGTATTCGCCGAGCTCTTTGGTGGTGCTGCTATTACCGAGGCAATCTTCAATTGGCCAGGATTGGGGCGTTTGCTTGTAGATTCAATCGAACGCACTGACTATACCGTCGCTATGGCCCTCACCATGGTCAGTATCTTTTTATTGTTACTTGGCTACTTACTCACCGACATTCTTTATAGCGTGCTCGATCCACGCATTCGATTGTCGTAAGGGGGCATCATGACTACTTCGACACCCTCACGCCCTGCAAGCCAATGGCAACTTATAGTGCGACGATTCCGCACACATCGCGTGGCGATGTTCTGCTTGTATCTGTTAATTGCCATCTACGCAGTGTCAATGCTTGCCCCTTATATCGCCCCATACCCACGCGATCAGATTTCACTTGATCGTTCATACGTCACCCCGATGCAAACGTCCAAAATTGGTACGTTTCATGTGTTAGGCACTGATCATCTTGGTCGAGACTTTTTCACTCGCCTGATGTACGCAGCCCGCGTATCACTCACCACCGCACTCACTGTCGTCACCATATCCAGCATAATCGGTGTGGTTGTTGGTCTTGTGGCCGGCTATTTTGGTAGTTGGGTCGATAATCTCGTTACACGATTTATCGAATTCATCTCAACATTCCCGACGTTTACGCTCTTACTCATCGCCGGATCAATTATTTTGCAGAGCGAGCAGGCAATTCCTATTCCCGACATACTCACGAAGCTTTTCTCTTTTTTGATGGCCATCGAGGAGCGTGAAGCACGCCAAGTCGTGATGATTGTAACGATTTTTGTGCTTCTCGGCTGGACTGGCGTAGCGCGTTTTGTGCGCGGTATGGTGCTCTCCATTCGTGAGCAACTCTATGTGGAGTCGTCACGCGCACTCGGTGGGTCTCACATCCACAACATGTTCACCCATGTGCTCCCGAATGCCATGCCACCCATTATCGTATCCTACACCCTTGGTTTGAGTGGCACACTGGTGGCCGAGTCAGCCTTGAGCTTCCTCGGATTCGGCATCCAAGATCCAACGCCAAGCTGGGGCAACATGCTCTCGTTCGCCAATAGCTACATGTTTAACTATCCTTGGATGCCACTTGTACCAACTCTACCCATCCTTGTCTGCTCACTGGCCATCAATTATGTCGGTGACGGGCTACGCGATGCCCTAGATCCACGCGTCCAAACTGAGGTGCGCCGTGAACAGCGCGATGCCTTGCTGGCCGCTATTCGTGAGCGGAGCAAATCATGAACAACCAGCCAATTCTCAAGGTACAAAACCTCAAGACGTACTTCTTCACACCACGCGGCGTTGTCCAAGCCGTTGACGGCATTGACCTGCACCTCATGCCCGGTGAAACACTTGGTATCGTGGGTGAATCAGGCTCAGGCAAAAGCGTCACCTCGCTCTCGATTATGCGCCTCGTCTCTGACCCAGGCGAGATTGTCGAAGGGTCAATTGAATTTGATGGCATCAATTTGCTTGATTTGCCCGAAGAGGTGATGCGCACGTACCGTGGCAATCGCATCTCGATGATCTTTCAACAACCTACGTCGTGCCTTAATCCAGTCTATACCGTCGGGTCACAAATCACTGAAACACTACAAATTCATCAAAATTTATCACCAGAGGATGCGCAAAAGCGCGCCATCGAACTCCTCAAACTTGTGCGCTTACCTGACGCAGCACAACGCATGAACTCATACCCGCATGAAATCTCTGGCGGGCAAGCTCAACGCGTCATGATTGCTATGGCACTCGCCTGTAACCCTGCGCTACTGATTGCTGACGAGCCTACCACCGCACTCGACGTCACCATCCAAGCCCAGATTCTTGAATTGATGCGCGAGCTCCGCAACACCATCAGTACCGCTATCATCTTAATTACCCACGATCTCGGCGTCATTGCAGAAATGGCCGATCGCGTTGTAGTTATGTACGCCGGTCAAGTCGTTGAGTCAGCCACTGCACCTCAACTCTTTGACAAGCCACTGCACCCCTACTCAACCGCATTGCTGAACTCTATGCCGTTTTTGGGTGATGAAAGCGGGCGTATGCTCGAAGCCATTGAGGGTACTGTACCCATGATGATTAACCCTCCTATCGGCTGTCGCTTTGCTGATCGTTGCAACAAACGCTTTGATCGCTGTGACAAAGCCCCTCCGCTCGTTGCCCACGAAGGTCGTCAAGTACGCTGTTGGCTCTATGCCACTGATGGAGCACCCACGCTATGAGCCACACACTGCTTGAGGTCAAGAACCTCGTCAAACACTTCCCCATTCGTACAGGTTTGTTACGCCGTGTCACCGGTCAAGTGCGCGCAGTTGATGGGGTATCGTTTACCATCAACAAAGGCGAAACTCTCGGGTTGGTCGGTGAATCAGGCTGTGGCAAAACCACCGTCGGACGCACGCTATTGCGACTGGTCCCGGCCACCAGCGGGAGCGTGACATTCGAAGGACGCGAAGTCCTCACCGCCTCACGCCGTGAGACCAAACACCTGCGCCGCAAAATGCAAATCGTCTTCCAAGATCCGTTCGCATCACTTGACCCACGACGCACCATTGGTGAGAGTGTGGCTGAGGGCCTCGTCATCCACAACATCGGCAACCGCCAAGAACAACAAGAGAAAATCGCCGCGATGATGGAGCGCGTCGGATTGTCAGCAGCTCTCCTTGAGCGCTTCCCTCATGAGTTCTCCGGCGGTCAACGCCAACGCATCGGTATCGCTCGTTCGTTGGTCATGGATCCGTCGCTCCTTGTACTCGATGAGCCTGTTTCCGCACTTGATGTGAGTATCCAAGCCCAAGTCCTGAACTTGCTCAAAAAACTGCAAGATGAACTTGGATTGACTTACCTGTTTGTTGCGCACAACCTTGGCGTCGTTGAATACGTCAGTACCCGTATTGGTGTCATGTACCTCGGCAAAATGGTCGAATTAGCACCACGCAGCGAAGTATTCAAACGCCCACTGCACCCCTACACCAAAGCCCTCAGCGCTGCAGTGCCTGTGCCACGCCCCACCGCCAAACGCGAGCGCATCGTCCTTCAAGGCGATGTACCCAGTCCAGCCAACCCACCACAGGGTTGCCGATTTCATACGCGCTGTTGGATGGCCAAAGACATCTGTCGCTCTCAAGAACCGGCGCTCGAAGAGAAAGCACCGGGTCGTTGGTCAGCCTGTCATTTCTGGGATCAAGTCTAACCCACACAAAAAGAAACGGGTGCAGGTAGCTTTGCTACCTGCACCCGTTTGCGTTTATGCACCTGCAAAATGCAGTTCTTTTAACAATACATCCGTGTCATCAACTGGCCCAATCAACGTTAAATGCAAGTGTCCGTCGTGCAAAATACGCTGTGTCACCCGAATGATATCGGGCAGTTCAAGGCTTTCGACATCACGCACCACATCATCAACCGGGATAATCCGACCATAGCGCAACAAATGCGAACCATTGCGCATCGCCACCGCCATCGTATCCTCGAGTGACAACAGAATGCCGCCTTTGACTTGCTCCTTGATTTGTGCCAGCTCACTCGCATCAATCCCCTGATGCAACACCACACGCAACACCTGCATCACCGCCTGGATCGCCTCGGTGATGTGCTCCGGGTCGACACTCGCACCCACCACCCATTTGCCCGCATCAGCGTATTCACGGCTATACGAGCCAATCATGTAGGCCAACGCTCGCTCTTCGCGAATCTCTTGAAAGAGCCGAGACGTCGAGTTGCCACCGACCACCGCATCAAACACCAACAATGCCCGTCGATCTGGGTCGTGCAACGCTAGTGCCGGCATCCCCAAACAAAAATGTACCTGCTCGCTCTCATCGTACTTGAGCGTCACCTTGGGGCCTGCCACCGGTGCCGTCGTCGCACGGAGCGATTGCAGAGTACCAGCCGGTAGTGCTGAAAACGCCTGTGTTACCAGTGCTAGCGTCGCCTCGACATCAACGTTGCCCGCAATCGAAATCGTCATGTTGGCTTGCGTATAGGCCTGTTGCCAAAACGCCACCAGCTCGTCACGGCTAAATCGGCCCACGGTCTCAGCACTGCCTGCAATATCACGACCAAGTGGCTGTTCGCCCCACAACGCATAATCAGATAACAAGTGCACCAGCTCTGCCGGTGTATCATCGGTTTGGCTAATTTCTTCGATGATGACCCGCCGCTCTTTTTCAATATCACTCGCCAATAACAATGGATTCATCATCATGTCAGCCAGCACATCTACCGCGCGCGCAAGATGAATATGTGCCACTTTGATCGTATAGACCGTTGATTCTACATTGGTGTATGCATCAATCATGCCACCAACGCCTTCTATGGTTTCGATTAAAACTTTGGGATTGGGGCGCCGCTTCGTGCCTTTGAATACCATATGCTCAATAAAATGCGCCATACCGCTCTGGTGGTCATGCTCATGTCCAGACCCAACTCCCACATAACAACACACCGACGCTGAATACGTATGCGGTAACGGTTCTATCACAACCCGCAAACCACCCGCCAAATGATGCACCTCAGGCATGGACAACCCTTTTTATTCAATATCACACTTATTGCATCATACCATGCAACGCATTACCAAACATATGGTAATATAGCCGTTGACAAATACGTCACTAGATGGAGTACCTCATGAAAAAGCCATGGCACTGGATTGCCATTTTGATCGCTGCCTATCCCTTTTTGGCACTCGGGTTCAAACTCATCGAATCAGAGTCAATCGTCACCGTTCTCGTCTACTTCGGCATCCTCGCGGGCCTCGTAGTTGGTATCATCTTGGGTCTACGCCAAAAGCCAGTCAAGGACGAATTGGTCAAACCAAGTTGGGAAGAGACGTTGAACCAACGACAGTAATCCTGTCCTGACCATACAACCGACGCGTCATGCGTCGGTTGTATGTTTTTAGGGAACTCACTATGCTCGGGCCATTTCGTAGTACAACCAATCTCCCAGCCGAAGAAGTCCTCGCCATTCATAATCAACGCAGCGTGATTATTGACGGTATTGGTGTCGGTATCGTCACCGGTATCGCCACATTCCTCTCGGTCTTTTTGGCACGCCTCGGTGCCTCACCACTGCTGGTTGGCCTCCTTACCTCAATGCCAGCCCTCACTGGTTTGCTCCTTGCAATCCCCGTAGGACGCATGCTCGAACAGCAACCCAACCCCGTCCCGTGGTACTCGCGCGCCCGCGTCTGGGTCCAGGCTTCATACGCATTTACTGGCATTTTGCCATTCGTCATACCGCTCGAATACGTCCCTATTGCCATCATTGCCATTTGGGCTATTGCCACCATCCCACAGACCATTGTCAACATCACCTTCACGGTCGTCATGGGCGCCGCCGCTGGCCCCAATCGCCGTCAACAGCTGATGAGCTGGCGCTGGTCAACCCTCGGCGCCGCATCCGCCCTCTCAGTGGCTGGTGCAGGTTGGGTGCTCAACCACTTCGAGTCGGCTTTTCCAGTCAATTATCAAATCGTCTTCATTCTTTCATTTGTGGGTGGCATGCTCAGTTTCTTGTTTTCATCGCGCATTAGCATTCCGCCAACTGCCCCACCCACCGAGCACAAACGCGGCATCCGCGCCCTGCTGAGCGAAAGCACAGCTATGTTCCGCGAGACGCCAGCATTCGCCCGATTCATCTCAGCCTCGTTCATCTTTAATTGTGGTATCTGGATGGCCATGCCGCTCTTTCCACTCTATTGGGTGCGCGTCGTCCAGGCTAGTGACTTTTCGATTGGGCTTATCAACACCGTCAATAGTGGCGTCTTACTCATCGCCTACTTCTTTTGGGCGCGCATCTCCAGCCAAAAAGGCAATATCCCTGTCATGTTCGCCTCCACCGTTGCCCTCGCCCTTTACCCACTCCTCACCGGCATGACCCAATCCGTCGGCGTCATCATCGTTTTGGCCGCCTTCGCCGGTTTTATTGGCGCCGGCAAGGATCTGGTCTTTTTTGATGTGGCGCTTGGTACCATGCCCAAAGACCGGGTGCCATCCTATGTCGCACTCCAACAACTGACCGGCTATGTGGCCACCCTCGCTATGCCCTTGATTGGCACTTGGATTGCCGACCGGTT
The DNA here is from genome assembly GCA_964469045.1 of uncultured Klebsiella sp. Classification (GTDB taxonomy): domain Bacteria; phylum Chloroflexota; class Chloroflexia; order Chloroflexales; family Roseiflexaceae; genus UBA965. The sequence continues at coordinate 11,524 of CAYXXK010000008.1, forward strand.
CGACTACCATATTGCCCTCTTCATCGCCGCCGGGTTGCGTTTGACCGGTGTCGTGTTGTTATATCTGTTGAAAATCGGCCGCACGACACCCTAACACCAATCAGCACCTCCTGACCGCATGCGATGCAACGCGTTGACTCCACATCTATTGAGACGACACATCGCCACCACAGAATGACACGCTATCCTCAAACAACAATCACGCCCCATGCATCACATGATGCATGGGGCGTACATCTGCTGATTGACCCGCACTTACTTGGCGGCTACAACCTTGTTAGTCAAGACACCAATCCGCTCAATCTCGGCCTCAATCACATCGCCGGCCTTCATGTACTCTTTGGGATTGCGCCCCATACCTACGCCTGATGGCGTGCCGGTGCAGACAATCTGCCCAGCCTCGATGGTGCTGCCCAACGTCAAATACTCGATGCTGGTCGGAATATCAAAAATCAAGTCGCCGGTGTTTGAGTTCTGTCGCTCTTCACCGTTCAAACGCAACTTAATCGCCAATACTGCCGGATCCGGAATCTCATCAGCCGTCACAATACAAGGCCCAATCGGACCGCTGTTGTCGAGGCTCTTGCCTTTGAAGAACTGTTGGTGGCGGTTCTGCAAGTCGCGTGCCGAGATATCATTGACAATCGTGTAGCCAAATACATAACTCAACGCATCTGCCTTGCTGACATTCTTGGCGTTCTTGCCAAAGATGTAGGCCAACTCGACTTCGTAGTCGAGCTCGCTGGTCACATTTGGATCAAGTGGCACCTCATCGCCGTCACCACAGACAGTGTTCAAGGCCTTGGTGAAAAACACTGGGAACTCGGGCAACTTTGGCTCACGGCCACGTGCCAAGTCTGACTCAATCGCATGCGCCACATAATTCATACCGAGACACATCACGTTCTGCTTGGGGCGTGGAATCGGTGACAACAAACGCACATCGGCGCGTGCAACGACTTGGGCTGCTGCGGCCACTGCATCACGGGCTTGGGCTAACGCTGCCTCGCCACCGTCAATCAACGCCAACATCGACGGCGCAACGCTGTCGAGTACTACAATCTCGCTATCATTGGCACGCAACGCACCAATGTGCACACTGCCGCTCTTGGTCTCAAATGTTACCAGTCGCACAATAATCTCCTTTGCCTATTGCGGGTGTCTCTATCCTACCATAGAACATCGCTCACCTTGTTTATGTGGTGTAAGTGCCCCAAAAATTAGTTCAAATCCATTTGAATATTTCAAATCAATTTGAACGAATATTTGGGTGCCAAAGCGAGCCCAATAATCGAAGATAGCCAGCTATACGCTCAGCGCGCATCTCACGCTTGCTGCCCATCACCCATTTGAGCATCTCTATCAGCAATTCACCGACAAACATCAACCACAACCCCATTTGCACCAGGCGCATGGTAACTATGCCGTATGCCAAAAACGCCTCGCGCAAGCGACTCTGATAAAACCAGATTTGCCGTTGGACCGGCATCTGCTTACTGCTTTGCCCCTCAAAATGAATCACCTGCGCCGCTGGCACAAACAACATCCGCTGTGGCTGGCCCCCACTCAAGCGGCGTTGCCACTCAACTTCTTCGGCATACAAGGCAAACTGGGGGTCAAACAGCCCACATGCAACAATCACACTCGTCCGGATAAGCAATACCGCCCCCACCAGCCAATCTACCGGCTGTTCGGCATCGACAGCCGCATCATCGTTACGGTATCGACGTTGCCACGGGTTATTCGGCCACATCTGCCCCCATGGCGTGCTTTCAAAGAGATATGTCCCCAATGTCGGAAAGCGCCGGCGTGAAGATTGCAGACTCCCGTCACCATAGCGCAACTCGGGGCCACAGCCCACCATCTGCGGATGCCGAGCGAGCGCATCAACCAGGGTCGACAGTGCGCCAGGCTGCACCACCGTATCGGGATTGAGACAGCAGAGATACGGCGCCGGCTGATGGGCAAGCAACCAGCTCAACCCTATATTATTGCCCTTGGCAAAGCCGTGATTGACTGATTCGGCCATACAAATAACGTTGGGGAACTCGGTTTGCACCATGGTAGCGCTGCCGTCGTGCGACGCATTATCAACCACCACAATCCGTCCGACAAGCGGATCATCGATGATACTCTTAAGGCAGTCGCGCAAGAGATCGCGCGTGTTCCACGACACAATCACCACATCAACCATTGGTTGGCTCCTTTGGGTTCCGCTGTAGGCGGCGGAGCTCAACAAAACTCATCAAGGCAAACCATGCCATCACCGACGCAAGCGCCAAGCCGACCCAGCCATCGCGCCACCCACCATTGGTCAGATAGCGATAGACAAATTCACGTACCGGCGCCCCCACATAATTGCGCAATCGCACCGGTCGCCCCTGCTGATACATTGTGGCAGCCTCACGGCGCGCATAGGCCGCTTGTTTGTGCCACAACTCATCGAAGCGCTCGATATTCAGGTGCGTAATATGTCCGACGAGCCGTTCGGTGCGGCCACGCACTGACGCAACCTCGTGGACCTCAATCTGCTCGTCATAGTGCGCCTCAAGCCGACGCACCGCGCGTAATTGATAATCGGGGTACCAACCGCCCCCCACCAAACTGCGCCCAAAGAAATAATTGTGGCGCGGTACCCAGTACCCGGCCACGTCGGTCGGCGCATCAATACACCGTGCGGTCAGTTCGTCAAGCAAATCAGGCTCAACGCGCTCGTCGGCATCCAAAAAGAAGACCCACGGTTGTGTGCACACCGACAAAGCCAAATTGCGTTGCCCGGGGAACCCACGCCACGCCTCGATGATAACCCGCGCCCCCGCATCAGCGGCAATCGTCGCCGTGGCGTCGCTCGATCGCTGATCGACCAACACGACGATCTCTGCCACGTGCCCCTGCACACTAGCGATAGCTGCAGCAATATGCCGCGCTTCGTCTTTGGCGATAATTGCCACGCTCATTGGGATTACGCTCATAACCGTGCCAAACTCCGATAAATGTGCGCTTGCTCAGCATATTCATCAGACGAAAGCTGCCCACGCACGCGTTGCCACCATGCACGCACATGCAACCGCGCCATGCCTACACGCAACCAGCGGCGATGCCAGCGGAGCTCAGCAGGCGTAGCCCACCGTTGCCAGTACAGACGTCTACTTTGCCACAACGCGGTCAACATGGCTGCCTTGAATTGTTGCGACGACGCACCACCTACATGCGTCACCACAGCGGCCGGCTCTTGCCAAATCGCCCAACCAGCAGCCCGCACACGCCGACTCCAATCGACCTCTTCGACATACATGAAGTACGACTCATCAAGCATGCCGATGCTGTTGAGCACATCAACACGCGTCAACATACAGGCACCTAGTGGGTGATCGATGGCAAATGGCGCATCGCCAACCACCTCTTGGGGATAGCGCCCATGCCACCACGAATCATAGAACCGTCCAGGCGTCACGTCGCCCGGTGGAAACAAATCAAAAAACGTCATCAACGGCGTTGGAAAACGAAACGCCGCCCGTTGTAGTGTCCCATCGGGGTTGCGAAGTTGCGGTGACACAACAGCCACGCGTGGATGCGCCACCAAAAATCCCACCAATGACTCGATCGCTCCACTATGTACAACCGTGTCAGGATTCAACATGAGCATGTATTCCATTGATGGACAGGCCTCGATCAGGCGCTGCATCCCTAGATTCGTGCCCTTGGCAAAACCGAGATTCTCACCCGGATTAATGAGAAGTACCTCAGGGAACTCGGTGCATACCATCTCGATGCTCTCATCCCGTGAGCCATTATCGACAACGGCAACAGCTAGTGGCAGTGCACACTGCTGGAGTGATTGCAAGCATGCACGCAATAAACCACACGTGTTATATGAAACAATCGCCACTCCAATCGGATTTGTTCGCTCGATTAATCGCGTTGTCATGCCGCTTTTTGCTCCCGCCGATACAAAACACCATGTGCGCACAATGTCACATGGTGTTTATATTACTTTTTGATTACAATCCACAACTGTGGATAAGCATTGTGGAGAACGTGTGACTGACGCACATTATTGTTCGACATCAATCCAACGCATTGGTACATCGTGCACATCGTTATCGATAGCATCACGCACAATAGGACCATGGTCACTTAACCATGCAATCAAATCATCAATAGTAAACCAACCAACCATGTATCGGGTGCTATCAACTGGATTTAACCAAAAGCGGACTTCGCCATCAATCCACTGCCAGCGCTCAAGTGAGTGCCAGCGGTGCCCACGATTCGACAGGGCTTCACGCGTTTCTTCAAAAACTGAAAGCAGTTCATCGAGACGTAACGCAGGAGTGCGACGCAATGCCAAGATACGCCGGTTAACCGAATCACGCAATGCAACTAATTCGGCATAATCAAGCTGTGATATGTCGATGCTGGTCATGATGATCCTCCTCCCTGCATCAACGAAAAAACCCCTCACGAACCGTTGGACGGAATCGGAGGGGTCTCAATGGAGGCGACGACCGGATTCGAACCGGTGGATGGAAGTTTTGCAGACTTCTGCCTTACCACTTGGCGACGTCGCCGTCCCATGTAGTGTATCGTAGCACATTCAGTATCATTGTGTCAAAATGAGTGTTACACTAATAAGAAAGAAACAGGATATATGAGGGATGTTCATGGAAGATGTGCTTAGTTATATTAATCAACGTGTGCCCACTATATTATTAGTTATTGGTATTACCCTTGCAACAATCGTCATCGCACGACGTGTGCGTGTTTTGGTGCGTATCGCAACGAGTCGACTTGGATTACCCGAAGAGATTGCCAGCCTTGCAGGGAGCATAACCTATATCACAACCTTGGTTGTTGGGCTAGCAATTGCACTAGCACAAGGTGGCTGGAGCACAGCTGCATCGAGTTTTTTAGCTGGGTTAGGGATTACGAGCATCATCATCGGCATGGCCATACAAGATGTTTTTCGTAGTTATACATCGGGCATTATGCTGCTCTATCACCGCCCATATCAAGTTGGAGACGACGTCACTATTGCCAATATTCGTGGCATCGTCACGGCTATCCGGATGCATGTGACGATTTTGCGGAATAACGAGGGCGCAACAATCTCGATCCCAAGTAATGCCATCGCAGCCAGCCCAATCACCAATCATACGCGGTCAGGGCTACGGCGTATCACACTCCAGCTTACCGTGCCACGCGGAAGCCGCACAGATACCATTCTCAACGAGCTTCCGGCTATCCTACAACGCACAACGGGTATTGCTCCTGAACCAGCACCTACCGTAGAGGTATCGAGTTTGAGTAACGATGGGATTGGCATTGGTGTTGCGTTTTGGGCCACAGCTGAAGCCGAATCGCTAGGTACTGCACGTTCACACGCAATCCTCGCAGTTGATCAGTTTTTGCACCAGCAATCATATCTCAGCATCAAATAAAACAGATGCGTGGTACTGATGTACCACGCATCTCCCCTCAAATATGCAATAGTTAGTCGCGTGCCAAATAAAACGTCATACTATGAATGACGGAAATCGGATCAATGTAACGTACCCATACGCCATCCGGAACTTGCAATACCGTCGGTGCATAACTCAACATTGCACGCACATTGGCCTTAACAAGCACATCTGCGACTTCTTGAGCACGATCAGCAGGAACGGCAATAATGGCCATCTCAATACCACGTTGCGCAACAACTGTCGGTATCGTGCTACTGTGTTGAATCTCGATGCCACCAACGTTATGACCGACTTTGTCCGGACTCGCATCAAAAATAGCAGCGATATGAATGCCTTGCTCACCAAAGCCCACATACCGCACCATACCCTCCCCGCACCGACCGGCACCGACCAAGGCCACAGCCCACGACCGATCAAGCCCTAAGATTTGTTCGATTTGTTCTAACAGGCGCTCAACATCATAGCCAATGCCCTGCTTACCAAACTCACCAAAGTACGATAAGTCTTTGCGAATTTGGGCTGCTGTGACATTAATTCGTTCGCCGAGTTCCTGTGAAGAGACCGAGTGGACACCCTCGCGTAGTAGATAACGCAGGCTTCGTGCATACAGTGGCAGACGACGCACTACTACGTCGGGTGGAGTGATGGTACGACTCACAAAACTCCTCCTGACATTGCACAAATCAATACAAATTCTGTGCAACAAGTATGTAAAGAGAATAGCACTTTTTTTCACAACGTGCAAGCAGCGGTCGTTTTGCAAGGTGACGTGCTATAATGCGCAGTATATTGTATCGACTATTTGCCTTGCATTGGAGGCTTAGCAATGCACCAAAAACCCGGAATTGCGCGACTGCCATCAATGCGCAGTAGCACGCGATCGGCCGCACCAATCCCTGTGCAGGCACGTTTGTCCGCAAACGAAAATCCGCTTGGACCATCACCTAAAGCACTCGAAGCGATTGCTGAGGCTATCCCGCATATTCATCGATATGCAGACCCCAACAACTTTCAACTACGCCAAACTCTTGCGCATCACTTCAATCTCCAACCGGAGCACATCTTATGTGCCAACGGTTCGGATGAGTTAATTTTGTTGACAGCACTCGCCTACATCAACCCAGGCGACGAAGTCATCATGGCTGATGGCACGTTCATTAGTTATTACATGCGCACCCAAATCATGGATGCAGTGCAAAAGCGCATCCCGCTAATCAATGGCACACACGACCTACAGGCCATGGCCGATGCTATCACGCCACAGACCAAAATGGTATTGATTTGTAACCCCAACAACCCCACCGGCACTACCAACGGGGCAACCGAGATGCAAGCGTTTTTGGCGCGAGTACCCGACGATGTACTCATCATGGTTGACGAGGCCTATGTCGAATACGTGACGCGCTCTGATTTCCCAGACATGGTGTCTGAGATTCGTAATGGGCGCAAAAACATGATTATCCTGCGTACCTTCGCAAAAATCTACGGGCTTGCGGGACTTCGCTTGGGTTATGGTATTGCACACCCCGATATGCTCGATTACCTCAACAAAGTACGACCAGTATTTGATGTGAATGCATTGGCACTGGTTGCTGGTATCGCAGCACTCGATGATCACGAGCACCTACAAGCGAGCTTGATGCATGCAGCCGAGTCACGTGCATTTTATCAACGAGAGCTCGCAACCCTCGGGTTGACACCTTTTTCTAGCGAGACTAATTTCGTTGCGGTACGCGTCGGCGAAGCCGGCAGTGATACTGCAATTATGCAGGCTATGGCCGCACATGGAGTAGCTATCAACGCACTGGGTGGCTGGGGGTTACCAGGCATCATTCGCATTTCGTTTGGCACTCCTGCTGAAAATACGTTGTGCATCAATGCACTCAAAGAAGTACTTGCGCATCGATCGTAGTCGTCTCAATATCACATGTGTCGTTGTGACAGTTGTGTGTAAGGATTTAGTGTTACTATGAAAATCATCGTTGTCGGAACGGGCTTTGTAGGTCTTTGTCATGCAGCAGTGTGTTCAGAGTATGGGCACGAGGTATATGCGTACGATATCGACCCAGTCCGTATTAACGCCTACAAAAGTGGTCAAGCCAGTGAAATCGAACGCTTCATCAACGAGCCAGGTCTTGCCAGTGTCATTGCAGAGAATCTCAATCGATATCTCTTTTTCACCACAAATGTGCATGATATCGTCGAAGGTACTGATGCCATCTTTTTGTGCTTACCGACCCCACCCAAGCCTGATGGTTCATCAGATTTAAGCTTTTATTTCACTGCAGTCGAGTATTTGGCCGAGTTACTCGCCAAACGCGCCGACCAACGTCGTGTCGTTATCATCAACAAGAGTACGGTACCAATCGGCACTGCACGAGCACTCGAGCAAGTCTTAGTCAAGCACAACGTGCCCAACGTGGGTGTGGCATCCAACCCTGAGTTTTTGCCTGAGGGTGACGCCGTCGAGAAATCACGACGGCCTGATCGCGTGGTGGTTGGCGCCGATACCGAAGCCGACTTCCGCATTATTCGACGAATCTACTCACAGTTCGTCAATCATGTGCGCATTCGCTACATCGAGACCACCCCCGAGACTGCCGAAGCCATCAAATACGTCGCAAACACCTTGTTGTTGACCTATGTGTCATTCTGGAACGGCGTTGGCGCCCGTTTGGGTGAGACATTCCCCAATATCCGCATGGAGGACCTCAAGCGTGGCGTCACTGCCGATGCACGTATTAGCACATGGGGCTCTTATGTAGGGATTGGTGCCGGCGGTTCATGTTTTGGCAAAGACGTTCAATCGTTGATTTATCAATTGCAAAGCCGCGATCAAGATGCCCAAATTTTGCAGGCAGTCTATGACATCAACGAATACCAGAAAGTCTATTTGCTCGATCGCGCCGAGCGCGAGGCTGGGTTTTCGTTTGCCAACAAAACGATAGCCGTGCTGGGTTTGGCCTTCAAACAACGTACCAATGACATGCGTGACTCCTCAGCACTCAAGGTCGTCGAGGGGCTACTTGGGCGAGGTGTCAAGGCGATTCGCGCCTATGATCCGATGTCGATGCACGAGGCAACCAAATTCTTTGATGTGTCGAAGAATCCGTTGTTTGAGAAAATCAGCTACGAGCAGTCAGTCAAAGCGGCCTTGGCCGGCACCGACGCACTGGTGATTGCCACCGATTGGGAGGAGTTCCGCGGGTTATCACGCACCATCGAGCTCAATACACAAAAGCCATATTTGATTATTGATGGACGGCGTATGGTCCCAGACTACGGCGAATTGGTATCTCAAGGTTATCGCTATTTGGCTGTAGGATCACCCCTGCTCGGTCAAGAATAATTACCACACACAAAACCGGCGCTGAGCAGTTGCTCAGCGCCGGTTTTGTGTGACTACTTATGCATTACGCAGGGCAGTAATCATCAAATCAAGTGGTGGGCGTTGCCCAGTCCAATGCTCAAACGCAATAATCGCTTGTTTGGCCAACATCCCCAGACCATCATAGCCATGAGCACCTCGTGCGTGTGCATCAGCTAGCAACTTGGTTGGTCGATAAACCATGTCATACACAATCATACCGGGTTGAATGAACTGTGCCGGTAGTGGTGTCTCATCGCCATGCCACCCCAGCGAAGTCGCATTGACGATTAAGTGAGCGTTACCTATCACATCGGCCAAATCAGGTTCATCTGGGGCTGCATAGGTCAATATTGGGTCATGGTCGAGTGATGAAAGCACATCACCGAGCAATTCTTCGGCCCGCTCGAGTGTGCGGTTAATAATCGTGATACGAGCAGCGCCGGCATGTGCCAACGCAAACGCTGCAGCGCGGGCAGCACCACTCGCCCCAAGAATCACCACCTCAAGCCCATCAGGATTGAGGCCGCACACATTGATGACTTCATCCAAAAACGCCGGTGCATCAGTGTTTGTGCCACGCAAACGGCCATCATCAAGACGAATAATCGTATTGGCTGCGCCAATTAACTCAGCGAGTGGATCGATTTCGTCAAGCAGTGGCAAAATAGCAAGTTTATGGGGGAGCGTCACATTAGCGCCATACATGTGTGGGGCACGAAGCGATTCAATACGCGCAGGTAGGTCAGCAAGTGGCGTATGCCAACGCTCATATACCGCATTAATCCCTAGATGAGCAAACGCTGCATTGTGCATTGCAGGCGACTTACTATGTGCCACCGGGTCACCAATTACGCCAGCCACACGCATGGTCGGACTCGACATACGAACCACTTCCTATCCGCCTATTGGGCGCAGTTGAGATATTCTTGTTCAAACACAAGGAATTCGTCGTAACTTGCAGCGAAGTTATGTTTGCCAGGCTCACCACATGCTGCGACAAAGTACATATAGTTAGCAGTCGCATCAGGGCGAGCAGCCGCCCGTAATGCAGCTAGACCAGGCGCACTAATGGGACCAGGTGGCAACCCTGTTTGGACGCGTGTGTTGTATGGTCCGGGGGCAGCGTTGATTTGTTCGATAGTCAGATTATCAAGTTTGGGCCACCAGTTTTCGGCAGTGCCCAAAATATACTGAACGGTCGGATCTGATTGGAGTTTACCGCCACCGGTCTCACCGACATTTTCAGGCTTGAGTCGATTCCAAAATACTGCAGAGATTAACGCCATCTCATCTTGACGTGTCGCTTCACGCTGAATAATCGATGCCATAGTCACGATTTGGTGTACATTCACGTCAGATACCTGGACCACACGCTCAATCGTTGCATACTGCGTATCAAACTGCGTCAACAACGTTTCAACGACATCGGTTACTGTTGCTGTTTCGTTAAGTCGATAGGTGTCAGGGAAAAGGTACCCCTCGAGTGAGGCTCCATCAGGCAAATCACTCAGGTACACATGACCACTACGGAATCGTTCTGCATCACGGAAGGCAGCAAGCGCCGTAGCTTCATCAACATTCAGCAACCCTGCGGTGCCAATAACAGCCGCAATCTGTTCGAGGCGCATGCCCTCAATAATGGTAATTTGTACTTCTTTTACGATACGTGCTTGTTGCAAAGCCACCATGATATCACCCATCGTCATGTTGGGGCGCAACAAATAGCTACCAGCCTGCATTTTGCTATCAAGCTCCTGCATGCGCACAAGCAATACAAACAGCAACGGCTGCCGGATAAGTTTTTGTTCGGCCAATCGAGTGGCAATCGATGTGGTAGTTTCACCGGATTCAACCACAAACTCAATCGGCGTATCGTCACTACTCGCAGGGCGACGAATCTCACTAGACAGCACCATCACTGCGGCGGTGACAACCACCGCAAGCAATGCAAGCACCATAAACAACGCACGAAAGAAACGAAACACGCTAGCACCTCACGAAGTGTATTACGGCGTTGGCGTCTCAGTAGCGCCAACAACTTCGGCTGTTGGCGTTGGCTCAACGGCGTTTTCAGTCGTTGGTTGTGGCTGCAACGGATCAACGGTTGGCTCTGCAACCCCCTCCGCTGTAGCCGTAGGTTCTGCCTCAGAAGTCGCAGTAGGTGTTGCCGATGTCGCAGGGACCCGAGTCGGCATCAACATATCTTCAATTGGTAATCCAACCGTTGGTGGGTCGACCAGCGTTTTGTTGACCCAACCCGTACCATCTGGTGAATCAATCGACGAGGTCGCAGAGCGCGCATCGCCCAAACGAATCTTAAACCATGAACGATCAGGTGTGGTCGCTAGGTAGACGATTTCGTCATCGACCTCGACTTGTCCAACGACGTTATTGGGTTGAATGGCAGGTTGTGCACGCACATTTCCTGGTTTGAGTACTACGCCCTTCACATCACCAAGGGGCATTATTGTGGGTATGATGGTAGCGGTTGCTTCGGCTGTCACCGAGTCTTCTGATGCGGGACTTTCTGCGTCAGGCGCAGGCTCACCACTCTCGCTCGTAGCCACTGGCTGAAGACCCACATTAGTCATCTCGCCCTGCACACGCTCAAACACCGTCCACGCAACCACCAGTGCCAACAAAAAAACGACTGTGGAAATGGCCGTTTTGACCAACTCCATCGTCTTGAGGACCATGTTATTGCCTTGCATCTGGTCAATTGCACTCTGCGCAACACCAGCGACGGATTCCCCCCATGATGTTTTGCTGCGATCCTCACGCGCCAAACGACGCAACGCAAACAATGCACGGGTATTACCTACGGCAGACAACGCACGCACCACGCTCCAACGCACATTACTATTTGGGTGATTTAGTGCGTCAATAAGTGCAGGCGCAGCACGTCGATCACCGATTTCGCCGAGCACCTCAGCCGCACGATACGCAGTAAGCCACGGACCATCAGGACTCAATGCCGGAATTAATGCAGGCAACGCAACCGGACCAAGCGCCACAAGCTCTTCAGCAGCATGGATGTGCGCCGGATTGTCCGGATCACCAAGTGCTTGCACCAACATCATGCAACGGTCAAACAACGGACCAGATGTTGCAATTGGCGCTGTTTGTGATGTGTTTGATACGGTTTGCAAGAGCTTATCGAGATATGCCGAGGCGTTGGCCCGCGCATTGCGCGTCTTTAGCTCGCGCTGACGAATGCGCAATGGTGTTGATGGGCTTTGTTCGCTCCCCGCACGCGGTGAGCTACTACGCCGAGGATCGGGGGAGCGTGAATCTTGATCCATGCTATAAACTCTATCCTGCTGATTAAACGCACGAGGTGCTGAGAATGACAGATGTATTACAGCAGGTATTGTAGCACTTTACTATTTATCACGTCAATCGAGCCCACATCAGATTTGATTCATCTACGCATTCCGATGCATAATTCATCAATACATCATCACATCATCATCTAAAGGGAAGCGCATGACTGGTTTTTTGGCAGATGCCGACATGCACATGAATCGTATAGAACAGCATCGTCAACGCATCACTGACTATATTGATCTTACGAGCGCCAATCCGACGACGCAAGGCATGTTGTTTCCGCCTGATATACTGCGTACCGCCGCAGACACGTATTGGGCAACCCGCCGGTATACCCCGGATGCACATGGGTTACTGAGTGCACGGCAGGCAGTGGCTAGCTACTACGCCACTCGCCAGCCAGCAATAATCCTCGATCCCAATCATGACATTTACATCACTGCGAGTACCAGTGAGGCCTACGCTGTGCTTTTTTCGTTATTAACAAACCCTGGTGACAATGTACTTGCACCCGATATTTCGTATCCCCTCTTTGAATACCTGGCGGCGATGTTTCGCATCGAATTACGTCCGTATGCGCTTGATCCACACCGTGGCTGGCGAATTGACCCATGGCATATGGGGCGCATCAGCGACGAACGCACGCGTGCGGTGCTTGTGGTTTCACCACACAATCCAACCGGAAACGTCATCAAAAAACCACTACCTGTCCTCGAGTGGTTAGACATACCAATTATCTGTGATGAAGTATTCGCCGAAATGCCGTATGCGGTCCCGACTGTACCACCATTAGCAGCATTGATGCCACAATTGCCCATCTTCACGCTCAACGGCATCTCCAAAATGTTTGCGTTGCCAGACCTCAAACTCGGCTGGATTACCCTGACTCCGTCAGCACGTCACCTTTATGCCGAACGGCTAGCGTTGCTCAACGACACGTTGCTCGGTGCCAATAGTTTGACACAACATATGCTACCCATATTGATACAGCGCGGAATGGATTTTGTGGCGCATCAACGACACTACATACATCAAAATCTAACAATTGCGCTGACGTTACTCGAGCGCATACCACGCATACGCGTCCGACCACCGGATGCCGGCTATTACTTGTTCGTGGAGGTACTCGATGTCACCAACCAGGAAGATTTCATCATTCATCTCCTCAACCACGGCGTGCTTGTACATCCCGGTTTCTTTTTTGGCAGTACAACGGGATGTCATATTGTTATTTCATGCCTCGTCCAACCAGATCGCCTCACCCAAGGCATCATGCGATTGATTGCCGGTCTCGATGCGTATGCCACACAATAATCGTGGCACAATGATATCGTTATCTTTTTGCTTTCAAAAACAGCAGAGGAGTGTTCCAGATGGCTCGCACAACTGCCGATGAACAATTATTACACCAACCACATACCCACGATGCCTTTAATCGCACTGATACTTGGCGTGTGTTTCGCATCATGAGTGAATTCGTCGATGGATTTGACGATTTAGCGGATGTTGGACCAGCTGTGACTATCTTCGGATCAGCACGAATCAAACCCGAAGATGATTTGTACCAGGCCGCAGTCGACACGGCCCGACTCATCGGAGACGCCGGATTTGCCGTGTTTACAGGTGGAGGTCCCGGTATTATGGAGGCCGGCAATCAAGGAGCACGGCGCGCAGGAGTCCCTTCAATTGGCCTAAATATCGAACTCCCGTTTGAACAGCACGTCAATCCATATGTCAGTAAATCACTCGAATTTCGTTACTTTTTTGTGCGCAAGACCCTTTTAGTCAAATACTCCTCAGCATTTGTCTGTTTTCCTGGTGGATTCGGTACACTCGATGAACTATTTGAGGCGGTAACCCTTGTCCAAACCGGTAAGGTGCACAACTTTCCGATTATTTTGTATGGATCAGCCTATTGGGGTGGATTGATTAGCTGGCTTCGACAGAGCGCTGTGGCGCTGGGCGCACTCAGCGAGGCCGAGTTGTCGCTGCTCCAAGTGGTAGACACTCCAGCCGCTGTGCGTGACATCATTGTCAGTGCCGAGGCCGAGCGAGTTGCCCGTGAAGAAGCCGCTCATAGTGCATTAGTTGAGGCCACCAAAAAGGCATAGACTACACCGGTTCTTTGGTGTGTGATGCAGTATCACTCTCAATGTCACTCTGCCATTGCTCGAGCCAGGTCATTGCGGCCGCAAGTCGGGCCTCGGGCAAATGACGAAACGAATAAATCTGGAACACGCGCACCAACCCAATAAAAATCCCCAAATAATCATTGCGTTTGGTGAGTTGTGCCGAGGTTGTGGCCGTTTGGCGCGCCGTTTTGACCATTTGCGTTGCACCGGCATCTGCAAGGGCCAATTGATCCGGCAATACCTCTTCCTCGGCTTGTTGATACAACTCACGTTCACCGAGGAGCTGATGGCGCGCTAGGGCGGCCACCTCGTGCGCTTGGACATAGGCTTGTTCAATAGCATTTTGGTGATAACGATCAGGCACAAAGCCATCTTGGGCGGTAGCACCATTTGGTTTGAACTGTTGCCACATCGCCGAGGCAGCTTCGTGTTGCCACTGCGCCAAATCAGACCCTGGTTTGGCCGGCAACGAACACAACCACAGAGGCAACAAATCGACCCGCAAGCACAACGCCGGGCGCCGCGCCCCCTCGTCATCAACAATCCACAGGGGCTTCAACCCGGCGGCTAGCACCGGGATCCGGCGCAAGGCACGTTCATAACTTGCCGGCGCAAGCCCAACACGATGAAGCACCTGTCGTACAGGAATGTACTGTGCATTTGGGTCAACACCGAGCAGCGTCAAGATATCAGCCGTAGCATATATTGGTGGGCGTTGGTGCGGCATGATGCATTCTCCTTGGTAGGGCTGTTCACATGGTATGATACATGCTGATGAATCGGCTTGGATGAGGGTTCGGTGGTAACCATGAGCAAAGTCATCTACTTCGACTGTTTTTCGGGCATCAGCGGCGACATGATTCTTGGGGCGCTATGCGATGCCGGTCTTGATATAGCCCAATTGCGCACCATGTTGAGCACGTTACCGGTCGATGGGTGGTCGATTGACGCTACCCGCGAGGTCCGTGGTTGGCTCTCAGGAACGCGCATGCATGTCGTTGCACCTGAGCAGGATAGTCACCGTCATTTGCATGATGTGGTGGCCATCATCGAGGCCTCGCAGTTACCGGCGCACGTCAAAACGCAAGCAATTGCCGTATTCACCAAGCTTGCCGAGGCCGAGGCGCACATTCACGGCGTCACCCGTGAACAAGTCCACTTTCATGAGGTCGGTGCACTCGACGCCATCGTCGACATTGTAGGCATCGTTGCCGGATTATCACTGCTCGGAGTTACCCACGTCTACGCATCGCCGTTACCGCTCGGCAGTGGCTGGGCCAAAGCTGCACACGGCGATATCCCTGTCCCTGCACCGGCCACGTTGCATTTGTTGAGCGCCGTCAAGGCGCCGATTATCCCCGATCAGGCGAATTTTGAGTTGGTCACACCGACGGGTGCGGCCGTTCTCGCCACACTTGCCCAGTTCCGCCGACCAGCGATGAATCTTGAGCGCATCGGCTATGGCTTCGGCAAAAAGCAGACCGAGCGACCAAACGCACTGCGGGTATGGCTTGGGAGCGCGAACGCTCCAGCCGAAACGCTCGTGTTGCTCGAATGCAATATCGACGACCAAACGCCTGAGCAACTTGCGTATGTATGCGAGCGTCTAATGCGTGAGGGAGCTCGCGATGTCTGGCAAACGGCCATCACCATGAAGAAAAATCGCGCAGCCGTGCAACTTTCGTTGTTGTGTGATGCCGATCGCGAGGCACTATTGGTTGATGTATTACTCCGCGAAAGTAGTACGCTCGGGATGCGCCGTCAGTTGGTTGAGCGCCACGTGGCTGCTCGTGATATTCAGTTGATTCAGACGCCCTATGGTGAGATTCGCGTCAAACACAAAATTTGGCAAGGCGAACGAATTACATCAGCCCCTGAGTACGAGGATTGTGCGAGTGCTGCGCGACAACACAACGTGCCGATTCAACAAGTGTATCAGGCAGTACACATCGCGCTTCATAGGAGTGAAGCATAGCCTTAACTCACAGTTATCATTTTTCGTGTATACTAACCGCATCCACTGTGTTGTGTAGCACGATAACTTGCCGTTGAAACGCGATGGTGTACTATGCACTACGCCAACATCTTGGCACCTTAGGAGGGACGCTTTGGAGTTGTTACAAACGATTAAAAACCGCATGGCGCTGGTTTTTCCGGGTCAAGGATCACAATACGTCGGCATGGGCAAGCTGTTGTATGCAGTGTCACCAGCCGCACGCCGGATCTTCGACCGGGCCGACGAAGTGCTCGGATTCTCGTTGACCACACTCTGTTTTGAGGGGCCGCAAAGCGAACTCGATGACACCATCAATGCGCAACCTGCCATCTTGACCGTTAGTATTGCCTGTCTTGATGCGCTCCGCGAACGGCTCAACCCACTCGGTATCAATGTCATGCCAGCCATGGTCGCTGGCCATAGTCTTGGTGAATTCACTGCTCTTGTCGCAGCCGGCTCACTCGAATTCGACGAGGCCTTGTTGCTCGTACGCGAACGTGGTCGCCTCATGAAAGAAACCTCAATCGAGCGCCCAGGTGGCATGGCCGCCGTGATTGGACTCGATGATGCACAACTCCGCGAAGTCGTCAGCGAAGCACAGTCGTTAGGCGTCGTCACGCTGGCCAATTCAAACTCACCCGGTCAAACCGTATTATCTGGCGAAGTCGAAGCCTTGACGCGGGCCATGGAGCTTGCCAAAGCGCGTGGTGCCAAGTTGGTGCAACGCCTGGCAGTGTCGATTGCCTCACACTCACCGTTGATGCAACAAGCCGCCAATCACTTTGCCGAACTCGCCGATCGCGTCAACATGCGGCCGCCAATGATGCCCCTCATCGCCAATATCAGCGCATCAATGCTGCACAGCGTCGAAGAGTTGCGCACTGAAATTACCGGTCAATTGACTCGTCCTGTGTTGTGGACAGGGAGTGTTCAAACCATGGTCGAGCAAGGTGTTGAAACGTTTGTAGAGCTCGGCCCTAAGCAAGTGCTCTCCGGGTTGATTAAACGCATTAACACTCAAGTTCAAACCGTTAGCCTTTCTGATGTTGAAATCGTCAAATTGTTGTACCCCAACGATAATGACGCCTTAGCTACTGCATAATACAAAGGGACTCCCCCATGCGTCGAGTTGTAATTACTGGAGTGGGGGCTGTAACCCCACTTGGCAACGACAGCAACACCACCTGGCAGGCACTTTTGGCCGGCCAAAGTGGTGTTGCACCAATTACGCGCTTTGATGTCAGCGACTATGCAGTGCGCATCGCTGGCGAAGTCAAAGATTTTGCGCTTGATCCAGCGGTTGACCCACGTGAAGCCCGCCGATCATCATTGTATGTGCGCTATGCCCTCAATGCCTCGCTTGAGGCCCTCCGCAACGCACAACTTGATCCCCAGACCATGAACCGCGAACGCCTCGGCGTCATCTACGGCACCGGTGCTGGTGGCATCGACCTGATTGGCGATAACATCGACATCCTGCGCGACAAAGGCACTCGCCGTGTAGCGCCGACATTGATTGCCAACATGATTGACGATGCCGCATCGGGCTATATTGCCATTCAAACCGGTGCGCTCGGCCCAAATATGGCGATTGTTGCAGCCTGTTCAACCGGCGGTCACAATATCGGTGAGGCATTCGAGACCATCCGCCGCGACGACGCCGACGTGATTATCGCTGGCGGTGCCGAAGCCCCGATTGTCCCCGTGGTCGTGTCTGCTTTCACCAATATGCGCGGTCTGGCTGGCGACAACGACAATCCGGGGTACGCCTGCAAACCGTTCGATAGTCGTCGCGATGGATTTGTCCTCTCCGAAGGCGCCGGCGCGGTGATTCTCGAAGAACTCGAGCACGCCAAACGCCGTGGCGCGCCCATTATTGCTGAAGTAATTGGCTACGGCAACAGCAACGACGCCAAAGACATGATTGCTGCCGGTGAAGATGGTGCAGGTCCTGCGCGCGCCATGAAAATGGCAATCCGCAAAGCCGGTATCGCTCCTGACCAAATCGACTATATCAACGCCCACGGCACCGGCACCCCACTCAATGACATGGCCGAAACCCGCGCCATCAAGAGTGTCTGTGGCGACCACGCCTATAAGCTAGTAGTGAATTCGTCAAAATCAATGCTTGGCCACATGATGGGTGCAGCGGGCGCCGTTGAACTCATCGTCGCAGCCTTGAGCGTACACCATGGCGTCGTTCACCCGACTATTAATCTTGAGCAGGCTGATCCAGACTGTGATCTCGATTATGTAGCTGGTCAAAGTCGGACTGCGCCTGTCAAGATTGCCTTGTCGAACTCGATCGGCTTGGGTGGTCACAATTCGGCCGTGATTGTCCGCAAATACGAAGAGTAATCACCACAAGACGAGGGGCAGGCGTGAACGCCTGCCCCTCGTCTGTTTATTTGACGCATCGCTGCATCATCTGCTGATGGGCATACCATTCATTTGCGTCATCAAGTGCGGATAAATCAGCACGGCCATACCGACGTGTCAACGCCAACCCAATCAGATAATCGGCAAAGTGCGGATTTTTGGGGAGTAATGATCCGTGCAAATAACAGCCAAAGGCATTGTGTACACGAGCCCCTTCGCTCCCATCCTCACCATTATTGCCGTTTCCTGCACGTACACGACCAATCCGTTGCGCACCACTCCCTACATACGTGCGACCACTATGATTTTCAAAACCAATTAACGTGCGTGGCACACCATGCGCCAATTCCCAGTCTAACTCAACCGCTAGATTGCCGATGAGTCGTCGATCGCCACCAATCGTATGCACATCCATTGCGCCAATGCCAGGGAGCTTATCGCCTGTATGCGTCAAAAAGTAGTTGCCTAACAGTTGGTATCCACCGCAAATAGCCAACGTCACCAGACCATCTGCAATCGCTGCACGTACCTCTGCACCTTGGCGTTGCACAAAGTCGTCTGCGATGAGTGCTTGACCACTATCTTGACCACCACCAAAAAACGCCATATCAAATGTGCGCCAATCAACTGCGGTACCAGGATGGATGGCATCAACCGTGACATCAATCCCGCGCCATTCACACCGTCGCACAAGGGTAATGATATTCCCTCGATCGCCATAAATGTTCATTTGGGCTGGGTAGAGGTGGGCTATACGAATATGCATACGTGCTCCATTCGTTGTGTGCTTCTATTATTACATCGAACGAAGATGTTTCGCAATTATCCCACAATATCCCACATTAAATGTGGGATATTGTGGTTATCCCACGCTTTTCCCCGCAATTTCCCCTGGTTTTCCACCATATGATGTGGGATATGTGGATAACTAACCCACATAGTAGGTTGTGGGTTATTGTGGGATACTTTTCATTTGACGCATCAGAATCATGGATGTGGGTTATTGTGGGATTTATATGTTATCCACATTTTACACATCCACTACAAATGGCCTTTTAAGGCATTAGGAAGCCAATCTGTGATATTGTGGGATATTGTGAGTTATCCACAAATTGTGGATAACTTTTTTCACAAAACGCCAATAAGCATTCGTCAACACACATACATAAATTTCAGATTACAATAGAGAAAGGCGAAAGCGTGGGGGGCAACGTGCGCATACTACATCTTGCAGACTTACACATCGGAGTCGAGAACTACGGGCATTTTGATGCATCACAAGGAATGCATACACGCCTGATAGATTTTTTGGCACGACTTGATGAAGCGATAGATATTGGCATTCAGTCAGGTGTCGAGTTAGTGCTGATTGCCGGCGACATGTTCAAAAATCGCGATCCCCAAACGCGTCACCAACGCGAATTTGCCAATCGTATCCGTCGTCTGCATCAGGCTAATATTCCGGTACTGATGATTATCGGCAACCACGACACTGCACCAGGGCGGGATACTGCCAATTCGGTTTCGGTGTATGAGGGTTTGCAATACCCGGGCGTTACCATTGCCAAGCGCCTCGAAGTCCATCGCTATCGCGGGCAGACAGGAACTGTAGCAGTTATCTGTGTGCCGTGGATTATGCGTGAGATATTCTTGAGTAATAATGACGAGCTTCGTCATGCATCGCTCAGCGATCAAGAAACGGTCATGCTAAACGGGGTAGAGCGATTCATCCAACAGCAGGTCGATATACTCCAACAAGAAGATCCGCACCGCCCGATTATCGTGACATTCCATGGAACAGTAAGTGGGGCCGTGAATGGCTTTGAGCGTCAACTCACGCTCGGTAAAGATTTACAACTCCCCCAATCAGTGTTGACGCCAGCCGGAGTTGATTATGTGGCACTCGGGCATATTCACAAGCACCAAGTATTGCGCCAGCAGCCACCGGTTGTATACGCAGGAAGCATCGAGCGTATTGACTTTGGTGAAATCAACGAGAAACAAAAAGGCTGTGTCCTTGTCGATTTCAAAGGACGCACCGCCACATGGCAGTTCATACCACTAGCAACACGTCCGATGCAGCTCATCGATCTAGATTTGACAAATGTATCTGATCAAATAACCGAGCGAGTGGAATTGGCGATTGAACGACACCAACATCTCAGTGGGGCGATTGTGGCAGTGCATCTTACCCTCCACCCCGAGCAGAAATCCATCTTAAGTGTGAACCGTATCCGTCAAAAGCTCGAACAGGCAGGAGTGTTCCACATCGCCCGAATTGTACGTACAACACCAGCCGAGAAAAAATCTCAAGAAGCAGATGTCACGCTTGATGCAGATATTCCGACACCGTCTCAGGCATTAGCACGCTACTTGCGACGCACACAATACGCCGAAAACGAATACACTACACTGTTTGCTCTTGGAAACCAGATTATTGATACCTGCAATGATGCAGGGTCCGCGTAGGTGAACCACATGAAAGCAGTTGTCATGGCAGGAGGTGAGGGCTCGCGGTTGCGACCACTCACACTCAACCGCCCCAAGCCAATGGTTCCTCTCGTCGACCGCCCTGTCATCGGTCACATTATTGAGTTATTACGTCGTCACGGTATCACCGATATTGTTATCACTGTGCAATATATGGCCAACGTCATCCAGGATCAGTTTGGTGACGGTAGTGCACACGGCGTCCAAATCACCTACTCTCACGAGGATCGCCCGCTCGGGACCGCTGGGAGTGTCAAACACGCAGCGCATCTTCTCCAAGAGCCGTTTTTGGTTATTTCTGGTGATGCCCTGACCGATATTGACTTGAACCAAGTTATTATGCGCCATCACCACAGCGGCGCAATGGCTACAATGACGCTAACGCGTGTCCCCAACCCACTCGAATACGGCGTGGCAATTTGTGATGAACACGGATTTGTCAGCGATTTGGTCGAAAAACCGAGTTGGGGCGAAGTCTTCTCAGACACCGTCAATACTGGCATTTATGTGCTTGATCCAGCTATCTTTGCATATATTGATGACGAAATAGCCGTCGACTGGTCCAAAGATGTTTTTCCGCGTATTCGCCGTGAAGGCCACAAAATTGCTGGATGCGTGGTCGACGGATACTGGACCGACGTAGGCACTATCGAAGAATACATGCGCGCCACCCGCGATTATCTGATGGGGCTTGTCAATCTGCCACGCATCGGCCGGCGCATCAGCGACGAGATTTGGGCCGATGGCGAGGTCGAAATCGATCGCAATGCCGTCCTCCAAGGCCCAATTTATTTGGGTAACGGCGCACGCATCAAAAGTGATGCACACATCATTGGCCCGACCGTCATTCGCGACTATGCCATCATCGACAGTGGTGCCATCATCGACCGGAGTATCATCTGGCGCAATTCGTATATCGGTGAACGAGCCGAACTCCGTGGGGCCATTGTGTTGCGTCAATGCAATATCAAAAACCGTGTACTGCTCTCAGAGGGCGTGGTCGTTGGCGATCAAACCATGATTAACGCCGGCGCAATCATCGGTAGCAACGTCAAAATCTGGCCCGACAAAGAGATCGACGAACGTGCCACCATCAACAGCAGTATCATCTGGGGCTCACAAGGTCGGCGCGTCTTGTTCGGTCGCCAAGGCATTACTGGACTCGTCAACATCGACTTAACACCCGAGTGGTGTGCGCGCATCGGTGCCGCTATCGGTGCCGCATTACCCATGGGCACCACAATTACTGCCAATCGCGACTCCCATCATACCGCCCGCATGCTCAAGCGTGCACTCATGGCCGGATTACCATCAGCCGGCATCAATGTACTTGAGTTACATAGTGTGCCATTACCTGTGGCACGCTACATGACATTTGCTAGCACCTCTGGTGGTGGTATTCACGTCCAAGTCTCGCCAGAAGATGAGCGCATGGTCGAGATTCGTATCCTTGACCGGCATGGACTTGACATCGACACCGCAACTGAGCGCAAAATCGAAGGCATCTTCTTCCGCGAAGACTATCGACGTGCATACTACGACGAAATAGGGCGGATTACCGACGTCACAAATGCCGCTGAAACGTATAGCAATGCGTATCTCAAAGCACTCCGTGCAGAGATTTTTCAGACAAACTACAATTTTCAAGTAGCTGTTGATTATGACCATGCGAGCAGTTCATCGATTTTGCCTAACATTTTGCGCAGACTCAACGTGCGATCCGTAGAACTTAATGCGAATCTTGAAGACGTACTCGTCGCTCATCAACGCGAAAACGATGCCGCTGATTTGGCACGGCTCGCTCGCGTAACACCAGTACTAGGTGCCGACCTCGGTGTACGCATCGAAGCCAATGGCGAGCGTGTTTCATTAATTGACGGCCGCGGACGCATGATTTCACCAATGCTCGCCCTTGCAGTGTTGGTCGATCTTGTTCTTGCTGCAGAGGGTGGTGGTGTGGTCGCAGTGCCCATTACAGCGCCACGGGTGTTTGAGAGTATTGCTGCACGACGCGGCGGCGCCATCGTACGTACACGTGCATCACTCAACGCATTAATGCAACTCGCAGCCAAAAGACGCGATTTATTGCTGCTCGGAGACGGTCAAGGTGCCATGATATTCCCGCGGTTTTATCCTGTCGCCGATGGGTTATTTGGTATCGCCAAAACAATTGAATTACTGCTTCATCAATCAACACGCTTCGAAGACGCGGTAGATAGCATTCCCGATTTTTACATTAGTTCAGCATTGGTGGCCTGTCGTTGGGAGCACAAGGGGAGCGTCATGCGCCAACTCAGCGAACAGTTTAGTGAGCGACGACATCAAACTGGTGACGGCTTGCGCATTGAGGCCGACGACGGGTGGGTACTGATCACACCAGATAGTGACGGTCCCTACATTTCAATTCATGCCGAAGGAGTAGATGAGGCCACTACATCAAGGCTCATCGAGCGCTATAGTGACCAAATCGCAAGTTTACAACATCCATAAACGCCAACCATGCCAGGTAGTTGTATGGCCACTCCTTGCATTATGGCGCTGGTGGCAAATCACGCGGGTCAAACGCACCCGGCAGTAATTGTGCAACAGATGTTTCGATCCAATTGTCTTGCATATTCGCCAAGAACACCACTGCGTCTTTGGCAAGCTCGGCCATGACTTGTCGGCACCCACCACACGGGCTTACCGGGCCGGGAGTATCCGCAACAACCGCCAGAGCTACAATATCACGCGCCCCAACCGCCCATGCTGACTGCATTGCCACACGCTCAGCACAATTAGTACTAGGGTAGGCGGCGTTCTCGATATTGCATCCCTTGAAAAGCCGTCCATCACGAGTCAATACAACTGCGCCCACAAAAAAACGCGAATATGGCGCATACGCATAGGTACGCGCATCTTTTGCTGCGTCAATCAGTTGTTGTGGGTTGATTACTGGAGTCACCTTTGCCTCCCTGCTTTGCTGAGTATACAATGCGAATACGACTCATACGAATGCCGTTCATCGCGACAACCGTCAAAAGTGCACCGTCAATCTGTACCTCGTCGTTGAGCTGGCTCATCCGCCCGAGTTTTTCAGTAACAAACCCACCAATTCGGTCTGATGTTTCGGAATACAACGCCAAACCAGTTAAGTCGTTAACGTCATCAAGCAACAAACGGGCATCAACGACCACATCACCCTCGCTATTCCAGACTACCTCTGGATCACGTGTTTGGTCGTATTCATCGTTAATCTCACCAACGATTTCTTCCAAAATGTCTTCTAGTGTAATAATGCCAGTCGTTGAGCCGTACTCATCAACAACCACCGCAAAATGCACCCGTCGTGCCTGCATTGAGCGCAAGAGCACGCCTATGTTAATCATCTCGGGCACATAATACGGGGCACGCATCATCTCGGCCACCACAAAATCCGTATTACCATAGCGCATGCCCAACAATAAATCTTTGGCGTACAGCAATCCGATGATATGGTCGTTTGACTCACGATAGACTGGTATACGCGAATGACCATGAGTCGTGACCAGTGCTAATGCTTCGTTAAATGGCGCATTCGCACTAATCGCAACGACATCTACGCGTGGTGTCATTACCTCACGCACAATGGTATCGCCGAACGTAATGATATCTTCAATCATTTCACGTTCTTCGGGTTGAATCACGCCCTCTTCTTCACCGACATTTACTATCGTCAGCAACTCTTCTTCAGTGACGATCGGTGTCAATTCTTCTTTGCCGCTTAAACCAAAGACGCGCCGCGCCATAAAATCAATCAACATGATGATAGGCCGCAAAATAATCGTGAGAAAGTAAAACGGCCCGGCAATAAAGCGCGCAGTCTCACTCGGATTACGCAATGCAATAGCTTTGGGAAGAGCCTCTGCAAACAATATAATCCCTATTGACATTGCAACCAACCAGAGAATTGCTTCGTAGAGCCATAAACCATCAAGTAGGCTCACAACCAACGCAGTGATGACAATAAAACCTATCGTGTTAAGTAACAACACTGATACTTTGAAACGGTACGCATCATTTATCAGCGCATGCACCAAATTTGCTCGCGACGACGTGTGCAATGCATTTAATTGTCGTCGCGAAATCATGCTTAATGAGGCTTCAGCCGCCGAAGCAAGCGAAATTAAAAACCAAGCGCACAAAATACCGATCCACCTGAGCGGTATGTCAATAGGGTCCAACATAACTCCTTTATTTGTCGTGATTCACCTTACGAAAACAGTGCACTCAACGACAAATCTTTGTGAATACGCAAAATCGCCTCAGCAAAGAGTGGTGCCACACTAATCGTACGAATACGCGCATCGGCAGACTCAGGCGCTTGAGGGATTGTATCGGTCACTATGGTCTCTACCATTTGTGAGTCACGTAATGCACTGATGCCATCACCAGCAAAAATACCGTGCGTAGCACATGCATACACATGAGTAGCACCTCGTTGACGCAACGACTTGGCCGCCTCAACCACTGTACCACCCGTTGATATCATGTCATCAACAATGACTGCCGGACGCCCAGCGACATCACCAACCATCTCTAGCATCTCGACAGCATCAGGGCGCGGGCGTTGCTTGGCAATAATCGCCAGGCTTGCGCCAATACGCTCACGGAACGCATTCGCACGACCAACACCACCAGCATCGGGTGAAATCACCACGGGATCTTTAAGATTTAACCCACGCACATACTCAGACAACAGTTGACCTGCTTGCAAATGATCAACCGGGATATCGAAGAATCCTTCAATAGCTGGTGCGTGCAAATCCATGGTCAACACGCGATGGGCACCTGCTGTGCGGATTAGGTTGGCAACCAACTTGGCCGAAATAGGCTCACGACCGGTGGTCTTCTTCTCTTGCTTGGCGTATCCGTAATACGGGATTACAGCAGTAATTCGTGCCGCAGAAGCACGACGCACTGCGTCAATCAAAATCAACAACTCCATCAAATTGTTGTTAACTGGTGTACAGGTTGGTTGGACGATAAACACGTCTGAACCGCGCACGTTTTCTTCGATTTTGATGCGCGTTTCACCATTTTTGAAGGTGCTAACGGTCGCACGACCGAGATTCATGTTGAGGCAGGCAGCGATGTCTTTGGCGAGGGCGAGATTGGCGTTGCCGCTAAAAACTTGTAAACGACCTTCCATACAGCATCACCCGATCCCGTGGGATCGAGCCTCCTCCTTGTCTGTGAGCAACGCATCACGGTTCATCATGACCGTAAACGGTGCGAGCGTCTGCATGTCTTGTATTGTACTGTGTTTCACCACACAATGGGATACATTACACCCAAATCCAATCACACTTTGGTGAATTACCGTGTGCGGACCAATAACACTCTGCGCACCAATTGTGGTAGCGCCAGTAATCACACTCCCAGGCCAAATAACACAATCCTGACCAACAACCACCTCAGGCGCAATCAACACATTCTGTGGTTGTACAATCGTGACTCCTTGAGCCATCAAGCGTCGATTAGTACGCTCCTGCAAAAGCCGTTCAGCCTCTGCCAATTGAATTCGATCATTTACGCCATATGCATCGCTCGCATCTGCAGCAACCACAGCACGCACAGCACCCACACCCGCATCGGCAACCGCAAGTGCAACCAAATCGGTCAAGTAATATTCGTTGGTCAGCACATTTGGTGTCACACGCGGCAATGCATCCCGCAGCCACGCCATCGAAATCACCATAATGCCACTGTTTGATTCACGAATCATTTGCTGTGTCGGCGTGCAGTTTTTGGCCTCGACAATCGCTAATACATGCCCGTCATCATCGCGCACCACTCGCCCATAATTATGAGGTGCAGGCACATCAAAACTCAACACACTAACCAATGCCTGATGCGCGTGTTTGTCAGCTATCACCGATTGAATCGTCGTTGCTTGAATTAACGGAGTGTCACCGAATAATACAATCACATCACCATCAACAGCCTGCATTAATGGAAGTGATTGCATGACCGCATGACCAGTACCTCGCCGTTCGTGTTGCTCAACATAGGTATATGAATCACCACAGGTGGCTACAATCTCGGCGCGTGTATGCGGCGCCACGACAACACATACCTGATGTGCTGACAATACATCCGTCACGTCGAGGATACGACGTAACATCGGGCGACCAGCAAGTTGGTGAAGCACTTTGGGGGTGGAAGAGCGCATACGAGTACCCTCACCAGCGGCGAGGATGACTATCGTGTGCATTGAGGGGGGGTGCGCCATCGTTCGGCTCAAGTCCGCATTGATGCGAATGAAGGATGGTTGCCAGACTAGGATTCGAACCTAGACAGACGGATTCAAAGTCCGTAGTGCTACCGTTACACAATCTGGCATTACCGTGTTGGATTATACCACAGGCATATCGTCTTGCGCAAAAGGAATTTTTGCCACGAAGCACAACACTATCAACTATTGGTTATTCCGCTGTTTGGCACTCCGTTGGCCGTACACACCAAACAAAACCAACATCACCATTAGAATCACAATTAATTGCGTCCGCACCGCATCAATCGTCGCCAATGCATCAGTGACACTTGGCACTACTTTACGCATCCACATATAGAATGCCATCGGCAATTGCACAATGTCGGAGGCATATGTACCAAAACCAAACGGCCCAGCAAACAACACGACCAACTCGGCCATAATAAGCACACTCGCCACGACAGCAATAACGCCAATCAAAAACGCCATCAACGTACTCCACCATGGCTGGCGTATCCGCACCGGTGGCATCGCATGATCAGCAGCAATCGCAAGTAATCGTGAAGTCAGTTCAGCAGGTGGTTGTAGACACACCATATTCGCGAGGTCATTTTCAAAACGATGTATGTTTTGAGAATACAGTCGGCATGACTCACATGTTTGGATGTGCATCGTTACCGGTCCATCATCGTCACCACATGCAATTGCAGTGCGGAAGTCATCGCATGATTTCATAACAAGCCCCCATGGTCGCTTTCTTGTAGCTCTGGATGCTTTTCACGCATCAACTCAAACATTCGCTCTTTGCCACGTCGAATATGGCTCTTGACTGTATTCAGCGGTATATCCATCGTCTCCGCAATGTCATTGTATTTTTTGTCGTGAAAGTAGAAGAGTGTCAACGCCATACGATATGCAGGATCTAACTCATCAAGACACACATTCAACATCCGCCGCGTCTCCGCCACATCGAGTGCTTGTTGTGGATCGCGCTCATCAGCATCATCCACAATCAACGTCACCGGATCAAGTTCGTCATCGCTGGTAGGTGCATGCATCTCAGGCACTTGCCGGCCTCGACGGCGTAACTCATCACGCCCCAAATTAACCACAAGGCGATAGAGCCAAGTAGTAAAACGACTCTCACCGTTATACTGACGAATCGATCGAAACAGGCGAATAAATGCCTCTTGCGTCAAATCGCTCGCATCATCAGGGTGGTGCAACACACTCATCGCAACACTATAGACATATTGCTGCTGACTAATGACGAGCTCGTTCAATGCATCACGATCGCCGTTTTGGGCGCGTCGAATCAACGCTAATGATGGCTCAGCCAAAACTCGTCACTCCTTTGAAGGTACACGCAACTAATGTCTCTATGCTACCATGTGTTGACGATTTCAAGCAATATTTTGTTGCATGGAGCACATCATGCCACTGACGCGCGATTTCACGGCAACCACCTTTATCGTGAACAACCACCAGACACTCCTGTTATTGCACCGAAAATTAAACATGTGGCTCCCACCTGGTGGGCATATCGACCCACATGAGTTGCCACACGACGCTGCGTGTCGCGAAGTCCTCGAAGAGACTGGACTCGAAATTGCGTTACACACGACCCCAAAACCCCTTGGCGACGTCATCGTACTTCCGCAACCCTACTGTATCTTGCTCGAAGATATCAAACCTAATCATCAACACATCGACTTAATTTATTTCGGTCGGGTGATTGGAGGCACACTCAATCCGTCGATTCGTGAAAGCGCTGGCGCACGTTGGCTTGACTGGAACCAACTCGATGACCCAGAAATCGCTGAAGATATTCGCGTACTCGGTCGCGCAGCGATTGATTTTTTTACACATATATAAACAAAGAAAAGCGATGCAGGACACCCAGAGGAACGCATCTACCGTTGCTGCCTCTCGGCCCTGGCGGGGTTTGACACGTATCTGCCGTCCTGCACCACAAGCATTATAGCCGTCTCGCAACAGGCGTGTCAACTCTATCATAGAGAATCACTGCAGCAGCCAACCAAAAACAGTACATTAGATCGACTACAAACCAAAATTGATCGACCATGCCGTGCACAAAAGCCGATACTATCATGACTCCAGCAGCCCACATGACGCGATTCATCCCACTCTGTCGCACACTCCGTCGCACCAAATGAATCACCATACCACACAATGCAATCACGCCAATCGGTCCAAGATTAAGCCATGTATCAATCAGTACATTATGGGGATGTGAGGCATATTGCTCACTTGTACCAACCAAACTCGCATCCATGATGCTACGACCGTACTCGGGATTATGATAAAAGTAAAACTGCCCGAGACCGAGTCCCCATGGACGCTGCATCAACCACGTCACACTCTCTTGCCACAACAACCAACGAGCATCAATGCTCCCAATACTGTTACCACGCGTCACCAGCATCACTACGACAAGTACAACCCCTGCCACCAGCACACCAACCAGAACTCGGATAAACGGCAACGTACGATGTTGTTGGATTTGCCAAATGACCAATAAAAACGTCGCAAGCGCCACACCCATCCATGCCCCGCGTGAAAACGAAAACACGAGACCCAAGGCAATAACACCAACGCTTAGCCACCGCCAATTCAGTTGCGGGCGCACGCCAAGTATGCCAACAATCACAAATGGCCAAACTCGCTCAAGAAACAAGCCAAGATTATTGGCGTGGCCGTAGACACTCGCTACGCGCCGAATGTTGCCGGTTGCAACCACGTTATCGCTAAATGCGCGTTTGCTCCCCAACCACGGCACAAGATCCACCCCAACAAATTGCAACACACCAAGCCCAGCTACAATCACCCCAGCAAATACAAGGCTTTGTTGCAATGATGCCATCGTTAATCCGTTTGCGTACGCATGACGTACAAGCACAAACCAAACCACAGGCTCAACAATCAACCACCGCCAGACACGTAACGCCTCACCACGCCCTTCGGGTACAGCCCACAACAGACTCACCGTGGCACTCACCATCAACAACACCACCCACGTATCAAATGGTTGCCACGTCAATGTCAGCGATCGTTGGCGCACAAATATCACTGAAACGCACGCCACGGTTAGTAGCAAAACGATTTCGTGGAGAGGAACTGCTGACTGTGCATTCAGCGCCACCGGTATCAAATACAACGGGGCTGTCATCGGCACAAGCACTACACCAATCTGCCACTCTTGCCACAACAACCAGATCAATAGCACCACACCAAGCATTTTGCCCCAGATAGGCGCTGTTTGAATAATGATAAGTGCCAAGGCAGCCGTTGGCCAACGACTATACTGTAGTGCAGTTGTCACTCTATTCATACTATTTACCACGCTGCTTCAATCATCTGTAACCAATCTGCCGTGGTGGGGCGCACCGGTGACAACCCGATCAAGCGATCTTCACCCTCAATGAGTGCTATTAATTTGTCATATGTTGGCGCATGTGCTGCCACTAATTCGTACAATCGCGGTGCGCTACACGTCCGCATAAACGATTGGATGGCGTGTGGCACATTGGCAACGTCGCAACCAAATACCTGTGCCACTGGTTGAATGCGCTGTGGGTGCGTTTGAGCAATAAACTGCATAATTTGCGGCATCATCACCATACACGCACTACCATGCGGCAGGTGATAGGCGCCACCCAACGCATGCCCTACCGCATGCCCTAAATGCACCCGGCCACTCAAAAACGCCAGGCCGGCCATCGTAGCGGCTTGACTCATCGCAGCTCGGTGGGTTGGGTTATGACCATCACGAACAAGCGCCGGCAACGCATTCAAGACCATGGGGATGGCTTGAAGTGCGAGCGCATCACTCAGCGGTGATGCGACGGTGGATGTCAAGGCCTCAAGTGCATGCGCGAGCGCATCCATACCAGTCGCAACCGTTAGGCTGGTTGGCATCGTGGCACTTAACAATGGGTCAACCAAGGCCACATGGGGCGCAAGTGTGACATGCCGTACTAATAATTTGCGCTGCGTGGTCGGCTCGGTCACGATAGAGACAAACGTCACCTCTGAGCCTGTGCCTGCTGTCGTCGGTATGGCAATCAAAGGCAACATACCCTTGGGTATCTGGCTACCACCGAAATAAAACGGCGCAATCGCATCAGCCTGATGGAAACACAACACACCCACGGCTTTGGCCGTATCAATGGCGCTACCGCCCCCGATTGCCACAATGCCATCAACCCCGGCGTGGCGCGCCATCTGCGCAATCGATTCAATTCGCACTGCGGTTGGGTCAGGCTCAACATCGGTCGAAAGAACCACCATTACACCAGATTCTTGTAATGCAGCATGGAGCGCCACCCCGGTCGAAGTCGTGGCCATAAATGGATCAATCAATAACAACACGGTCTGCATGCCGAGCGCCTGCGCTTCTTTGGCAAGCTGCTGTGATACACCTTCACCAAATACCACACGCGTTGGACTTAGTTGGGCTTGAAAACTCATCGTGGTGCGTTCTCCTCAAAAGTAGGTTGCCAGACTCGCCAAAGTCCATAGCCAAAGAGCACCATCCACACAACCGGCAACAACGCCATCGGCCAACGCCCGGGTTGATCGCGCCAGACCAATACGGCAGTTGGTGTATACGACAAACCACGTATCGTCAGCGTGTGCTGTGCATCTGAGAGGCCCTGATAGAACGATACATCTCCAACACCAATCGGCACATACTGTGACTCATCGTCGTTAAGTTGCACCATAACATCATCGGGCTGGCCACGTAATCCGACGCCTGTGCCCCAAAACGTCACTCTCCAAGTTTCTGCATCTATTTTCTGGATCGCAGGATGCCGCCATGCATGTGTCCCTGCACTCAGCACAGCCGGTGCAGTGGCGGCTTTCTGAATAGTCGCATATCCCTCATACGGCGTAAAATCAGGCGTCATGATGGCAAAATACGGCGTTGGATTGGCAGGGTCGGCTGGTGGGCCACCCCAACGCAGCATCCACAAATTCATCACGCCTAACCACGGCCACTCACGACGTGCGCGCTCCATCTGCATCACCACATACTCGCCTTTGGTGGCCTCGCTAACTGGTGGTCCCCAGACAAAACGTCGCTCAGGTGGGATGCTTTCTGAGGCGCTATTATAACCAAACTCGCTAACCCAGACGGCAGTATTAGCATCGCCGGCTTGCTCCATCACCTCGCGGAGCATGACAATCCGCGAGACATCGATACGTGAATCAATCGGGCGATCAAGCTCAGCAAATGGTCGCATAGGACTCCACCGCAAGCGCACATAGCGATGCTCATCCGGTGGTTGCCCAAGTCCGTATGCTTGCGCCGACATAATATCGAAGTAATCGGCAGCACCAGCGCGATACGAACGCGCCAAAAAGTCGAGCTCACTCATCGGTGCAATCCGGGGCTCTTTGCCGTCGGTTGGCGACAGACTGGGGTAGAGAATCACTACATCGGGGTTAACGCGCCGCGCCGCCTCAGCCGAGAGTTTGAGAAGCTCAGTAAAGCCTTCAGGATCAGGGAATTGCCAGTTCCACTCATACGCCAGATTTGGCTCATTCCAAATTTGGATGTATGGCACGTGTGGATAGCGCTTAACCACTGCCGCAACAAAATTCGCATAATCCTGATAATCATCGGGTGGCCCTGTTGAATCGCCGTTTTCGGCCAATCCGGCGATGAATTTTTCGGTAGAAGCCGATTGTTGACGGGCCCACAATGGTGGGCGATCAATGCGAACAATCAGTGAGATGTTGTGCTTCTCGGCCATGGCCACGATGTGGTCATACTTCTCCCATGCATTACGGATATGCTCGGGGTTACGGCGATCTTCAAAATCGCCACGGGCATGGATTTCGACGTCTTCCCACGGCATCTGAATGCGCGCCACAGTCGCACCCAGTTTGGCAGTTTCGACAAATGAACGCTCAACAACCGCCGGATCAGGCTCGTATTGAATATTAAATAGATTCACCCCGAGGGTAGCGTTGGCCGCATATTCGCTTACGCCGGCGGTCGGCGCAGTGACAACACCACGATACCACGCATTATCTAGCCAAATGGTACTAACCATCCCAACGAGTGCAACCACCCAAATCAAATGCCTGACGAATTGTTTCATGGGCTTTTCATCCATTCCGACACACTACGTTCAAGTGCACCTTCAACGGCAAACATCGCATATTGGTCAGCACCACTACCGTAATACACATCGCGAAACACGACGTTTCGCACGTTATTTGCTGGTGTATTTCGCATGTGCCATGCAAGCGTGATAATCACATCGCGCGGTGCATCTGTGCGCGCATGGCGCACCAATGCGCTTGTTATTTCATCAGTCGACTCAACTTGTGCCAAAAATCCACCTTGTTGCACACGCCTCAGTATCCCAACGAGTACGGCTTGTTGACGAGTCATGCGCTCGAAATCATTATCAGGATGTCGGATACGGCTATACGTAAGCGCCGTGTACCCATCCATCATGACATCGCCCGGTGCAAAACTCACTTCTTTAATGCCATACTCCATGGTAGGAAAATTTGCATCATAGAGCGCTTTGGGCACACTCACCGTTACACCACCTAAGGTATCAATTGCCGATATAAACCCTTGAAAATCGATGACCACCGTATAATCAATAGGAACCCCAATAACATTACTCACCGTCTGAGTAGCTAATGACATCCCGCTCCCCAGTGAACGATACAAATCACCATACACATGTGCAGCATTAATCCGTGCGATGCCATACCCCGGAATCTCCACCATCAAATCACGTGGCAATGACAACAGTGAAATATATTGGGTATCAGGAAAGATACGCATTATCATTATCGTATCGGACCGCGATGGTGTACTCTCTTGCGGGCGTCGGTCCGTTCCGAGAAGCAACACATTAATTGCCCGATCATCTCCTACTGCGACCGATGCGATATTTGGTTCAGCAACTATTGTTGGCTGCACCTCTATCGATGCCACATTATCTGCGATATTGTCTGGTAATTGGGTATTGGGTTGTGGTGAATCAACCACACTGATGATCCCGAGATTTTGATATATTCGTGCAAAACTACTAAACCGTGCACCTGTTTGCACGCCATAATATGCAACAAATGCAATGACCACACCTATGCCCATATAATACAGGCTCTGAATAAGCTGTTTAGTAGTAAATGCGTTTTTCTTGGCGCTTGGTTTTGCCTTGCGTGCGTTTTTTATGTGTTGTTTCGCTGGATTAGCTTTTCGTATTGGTTTAGAGCGTTTTATCAGCGTAGCACGCTTTTCGTTTGATAATCGTTGGAGCCCTTTTTCGGCAGTGCGACGGCGACGCACGACGCGTCGTGATTTGAGTGTCGTTGCATCAAGGAGTGGCATCTCTATGCCGAGTTGTGCCGCTAATATATACTCAGGATTTTGTTGGAAGAATTGCCGGCATGCCTCGCACTTTGCCATGTGATTATCAACTGCGCGTTGTTGAAAACTACCAGGAACATTCTGCTTTGTACGCACTAGTCCACGTATGTATTGACAATCACTCTTGGTCATGCCTGTCACCAATCATTAAACAAATCATGTATTACTATGTATTGTAGCATTTGTGTATTGTATATTTGGCAATAACGTACCCGTCTTTTCGTTGCAGTCCGTTCTATAATAATATACAGAGCGCACTTCGCTATCACCAATCATTTAAGGAATCGGCTCTATGACGTTAGATGATGTAGTATTTCGCAAAGTAATGGGAAGCTTTGCCAGTGGAGTGACTATCGTCACCGCTGTCCATAACAATATACGATATGGAATGACCGTCAGCTCGTTCTGCTCAGTCTCACTTGATCCGCAGTTACTCTTGGTATGTATCACCAAAACCCTACCCACGCATGATGCCATCGTACAATCTGAGGCATTCGGCGTCAGCATTTTGGCAGCCAATCAAGCACACTTATCACAACAATTTGCAAGTCGTATCGCCGACAAGTTTGCCGGTGTTGATATCACAATGAGTCCTCTTGGCATACCGCTGATTAATCACACTTGTGCAGCAATTGAATGCACAGTTGAGCATCAACATGCAGGTGGTGACCACACGATTTTTGTGGGGCGCATCACGCACGCCATCATCAACGATCACGAGCCACTTGCATACTTCCGTGGAGCATATCGATCACTCGTATGAACACACGCATCTTAGCGGTTTCGCCTGCACATCCAGCTGAATCAGACATTGCCGAGGCTGCCGGACACATTCAGCAGGGTGAGCTCGTGGCAATGCCTACTGAGACCGTGTATGGTCTTGCAGGTGATGCGTTGAATCCGGCAGCGGTGCAGGCGATTTTTGCGGCCAAAGGGCGCCCAAGCACTGATCCATTAATTGTGCACATTGCCGATATTAATCAATTGGCGTTAGTCGCACGCAATGCTCCTTTGGAGTTTCATCTCTTGGCTGATACGTTTTGGCCAGGTCCGCTGACAATTATCTTGCCAAAACATCCTCAACTTGACCCATCAATTACTGCAGGACATGATACGGTCGCAGTACGCATGCCCAATCATGCAGTAGCACAGGCGTTAATCCGTCAAAGTGGTCGCCCACTAGTTGCACCATCAGCGAATCTTTTTTCACACCCAAGCCCAACTACTGCCTCACACGTTTTTGATGATTTACAAGGGCGCATTCCGCTGATTCTTGACGCAGGGCCTTGTCAGATTGGCGTTGAGTCGACCATCATCGACATCACACAGACTCCACCAGTCATTTTGCGGCATGGTGGTATCCCAGCCGAACAACTCACGACCGTACTTGGCGATATCATCGTACGCCAGCGCATCGTCACACATAACCAAGCAGCACCAGCACCCGGTATGTTGCTCAAACATTATTCACCGCGCACACCACTCGTCATTTATCGTGGGACGCCCTCTGCAGTACATGCTGCAGTACTAGCACATCCTCGTGCAGAGACACTATGGTTGTGTTATGACGAAGACATTGCACATGCAGATGCTGCACACATCGCCTATCTCTCATTAGGACCACGCAATCAAAGCAGTACCATTGCACGCAACTTATTTGCCACACTCCGTACGGCAGATCAATCCGGCAAGGCGTTGCTCGTTATTGCGGAGCCGCCAGGTGATGGGGTAGCAGCTGCAGTCCGCGATCGGCTCTTTCGGGCGGCCGAAGGAAATGTTGTGACGCTTTCTGATGCATCATTATGACATATCACAAACTCTTTAACCGTTATTAATGGCGTATGTGCTATACTTGGCAGAATATATTTTGTGAGGGAGGGTCGCATGTCGTGGTGGCGCAAGTTGTTCGGTCAAACCAACACAAACAACGCACGCATCATCCACATCTATGCACGTTGCAAACGCTGTCAATCACCAGTACATGTGCGCTTGGATGTCTTCAATGACCTCGCAGTCGAGTACAACCAACGTGGTGATATCAGTGGATATATGGTGCGCAAATCACTCATGGATGCTAAGTGCTTTCGCACGATGCCCATCGAAATCTGGTTTGACCCACAACGCAACGAGACGCAACGCACCATCGAAGGTGGCGAATTCATCAGCGCAGATACCTTTGCCCAACTCACACAAGGCACTTCGTCGCATCATGTAGATTCTTAGAGGGATGTATGGACTATCTCAACCCTACGTGGCAAGCGCAAATGCGCATTCGGCTTGATATCAATAACGCCTTACAAAGTGTCATTGGGCAACACGGCCTTGACCCAAGCCACCTTAATGCCATGGCAGAATCCGCCAAGGCGGCCATTACTGATATCGAGCGCAATCGCACCCAACTCGGATGGCCCGTATTACCACAGCAAGATGTCAGCACAATCCTTGACATGGCCGCCAAAGTCAAACATGTCGAGAACTTCGTAGTACTCGGCATTGGTGGCTCTGCACTCGGCAATATTGCCGTGCAGTCGGCCCTCAACCACCCGTTCTACAACGATTTACCACGCAACAAACGACTTGCCCCCAAGTTGTACGTCATCGACAACTCAGACCCCGATTTGAATGCTGGCCTCATCGAGACCCTCGATCCAGCCACCACCGTCTACAACGTGATTAGCAAGAGCGGGACCACAGCCGAGACGATGGCCTCGTTCTTGACGGTACGTGACCACATCACAAAAACACTCGGTGCTGATGCGCTCAAGTCACATATCATTTTGACAACCGACCCGAGTAGCGGATTCTTGCGCCAAATTGGCCTACGTGAGGGCTGGCCGATGCTTGATCTGCCACCAACCGTCGGCGGGCGATTCTCGGTGTTGAGCACGGTAGGGTTGCTCTCAGCTGCGGTCACCGGTATCGACATCAATGCACTCCTCGCCGGCGCGGCTTATGGCTATCAAATCGCAAGTAACCTAGATGTTATGCGCAATCCGGCCGCCGTGGCCGCCATTGTGAATCTGGCGTGTGCCAACCAAGGCCAGAACATGGTCGTCATGATGCCGTATGCGCATCGTCTACGCCATGTAGCAGACTGGTTTGCGCAACTTTGGGCTGAGAGTTTAGGCAAGCGCTATGACCTTAATGGTGCAGTGGTCAATGTCGGTACCACACCAATCAAGGCACTCGGAGCCACCGATCAAC
The DNA here is from genome assembly GCA_964469045.1 of uncultured Klebsiella sp. Classification (GTDB taxonomy): domain Bacteria; phylum Chloroflexota; class Chloroflexia; order Chloroflexales; family Roseiflexaceae; genus UBA965. Next base: position 49,545 of record CAYXXK010000008.1, read on the forward strand.
ATTCACAAGTCCAGTTGTATGCCGAAGGTCCGTTCGACAAGCTGGTAAATTTCATTGCGGTCGATCAATATCAAAACACCGTCACCATCCCACCGGCATATGCTGACCTCGAAGGTGTGTCATACCTCGGCGGTCATACGTTTAATGAATTAATTCAGGCTGAACAACAAGCCACCGAGATTGCCCTAAATGATGCGGGACGACCAAATATCACCCATCACATGCCGGCAATTAACGCGTTTACCCTTGGGCAACTCTTCATGCTGTTTGAAATGCAAACAGCAATCGCTGGTGCGCTCCTCAACATCAACACATTCGATCAACCCGGCGTCGAGGCTGGCAAAATCGCCACCTACGCATTGCTGGGGCGCAATGGCTTCTCCGAACGCCGCGATCAAATTGCCGCGGCTCGCCAACGGCGCTCTAGTCAATGGGAGATCTAAGTATGACGACATCACACGTCTGTCCGCACTGCCAACAACCGCTGTTACCGTTAGCACAAGCCATCGCTGAACAGAAAGTGACGGCTGAGCAACAAACGACACTGGCACTGCCAAACCCTCCGCGGCCTATTCAATCTGGTGGCCTCGGTTGTGCCACGTTGGCACTGAGTGCGGCTGTATCGACGATCTCTGCAGTTATTGTTGGGATGATTGCCGAAATCACCGTTGGTACTGACTTTCCTGCGCAAGGAATGCGCGCCGGTGAAGCAGGCGTATTTAGTGGTATCGCCGTATTTATTATTGTGTTTATTGTCATGATGTCGATTTTTGTGTGGCGTCAAGCCCGCAATGACCGAATTCTGACCATGCGTTTATCCCAATGGCACGCCCAAAAGACGGTATTTGATGCGACGTTTTACTGCATCAATTGCCAACAACCATTTACACCGCAGACGACTTCGTAGAGAAGGATGAAAACTCCATGCCCACTATCGACCTCTTGCTCACGCACGCAACGGTCGTCACCATGGACAGCAACGGCACCATCATGCATGATGGTGCCGTTGCCATAACTGGCGACCGCATTGTTGATATCGGCCCCAGTGCCGAGCTCATCGCCCATCATACCGCCACACAAACAATTGATTGCCACGGGTGTGCAATAACCCCTGGGCTTATCAACGCCCATGCCCACGTGCCAATGAGTCTACTACGTGGTATTGTGGCCGACCTCCAGCTCGACGTCTGGTTGTTTGGGTACATGTTCCCCGTCGAAGGCAAATTTGTTTCACCTGAGTTTGTCCGCACGGGTACCTTGCTTTCGTGCGCAGAGATGATTCGTAGCGGTACAACGACTTTCGTCGATATGTACTTTTTCGAAGAAGAAGTGGCCAAAGCGGCCGATCAAGCTGGTATGCGTGCCGTCTGTGGCCAATCCGTGATGCGCCTGCCGACACCTGATGCCCCATCATTCGATGAAGGTCTCGAACGTGCCACTCGCTTTATCGACGCCTGGCATACCCACCCACGCATCACACCTACCATCGCACCCCATGCTCCCTATACCTGTACCGACGAAATTTATCAACGAGCGGTCGAACTCTGTGCCAAATACAATGTTCCGCTGGTGACTCACCTCTCCGAAACCGCTCGTGAAGTTGAAGAGTCATACCAACAGCGCGCCGGCACGCCAATCGACTATGCTGACCGGGTCGGCGCATTTAGTGTGCCGTGTATTGCAGCACACTGTGTGCACGCCACCAACGAAGACATCAAAGTCCTCGCAGAAAAAGGCGTCGGTGTTGCCCCATGCCCCACCTCAAATCTCAAACTCGCAAGCGGCGTAGCGCCGTACACCAAATTCATCCAAAGTGGCGTACGCACCGGACTCGGTACTGATGGCCCCGCCTCAAACGACGACCAAGATATGTTCAGCGAGATTCATCTCGCCGCACTGCTCCCCAAAGGTCTAAGTGGCGATCCTACCGCTATGCCCGCCAAACAAGCGTTTGCCTTGGCGACATCATCGGGTGCGCGCGCCATTCACCAAGAGCATGCCGTTGGATCTATCGAAATCGGCAAACAAGCAGACCTCGTCGTCATTAACCTGCGCGCAGCCCATAACTCACCAAGTTATACCTATGCTGCCGATGCAATTTATAACCAACTCGTCTACACGTGCCACGCCAGTGATGTTCGTGATGTGATGGTGGCGGGGCAAATCCTGCTCCGTAATGGCGAATTGTTGACGATTGATGAGCAACAAGTGCTCGCCGACGCCCGCCGGATTGCCCACGACATCAATCTCTTTTTGGCGAACCGCGAAGAGAACCTGCTTGACAAGGTGTTGGCCATTAGCCCTGTCGCTGCAAGTGAGATTTTTGAGGTGCAAGTCAAAGCGCTGATTACCCAATCACATGCCGACCGCATCATCACTCAAGTCGCGCAGACACCGTTCCACCTCATTCGCCAAAACAGCCGCACTCAGTACGACACATACTTTATGTGGAACGATGTTACCCAAGGCCGGATCCGCCTCCGCGAGGATCATCGCCACGATGCAAATGGCCGCACACCACCATATTACACGCTGACGTTGACCGAGCCAGCCACACGCGTTGAACATCATGCTGCGGTACAGCTCAGTCGGGCCCGCTACACTGCGCAAGCAAATCACACTGAGCGCTTTTATCGCGAATACTTCCAACCGAATCATGTCATCACCATCACCAAAGAGCGACGGCGTATGCATATCACCTACAAAGATACGGAGTTTGCAATTAACATCGACACGCTGATTAACTCACCCCATCCTGGCCCGTATCTCGAAATCAAAAGTCGCACCTGGAGTCAACGCGACGCCACACATAAAGCGATTTTGATGGATGAAATGTTGCGCCACCTCGGTATCAGTGATGAGACGGTTATCAAACATGAATACGTCGACCTATAAATACATCATCGGCCTAACCGGTAATATCGCCTGTGGCAAAAGCAGTGTAGTCGCCGAGTTGACCAAACTCGGCGCCACTGCGATTGATGCAGACCGCGTCACTCGTGACTTACAACAACCAGGGCAGGCGGTGTATCAAACGATTGTGACAGCATTTGGTCCAACCGTCGTATTGCCTGACGGACAACTCAATCGCAAGGCACTGGCAAATATCGTTTTCGCAGATGCCAACCAATTGCGTTTGCTTGAATCGATTGTGCATCCTGCGGTACGACAACACATCTTTGCGTGGCTCGCCCAACTCCCCTCAGGGAGCAAATCACACCCTACCGTTGCCGTAATTGATGCCATCAAGCTCATTGAATCAGGGTGGCCAGCGTATTGCAATGCAGTGTGGGTCGTTACATGTGACCGTGCACAGCAGATTGAACGCTTATGCACTACTCGCCATATGAGCGAAGCGGAGGCGATTCAACGCGTTGATGCTCAAAATCCCCAATCAGCGAAAATTGCAGTTGCAGACGTAGTCATTGACAACTCAAGTACGTGGGAGGCAACCACCACCCAAATACACGCTCACTGGCACACACTTCTACAACAAATTACCAATACTTAGGGAGCTTTCCATGCATTTCACCCGATTCTGGTCTATCGTCGAACAGCACCACGACATTCAAAATCCTTCTTCCCCCGAGAAACTCGATCACCTTATCGACTTACTCTCCCTCAACGCACAGCATCACGTCCTCGATATTGGTTGTGGCAAAGGTTGGCTTCTGAATCGCATTGCAATGCGTACCAGTGCTCGTGGAACTGGTGTCGAAATCAATCCTTGGTTTTGTCAGGATGCATTGCTTCGCTCCCAATTACACCACGTAGCCGATCAAATTACCATCATTGAATCAGACGCACATGCCGTAGAATTCGACCAGCACACATTCGATGCTGTGTTTTGTATTGGTGCTACATTTGCCCGCGGCGGTTTAGATGCGACACTCGCTTTTGCCCGCCATGTAGCCAAACCTGGTGCCCCAATTATCATTGGTGATATTTTTCGCTATCACGAACTTCCTTCTCATATGGCCGATTATGGATTTGTCCCAACACTTGGGGAGCTGGTAGATTCCATTCGTGGCGACCACGAGCCCTTCGAAATGTTAGTCTCAACACTCGAAGAGTGGGATCGCTACGAAACAAAAAAATGGCAATCTGCTCATGCCTGGTTAATTGCCAATCCTGATGACCCTGAACACGCTGATTTGGTGACTGAAGTTGCAAAAATGCGACACAATTACCTCCACCTCGAACGTGGTACTATCGGCTGGGCAATAATTATGACCTTTCGTTGATACAGATCACCCTCCACACTACGCATAGTGTGGAGGGTGATCTTATTCCTAATTCATTCATACGTTAACTGGTGAGTGATGTATAGAGTTCATCATGCTGGGCTACTATGCGATCCCAACTGAATATATCCGTTAGTGACCGCCCTTGCCGACTCACCATGAACGCTAATTCGGGCTCTTGTTGTATGCGTTGGACTGCCGCAACCAACTGACCAACATGTTGTGGTTCTATCAATAATGCATGCTGGCCATCTACGAGCTCTGGCAATGGATCTTGCAACAGACCTGCAGGGGCTCGCGTAGTAATCACGGGCACTTGGTGTGCCATGGCTGTAATCAAACTTCCACGACGATACGAATACCCATCATTAAACGGTAACACCACCGCATCAGCTGCCATCAAATACGCTGACACATCACTCGGCTCAGTATATCCTGTGACGATTATGCGCTGATCAAGACCTGCTCGCGTAATTTTCTGTTTGAGCTGTTGCGCATATGCTTGATCTTCATTCGAATCTCCAGCACCACCTATCAGCACTAGCTTCGTCGTTACGGGTAATTCATGCATCGCGTCAATGATTGTTTCAAGCCCTTTGGAATGCGTCAGCAAACCAAAATATGCTAATAACATCCCGTTAGGCGCTATTTCAAAACGCTCTCTCCAAAGCGATCGCTCATAAAATGGCGGCGGTGATGGTGATACGTTCGCACCGATCGGAATAAACTTCGTTTTCTTGTTCCATGCGCCTTTGCCATCACTCATCACACGCTGATAGTCTCCAGCGTTGGTCATGATTGCAGCATCAGCATCGCGAATAATACGTTTTGTATACCACTCGCGCAACACGCCGGCCTTTGGAAAAAGATACGGTGGCAATAGGTCGTGTGCTGTTGTCACTATCTTCAGTCCGTTTTTACGCTCATACATGAGTTTGTGTGGTAACGTGTTTATTGCAACATTCATGCCATATGCACCGGTTTGGTATTGTATATGCACCACATCAGGTTGGAGCTTCGCAATCACCTGTCGAATCGTCGTTATGCACCCACGATCCCACCGTTGCACACGTACAGGGTATATCCGTGCTGCATCTCGATACGCTTGACCTTGCATGCCGGTTACAACCGCAACCTCATGTCCTTGCTGTGTTAACGCTCCATTTAGGCGACGAGTATAATCACCTACACCACCCATCATCGGGGGGTATTCCGCTGACACCATTAATATGCGCATGGTACATCCTTTGCTTGTGAGAAGCTTCCGCTCATGCTCATACTTTGCGTCCTAACAAACCATCAGCCATTGCACGTAACTGTTTATATGCTTCATGATTTACTATTGTGATGCGATCAAGCGCACTATAGGCCTTAGCATAATGCTGATCAACTAATGTACCCACAACCTGCGCTGCTCCACTCTGATTAAGTGCATGCATCGCCACCGCCATGTGTGTTTCATCACCCGCTGGTGTGTTATATAAGCGATGCAACGCACCATCCTTTGGCTCGCGCGATAATGCATATATTACTGGCAAACTTAATTTGCGCCGTGTCAAATCTGCCGCCAGAGGCTTGCCTGTGATTGCTGGATCACCCCATACACCCAAAATATCATCCTGCATCTGAAATGCAATACCCAAATGCAAACCAAATTCAGATAATGCCTGCGCATCAGCATCACTTCCACCACCAGCCAATGCGCCTAATTCTCCACAACTTGCAATCAGCACTGCTGTTTTGCGCGTCACCATTGCAATATACGCTTCTTCTGTGATTGAACTATCACCCTCAAATTTCATATCAAGATGTTGACCTTCACATATCTGCAATATGGCCTTATCGAAGCGACGTAGTATCTGCAACACTCGATCAGCAGGCACACCAACGTCTTGCATCCGTTGAATCGCCATGTGCGCTAATACAAACATTCCATCCCCAGCATTGATACCCTGTGCTATGCCCCATATCGACCATAGTGTCGCTCTTCCGCGACGTAAATCACTATTGTCTTGTATATCATCATGTATTAATGAGAAATCATGGAGCAACTGTATTCCAGCTGCTAATGGTATTGCATGTTCACTTTTTCCACCCACAATCTCACACGCTAATAGCGTCATAATTGGGCGCAATAATTTACCTGGATCTGCATACTCA
>CAYXXK010000008.1:55958-78890 GCA_964469045.1 uncultured Klebsiella sp.
TAGATGATACTCCTGCATCGCATAAAACTCTGCGACGCGGATATCATGCGACGGAAATACCGCCTGCATCTCTTCTCGAATTCGTGTGCGCATATCGTAGCTCATCTTTGCCTCTTTTGTGCTTATACTCTTCTATTATAATCTCTTACACACATACGTGTTGTCGCCTCTTTTGTTTCACGTGAAACTAATCCCCTCATGACCGCTACGTTTCTCATTCGCTATTTTCTTCATTGTAATGATGCTGTCACCCACGTTTGGATTACCTCTCCCACAGCATAATCTTGTAATTTAACAACTATGTTTTGTAGTAAAATTTGTCATAGACGCAAAAAGGATTGTTCTGCAGACTACAGCTTGTAATTTTTTCGTCATAAAGCGCTATTGTTGTCTTTGTAGGTTGGTAGTACACTAATGCTAGTACGATGTATTGTCCTAAATAGGAGTCTTGTATGACACCGAACCTTCGGTTTCGCTTTAGTCCGGCCAAAGATGGCTTGGTTAAAGTGCTTGGCCCACTTGAAACTGAGATTATGCAAGTCATCTGGCATGACGACTGTAGCACCGTAAAGAAGGTACATCGTTCGCTTGCGCAGCAAAGAGACATTGCCTACACAACAGTCATGACGACCATGAGTCGTCTTGCAGAAAAAGGCGTTCTCAATCGGCAACGTGACGGTTTAGCGTACATTTATACGCCCACGCTGAGCGAAGCCGACTTTGTGACGCTTGTTGTGCAACAGGTATTAGATAGCTTACTGACCGACTACAGTGATACCGCTGTTGAGTATATGGTTGATTTTCTCGCCAAAAACAACCCTCAAGGCTTTGAGCGGTTGCGCCAGGTTATTGACAAACATAATGTTGCCTAGATAGCGACATTCGACTAACACAAAAGCGCCGAGCTATGCTCGGCGCTTTTGTGTTAGTCAACGAAATTACACGACTTTGCCCCACACATCATACTCTGTTGTTGAGTTGATTTTGACGAGGCACATGTCTCCAATGACGCCTTTCCCCCAAGCAAAAACCTGACCATCGACTTCTGGAGCATCACGAAACGATCGACCAACCAGGAGTGGTCGTCCTGACTCATCACTTCCAACCCCCTCAACCAGCATCGTCATGGTGCGACCACGCCACTGACTAATGCGTTCAAGAGAGATTTCTTGTTGAAGTTGCATAATTTTGTGCCATCGTCGTTCGATTTGTTTCTGCGGCACTTTTGCTTCAAGTGTTGTGGCATGTGTCCCTGGTTCATCGCTATAGCGAAACACGCCAACCCGGTCGAGTTTCATCTCGGCCAAAAAGTCATAGAGCGCATCAAACTCCTCACGCGTTTCACCAGGGAAGCCAACAATGAACGTCGATCGAATCGCAATATCAGGCATTGCAGCCCGTAAATCGCGAATAATACCTTTGGTGCGTTCAATATCTGGTGGGCGACGCATACGTCGGAGCATGGCCGGATGGGCATGCTGAAGTGGCATATCGAGATACTGACAAATCTGCGGGTACTTCGCCATCGTTTCAATCAAGCGAGCAGTAATCCCGTGAGGGTATGCATACATCAGGCGAATCCAACGATCTTGTGGAACCACCGCGCACAATTGGTCTAGGAGATCTGCCAAGCCATCTTTGAGGCCCAAATCACGTCCGTAGTCGGTCAAATGCTGCGCTACTAGCACGATTTCTTTGACACCTCGTGCCACAAGTTGCTCGGCTTCACGCACAATAGCTTCTGGGCGTTTCGACCGCATATCACCTTTGAAGGAAGGAATGGTGCAAAACGCACAGCGCAAATTACACCCGTCAGAGATCTTCAGGTAGGCCGAAGGCCCCTTCATGGTTCGTTCAATGGCAGCAGTACGCCAATCTGCATACTCACCTGGTACCTTCAAGTCCACAGCAGTAGGATCGACTGGCATCAAATCAATCAACGGAGCTTTCGCCGTTGGTTGAGCAACCGGCACCTTAGGTGATGTGCCTACTACTTCGCCAATGCGCATCCACTCACGCGTTCCCAAGATAGCATCAACTCCGGGCACGGATTGCACCACCGCTGCATGGCTTTCAGCCATACAGCCAGCTGCGATTAATTTCTGACCAGCAGGCTTTTGCTCAGCCACCTCTTTGAGCACAGCTATTGTTTCATCACGTGCCGATGCAATAAAGCTACACGTGTTGACGATAACCACATCAGCACCATGTGCATCGCCAACCATTTGATGCCCTTGTGCCTGCAAAATACCCGTCATTCCTTCGCTATCGACGGCGTTTTTGGGGCACCCAAGGGTTATCACATGTACTTTCATATTGATTAATTACCTGTCCTAGCGATAATTCGTAAACTGTAACGCGACGGAAAAATCATCTGCGCGTTCGCGTAAGAATGCAATGACGCCTTGTAATTCGTCACGACTTTTACTTGCAACACGAATCGCATCACCTTGAATCCGACCTTGTACTTTCGGAAATTGCTCTTTGAGCAATTTCTGAATCTTTTTGGCCACCTCATCTGACAGCCCTTTTTGCAGGGTAATCACCTGTTTGACACGGCCACCAGCAACATCTTGCATTGTATTCATCTTGAATACTTTGATAGATATGTTACGGCGAATCGCCTTACTCTGCAAAATATCTCGAATTGCCGTCAAATGCATTTCCGACTCGGTGGTAATCGTTATCTCTTTTTCAGTAAGCTCGATTTCTGTCTTACTGTCTTTGAGATCATACCGAGTATTGACTTCTCGTTTCGTTTGATCAACCGCATTTACCATCTCTTGGTAATCAAACTCTGACACCACATCAAAGCTACTCTCGCTTGCCATGGCATCGCTCCTTTTCAATACAATAACGCGGGGCATCATGCACCCCGCGTTTTCATGCCTACTAATCGTAGCGCTTGAATGCGCCTAGGGTGGCCAACTAAACGATACCACATCACCTGGCGTATTACTTAAGCGTTGTTCCACACCGTTAATATTAACCGTTACGACATATGCATTTCCGGCGCGAATCCACACATCGCGTTGTGCTGCGTAGCGCAAAGACTCACCCGGTTTGAGGATTTTCTGGTAGACAGATTTGTTGTCCACTTTAACATGCAACCATGATCCCGGATTATTACCCGAGTCAACTTGAATAGTCAGCATAATTGGTGCTTCAGGTGTTGGTGAAGCCAATACCGTGGGCGTTGGTACCGCTGCAGTCGGCGCTACGGTCGGCATCACCACTGTTGCGGTAGCTTCTTCGGGCATGTCTGTTGGCGCAACCACCGCTATTGTTGCTGTAGCAACCACATCCGTGTTATTTTCGACGATTGGCGCAGGAGTGATATCGAGATACTCAACGGCACGCAAAACCAAGTAACCAAGGCCGGTGATTGTCAACATCACAAAAAACACACCGAGGAGTTGCGGCAAGATTGTGCTTGGTGTTATTTGTGGCACAACCGCTGGCCGTATCACAATTGGCTCAGTGCGCCCTCGTTCATACCGGTACAACTGAATGAGCTCTTCCACAGGAATTTTAAGGTACAGTGCATAGTTACGGATAAACCCGCGTGCATACACATCGCCAGGCAAATACTGATAATCCCCATCCTCTAGCGCTTCCAAATAACGCTGAAGTATGCGGGTCTCTGTTGCCGCCTGCGATATACTAATTCCTTGAGACTGACGTGCGTTGCGTAAACGCTGACCAAGTTCGCTCATTACTGGCAACCTTTAAAACATCTACCGTTTATACCATAGGTTATTTCCGGCATTGGTCGCATACAACTAAATTATATGCGAACTTCATCGATTCGGCAATAAACACTATACAATTACCTGATACTCAACTAATTCATCACCTCGTCTCAATCAAACTTTATGTGTTTATTTGTATTCATTCACTAAATTCAACAATTCAATGTAAATTGTAAACAAAAAAACACCACCAACGCACCTACTCGAGACCCTCAACACGCGGCAAGACAATACCACGTTGCCCTTGATACTTGCCTGATTTATCGCGATACGACGTCTCACAAATTTCATCTCCTTGGAAGAAGAGGCATTGTGCAATACCTTCGTTCGCATAAATCTTTGCAGGTAGTGGGGTTGAGTTGCTAATTTCAATCGTCCATTGCCCCTCCCAACCAGGCTCACCAGGTGTCACATTGACGATAATTCCTGCGCGTGCATAGGTTGATTTACCGATAACGAGTACCAACACATCAGAGGGCAAGCGGAAGTATTCGTACGAATGGCACAACGCATAGCTATTCGGCGGAATAATACACACGTCACCTTTGAAATGTTGAAAAATACGCTCATCAATGTTTTTGGGATCAACGACCGTGTTATATGGACTGGTGCTAAAGATTTTGAACTCGTCCGATACACGCATATCATATCCATACGATGACAACCCGTACGAAATCACGCCATCACGCTTTTGTTTATCAACAAAAGGCTCGATCATTCCATGTTCCGTTGCCATTTTTCGAATCCAGCGGTCGGATTTAATCGACATATGACACACCCTCTCTATCACTCAGTCTACATTTATTTGTGACACGCCGTATACACATTATGTTATGGCATAAACGAACATACGGCAAATCAGCTGCTATGCTTCTTTTGTGGGCCATAACAATCGCAGACCGTTTGCCACAACCAAGAGTGTACTTCCTTCGTGACCAATAACCCCTAGTGTTAACGCAACATCACCACGTATGGTAAAGATGACGAGGATCATAATCACGCTCATAGCAAAAATCAAATTCTGCCAAACAACACGACGCGCCCGCTTTGCAAGGCGCAAAGCGCCAGCAAGTTTAGCCAAATCATCCCGCATCAACACCACATCAGCGCTTTCGTGGGCAACATCAGTGCCACCCTTGCCCATTGCAATACCCACATCAGCAGTGGCTAATGCAGGGGCATCATTAACGCCATCACCAATCATAGCGATAGCACCATATCGTTGTTGCAACTCTTTGATAGCAGCTACTTTATCTTGGGGTAACAAATCGGCACGCACATCATCAATACCCAAATCTTTGGCTAACGCATAGGCAACATGCTGATTATCACCTGTCAGCAGTGCTAAGCGTATCCCATCACGGCGCAAGGCGTGCAATGCATGTCGTGTCTCTGGTCGCACCGTATCAGCAATTGCAATCAATCCCCAAATCTCGGCATCCGACCCAACCGCTATTACCGTGTTACCTTGGCGTTGTAGCGCCTCTATTTCAATTATGACATCAGGGGTGACATTTGCAAACAACGTCGGTTTCCCCACACGTAAGCGCTGTCCACACACGATGCCGGATGCTCCTGCGGCGACAATCGCTTTGAACTCGGTAACTGCAGGAACAGTCAACCCGCGCGTAATGGCACCTTGCACAACAGCCTTGGCTAATGGATGCTCAGAAGGTGTTTCTATGGCAGCTGCCGCAACCAACAATCGCACTTGGTCAACCGTCAAACCTGTTTGTGAAGCATCAACCACAGAAATACACGGCATTTGGTCGCTAATACGCCCTGGACCTCCCACTGGTATCACTGCAACCACTTGCGGCTGTCCCGTTGTGACCGTTCCTGTTTTGTCAAGTGCAACAACCTTTACCGTAGCAGCTGTTTCGAGATGTCGTCCACCTTTGAAAAGAACGCCATCTCGAGCTGAGCGTGCTAATGCAGAAAGAAGCGCTGCCGGAATCGAAATGACTAATGCACAAGGCGACATTACGACCATGAGTGTCATTGCCCGATAAAACGCTTGCGGCCACGTTTCGCCAAGCCATACCACACCAACCACAAACGCAACCACCGTTACAATTACCACCGCATATGCATAGTAAACACCCACAATGCGATCAGTAAAATCTTGGCTTTGCGCTTTTTGTTCACGAGCCTCTCGCACAACTGATACAATGCGTGCCAACGTTGACTGTGATGCGTCAGTCTGCACCTCAACCTCAAGTGCGCCTTGACCATTGATTGTTCCAGCGAACACATGCGCGCCGACTTTTTTGTCTACTGGCACTGATTCACCAGTAATCGATGCTTCATTGATTGTTGACTCACCACGCACGATAACACCGTCTACCGGAATTTGGGCACCTGGTCGCACGAGCACCACATCACCAACCTCAAGCGCTTCGACCGAAATCACACGCACGCCTCGCACATCCGTAACCTCAGCTTCACGTGGTGTCATCGCAATAAGTGATCGAATGGATGCATGTGTGCGTCCCATTGCATATGTTTCAAGTGTGCCAGACAACGAAAACAAAAACATAAGCAAGGCACCCTCACGCGGCTCCCCAACAGCAGCCGCCCCAAGCGCCGCAAGTATCATCAACATATCGATGCCAAATTCGCGATTGCGAATCATCTCTATTGCCTTGAGACCGGTAAAATAACCACCAAATATATATGCGATTGCAAATACACTCCATAGCAACCAGCTTGGCACCCCGGTCATCTCCTGCAACACCCAACCAGCCGTAGTCGTCACCAAACAAATCGTGGTAAACCGAATCATTTTGGGCAAATCGGCAATTTCTTCTTCTTCGGGGGTTAGACTAACCTCAACTGACTCGATGGTCAGCGCGAGATTGGCTTGATCGCATATGTTACGAATGGCATGTCGGTTTGCATCTGCGCGACATTGTACAACAACACCTTTGCCATCTTCCCTTAGTTTTACACCAGCTACCCCGTTAACTTCGCGAATTTGCACCAATATATCAGCCATTGAGTACCTCATCTTGTACGAGAATATCAATTCGTACGTACTTCAATTCTTTGTCTATCGAGTATACCACCATGCCCCTCAAAAAACGATACGCCGGACTCTCTAGAGAGTCCGGCGTACCAGATACCTACACGTGTGTATCACTCATTAGTGCGTGTGTGACTTAATCGCATCTACTGATTCATGCTCTTGTGTACGCATCAATGCAATAGATTCATGTGAACGCCAACACGCTACCATATGCCCGTTACCAATGTCATTCATTGGTGGCTCTTCTTGCTTGCACTTGTCAATAGCGATAGGGCACCGAGTATGGAACCGGCAACCTGTTGGTGGGTTGAGTGGGCTCGGTACATCACCCGTCAAAATGATGCGCGTACGCGTACGTTCAACATCTGGGTCAGGAATGGGCACCGCCGACAAAAGCGCTTGAGTATATGGGTGGACTGGATTCTTGTACAGCTCGTTGCCATCCGAAATCTCAACCATCTTACCCAAGTACATCACGGCTACACGATCGCTAATATGCTTTACGGCAGCCAAACCGTGTGCGATGAACAAGTAGGTCAAACCCAACTTCTCTTGTAGCTCTTCGAGCAAATTCAAGACCTGTGCTTGAATCGATACGTCCAAGGCCGATACCGGCTCGTCACACACCACAAATTCTGGCTCAACAGCCAAGGCACGAGCGATACCAATACGTTGACGCTGACCACCGGAGAACTCGTGTGGATAGCGGTTGATGAAGTACGGATTCAAACCGACCAATGCTAGCAATTCCTCGACGCGCTTGCGCACAGCATCTTTGCCTTGGCGCAGGTTGTGCACAATAATTGGCTCGGCGATAATATCGCCAACGGTCATGCGTGGGTTCAATGATGCATATGGGTCTTGAAAGATCATCTGCACTTTGCGACGCATACGGCGCATCTCTTCGGCAGGCAACTTCGTCAAATCTGTCCCGCGGAAATTCACCTCACCGGTTGTTGGCTTATACAACTGGATCAATGCACGTCCGGTGGTTGATTTGCCACATCCACTCTCACCGACTAAACCGAGAGTTTCGCCCTCGTTAATAGAAAATGTCAATCCATCGACAGCTTTGACATCACCTACTTTACGACGTAGCACAATTCCCTTCGTAACGGGAAAGTACATCTTAAGATCCTTGACCTCAATCAAGGTTTTTTGCTCTTTGGCAGCAGTCATCCCAAATCCTCCGTCGCAGTATTTCACACTTCAGCACCACTGCCTACGATGCGGCAACGGTCGGCTCCGAATTGATCGTGATATCAAACAAACAGGCCGCTTTATGATTCTCACCAACGCTACGCAACGGTGGAACTTTTGCATCACACACGCCAGCTTGGTAGAAATCGCATCGTGGGCTAAAAGCACAGATTTGACCCAACGTGATCAAATCGGGTGGTAGCCCTCGGATTGGCTCTAAGCGTTTGCCTGATACGTTGTCAAGGCGCGGAATTGACTTTAACAACCCGATTGTATACGGCATACGTGGATTATGGAAAATATCGCGTGTCGAACCTTCTTCGACAACACGTCCTGCATACATAACCATAACGCGGTCTGACATACCAGCAACCACTCCCAAGTCGTGGGTGATGATGATGACTGCCATGCCTAGTTCGGCTTGAAGCTTTTCGATGAGCTCAAGAATCTGTGCTTGAATGGTCACGTCCAACGCAGTTGTTGGTTCATCAGCAATCAACAACTCAGGATTACACGCCAATGCCATGGCAATCATTACGCGCTGACGCATCCCACCAGAGAATTGGTGCGGATACTCATCAACTCGCTTCTCAGCACCAGGGATGCCGACCATTTGGAGCAATTCAATTGTGCGCGCACGCGCCTCGGCTGGCGAAAGCTTGAGGTGCAACACCAATGACTCAATAATCTGTTGACCGATCGTCAATACCGGATTGAGTGATGTCATTGGATCTTGGAAGATCATGGCAATACGATTACCACGCAACTCGCGCATCGACTCTTCACTCAACTTCAACAAATCTTGACCATCAAACATGACCTCACCACCAGTGATTCGACCTGGTGGATTCGGAATAAGCCGCATCACTGAAAGTGACGTCACGCTTTTGCCCGAGCCAGACTCACCCACGATACCCAACGTCTCACCACGATTGACGTAGAAAGAAACATTGTTAACCGCTTTGACCACACCATCCTGGGTCTTGAATTGCGTCTCCAGGTTACGGACATCTAACAAAGGCGCCATACGCAAACTCCACGTTCATCAATCATAGATAGGGATATCCTATCGAGATCGTCTGCTTATTCAGTTAGATTCTGGTGAAATACTGCTCGAAGACCTATATGCTAAAGTATTGTATGTTGATATTTTATTTTATGCAAGAGGAATATTGTGAAGCTTATTATCATCGGTGCCGGAATTAGTGGGCTCGCCACAGCCTATACTCTCCATAATCAGGCTCCTCACATCGATATCTCCTGCATCGAAAAAAGCCGTGGTGTCGGAGGACGTGCCGCTACACGAAGGCGTGAGGGAGCCATATTTGACCATGGAGCGCAATTTTTTCGCACATCAGATGAGCATCAATTAGACTTCTTTCGGAATGCTCTTGACGCCAGTCAACTTATTGATATCACCAAACCTGTATGGACCTTCACGCATGACAATCTGATTGCAGTTGGTGATAGCACCCAAAATAACGCTCCCAAACTCGTTTATCGATCTGGCATCAATACACTCGGCAAACTCCTCACGCCACCATCACTCTCTCTACACTTCCAACAGCGCATACATCATATTGTTCAATCCGATAGGGTGATTCATTGCTTTGATGAACACAACACCACCATTGTCACCGGCGATGCTATCTTGTTTACTCCTCCCGCACCACAAACGATTGATATTCTTCGAGCTAGCACCATTGACACACACATCGGTGCGACGCTCATCGATGCTTTACAACCTGCCACATACCGTCCCTGCATCAGCATTACAATGGCTTTTGCGCAGCACGTTGATCTTCCATTTTATGCCCTCGTGAATAGTGACCGTTCGCATGATATTTCATGGCTTGCTTTTGAGCATGACAAGGATGCATCACGCGCTCCAGCCGGCCAATCCCTCATTACCATTCAGTTGGCTCCTGCAGCAAGTCGAACTCATTGGGATGATACTATCGAAACACTCACTACACACTACGTGCCGGTCATCGAAAAGCTTCTCGATCGCACACTTTCAACACCATTGTGGGTTGATAGACAAGGTTGGCGATATGCACTCCCTGACGGCAAGGCAAATACTCATCTCTTACAAATGTACGAACAATCGCATGGGTTATACTTTGCAGGGGATGCACTTAGTGGTCTCGGTCGTGTTCATTTGGCGCTTCAAAGCGGTTTTGACGTCGCGCAACGCATTATGACTCACCATCATGCGTAAGTAGGAGTTTGGTTATGCCTCAATCATCATCATGGCGAGCACTTAGCATTGGTATCGGTAGCGTTATCCTGCTTGGGTTACTAGCGCTTATTGTTTTTGCACCGAACGATAGTTATGTCAGCGCAGCCCAAAACGGCATTGGTATCCTGATTCCTATCACATTCCTAGCCGGGCTTTTCAGCTTTCTTTCGCCATGTACCTTGCCAATTCTTCCTGCTTATTTTGCATTTACGTTTCAAGCAAAAAAAGAACATGTGACATTGATGTCTATTGCCTTCTTTTTGGGATTAGCAACAACTATCGTCTTACTTGGGGCAAGTGCTACTGCGCTGAGTCGTTTTTTGTTTAGCTATCTGTCACTACTTACCACAATTGGTGGCATTATCATCATCATATTTGGTGCATTAAGCTTTTTGGGAATTGGCTTTGGTGGCGTCAAACTCATGGATCGGCCTGTAGGCGGTTTTTTTGGGTCATACTTATATGGTGCAACCTTTGCGCTTGGTTGGTCAGCCTGCGTTGGTCCTATTCTTGGCGCTTTGTTGACTATGCTGGCCACTCAAGGAGTAGCTGTCGCGCAAGGCGCATTGTTAGCGTTCGTATATGCACTTGGGCTCGGCTCACCGCTCATCATTATCTCCACTTTTTTCAGTCGACTTGGTAACGGCTCACGTTTCTGGCAATTTATCAAGGGTCGCGCTTTTGTGATAAATATCGGTGGAAAAGAATTGTTGCTCCATACAACAAGCATGATGAGTGGCGCATTACTCATCCTTATGGGCGCATTACTTGCAAGCGGAAACTTAACAGCCATAAGTGAGTGGACGCAACAATCTTCGTTGGCACAACTCACTTTGTCACTTGAGATTTGGTTGAGCAATTTAATCTCAGGAGAATAAGTCAATGGCACATCGTATTCCACACGCTGCTGGTTGTGTGATTGTGCGACAATCAGATACTCAGCTGTTGTTTTTACTTATCCGCGACCAATACGGTCACTGGACGTTCCCTAAAGGTCATCTAGATGACGGCGAAACCAGTGAGCATGCTGCTGTTCGTGAGGTGCTTGAAGAGACGGGCGTAACCGGCGAGTTAGGCCCACATATCACAACTATTTACTACGATGTCACCAAGAAAGACCGCACTTTTCGCAAGCAGGTTGATTGGTATATTCTATATACTCAACAAGTCGCTGTATCGCCTCAAGCCGAAGAAGGCATCTACGAGTATGCGTGGCTGCCGGCCTCTTTGGTTTCACAACGCCTAGGCTACTCAGCGCTTGTTGACGTTTTTTCTTTGGCGCAACCACTTATATCAACCCGTTAATCAATGCGTACTGACTACATCGCGCTTGCCCAAGAACTCATCACACTTCGCACAAATCATGATCAACCCGAAGCATTAGCTCATGCGCTCGGGATAATTGAAGATTGTTGTGCACACCTCACTGTCGAGCGGTTTTTTCATGATGCATCACCGAGTCTCCTGATTCACAATATGCCAACACGACCTAATCGATTTCGGCTCATTCTTAATGGACATGTCGACGTAATTCCTGGTCACCCCACACAATATCACCCACATATACAACATCAACGACTGTATGGTGTTGGTGCATTAGATATGAAAGCCAATCTGGCCGTACTCACGGTGTTATTTGCACGGATAGCCATGCACATAGATATACCTGTGGCACTGCAGGTTGTAAGTGACGAAGAACGTGGCGGTTTCGCAGGTACATATCACCAGATTACATGTGGTGTACGCAGTGATTTTGTGGTGAGTGCCGAAACCACCAACTTCGATATCGTTCACCAGGCCAAGGGTATTTTGTGGCTCAAAGTGCTCATCACCGGTGAAACGGCGCATGGAGCGTATCCGTGGCGTGGCCACAATGCCATTATTCGATCACAACAACTCATAGCATCTTTTTTGGCACGATATCCGACCCCTACACGTCAAGCATGGCGTACCACCGTAAATGTTGCGCACATACATTCATCGAACACTGCATTTAACAAAGTCCCTGATAGTGTTGAGCTGTGGCTTGACATTCGCTTTGTGCCTGATGACGCATCATCAATTCATGAAACCATCGCATCACTCTGTGCACCATATACGTATGAAGTCACAATGCACGAACCGCCACTCCACACACCAGTCAATCATCATGATATTCAACAACTCTACACGATTACTCACGCAGTACGAGCCAAACCACCTCGCATACGTGCAGCCCAGGGATCCTCAGATGCGCGACATTACATGCATGTCGGTGGTGTAGGTATTGAATTCGGCGCATATGGCGGGGGAATTGCAAGTAACAACGAGTGGATGAGCATTTCTAGCCTCCACGACTACCATGCCATTCTGCAGCAGTTCATTAGCACACTTCGTTGATGTCTTACGTGCGTTTGATGCGCTGAATTACCTTTTGACCAACAAGCCGATACGCATGCATTACAGGTGTTATTTCTAGTCGCCACGATACCACAAGATATGTTCCCCCTGCGAGGATTGATAAAAGCAGAAGTTGAATTGCATTTGGCAACAATCCGATCGGTAATACTGCCATAATTGCCAACATCACCGCCCATGTCACGGCAGCTGCGATCATTGTAAGAATCATCGTGTGCAACAAACCGAGACCACGCAAATCAAACAAACGGTGGCAAATCACCAACATAATCACCATGTGTGCAATCCACTGTACTGAATTAGCCCATGCTAATGTTTCAGCCTGTTCACCTAGCCACGGAATACCAACCATCACCGCTAACACATATGCAATAATCGCCCCACCCTGCACCAAATTTGGTGCTAGAGTTCGACCTCGCGCATAACACGCAAAAAGTAAAATCTGATCAATAGCCGCTGCCGGCATTCCTGGTATGTAATACGTTAGTGTATTTGCAACAGCTTGAGTATCATCAGCACCAAATGCTTGCCGCTCTAGAATTAACGCCGTCAATGGAACACGCACAAGCCACAGAATGACACTTGCTGGCACAATTAACGCCATCACCACATGAAGCGCATTTGCAACGGTTTGTCGAAACTCGGTATTATCTGATGTACTTGTAAGCCGCGACAAGGTTGGCAATATAGCTGTCGATACGGCTGCTGCCACTAACCCTAGCGGAAATTGAATGAGCGTCGTCGCATAACGCATCGTCGGCAACACATTTTCACCGAAATCAGTAGCATATCGTCGATCAACAATAGTACCGAGTGCACTAAAAAACATGCCAAGTGCGACTGGTGCATAGAGACGACCTATCTCTCCTATTTCTGGACTCTGCCAATCAGGAATCCATTGCCATTGCATCGTACGTAGTCCACGATACTGCAAAGCAACTTGTAGTATTGCCCCCATTAACATACCAAAAGCTAATGCTACCGGCCCGATAATCGGGCTGAACAACCATGCACCAACTATCAAACCAACATTAAATACGCTCGTCACAAACGCAGGTAACAAAAATTGTTGTTGTGCTTGGAGCGCAGCAGTCATCACACCAGCTACAACCATACATGGAACTGCAAAAACCATCCAACGCACCATGGTTGTGGTCAATGATTGCAGCTCGCTATCAAATCCTCCAGCAAGCATACTTACCAATACTGGGGCCATTAGTAACAATGGCACAAGCAACCCACCAACCACTATCACAAGCAAACTCATGACTTGAGACACTACACGGGCAAATTGTTGTGGCTGATGTGCGACCCGACTAAACACAGGGACAAGTGCAGCGCTCATTGCGCCACTTAACAACAAATCATAGAGTAAAGTGGGAATGGTTGCAGCTGCAGTAAACGCCGCAAGCTCGGCGCCACGACCAAACGTAGCGGCAAAAACCGCCTCTCGAATCACTCCGATGAGGCGGCTTGTAATATTTCCTACGGCAATCAGGATCGCTGCAAGTGCAATCGTACGTCCTGGTGAAGCGTGTGCAGACACCGTGACCTCTGTTTCTGTTAGGGTAAGTACTGTAGTGGGTCGACTGGTTTACCACCAACGAGCACAGTAAAGTGCAAGTGCACACCTGATGAGTACCCGCCACCTGACGCATCGTAGGTACTACCCATCTGCCCTATATAATCACCTAAATCGACCACATCACCGGTGCTAACGACTGGGCGCTTGAGCATATGTCCATAATGAGACACAACACCGTCACCATGATCTATCTTGACGCAATAGCCGTATCCTCGACACCAACCAGCTTCGAGCACACGCCCATACCGTGCTGCATATATTGCGGTACCTGCTTTGTTTGCCCAGTCTATACCATTATGGAATGAATAGAATGGCACGCTACGCCAACCAAAGCGTGACGTCAACTGACCTGTGGTTGGATAGACCCAACGCTCAGGTGGATAGACGACATTTCTTACTGTTGGCAACCCACTGAACATGCTATCAGACATGCCCAAAAGACTGCCTTTGACCCAACCAATTTCAACATCTCCACCGATTATTTCAAGTTTGATCCAACTGCCATAACGTGCAATGGGTATCAATCGTTGCTTGCGCATAAGCACACCGACCTTGTCATATGCACGTCCAGGACCACTGCGTATATTTGTCTCATCTTCGAGTACCGATACCGTTTCAATAGCCGCAATATTCAGAATGCCTTCCTCACCACCCAACCTATCCAGTACTGCTTGAGGGTATTCTGGTACTACGTACGGGATAAACACCTCTTTGCCCACGACAAGATCTTCATTGCGCGTAACTTTATTGGGGCGAAACAACGTAATGGCCTCACGCGGCACATCGAATTGCCGTGCAATATCATCAATTGTCTCATTTTCTAATATTGTGTGTGACACACCTGGCAAGCGCGGTATCCGTAATGTACTCCCTGCAATAAACACCTTACCATCTTGCAATCCATTAGCCCAGAATAGTACACGAGCGCTCACACCATATTCGTCGGCTATCGAACCTAATGTATCAAGACGTTGTATCCGATGATAAAAAAGAAACGGCGGCATTGCACTTGGTAGTGGGGTAACCATGTGCGGCGCAGTAATCTCTGAGGCACTTGTGACTTGTGGCAACGGTGCATCTATCGGTAATGTCATTTCTGTTGCAGTGCGCGCAACCATGCCATCTGTCAGATACCGCAACCCACTTTTACTGATTAATTCTGCGCCAAAAATCAACACAAACGAAACCAAACATATAATGGTTATGTGACTAGCATGACGTGGATGCAATAATGAATCAACCAATAATGTACTTACGCGTTGTTCATTGAAAATATTTGTTCGATCAGTAGTGCTATATTCTTTGCCATACAATGCAGCGCGTGCTGTTTCTGCCGCACTTCGTTGCGCATCTTCTTCATCACGTTGAACAATCGGTGACAAAAACTGCTTTATTTCTGTTGAAAGCAGTGATTTGTCAATGGCTCGCCAGAGTTCACGACGAAACATAATTTCGCTACGGCGTAACTGCTTCACCCAGATTGCAAACGTCGGGTTTGTTGGTTGCGGTGCTATCATTTTGGGTATCACAACATTGAAAACGCACTATCGTAGCAATCATACGATGCATGGTAGTGTGTGTCAACTTATTCGCTCAGATAGGTTACCTACAAAATCGTCTCATTTTCACGTATACTATATCAAATACAGGTTTTTTGTTGTTGTTTGCATGCGAAAGGCTCCGGCCATGATCCAAGTTACCGTAGATAGCGTACGTATCAGTTTGCTCACACAAAACCGTGTGGTCGTCCTTCGTGATGCGGATAGCCGACGCTACCTACCCATCTGGATTGGTCAATTTGAGGCTGAGTCTATTTCGCACGTACTCCAAGAGCTTGTCCCATCGCGACCAATGACGCACGACTTACTGCGTACGGTTTTCTATGAGCTTGATGCCACCATTCAGCACGTGGTCATTAATGACATTCAAGACACGACTTTTTTAGCACGTATTGTTGTAAAGACATCAAATCGCACGTTTGATATCGATTCACGATCAAGCGATGCTATCGCTTTGGCATTACGAGCTGATGTGCCTATTTATGTTGCCCCTCATGTATTTGAACAAGCTAGTGTTCCGTTCGACAGTGATGACCAACAATCACCACCAATCATTCAATCTGGTAGCTCATCATCCACCAAAGCATCTTCTGAACCGTCTCCTGATGAAGTACCTTCGTCCGACGATGATTTGTCGTTGTTTCGCGATTTTATCAATTCACTCGAAAAAGATGATGACGATCAGAAAAATAATCCGAATCAGTAATTGTGGATAACTTCATGTTTTTTGTGGATAAGTTGTGGTTAATGTGGATAATTCCGCATTAGCATGCGTTGTTTTTAATTTTTATTACTATACCATGACAGACCAATTAAATATCCTTAACAAAGTTCATGGCTGTATCTTTTCAGCTTCTGGCAAATCAATTTATCATTTTTTGTTTTGATCTTGTCCCTCTTTCTATCAAGCACAATATTTTTTCAATTGCTCTATTTGTGAATTCGCTGCGTCACGATCAGTATTGTTCCTTCCATTTTGTGTAATTCTTGTGGATAACATGCGAATAAATCATTTCTTTCTGTTGATTATCCTTGGAAATACTTGCAACACATCCGTGGATAACAGTGGGATAACCATTGGATACCGTGTGTATACATTTATTATAAAAAATAACTATCCACAGGTTTTGTGGACAATTATGTGAGTACTGCGTGTATAAGTGTGTACGAATTGTTGAATAAAAAACGACAACGTATCTGCCGTTGATAGGCTGTGGATTACTGTGCACGAGTTATGCACCTAATGATACGGCATATCAATCACCTAAATCACTACTATTCAACATATCCACAGCCCCTAGTATCTACTGCTGTTTCTTATATTATTTTGTTATTTATTACCGTATATACGATAACCACTATGATTGGGGAAAACTATTCAATAGATGAACGTACACTGATGCTGCCGAACGATAATTATCAGCATGCTACTTTGACACAGAAACAGAACATATCAATCATGTGGTACACTATAAATAAGTTGTGAGTTGCATTGTTGCGCCCCGACCCTATAAGGTCGAGGCGTTCGTATGTTGTAGTGGAGAACGCATGAAACGATCTGAATTGCGCAATGTGGCGATTATTGCCCACGTTGACCATGGAAAAACGACGTTGGTCGACGGCCTATTGCGCCAGTCACGCACATTCCGTGATAACCAACAAGTGAATGAGCGCGTGATGGACTCGAATGATATCGAGCGCGAGCGTGGTATTACCATCATGGCCAAGAATACGGCTGTGAATTACAAGGGCACAAAAATTAACATTGTCGACACTCCAGGACACGCAGACTTCGGTGGCGAGGTTGAGCGTGTTATGAATATGGTCGATGGCGTATTGCTGTTGGTAGATGCCGTTGATGGCCCAATGCCACAAACGCGCTTTGTGTTGCGCAAGGCGTTGCAGGCTGGTCACAAGGCTATCGTTGTCGTCAACAAGATTGATCGTCCTAATGCGCGACCACAGTGGGTTGTTAACGAGACGTTTGACCTGTTTGTTGAGCTTGGTGCCACCGATGAGCAAGCTGATTTTGCAGTCGTGTATGCCAGCGCAATCAATGGTGTCTCTGGTACCGATCATGAGAAATTACAAGATACGCTTGAGCCATTGTTTGACACCATCATTGAGCGTATTCCTGCACCTGATGTCGAAATTGGCGATCCAGTGCAGATGCTTGTGACCAACACATTCTTTGATGACTATCGTGGCAAGATTATGATGGGGCGTATTCGCCGTGGCTCACTTAACAAGGGCCAGGCCGTGTTGCGCATCGATCATGAGGGCAACCATAAGCCAGCCAAGATTGTCCAAATCTTTACCTATAACGGTCTTGACCGCCGCGAAGTCGAAGAGGCTATCGCTGGTGATATTGTTGCTATCGCAGGTATCGCTGACGGCATGATTGGTGATACGGTTGCTGACGTCAATAATCCTGAGCAGTTGCCTGTTATCGCTGTCGAAGAGCCAACGGTGCGGATGACGTTTGGTGTGAATACCAGCCCATTTGCCGGCCGCGAAGGGACACACGTGACCTCGCGCAAGCTTCGCGATCGCTTATATGCTGAGCGTGAGCGTGACGTTGCGTTGCGCGTCGAAGATACCGATGTACCTGATGCGTTCTCAGTGAGCGGTCGTGGTGAGTTGCATTTGACGATTTTGATTGAGAACATGCGCCGTGAGGGGTATGAGTTCCAAGTGTCACGAC
The DNA here is from genome assembly GCA_964469045.1 of uncultured Klebsiella sp. Taxonomy (GTDB): domain Bacteria; phylum Chloroflexota; class Chloroflexia; order Chloroflexales; family Roseiflexaceae; genus UBA965. Next base: position 74,426 of record CAYXXK010000008.1, read on the forward strand.
CTGAGGTCATCTTCCGTTTGGTCGATGGTGTGCGCATGGAGCCAATCGAGCAAGTCGAAATCGAGGTATCAGAGCAATACCAAGGTGCCGTCATCGAGTTGTTAGGGCAGCGTCGAGGGATCATGCGCGACATGGTATACCGCGAAGATGGCACGGTGATGCTTAGCTTCCATGTGCCAACTCGTGGTTTGCTCGGCTTCCGTCAGCAGTTGTTGACGGCCACTCGTGGTGAGGGTCAGCTGAATGCATTGTTCTACGAGTATCAGCCACTTGCTGGCGAAATCAACACGCGTGCGTATGGATCACTCGTTGCATCAGAATCTGGTGTGACGACGTCATTCGGTTTGCATGGTGCCCAAGATCGTGGCCAGTTGTTTATTGGGGCTGGTCTCGACATCTACGAGGGCATGGTGATTGGTCAGCACATTCGTGAGCGAGACCTTGAAGTCAACGTGTGTAAGAAGAAGCACTTGACTAATATGCGTTCATCAGGTGCTGATGATGCGTTGCGCCTCGAGACACCGCGCAACATGAGTCTTGATGACGCTGTTGAGTACATCGGTGACGATGAGTTGCTCGAGGTAACCCCGAAGGCGTTCCGCTTGCGCAAGCGCCTGCTCTCAATGGATGAGCGCAAGCGCGATCAGAAGCGTCGTGAAATGGCACTTCAGGCAGAATCCGTCTAGTATTCACAAAACATAATATATGTGTAAAAAAGAGGGTTGTCTTTGACAATCCTCTTTTTATATTTTCGAAACAAACTGTTATACTACCCGTCAGACAGGTTGAACGGTTGGTCAAGAGGACACCATGAATCAACTTCGGGCATTGTGGCCGTATGTAGTGCGGTATCGCTGGAGATTTGTGATTGGTTTGCTATGTACCTTGATAGCAACAGGTTTTGCAATTCAAGTGCCACAGGTACTACGCTGGATTGTCGACGAAATCAACACTAAAGGGATTGTATGGAACGACCTTCAGCGTGCTGTGTTGTTGATGTTGGGTATCGCTGTTGCTGATGGTATTTTTCGCTTTTTTCAGCGCGTATTGATTCTTGGGTCAGCCCATCAAGTCGAGGGCGACATCCGTGAGGCCATGTTCCAGAAGTTATTACTACTTGACCAAAAATTCTATGGGGATCATCACACTGGTGATTTGATGACGCGTGTCACCAATGATATTTCGGCGATTCGCCAATTTTTGGGACCTGGGGTGAGTTCGCTCGTCAGTGCGGTGTTGATGATTACTGGTGCATCAATCTTGATGATGACTACGAATTTGACCTTGGCGTTAATTGTATTGTTATTACTCCCTGCGGTCACCGTGTTGTTTATCTTGGTTGGCGCACGAATGCGGGCTATCTTCCGCAGAGTGCAGGATTTGTTTGGTGAGGTATCAACCCGGGCCCAAGAGAATTTTTCAGGTATTCGTACAATTAAAGCATACACGCAAGAAGAACAAGAGACGGCCGAATTCTTGCGAGTAAACGAGCGCTTTCGTGCCCAAAATGTGCGCTACGTCCTTTTGAGCGGATTGCTCTGGCCAACGATTAGTTTGGTGCTTGGCTCAATCGGAGCACTTGTGTTGTTGATTGGCGGTCAACAAGTGGCTGCTGGTCAAATGACTGTCGGTGATTTGGTGTTATTTAATGGTTATCTGGCGGCGTTGGGCTGGCCAGTTGTTGCCCTTGGTTGGACAGTAGACTTGTATCAACAGGCGGTTTCTGCATCGTCGCGCTTGGCAGAAGTGTTGCAGCGTCAACCGTTGATTCGCAATGTTGACCAGGGCGCTGTTGATCACGAGGTACAGGGGCAGATTACTTTTGAAAAGGTGGGCATTCACGTTGGTACATCTCCCGATCAACGCTGGATTTTGCGCGATGTGTCATTTAGTGTGGGGGTTGGCCAAACCGTGGCTATTGTTGGTGCAACCGGTGGTGGCAAAACGACGTTAGTTAACCTGTTGTCGCGCGTACAAGATCCAAGCGAGGGACGTGTGTTGGTCGATGGGCACGATGTGCGCTCGTTGACGCTATCGTCGCTTCGTCAAGGTATCGGCTATGTTCCGCAAGATACGTTTTTGTTTAGCGTGCCGGTGCGTGAGAATGTCACGTTTGGGCGCCCTGACGCAACCGATGAAGAGATCGATCAGGCGCTGTTGATTTCGCGCTTGAGTAACGACATAGTGCAGTTACCAACTGGTATTGATACCTTGGTTGGTGAGCGCGGTGTAACGCTTTCTGGTGGACAAAAACAACGTACAGCTATTGCCCGAGCGGTCTTACGCAACCCGGCTATTTTGGTGCTTGATGATGCGCTCTCGAGCGTTGATACGCACACAGCTGCGCAGATTCTTGACGGGCTTAAGCGATTTCGCAAGGGACGGACTGCGATTATCATTGCGCAACGTATTGCCACGGTGCGCGATGCTGATTTGATTGTGCTGTTGCACGACGGTCATGTGGCCGAACAAGGCACACACGACCAGTTGGTGGCGCTCGGTGGCATGTACGCTGCCATGTATCAACGTGAACAATTAGCCGATGCGGTAGACAACGCCTAAGGGGATTGCACAATGACAGTCTACGATGACGAAATTCTTGGTAAAGCGTATGATGGTCGGTTGGTGAGACGCCTGCTAGGCTTCGTCTGGCCGTATAAGTGGTCGCTGGCTGGCGCAATTGGCTTGATGATTGGCAGTGCCTTGATGGAGCTGATACCGCCCTACCTGATTCGTACGGCGATTGACGGCCCTATTGCTGAAGGTAAGATTGAAGGCATTTGGCCAATATTTTTGATTTATGCAGCGACATTAATGGCCTCTTTTGGCTTTCGGTATGCCCAGACATATGTGATGCAGGCAATGAGTCAACGAATTATTATTGATATTCGTATGACTATTTTTCGGCACATCCAAAAGATGAGCCTGAAGTTTTTTGATCATAATCCAGTGGGTCGATTGCTGACACGTATTACCAATGACGTCGATGCGCTCAATGAATTTATCACCCAAGGGACGGTAGCGTTGCTTGGTGACTTGGTGCGTTTGGTCTTTATTATTGCCACCATGTTGATTTTGAGTTGGCAGTTGGCGCTTGTGTCGTTCATCATGTTCCCGGTAGTAATTATTTCGACGATTATCTTTCAAAAAATCATGCGCGCGACATATCGCGAAATGCGTCAGCGCCTTGCTCGTATCAATGCCTATCTTAACGAGCAAATCACAGGTGTGCTTGTAACGCAGTTGTTCGGTCGCGAAGGGCGGAGCCGGCAGTTTTTCTCTGAGATAAGTAGTGACTATCTCAAGTCGCAATTCAAGTCGAACAACACATTTGCGGTGTTCTTCCCGACGGTGCACCTGACATCAGTTACTGCGACGGCGGTGCTATTGTTGTTGGGTGGACAGTTGGTGCTCAACGATGTCACCACCATCGGTTTATTGGTGGCGTTCACGCTGTATACCGAGCAGGCATTCGGTCCGATTCGCCAGCTTGCTGAGCGCTATAACACGTTACAGAGTGCCATGGCGTCGTCTGAGCGCATCTTCGGTGTACTTGATACGCCCGAGGATATCTCGGATCCTGTGGCACCCAAACAGTTGCCGTCACCAGTGCGTGGTGAAATCGTCTTTGACAATGTCATCTTTGGATATAACCCTGATGAACCAGTACTCAAAGGCGTGTCATTCACTATTCCGGCAGGGCAAGCTGTGGCGGTTGTCGGTGCTACCGGTGCTGGCAAGACGTCGCTGGTGAGTTTGATGGCCAGATTTTATGAGATCCAAAAAGGATCGATTCGACTTGACGGCGTTGATATCCGCGAGATTACGCAGCATGATTTGCGCAAGCACGTCGGGGCAGTACCGCAGGATCCGACGTGTTTCAGCGGTTCAATTGCCCAAAATATTCGCTTGCACGACGAGACGATTACTGATGAGCGCATCCGGTGGGCTGCTGATATTTCGGGCGCGGCTAGCTTCATCAACAAATTACCTGGGCAGTACGAGTATGAGGTGCGTGAGCGCGGCTCGAATCTCTCCGTAGGGCAACGACAGCTTTTGGCGTTTGCGCGTGCAATGGCCTTTAACCCCGAGGTGCTGTTGATTCTTGATGAGGCGACGAGTAGCGTTGATACCGAGACTGAGGCGGTGATGCAACAGGCCGTCCAACGACTCCTTAAGGGGCGCACATCGATTGTGATTGCTCACCGTCTTTCGACGATTCGCTATGTTGATCGTATCTTGGTGCTCCATCGAGGTATTTTGGTCGAGGATGGCACACACGAAGAGTTGTTGGCACTCAACGGCTACTATGCACGACTCTACAAATTGCAGTATGCCGAACAGTTGGGTGGGGCCACGGCCGAGAGTTAATCTTTTGGCTATTCTTCAAGGTGTATTGCTGATCCGCGGAGTGATTCGTGGGTCAGCGGTTTTTTTTAGGTGGGGAAGTGAAAGGTGAAAGGTG
>CAYXXK010000009.1:0-78223 GCA_964469045.1 uncultured Klebsiella sp.
GACTCCTACACGACGGGTAGCCAAACGCACCAAGATGTTCACCAATAACACCAGCACCACCAGTACAAACGCAGCACCCCACGCAAGGGTGTTCTCGCCGATGTATGGAGATTCAGTATATCGATAGGTCAACAACGGTAAGGCTGCCATCGGCTCAAACATGCTCATTGTAATGACATTACTGCCGAGCACCGTCAAGATTAGTGGCGCTGTTTCGCCTGCACCACGCGCAAACGCCAACATCACACCGGTCACGATACCAGGCAACGCAGTCGGCAACACCACAGTGAATGTCGAATACCACGTTGGCGCACCGAGTCCACGCGCCGCTTCGCGCATCGCCTCTGGTACAAGTTTCAACATCTCTTCGGTGGTACGTGTCACAATCGGCACCATCAGAATCGCCAATGCCATACTGCCAGCAATTGCAGTAAACTGTTCGGTTTGTAGCACGACCAAGACATAAATAACTACACCGGCCACAATGGACGGCGATCCACTCAGCACGTCACTACTAAAACGCACTATCGTGGCAAGACGCTCATTGCGATATTCGCTCAGATAAATTCCTGCAAAGATACCAATCGGCAACGCCATCAACAACCCGATACCGGTAATCATCAGCGTTCCGAGAATACCGTGCAAGACACCACCGCGTGGACCCGCAGCATAGGCATTCGCTACCGCTTGCGACTCAGCGGATTCACCAGCCAAAGCACCATCAGTGCTTTCAGGGGCTGGCAATTCAAGGTTGGCAAATGGGTCATCTGGGTTGAACGGCACTTCTTCATTAATCAACGAATCAGACTGCGTGGGCAGATCGGGTGGTTGATAAACGTCTGTAAAGAAGCTCACGCTCATCGCTGACCCACCGAGTGCAATCACATAGGCAATGATTGCCACCAGCGGGATAACCGCACACCCGGTGGCGGCCACTGTGGCACCACGCATTACGCGATCGACCAGCTTGCGCCAACGATAGTTCGTCGATGGTTTCATTATCGTGCTCCCCGATTGCCACGCTCAACATACCAAATCAACAAGCGTGCACTCAAATTAAGAAACAACGTAATCCCAAATAACGCCAGTGCCACCGTAATCAATGCACTTTCGTGGAGCGAACTAACCGAGTTGGTCAATTCATTGGCTACCAACGACGCAGCTGTGGTTGATGGCAAAAAGAGCGATTCAGAGATGCGTTGAGAATTTCCAATTAACATGGTCGCTGCCATCGTCTCACCAAGGGCACGCCCAATACCAAGCATAATCGCTCCGATGATGCCTGCACTTGCATAGGGCACGACGGCTTTCGAAATCATCTCCCAACGCGTGGCCCCCAATGCCAACATAGCCTCGCGTTGTGTGTTTGGCACCAAGCGAAGGACATCACGCGTCAATGAGGCAATTGTTGGCAAAATCATAATTGCCAAGATGACGCCCGTCACAATAATTCCACGTCCGGTGGCAATTGGACCAGCAAGCCAGGGAATAACGAGTCCAATCGTCTGACTCACCGGCTCTGCAAAAATCGTATTGAAGAACGGCACAAACACAAAAACACCCCAGACGCCATATATGACGCTTGGGATTGCAGCCAGTAGCTCGACCAAGAACGACAATGGAGTACTCAGTGAAGGTGGGCATAATTCTGCCAAATAAATGCCAATACCAATGGCAAGCGGTGCTGCAATCAGAATCGCAATCAACGCCGATAACACCGTACCACGCACTGCAGGGTAAGCACCAAACGCAGGTGCTGATACTTCGGTCTCAACCGGATTCCACTCAGTCCCAAAGAGGACATCCAAGCCAAACGCTTGCCATGCTTCTTGTGAAGCATTAATCATGATCACGGCAATTGCAATGACCAGCAATACAACCGCACTCGCCAGCACAACCGTCCCAATCCGAAATGGCACATCACCATGTCGAAGCAACGATTTGCCGCTACTCCACGATGCTGATGTCTGCTGATTGGCCATAGCTATTCCTTTTCTCTATAGACAAATTGTGCCGTGCAAGGGTTATCCTGGCACGGCACAATGAAGCTACCAACAACTAGCGGACAGGAGCGTCGAGTACTGACTGACCATTCACGCGGACTGCCATCAAAGCCTTCATGGCAGCCTTACGCGTCTCTTCTGGCAATGGTGCATACCCCAAGCGTACCGTGGCACCCTGACCATCGGTCAAGCCCCAGTAGATGAAGTCTGACAATGCCTGAGCCTTCTCGACATCCTTGTAGGTATCCTTGCGCACCAAGATATAGGTATAACCAGCAATTGGGTATGCATCAGCAGCAGGGCCGTTTACGATTGACATCGACAACTTCTGTGGATCTGATGACAATTTGCGACCGGCAGCAGCGGCTGATACATTCGCCGTCTCTGGCTTCACGTAGTTACCTGCAGCGTTCTTGACGAACGGCAATGGGAAACCAGCAGCCAAGGCGTAACCGACTTCGACGTAGCCTACAGCACCCTCGGTGCGTTGTACCGTGCTCGATACACCAGCATTACCTGGGGCACCAATACCGGCTGGCCACTTCACCGTGTTACCCTTACCAATCTGTGCACTCCAGTCACCACTCACGCTTGACAAATAGTCCGTGAAGATTGATGTAGTACCCGATGAGTCAGAGCGATATACCGGGATGACTTCCAAGTCCGGCAATGCAACGCCTGGGTTGTCAGCTGCGATACGTGGATCGTTCCAACGCTTAATTGAACCGAAGTAGATGCCTACAATGCTCTCAGGCGAGAAGCGCAACGTAGCGTCTACGCCAGGAAGGTTGTACATCGGCATCACGCCACCCAACACCATTGGCACATGAATTGCATCTGGTGCTTGTGCATTGACCACATCTGACTTGATGGCTGAATCGCTACCACCGAAGTCAGTCAAGTAGGCCATGAAGTCTTTTTGACCTTGACCAGAACCAACACTCTGGTAGCTGATTTGAACGCCAGGAACGATGTTCTTAGTGTACACCGAAATCCATACTTGGTAAAGTGGATTGGGGAATGAAGCGCCTGATCCGCGCAACACCACATTGCTTAATTGACGTGGCTTCCACTCGCCCGTGGTAGCAGCGGCTGGTGCCGTCGTTGCCGTAGGAGCAACTACAGCAGCCTTCGTGGCAGTTGCAGCGACAGTGGCTGATGCTACTACGGTAGCAGTTGCAGCAGGGGTCTCGGTCGCAGCTGGAGTCTCGGTCGCAGCAGCCTGCGTGGCCGTTGCTTCTGGAGCCTTAGTCGGCTCAGCTGTTGGTTCGGCAGTCGGCTCAGCCGTTGGTTCGGCAGTTGGCTCGACTGGAGCAGCAGTTGGCTCGACTGGAGCGGCAGTTGGCTCGACCGGAGCGGCAGTTGGCTCGACAGCAGCTGGCGCGCTGGCACATGCTGACAACAGCAACATACCAATCATTAGAAGACTGAATACAGCTAGCATCATTCGGCGACGTGAGGTTTGCATTGGTAAACCTTTCATACACGAATCTAAACTCACGTTCGTACTGTAACAATCGTTTGTTATCACATACAGACGTTTTCTTTAAAAATGTGTTAAATCATATAACAAATACGTCGTATCCTGCTATACTATGCTGAGTAGCACAGATGGGCAGGCAATATACTTCATGTACGACACGTTGATTACCGCGATTCACACCGCACAGCGCCCTACCGTTATCACCTTCGCCGGAGCCGGCAGTCAAGCATTATGGTGGCTTCATAGCGTCGCCGGATCGTCGCGCACCATCGTTGAGGCAATTGATTGCTACTCACCAGCCTCAATGCAAAGCCATATAGGCTATATGCCAGCCCGTTTTGTCAGTCAACAAACTGCCATCGACATGGCCAAATCGGCCTATATCCGCGCCATTGACTTGGGCTATACAAACCAGCCAGTCGGCTTATCATGTACTGCTACTATTGCTACCGATCGCCTGAAGAAAGGCGAACACGGCTGTTGGGTGGCCGTATGTGACGGCCAGTCCATGCACAGTTATGGTCTTATACTCCAAAAAGGGCTCCGCGACCGTGTCGGTGAAGAAGCAATCATTAGTGCGCTTATGGTACAGGTCTTGGCTCGACATACTAACGTCCAGACAACCACTGAGATTGCACTCGCCGATGACGAGCACCTCGATCAACATCACCACATCTACGACGACGCACTTAGCCAGCTTTTGGTCGGACAACACGCCATTGTCGAGTACACACAATCATCATTCCAGGCACGGAGAATTAGCAATGCGACCATTTTATCTGGGTCGTTCAACCCGCTACACGATGGTCATCGTGCACTCCTTCACACTGCCATGAACGTCACCGGATTACCGGGGTATTTTGAGTTGAGTGTTACCAATGTCGATAAGCCGACTATTCCGTACCATGTCATCAAACAACGTACTACTCAATTTACTTCTCCATCACTGCTGTTGACACGTGCCCCGCGTTTCATCGACAAAGCCCAGCTCATGCCAGGCTCAACGTTTGTCCTCGGGTATGACACCGCAATTCGCTTGCTTGAGCGAAAATATTATGTCAACGGAAACGTAGACGACATGTTCAGCCACATTGCACAAACTGGTTGTTCTTTTTTGGTAGCAGGACGTCGTATGGAGGGGCAACCGTTTCAGTTATTTGATGTCGATAGTGTGCCATCGCCATGGCGACACTTGTTCGTGACCCTAGACGAAGCCACATTCCGCTATGACATTTCATCAAGCCAAATACGCCAAGGGCGATATTTTCCACCGACATTATAAACACTCAACTAGTCACCGATGGAGCATACACCGTTCTATTATTATCACTTTATGAAATATATTTACAAAAAAGTCCACATCAAAAGCGAAATATGAGTATACTACGTGTATATTATCTTGTTCATCATCATAACACTCCATGGACGAAACCTTTTCGCACGAGTTAGAGCGGCTCGCTGACGAGCAACTACACGACGACAACACTGACCATCGGCAACGCCGGTGCGTGCGCGTTTGTGACATAGCTGCCGCAGGCGGGATAAATGACCCTGGTGACTACTATCATGCCGCTATCGTCCTTCTCCACGGAGAAACCGTCGAAGAGTTCGCCACAGCCCTCTACTTCGCTCGTACTGCCACCCAACGTCATGATCATCGTGCATGGGCGGTTGTTGCCGCTAGCTGGGATCGTCTCCTTATTGCCAAACATCAACCACAGCGCTTCGGCACACAATTTGTGCGAATGAATGGCCGTTGGAGTCTTGGCGAAATAGATCCAAGCGTCAATGATGCCGAACGCGCACTCTACGGGGTACCTCCACTTTGGGTCCAAATAAAAAGCGCCGCTGCCTTGCAGCGACGCGATACAGAACAATAACACACCTACTCACTGTCACCTTGCTCTTCACGCAATATATATCCGACACCACGCACCGTATGAATAAGCCGTGATTCGCCGTGTGCCTCGAGCTTTTGCCGCAAATACCGCACATACACCTCGATGATGTTACTTTCACCACCAAAGTCGTATCCCCACACACGATCGTAAATAATATCTCGCGTCAACACCTGTTGTGGATGACGCATAAACAATTCAAGTAACTCATATTCCTTGGCAGTCAACTCAATGCGACGACCATTCATGGTTGTTTCATGTGCAGCGGTGTCCATTTGCAAATTGTTGTAGCGGAGTATATTCCCCGTATTGCGCCCTTGGACACGACGAAGTTGTGCTTTGATACGCGCAAGCAACTCCTCAAACGCAAATGGCTTTACCAAATAATCATCCGCTCCAACCTCAAGCCCTTGCACCCGATCCGGCACTGCATCACGCGCCGTCAACATGATAATCGGCACATCAGAGGCCGAGCGAATTCGCCGTGCAACCTCAAATCCATCGATTTTGGGCAGCATCACATCAAGCACAATTACATCGGGGGGACGTTCGCGTGCGGCAATTAATGCAGCTTGCCCATCAGCCGCTGTTTCAACCACAAATCCTTCAAAGCTTAGTCCACGACGTAAGTACCCGGCAATCTCTGCCTCATCTTCGACTACAAGAATGCGTTGTTGCGACATGCACCTTCCCCCTATCTATGGCATCCACACAGCAAACACACCACGCCCCAGTAGCACCACAGAACTACCCGTTGTTGGTTGCCCTTGAACGACCGTTGACGTTGACATCAGTAACCACTCACCGTCCGCGCTCCATGGCGATAGCGTGTACGCATCAAAGTAACGAATATAACCGATATACATATCACTCGGGACAAACGATGCCAAAATCTGCCGCTGCCCCGTAACAATATCAATCATCTGCCACTCAGCTTGTCCATCATCGCGTGCTACCAATACAGCTATCCGTTGCGCATCCGGCGCCCAGAACGCAGCTAATGGCTCGGTGTTACTCAATGTCATCAACTGCTGATTGCGCCAAATACGCAACACCCGTTGGTCAGCAGTTGCAGCAATATACGCAAGTGCATCACCTGTTGGTGCATGCATCAATCGCACCGTTGCTTGCCCCTCGTCGGCAATTGTTTGACTGCGACCATCAAGAAATTGTTGCGTAATCACTGCACGCGGCACATCATTGGGGTTTGCCAACGGTTGTGGATCGGCGACGTAGTAGTAGCCATCACCCTCATTATTCCACTGTGGCGCCTGAAAGTTCGCAGGATCATTACTGATGACCGTTATTGTATCACTAGCCACGTCATACGTTGAGATCATCCCACCAACACGCCCTATACCACCTGTATGCAACAACAGCATCTGGCTATCATTGCGCCAATGCATATACGATGGCGCACCTCGCGCAACTTGTGTGATTTGGGTACCATCCCGATGCGCCACATACGTCACGTTTCCACCATCAACCAAAAAAGCAAGATAGCTACTGTTCGGCGACCAAATGAACGCGAATGGCATACTGCCGGGCATCGCGTAGAGATCAATAATCTCACCTGATGCAAGTGTAATGACAGTCAACGCAATAGTCGTCTCTGTGGCGCGAGCAAAAGCCACATACGCACCATTCGGTGACACCACTGGCAATCCATATCCCTCAGGGAGTGCATCACTGCGTAAAGTCACCACCGCACCGTCACGATGAAGCTGGAGCTCTCCATCAGCCGTAACTGCTATCCAGTCAGGGATGAGCTTGGTGTCGTTTGTGGCTTGCATGAATGCAAGTGGTTTCATTGTTGACCATAATAATCCACTGACTGCCACAATAAAGATGCTGGTGATTGCAATAATGACGATAAGCAGACGTTGTACCACGCAGATATCTCCATAGCACGGTGATTCTCTTTGTAGTATATGCTGTCAATATGGGAAAGAGATGAAACGCATGGTATAACCATACTAGTATGTATTTTTGTACGAGATAATTCTATGCAACCGGTTATTGCGCACGAATACGGCGAAGGGGCGCCGCTCATCCTGCTCCATGCGTTCCCCCTGAATCATCAAATGTGGCAACCCCAACTTGCCGTACTTGGACATCGTTACCATATCCTCGCATTTGATTACGCTGGCTTTGGCTCATCGTATTGGCATCCGAGCACTCCCGCTGATGCCACGCATATCGATGAATTAGCCCAACACATCATTGACACTCTCGATGAATACCAAATCGAGACTGCGGCAGTCGCCGGCCTTTCGATGGGTGGCTACCTTGCGCTCGCACTCTGGCGCATTGCCCCACACCGCATCAACCGTCTCGCCTTGTGTAACACACGCGCTGCCGCCGACGACGAGTCCACCAAAGCGACCCGTAGCCGGAATACCGCGATCGCCCTCGAACAAGGATCCGAAGCCATTGCCAATATCATGCTGCCACGCCTGTTGTCTGAATTCACCGGCAATGGCATCAAACGTATCGTGCGCGATATGGCCGCATCAGCACCCTCTCACGCCATTGCCAATGCGCTACTGATGATGCGTGAACGTCCTGATGCATCTGCACTCCTACCTCAAATCACCGTGCCAACGCTCATCATCGGTGCCACTCATGACCCAATTATCCCCGCCGATGAAAGCCGGGCCATGGCCGCCCAAATCCCCCACGGGCACGCCGTCATCATCGACGAGGTGGGCCACTTGAGTAATCTTGAGCGGCCTGATCTCTTCAATTCTGCCATCATCAACTGGATGCAACGCGACGTGTAGATACCATCAATCGCCACCACATTGCCAAAATAAGTGTTTCAATCGGGAATAACACAAGATGCGCCTGCCAAACTCCGGCAGGCGTTGGCGTTATTCGCGTTACAAATACCCATGCTAACCCTAATGTCAACCACACCGCACTCGCACTCACCAACAACGGCACACGTGTCTGCCCCAACCCACGCATCGCACCTGCAATAATCAAACAAGCAGCCCACCACGGCAAACAGAGTGCAGCCCATCGTAGTGCCGGTACCGCTGAGTTCAACATCTCCTGCACTACTGTCGCATCACTCACGAACAGTCGCACCACCGGCTCTGGCCATATGAGCAAAAGGCACATCACCACAATCATCCAACCGATACCCCATACTAATGCGGTACCCAATAGACGCGGAATACTTGATATCTCATGTGCACCAGAGGATTGTCCCACTAAGGCGGTCGTCGCAATTGTGAGACCAATGACCGGCAAATACGCAAGCGGCAACACAGTTAATATGACGCGGTGCGCCGCCACATCGATGATACCCAACACTGCAACTATTGGCGTCAACAACGTCATCGCACCCAAAATCAATACCTCTTCAAATGCCGTTGGGACGCCAATCTTGCCCAACTGTGTGGCGATTGACCAATCCCCGAAACGCACTACACCCATCTGCTGCCATAACCCACGCCATAACCAAAGCGCACCAACTGCACGCGCCAAAAGCGTTGCCCACACACTCCCGATCGCACCCATACCACTCCAGTCAGCCACCCCAAACATCAGGACGTACCCAAACACGCCGTTGAGCAGATTCACGACAACCCCAATGCGTAACGGAGTCTGTCCATCACCCATCCCACGATACAACGCCCCAGCAACTAACTGCGCCATCAATAACCACATGCCAATCCCCGTCAATGTGAGCGCATCAGTCGCAATAACCGCTGCCCCATCGGCCAACCCAAGCCCACTCATCAACCACGGAGCACCAAACCACGTCATCACACCAATTAATAGTGCGAGTACGCTCCCCCACCAGAGCGATCCACCAATAATCTGTTGCTGCCGCGCATAATCCCCTGCTCCGGTTGCATTCGCGATCATGACTGTGGCACCTACCGAAATCGCCATAAAGATCGCCGTTATCACGCCAATTACTTGTTGTGCAGTACCGATACCAGCCAATGCCTCGATCCCAATCCATGACACAAATATGGTGTCTACGACACCAACTGTCATTTGCAATATCATGTCAAGAATAATTGGCGTAGCTAACCCTAACACTCTTCGGTGCATCATTGACGTCTCCATCATTTAGTTACTCGAGTAACTAAATGATAAAACACATCTACCCTACATGCAAAAAGAGATTTTAATTCGATACATAAGTAATGGGTTTAGAGAGAGGCACCAGGTACATATGTCCCAGTCAGCACCACCGATTGGGGGGATTTCCCTTGGAGCGTTGTAACAAGATAGTCAATAGCATGCGCGCCAAGCGCAAACGCCGGGAGTTTGACATGTGTCAACGCTGGATATAACATATCTGCCACTGTAGAGCCACCAATAGCAGTCACCGCAATATCCTCCGGAATACGTCGTTTCATTTTGAGTGCACAATGATAGACAGCAGCTGCAAGCATATCGTCGTCACAACAGAAGAGCGTTGTCTGATCATCAAATTGCTTGATTAATGACTCAATTATCTGCACAATTTGGACAAAATCGAGTGGTACACGAATTTGTCGCGCCTGAAATGGATGTTGCTGTCCAAATGCGATAAATGCCTCTCGCCGCATCACAAATGTTGGATCGGGCAAATCAACACTCACATGCACAATTCGCTGATGACGCTTGACTCCTTGAATCAATAGCATGTGCATCGCTTGATTCACTGCAAATTCAACTGCAGAAACACCGGGAACACGATGCTCAACAGTAGTGATTCGACTAGCATAGCGTTTGGTTAATGCTGGATTCATCGGTTGCCACAAGACAAACCCATCGATTGCGCGCTCGGCAAGATGTTGTACAACCACCTCTTGCGTCGACTGCGTATTGCGACTGTGAACAAGTGCCAACGTATACCCGGCAGCCTGTGCTGCAGATTCTGCCCCAAGATAGACATCACCAAAAAACGGATTATCGACTTTCGGCACAACCAAGGCCAACACACGTGATTCACCGGTACGCAATGTACGCGCAAGTCGATTTGTCACATACCCCATGGACTGTGCTTCAGCCCGGATTTTGTCAGCTAACTCAGGTGCCACGCGCTTAGCACTATGCCCATTGAGTACAAGCGATACCGTCGCGCGCGACACACCTACACGATCGGCAATATCTTGATGCGTTACATTACGCGTCATCCGTATCCTCAATCAACGTCGCAAACAAATCATCATACGTCTCGGCCCGTCGGATCAAACGCAACTGCCCATCACTCGTATGCAACACCTCGCCACAGCGCAACTTACCGTTGTAATTAAAGCCCATGGCCCGCCCGTGTGCCCCTGTATCGTGAATCACCATCACGTCGCCAGGATGGACCTGTGGGAGCTGCCGATTTACCGCAAATTTGTCGTTGTTCTCACACAGCGATCCCACTACATCGTAGTGCTCATCGGTATCATGCGTTGGCGTACCCACCACCGTAATATGATGATAGGCCCCGTACATACCTGGGCGCATCAAATCGGCCATCGACGCATCAACACCCACATAATTGCGATACGTGCTCTTGGCGTGGCGTACTGTGGTCACCAACATTCCCGCTGGGCCACTAATCACCCGACCACATTCAAGCAATACGCGCGGCGCTGGCATGCCAGTGGGCACGATATATTGATCAAATGCCCGCGCCACACCAGCACCCACACGCTCGATATCAACTGGCATATCGTCGGGGTGATAGGGGATCCCAATGCCACCACCGAGATTGATATACTCAAATGCAATCCCAAGCTCACGGTAGATATCAGCCGCCAACTGAAAGAGCATGTCAGCCGTGGTCACAAAATAATCGGCATTACGCTCATTCGAGGCAATCATGGTATGCAACCCAAACCGCGTCACGCCTAATGCTTTGGCCTGCGCATACCCGGCCAACAACTGCGCCTTGGTTGCCCCAAATTTGGCCTCTGCCGGGCGGCCAATAATCGTATTACCCTCACGCTCAGCACCTGGGTTATACCGGAACGACACCAGCTCGGGCAGTGCCACATCATGTGCCAGCAAGTAATCGAGATGCCCAACATCATCAAAGTTGATATGCGCACCTAGTTTGAGTGCCATACGGTACTCGTCAATCGGCGTGTTATTCGAGGTGAACATGATGGCATCGCCACGAAGCCCCAAGCGCCCGGCCATGATTAGCTCAGCAAACGAACTACAATCGAGTCCACATCCTTCTTCGTTGACAATGCGCAAAATCGCCGGGTTCGGTGTCGCTTTCACGGCAAAATAATTGCGAAAACCAGGCGCCCAGGCAAATGCGCGATTGAGACGGCGTACTGCCTGGCGAATCGTCGTCTCATCATACAAATGAAAGGGTGTCCTGAATGCGTGCGTCGCCGCAGTAATCACGGCCTCACTCACGGGCAGAGGTTTGGATGTCGTCATCGGTTGACGCTTTCTTGCAAAATCACTTAACCTGCAGGTGGTATCACTCTATCATCATCGGCATCAAGTGGCAACGTCGAGTGCTCGCTCGCCAGTGGCACCGGCGAGTTGGGCAATGTCGACGGATGCGTAAAGCCCTCACCAAGCACCTCGAGTGCCTCGCCGATAATCACAAACGCCTTAGGGTCATGCGTATTGACAATTGCTTTGATGACGCCCACCTCGCTACGTGCCACCGCACACACCAAAATATTGCGCTTGCGGTGCGTATACCCGCCACGCCCCTCAAGCAGTGTCACGCCACGGCCAAGCTCAGCAAAGACATCGCGCACAATCGCATTTGGCTCCTGCGTAATAATAAACAGCTGGCGTGAGCCCTTGCCAGCAGCCAAGGTGGCATCAATCACCCGCGTGGCAATAAAAGCCACAATCAGGGCGTACAGCGCTTTCTCGGGACCATACAAAAAGAATGCCCCCACGTATATCGCAATATCGACCAGCAGAATCACTCGCCCCGGTGCCACGCCATAGCGCCGCTCGACAATGCGTGCAATAATGTCGGTTCCACCGGTTGTACCACCGACGCGCAGTACTAGCCCCATGCCGATGCCGTCGAGTAGGCCACCGTAGATGCTATACAGCAATGGATCATCTGTCACTATTGGCAAAAACGGCGCAATATAGTCGATACCAAAGGCAAGTAACACTGTGGCATAAACGGTGCGTAACGCAAACTTGAGACCGCCGAGCATGCGAAAGCCGAAGATAAATAGCGGGATGTTGAACGCAATAATCAGCCAGCCGATTGGCAGCTCAATCAACGAATTTAACATGATGGCAAGGCCCGTCACGCCACCTGCAACGACTTCATTGGGCACCAAAAACGACCGCGCCGCTGTCGCTGAAAGCAATGCACCAAACGTGATGATGCCGTAGTCACGCGCTGTGCGCCAAACAGTCTGTTGCATGCCGATCCCCTCACTTACAAATGCAACCTGTATTGTACCAGCATCATCACCACAAAAAGCCCCCTCTCGCCGTACGCTGTTGTACGAGGAGAGGGGGAGGACGCAATCTTGCGAGTTTAGTTGAGTTTGTCAGGACTCATCTGTGGCTTGTGGCGGCGCAACTTGAGGTCAAGAGCAGCCATCATCGTCTCAGTATCCAAAGAAGCCGCCTCTGCTTGTACTTGCAAACGCGTGTGGCTCCGCTCAATTCCCATAGCGCGCAACATCTGCTCTGCTTCTGGGATTTGTGTCATGACTTCGTCGCTGTACGACTGTTCTACGTGTGTGTGATCCATTGGGTGGCCTCCTTGCCATGCAATGTTTTTCGAACCCATTTGTATAGTATTGTATATTTCATATGAGTGCAAGCCTTTTTATTTGTGCATAATATACAAATATATCGTTTTTTTCAAATAAAGCACATGCACACGACCGCAGAGTAGCAGGAATGTTGGCGTGGTGTGCAGTTAGTTTATCCAAATCACATGAGCGAGTTCGTATGAAGGAGGGATAAAACGGATTATTTGCTGAAAAGCTATTATCATGCTAGGATAGCACGGCAAAAGGGATAATTTTGGGAGTAACGCAGATGAGCATTCTCGTCGACCGCAATACGCGGTTAGTTGTACAAGGAATCACCGGTCGTGAAGGTGAGTTCCACACCCGCCAAATGGTGGCGTATGGTACCAACGTGGTTGCTGGTGTCACACCAGGTCGCGCTGGGCAGACCGCCATTGACGGTCAAGTGCCGATTTTCAATACAGTAGCTGACGCCGTCAAGGCTACCGGTGCCAACACCTCAATTATCTATGTGCCGGCCGCATTTGCACCAGACGCCATCCGCGAGGCTGCAGCAGCTGGGATTGCCTTAATTGTGTGTATCACTGAAGGCATTCCTGCCAATGACATGGTCAGCACCTATGCCTATGTCAAAGAATGTGGCGCGCGCTTGGTTGGACCCAACTGCCCCGGTCTGTTGACCCCTGGTCAAGCCAAGGTCGGCATCATCCCCGGCAACATTGCCATCCCTGGCCCAGTCGGTATCGTCTCAAAGAGTGGTACGTTGACCTACGAGGCCGTCGATGCCTTGACCCGCATTGGGCTCGGCCAGAGCTCAATCGTCGGTATCGGTGGTGACCCAATCATCGGCACCAACTACATCGATGTGCTCGAGCAGTTCCAGAACGACCCCGAGACCAAGGCAATTGTCTTGATCGGCGAAATCGGTGGCACGGCTGAGCAAGACGCCGCTCGCTACATCGGCAAGCATGTCACCAAGCCCGTCGTCGGCTTCATCGCCGGACGCACCGCCCCCGAGGGCAAGCGCATGGGTCATGCTGGTGCCATCATCTCAGGTGGCGAAGGTACCGCCCAAGAGAAGATCGAGGCCTTGCAAGCCGTTGGTGTGCATGTCGCAGAGCTCCCCACTGATATCGCACGCTTGGTCAAAGAGGCAATGGAGAAGTAGAGTATCACCCCGGTAAGCATGATAGCGGCGATGCGTATCTACGCGTCGCCGCTTTTGTATATACACAGGAGAGTATCACCATGGCACGCTATCACTTTTATGAGGACTACGAGGTCGGGCTCCAGATGATTACCCCGGCACGAACTATTGGCGAAACCGAGGTCAGCATGTTTGCCATGCTCACCGGCGACTTTAATCGACTCCATACCGATGCCGAATATATGAAAGACTCGCCGTTTGGTGAACGCATCGCTCATGGGCTTCTCGGTCTCTCGATTGTCAATGGTCTCAAGTATCGCACTGATCTGGACCCAGATGGAATTATTGCGTTCTTAGGATTAAACTGGAACTTCACGGCGCCGATTCGATTCGGCGATACGATTCATGCGGTGCTCACCGTTGCTAATCTGCGCCCTACCAAAAACCCTGAGCGCGGCATCGTCACCTATGGTGTACAGGTCATCAACCAACACGGTGCAGTGGTCCAGCAAGGTGAGATGACGATGATGATCAAACGGCGCTCGGTCGCCTAATCAAAACAGCGGTGCAGGGCAAGCCCTGCACCGCTGTACGGCAGTAAAGTTACTCGAGATAGCCTTGGAGGCGCGCACCAAACTGGGGCGAACGCAACAAACGCAACGCATCGGCCTCGATTTGGCGGGTACGTTCACGCGTAATACCGAACGCCACTCCCACCTCTTCGAGCGTCCGGCGACGTCCATCATTCAAGCCATAGCGCATCATCAGAATCGCTCGTTCGCGCTCTGGCAATTCACTCAATGCCGAGGCGACATCTTGTTGGAGCATGTGACGGGTTGCGATATCAATCGGCGTATCACTGATTTCATCGGCCAATAACTCACCAATGTGGCCTTCGCCATCGTTGTTTATGGGTTGTTCGAGTGAAATTGGTTGTGCTGATGCCTGGAGCAAGCGACGTACCTTCCGATCAGAGATGCCGAGCTCGGCTGCTACTTCTTCGGGCGTTGGCTCACGCGAAAGCCCTTGCTCAAGGATACGAGTGGCACGACGCATTTGACCAATTGCATCACTCAAATGCACAGGCAAACGAATCAAGCGACTCTGCTCCGCGATGGCACGCGTTACCGCCTGACGAATCCACCACGTCGCATAGGTAGAAAAGCGATTTTTGCGCAGATAATCGAACTTCTCAACGGCACGCATCAGGCCGATGTTCCCCTCTTGCACCAGATCCATGAACGATAATGGGCCACCGATATACTTCTTGGCAACGCTGACGACGAGGCGCAAATTTGCCTGAATCAAACGACGGCGTGCCTCCTCAGCATCATCGATGCGCCGCTTGAGTTGGCGTTGCTCGCGATCTGTGACGGCTACCATTATTCGTGCGTTTTCCGGTAGCCCGCCTAGCATCCATGCCAACAACGTATCAGGTGCATACCCATGTTGCACGAGCCGTATATAGAGTGGAGCAAAAGGCGCAATACCTGTCATACCCGCCATCGTAATCAAGCGCTCGCGCTCACGTACGAGTTCAGCCTGCTCGTCAAAAACCACATCTACAACAACAGGCCGTTGCAATAGATTATGTTGACTCGCTAACACGATTATCTGTGGCACATCCTGGAGTTGCCCCCCATGCGCTATCCATGCCTGATACCACGTCTGTACATTGGTTGTATGCGGCATCTGCATGACAAACTGCGTCATCTCGGTCGTCGTATGTAGCTCAGTGGTATGTACAAGGTGCTGCAGGATCTCACGCGCACATATCCCTGCTTCCATGCGTTGCGCCAAATCAATCTCTTGTGCACCATTGAGCAAGGGAACCTGACCAATCTCACGCAAATACATCTGCACCGAGTCTTCGACAATATCGTCTTTGCGCAAATCATCAGTGACAAATTCTTCTGCGACTTCGTCTGTCCACCGTGCATCAGGCCCATTCAACATATCTAATTCATCTGAAACAGGTTTGATTGACATTTTTCATCTCACATTCTGTGCCGGGCAAACCGCACGCACAATTTAATGTGCATCTATGATTTGATACGATTATGGTCAATCTCTGGATGTGTGGCACAAAATGTTATATGTTACTGAAGTATAAAAGCCCCTGTGGCGCTTATGCATCACAGGGGGGCGTCAACACACGATAATTAAGATCGACGTCGGAGAATCGTTTCGCCTATTGTACTAAACGCCGCATACACATCAGCTGGAGCATGTACTTCGAGTTGCGCTAACCCACGATGCACACATTGTTCGGCAGCCTCGTATGCAGCATCAATTCCACCTGCCGCCATAATGGCAGCAATGACCGCTGGCACCTGCTCTGCAACAATTGGCCCTTGCGTGATTTGTCGCAATATCGGATTGTCGCTTCGTTGTGCAGCGAGAAGCAACGGCAGCGTTATTGTTCCTTCTCGCAAATCATTCCCTGCAGGCTTCCCCAGCACTGCTTCGCTCTCAACCATGTCCAAAATATCATCAACAATTTGAAATGCAAGTCCGAGCTCATAGCCGAGCTGTCCAAGTGCAGCTACTGCGCGTTCGCTTCCACCTGCAACAGCGACACCGGCACGACATGCAGCCTCAAACAAGACTGCCGTTTTATTGCCGATTTTACGGTAATATTGCGCAGCCGCTTGATCAAACGGCTCCACCATGGTTACCGGATTTAATTCACCTTCTACCATGCGCTGTGCCGCTTGCACGTAATAACCAATGATGCGTGGGTCTGGCTCATCGGCTAACTCGCGTGCGGCCAAGCCAAACAAAAAGTCGCCTACGGCCAGCGCAACTGTGCGATTCCAACGCTTATGCACAGTGGTCCGACCACGTCGTGAGCCAGCATGATCCACCAAATCATCGTGCACAAGTGATGCTGCATGCAACAACTCAATGGCCACCGCAGGGTGTACCGCCCGTGAAAAATCGTATTCAGCGACTTTTGCAGCCAACAACACCATCATGACACGCAAACGCTTGCCGCCCGCTTGCATCGTATATAAGCCAGCCTCTTGAATGGCACCCTGATGCGATCGTATCCGCGCCAAAATATGCTGCTCTACTGATGCAAAATCTGCATGCAAACCGGTGGCATGCATTATTTCACTGAGCTGCATCCTCCCTGCTCCGGACGTATTTATTTGGGAGGTCGCAAGCTGCATGCCGATACCCTCTTTGTCTGCTACGACAATCGTAGTGCGTTAACTATATCACAAAGTCTTCATCTGTCAATGCAACACGATTGCACACATATTGTCGTGCTTTTGTCACAAAATTGCGGTAACGATGATGACTATCGTTACCGCACTGTCAGATAATGCGCGACTTACCAAGCGCCGCGGACGACCTCAAGCTTGCTCAAGTGTGAGGCTTCACTGAGGCTAGCAAGATATGTCAAATCAGATTCATACTCAATGACCGAGATGCTGGCATTCGTAACCCAGATGCGATTCATGCCGTCCATATGCATGCCGAGCGCATCAGCGACCAAGATTTTGACGACCACATCATGGGTCGAAATCAAAATAGTTTGATCGGGATGTGTTTTGAGCAAGTGCTCTTTGAAATCCAACACACGCTTCAAAATATTGCTAAAGCTTTCACCACCGGGCATTTGCGAACGGGTTGGATGCAGACGCCACTCACGCAATCCATCGCCAAACTTCGCAATAACCTCATCAACCATTAATCCAGCCCATTCGCCATGATCGATTTCGATGATTGCAGGCTCAATCACGAACGGAGTTTCTGGATGGAATTTGTGCACAGCCTCACCAGTCAACCGTGCGCGCTGAAGTGGGCTTGCATAGATGGTATGGAATTTTTCGGTGCGCAAGCGCTCGGCAAGCGCCTCTGCTTGGCGCACACCCATCTCAGACAAAGGAGCATCATATTGCCCTTGATACCGTCCGATTCGATTCCATTCACTTTCGCCATGACGAACAATCACTAAACGCATATGGTATGCTACCTTTGACTAATCTATTTCACTGATTGGCATTATACCATTGACGACAACATCATATCCATCAGAGAGATGACACACCGCGTTATGAGTACACCATCACAACCACTAATGCCTATGTTGCGACAAGCTCTTGATCGTGCCGAGCCAATGGCTTTAGTCTACGATCAACAGCCAGGTGGCGCACAGCAATTTTTGGCAATTCTTGATGACATTCGTCGTATTGCCGACGAATGTGAGTCTCAAGGGCTTGATATTAATAGTGAACTCGTACGCATCGAGGCATTGGTCGGACGGGCAATGCGAGAGGCAGAACGATTTGCCAAAGCAAACGCCGGCACGCCAATTCCTGCGACAAGTATTCACGGGCATGCGCTACTTGCTCTTGCAGCGCAACGTCGCACCATCAAACAAAAGCGTCTGATTACTTCTACCAGTATCATCACCATCATCTTGGCGATCGTCATTTATGCGGTGGTAACTGCACCGCCGACGCCTGACACCAATACGATTCTCGATCTAGCGGTATCCGGTAAATCCGCCGACGCCTACGCCCTCGCCCAAACCGAACATCGTACATTCCCCGATGATGCCGAAACCAAACTCTGGCTCTCCGTGCTTGCCGAAATAAACGGCAACACCGCACAAGCGGCATCACTATGGCAATCACTCCAAGCAAACACCGACGATCGCAACACGCTTCTCTATCAACGTGGCAACATGCGTCTGTTGGCACTCAACTTCGCTGGTGCCGCCGCAGATGCTGAGCTCCTCCAGCAAACCACAAAGACATACCCAGAGGGCATCTTGTTGGCCGCAGGAGTCGCAGAAGCGCGTGGCGATGTAACAACCGCCATAGAGTTGTTTGGTGAAGCAGCGCGCGTTGCAGAGGCTGCAAATCGTCAAGAAATGGCGGTTTTGGCGCGCGTGCGTATGGGTAATTTGATGCAATACGGCATCGATGCAACAATCACGCCTATCCCTTAACTCACTACTCGTTCGGTCCAAACAAGTCATCACTTGTTGGGAGCGGTTTGGCAACGACCTGCCCAGCCACAGAGTATCCCTGTGCCATGGTTTTGTAGAATTGCTCATCATACGGGCGAGTCCGTACCACGACTGGCATCGGCACTGCATGCCCCAAAATCAAACACTGTTGGCGCGAATCCAGCGTGGCCAATACGGTTCGCAATGCTGATGAACCACTAACACCAGTAAACACCGCATCAATGTCTTTTTCATCATTCAAGAGTGCAGTCACACGACTGCCAAGCTGGCTCATAACATCACTATCAATTGATGATGGACGCTGATCAACGACCAGCAACGTCACGCTATACTTGCGCATCTCACGGGCAATAGTTCCAAAAATGGTTTGTTTGGCTGAAAGTGGATTGAGGAACTTATGCGCTTCCTCGATAGTTATGACAAGTTGTGGTGGTTTATCCGCAGGATCTTTACTTGTCAAATACGCCTCGGTACGTTCGCGCCAGCGCTGGTGGATTTTGCGCGTGATGATATTAGCCACGAGCATATAATCGATGGCGTTATCAAATCGACCGAACTCAAGCACGACGTGCTTTTTTGCCATAAGCTCATCAATCAGCGTATTGATGACAGACCCGTTCACGTGATCGCGGACATACTCACGCCGGCGCAATGACTCGAGCTTGCGCTTGAGCGCGCTTAACGAGCCGTAGTGGGTGCCGGTAGTCTCAGCGAACGCTTGGAGCTCATCTGGTGTCCAATCGAGGAGCGTGCGTAGCCATTTGTCGTGATGTTGGTCAACTAACCGATACGCTGATTCGGCAGCCGTTGCATTGAGATTGAGCTCATGTTGGATGAGGAGCACGTCATCGACCTCAATCTCATTAAGGCCAATCAGCACTTCGTGATCATAGCTCGAACCACGGCGTTGAGATGAGGTTGCGTCAAGTGTATAAATACGCACACTCGTACCGAATATTTTGCGGAGTCCCTTAACAAAACCTCCACCCTCCGACGTTGCGTCGTTGCCGTACTCAGAATGCATATCAAAAATTAAGTTTGCTGCGACGCCAGATTTAATCGTGCCACTAAGCAATAACCGCGTCAAAAAGCTCTTGCCAGTGCCACTTTTGCCAAATACACCGTTCGAGCGTTCGACCAAACGATGCAAGTCAATACACACTGGAACATCCATATCGAGTGGTCGCCCTATCTCAAAATGCGTGGCATCTTCGCTACCAAAGACACGCGTAAAGTCGCCTTCGTTGGCTTCGTATACCGGCGAAAAATGAGCCGGGATGGTTTTGACAGGGAGCATACCCTCGGTAAGATCGCGTGGCAACATCAATGATGGGCGCAAGTCGATCGTGCCATAGGTCGTGGTGCCGGCGAGCACCTCTTGCATGAACAAGTCATCACTCGGTGGATCAAGCAACACGCCAGGTGAGGTGGCGGCTAATTCAACATCGGTCAGCATCGCAAAAAACTCATGCTGACGCCCTTCAACCAACAAAAACTGGC
Organism: uncultured Klebsiella sp.; assembly: GCA_964469045.1. GTDB lineage: Bacteria > Chloroflexota > Chloroflexia > Chloroflexales > Roseiflexaceae > UBA965. The sequence goes on from CAYXXK010000009.1 coordinate 20,722, forward strand.
CGACACGCAATGCTTCAATCGATTGACTGCCATCAATGCGCGCGGTGAGTCCATCGGTCAGCGACCCACTGACAATCACACCAAGTCGTGAACGTTGCGGCATAACAAACATCCTTTGTGCGTAGAGGTTGGTGCGTTACGTGCATTATACCGTAGCCCAATAAAAGAGGAGTGGGTGGGAGCAAAGCTCACCACCCACCATGTGTGGAAACCGGGTTGCCCCGGGAGGATTAGGGGGCGACGTGAAGCGAGATATCGTTGCCGATATTGTGATGACCGTCGCAATCACCACTTGATGTCCTAATCATACCACGCCAAATCTGCACATACATAAGAGATTCATAAGAAGAATCTGAAAATTCAATGCAAATTTGGCAATAGAATCATCAACGCATCATTTATTCGTGGTAGTCAAAGCCCGCAATCATGCCGTGTTCAATCTCACGACGCAACCAAATATCAAGAATCTGCCCAGAAATCGCCGTCGAGGGTGGAGTAAGCGGCATAGCATCACGTTCAAACCAGCGCCCATCAGCCAACTCCTCGGCATCGATTTGGATGTCACCACTTTTGTACTTGGCCAAAAACCCGACCATAACCTGATGTGGGAACGGCCAATTCTGACTGCCCACGTAACGAATCTGATGCACTTGCACGCCAACTTCTTCGAGCACCTCACGGGCAACACAGGCCTCGAAACTCTCTCCCGGTTCAACAAAACCAGCTACCAAGCTATAGCGATTGCCCCAGCCAGTTTTGGTGGTCAACAAGACACGATCTGGGCCGTCGTGGATGAGGACGATGATGGCTGGACTAACGGGCGGAAAAATCTCGAACGCACACGGATCACACCGGTAGCCCCAATTGTTTTCTATAGCGCGGTATGGTTTGCCGCAGCGCGTACAAAAACGATGCAACGTGCGGAACTCAACGAGTTGTTTGGCATAACTCGCCGCAGCAACCACCTCAGGAGTCACACCGGGATGGTTCATCAGGGTGCGCAAGTTGACTGCCTGTAACCCCTCGGAGAGCTCACAATCAGGCGCAACTGATGCAGCATGCACAGCTATCTCACCTTGCGTCCCAAGCGGGAAGTGCTGAGCGATAGAAATGCTATGCGGGCCATGTGGATCACCAGCAAGTGGTTCAGCCGGCGCATTCACGTCGACCACCAAATCCTCACCGCGCATCACATACCACACATGTCGCGCACCTTGGGGACGTTTGGGCGGATACGTCCGAATAAATGGCTCCATCAATGACCTCTTTGTCTATTAAACGCTACTATCATCACCAGGACGATTGAACCAACGGAAGAAGATGACGGTCAAAATGGCAAAGTAAATCAAGCCACCAAACAGCCACATAATCAAGCCAGCCAGCTCTTGATCAGCTTGTGCGGTCATGCCCCACGGGCGAGCAACCCCTTCGTAGGCAGGGTAGACCACAAAACCGGCAAACGTCAACAATGCGCCAATAATGGTCGGTGGAATCGACATGAAGAAGAGAAATAGCATCAACGATCCGGGTGTCGATCGCGGCAACTGCGGGAGTGGGCTGTAGACCGGCCACCATGCCAAAAAAGCCCCCACGATAAACATCACATGCTCTAGTACGTGGATGTTTTGGTCTCGCACCGCCAAATCATAATTAGCAGGCACGTGCCAGCCAATCAAAATCGCATTTGAGATAATCAGCACAGCGATAGGGTTAACAATAGCTTGGCCAAGCGCCAATACGCTACTATTGCGAAACAATACGCTGCCAAGCGATGAAGGAATACTCCCAATCAACAAAATTGCCACTGGTATCATCAGAATCAAATGTTGGACCATGTGCATCGACAATGATACCAGCGAGAGTGTGTCAATCGGCGACACAAGTGCTACCAGCATCAACAATAACGCCAACAAAAAACGATTACGCTCGACCACAGTAGCGGGTTCTACACCCCATCGTCGCGCCAATGGACCAGTAATGAGCAAATAGCCAACGGTAAGAAGCGTCAAGGCCATCAAAAGGCCAGGTTCGAAGTTCCAGGCATATAAATTCATCACATTACCTCAAATACTTAACCCTCTTTATCTTACAACATTCGGGCTGATGAGCAACAAAAACCGCCACAGGACAACGCCTGTGGCGGTACAACTCGTGTGCCCTAACCAGCGATACCACCATGCCCTGAGAAGAGCGTTGACATCACAAGCACCAATGAGACAGCCATCAAGAACGGCACGACAAACAAGAATTGGAAAATCTTGAAGTCGCCCTTGATGTGCATGAAGTACATCACCACACCAGCGCCCTTGGCCACCATCAAAATCATCAAGATAGCCAAGAAAAGCTCATGTGGGAACAGATCTTGTACCAAGAAGATAGCAACCTCGACTGCAGTCACCACTGCAAGAATCAAACCGACAATCCAATAAAAGCGCGTGCTATGCTCGGCGTGGGCCTCGTGGTGCTCCACATGTGCGTCATGATTTGCCATGCACCCCTCCTACATCAAATAGACAATGGTGAAGATTGCTACCCACACCAAGTCAACAAAGTGCCAGTAGAGACCGCCCAACTCGATATCCATCGGGTTTTCTGGTGAATCGGGGAACTTGTTCACCTTGACGTATACAGCAAGCAACCAGATGATACCGATGGTCACGTGCAATCCGTGGAACCCGGTCATCACAAAGAATGTCACGCCGTACAGACTTGGAACAATCGCAGCCTTATGTCCATGATCCTCACCTAACTTGAGAATGGATGGATCAAGATTGAGCGATGCCAAGGTGTTATAGACCTCGTCACTGATGTGCAGTGAGTACGACGGTGCAAGTTTGAGACCCACATGATACAAGTGGGAGAACTCATAAATCTGACCGCCCACGAACGACGCGCCGAGCAAGATGGTAGCCATCTGCCAGAAGCGGAACTTCTTCCAGTCGCGTGCTTTGGATGCAGCTAATGCCAACACCATCGTTAACGAGCTAGCAAGCAACAATGAGGCCAACACGGTGGTCAACTCGATACCGAGATAGTTGAGGCGTGGGTCAAGCTCCTTGAGGATGCCAGCGCCATTAAGAACCTCTTTGGTACGAGCGTAGAAAATCAAGTGGGTCACAATCAATGTCGCAAAGAACAAGGTTTCTGAACCGATAAAGGCCCACAACCCCAACTTGCGGCTATCCACACCCATCGAACCAACGAGCGGCTTTTGGCCGGCCTCGCCGTGGTGTGCATGACTTGCAGAACTGCTCATGAATCCTCCTCATCAGGCGCAGCGACTGTACATCGCTGCGCCCTCAATGCTTTCTAGTGGTGATGCCCCATGTACGGCGAGTCCTTGCGTGAGTCGACGACCCAGCCACGGATGGCCACAAAGACCATTACGGCACCGATGGCGATAAAGCCAAGGGCAGCAACGCGCGTGGGCAAGCCCAAAATGGCTTGGTTGATGTAGATGAAGCCGAGTGAGGCAATCGTCAAACCACCGGACAAAATCATCGGGCTAAAGGTCAAGCTGGGCATGTGGATGTCCTTGGCGCCCGGCGTGTTCTCATCGGTGTATTCGTAGCGCACCGGTGATGGCTTGCTTACATGACCGTGATCGTCACCGGCTGCATGTGGGTACTTGGCGTCCCACAATGGGCGGCGGCTGGTCACCACTGGAGTATGGAGGAAGTTGTATGACGGCGGTGGTGAAGGAATGGTCCACTCTAACGTTGATGCATCCCATGGATCATTACTCGCAACTGCACCATTGCGCAAACTCTTAAACACATTGAACACAAACATCAGCACCGAGAACGCCAACAAGAACGTCCCTACGGTCTCGATTAAGTTCCAAATCTCCCAACCCATGCCGGCCTCGTAGGTGTAGATACGACGTGGCATACCCTCTGTACCAACAATATGCATGGGGAAGAAGGTCAGGTTGAACGACACAATCATCAGCCAGAATTGAATCTTGCCTAGCTTCTCGTCAAGCAAGCGCCCGGTCATTTTGGGGAACCAATAGAAGGCACCCGAGAAGAGACCCAAAATCGAACCGCCGAAGAGCACATAGTGCAAGTGGGCGACGACGTAGTATGAGTCGGTCTGCTGCAAGTCAATCGGTGGCGATGCCAAGGTGATACCACTGATACCACCGATGATGAACATCGAGATGAAGCCGATAGCGTAGAGCATCGAGGTGGTCAAGCGCACATCGCCACCCCACATCGTCGCAATCCAGTTGAAGATTTTGACACCAGTTGGAATAGCAATCACCATGCTGGCGCCAGCAAAGAAGGCGTTGGCCATCGGGCCAAGACCGACACCGAACATGTGGTGTGCCCACACAATGAAGCCCAAGAAGCCGATGGCAACGCCCGAGTAGGCCACAAATGCATACCCGAAGATGGGCTTGCGTGAAAAGGTAGGCAGTACCTCTGAGACCATACCCATGACCGGCAAGATCAAGATGTAGACCTCAGGGTGACCAAAGAACCAGAACAAGTGCTGCCACAACACGGCATCACCGCCCAAGGCTGGGTTGAAGAAAGCCGCGCCAAACTGGCGGTCGAACAGGAGCTGGATCGAAGCAACGGTGAAGGTTGGGAATGCGAAGATGATGATAAAGCTGACGACCAAGTTCATCCACACAAACAATGGCATGCGGTTAAGGGTCATCCCTGGTGCACGCATGTTAAGGACGGTGACAATGAAATTGAGCGCGCCAGCGATCGAAGCCACACCGGTCAAGCCAAGACCAAGCACCCAGTAGTCCATACCTGAGGTTGGCGAGTAACGGGTTTGGGTAAGTGGGGCGTATGAAAACCAACCGCCGTTTGGTGCACCACCAGCGATGAAGCTGAAGTAGAGCAACAAACCACCACCCAAGAAGAGCCAAATTGACAAGGCATTCAAACGAGGAAACGCCATATCGCGAGCTCCGACCATTAATGGCACGATGTAGTTACCGATACCGACGTTCATGGGCATGATGACCAAGAACACCATAGTAGTGGCATGCATGGTGAAGAGCTGATTGTAGACATCAGCGCTCAAGAACGTGTTGTTGGGCATACCCAACTGCACACGGATCAACATCGCCTCGATACCGCCCAGAATGAAGAAGGCAAAGGCGCTGATGATGTAGATGATACCGATTTTCTTATGATCAACGGTGGCCAGCCATGAGCGCCATGAGAAGCCCTCACTGGTGGCGCTGCCGCTGTGCGTTGAGGTGACGTGTTGCTCAGCAATCGCCATTATCGAACTCCTTACTTCTCTTCCGGAAGAGTGATGGTCAACTTCATACTATCGAGGTATGCAACCAAATCGGCAGCCTCTTGGTCGGTCAACGCCACAGCCTTGCCCTCACCAATCACCTTACCCATCAAGTTGCCTTGCTTAACGGCCTCAGGATTCTTCAACCACTTTGCTAAGTTCTCGTGGCTGTATGGCAATACGCCTGCAGCAATCGTGACACGGCTTCCGTAGTGGCTCAAGTTTGGCCCAATCTTGCCGACTGCACCCTCAACACCATCTACCACGTGACAGCTAATACATTGCTTCTTGGCGTCCGCAAATAATGCTGCACCGCGTTGCGCATCACCCGTCACACCCAATACCTGAATCGTTGTGCTTGGAGCTGCTGGGCGTGCAGCGTACAACTCTTGCCACTTGGCGAATTCTGCTGGCTCAACAGCAATCACGCGGAAACGCATCTGCGCATGAGCTTCACCACAGAACTCCGCACAAAACGCCCGGTAAATGCCGGGTTCGTTCGCAGTAAATGATAAGTAGTTTGTCTTGCCAGGAATCATGTAAGTCTTGCCGGCCAACTTCGGTACCCAGAAGTTGTGCATCACGTCAGCAGCCTCAAGCTGAATCTGTACAGGCTGTCCAACCGGTATGTACATGTCGCTCGCAGTTACCAACGCACCGTCGTTGTACTGGAACTCAAACCACCACTGGTGGGCAATCGCCTTAATCTTGATGGCTTCAGGTGGTTGATATGAATTTGCGGCTTGAGTCCGAAACGTCAACACGGCAATTACAAGCACCACAATAGCTGGTGCAATCGTCCAAGCGATTTCGATTTTGGTGTTGCCATGAACCTGTGCAGGAATGGTCGTTGAGTTATCTTGCTTTGCGCGAAAGCGCCATACCGTGTACACCAATGCGCCTTGCACAATTAAGAAGACGCCCAACGCCATCCAAAACACTGGCTTGAGCAAATCATCCATAATACGCGTGGCATGGTCACCATACGTGTACACCGTCGTTGCTGGCAGATTGGTACATCCGGCTAGCAACAGCGCTGAGCCAAGCAAAAAGGCTGATGCCCGCTTTGCGCTCACTTGTGCGTCCTTTCTCATGCTTTCTCCTCACATGCACCCGCCATATCTCGTGCCGTGTGATATGACTCATATAACAATGATGTCGATGCACTACATGGTGTATCGGCATCACTACACACCTGCCCTATGTCATTTGGCACACACAGAGCGGGAAAATTGCTCATACCGATTATATGCAAATCCCGCAATCCGTCAAACCGAACAAAACCGTTGCATCTATTGGACGTGTGGCATCTTACGGCAGTATTTCCATTTTGTGTCTACTCCCTGCCACATCTCGTTTGCCATTCAATAAACTTATGTTACAATCCGTAAACCAATTACGTTAAAGGTAATAGTTTCTGTGTGTACGTCGCCACACCCATCTTGTGTATGCGTCCAGTGCGCTAGAAAGACATTAGGCATATGCATCATGCGCATATCTCATCTGCGTTGTCCGAAAACAGCGACCACGATCGCCATGTAATAACGCGCATCCACCAGTGTTATGCACCGACACTCGACTTGGTCGAATGCGAAATCCTTGATGCGTTGCTCCAGAATGCACCGGCTGAATCAATTGCAACGACCACTCAGCTTCATCTTGACACCGTCCGCCGCACCATTAAACACATTGAAGATTTCTTTGGCGTAACATCATCACAACAATTGGTTGATAATTGCAATGCACGCGAGTGGAGTAGTGTTATCCACATCAAAAAAGAGCGATAACTTCACGCATTAGTATGATAGCTTAGACAAATTATCCGTTAAAATATATTTATATCCAATATGTTTAGCAAGATGACTTGTCATGACAACACGCCTGCAATCACCGCATACTGCAATAGCCATTGTATCGACTATCTTGCTCGCAAATTTACTCAATAGTCGCGCAGTGTTTTTGGGACATACTGGGATGTGGGGGATTGGGATATGGCATTGGCTCTTGATAGGCAGCGGTCTACTCGCAGCCCTATGGATTTGGTTCGTGGCACCGCTACGCTGGCCACTCGTGGCAACCCTTGGTGCCACCCTCTTTGATATCGGCTGGCATGTTACCAATTCTATTGACACTGCATATCTTCATTTGGTGAATCCAGGCTACCTGCTCCTCAATATGACACTCATCACGACAATTTGGCAAATCGGTCGTTTGATCCGTTTCAATCATCCCCATACCCGTGCTAGTGCACTCGTCATGACTGTTCCAACTGTACTGGGATGGAATATCTTTGTGTCACATTCGCCACTTACAGCAGTCTATGCAGAAATTTATGGTGGTGGTGAGGCATTAATTGGTCAAGGGTCATCGAGTCTCTTTATTTTTGTGGCAATGTGGAGTGGTGTATGGACCTGGATGCGCCTCAAGTCAATTCCGTTTGGCACGTTCACCATCATCACCATCATTCTTACCTTCAGCCAAATTGCCATCAAAGGCGAATGGCGGTTTGCCATAATTATGATTGGCGCAGCGCTGATTGTCGAGATTAGCCACGCACGATGGCCCAAACACTGGCATCTCAATAGTGTCCTTTGGACAATTTGTTTTGGCGGTGGGTATTTTGCCACCCTCTCATTAACGACAACCATTGCCTGGGAAACCACAGTTTGGAGTGGCATATTTATTATCATGATGATAATCAGTTATGCATTAGCACGCATCAGTAACCCATATCACACAACGACAGGAGCCATCGGATGATTGCTGAACGTCTGCACACATCGCGCCTTCATCGTATCGCTGACGCGCTCAGTCAACCACACATCATGGGGTGGTTGATGATGCCAACGGGTATGTGGTTTTTGGCTGGATTATATCTAGATGGGTGGGCACATAATCACGGGAAAGTCGACAATACATTCTTTACGCCGTGGCATGCAGTCTTCTACTCAGGATTCGGTGCAGTCGCTGTTGTGCTCGGAATATTAGCACTCGCAACCCAGATACGCGGTCAGCTCTGGCAACGCGATTTACCAGTTGCGTATCGGAGTGCGATTGTCGCCGCTCCCTTGTTTGCCATGGGCGGTCTCGCCGATTTGTGGTGGCATGAAACATTCGGTTTTGAGGCAGGCATCGAAATTTTGCTTAGCCCACCACACCTCCTGCTGGCGAGTAGCATGTTTGTCATTTGTGCGGCACCGGCACGCACCTGGACAGCCTACCACAATCACAACCCGATTCCAGTGATACTCAGTACGCTCGCTGCGTGGTCAGTGGTTGTCTTCATGCTTCAGTACAACCACCCATACGGCATTATTTGGCCTGAGCGCAGCGTCATCGGTCAAACTGGGGTGTTAGTCGGGCTTGTCAGTCTCAGCCTACATGCGTTGCTCACGACTGGAGTCGTTCTATGGATGCATGATCGACATCTCCCCTATGGCAGTATCACCGCAGTGCTCGTCATTAATGCCCTAATGATCGCCTTGATGGGCGATGAATATCGGTTCGGTTGGGCCGCATTGATTGCGGGAATCGGTATTGAAATCGTACGATTTATGAGTCGCACCGCATCGCATTCCAACCAAATACGCGCTCTCACAATCGCCACGCCAGTGCTACTGTGTGCTGCATACTTTGGGATAATTGCCATGACAACCACATTGCTGTGGCCCCTGAGTTTGTGCGCAAGTGCCATTATTTCATCGACGTTTTGCACATACTCGTTGTCGTTTATTTGGCCCAAAACCACATATGCGCACGACGCATAAATTACGTCATCAGCACCATGCTCGTCGCCATCAACACATTCACTAAACAACGTTTAATTATTTATTGACGTCTACAAACAGTGCGCACATTAAGGTGAGGCATAACACAGATCGTATCAGGCGCTGAGTTGATTCACCTACATATCAACACACTATCCCCCCACGTTGTCGAAACAATGTGAGGGGATAGTATGATCATCAATGCATTACAACTAGAGTATGCCTTTGGTGCTTGGCACCGCGTCACCGAGGCGCGGATCAATACGACTTGCTGCGTCAAGCGCACGACCAAATGCCTTGAAGAGCGCCTCGACCTTGTGATGATCGTTGCGGCCGTACTCAACACGCGCATGCAGATTCATGCGACCATGGTGCGCAATGCTTTCAAAGAGATGGAAGAGCAAATCCGTACCGAGTGTACCCACCCGCGGCGTGACAAACTCGGCATTGAAGACACAATAAGCCCGCCCACCGAGATCGACGGCCACAAACCCAAGAGCCTCGTCCATCGGCACATAGCTGTGGGCGGTACGCACGATACCACGGCGGTCACCGAGCGCTTTGTCGATGGCCTGCCCCAGACAAATACACACGTCCTCGGCCGTATGGTGGTCATCGACGTGCAAATCACCGTTGGCGGTGACAGTGATGTCGAACTGGCCGTGCTTAGCCATTAGGGTTAACATGTGGTCCAAAAAGCCGATGCCAGTTTGGGCGTGACACTGCCCGGTGCCATCAATGTTAATACTGAGCGTAATACTTGTTTCACCGGTGGTGCGGGCGATTTGGGCCTGACGCATGATAACTCCTCTGAATCAAAATAGCCGTGTTGTCGGTATTTTACTGCAAATCAACGCACGGTCAGGGTACACTCACCAGCCAGCACGTCAATGTGACGACTCCACGACCCGTCGCTCTGGCGGTTCATCGTCAGCGTGCCCCAGGCTTGTTGGGTGAACCACGGCATCACAAAGGTGTCGCCGGTCAACAGTGCAGCCGGTGGATCAAAACGCATCCAGCCCTCGGCGACGTTACAGGCGAAGCCGGTACTTGCCGGCAAGAGCATCCAAGCCGCCATCGAGCGGGCGTAGTGATGGCCACACTCGACCTCATTCCACGGATTGCGCTTGGTGCCGTCGTGACGGGCGCGCAAGGCCTTGACGAGGCGTGTGGCGTTTTTGAGGTCGCCTTGAGTGAGCAAGTGGGCGGCCACGTGGTACTCGATGCCGGTCCAGACTTCGTCGGAGTAGACAAACGGGAATCGCGGTCGCCCGCCGTTGGGCCACGAGCACAACACCAGCCCTTGCTCGTCTTCGAGCACATAGGTGCGCTGTGTGTTGATGTGACTCTGGAACGACACGCGGAAGTTGTGCTTCACAATTGCCTGCAATGTCTGATCGATCATCTCACGTGGTACCAAATCACCCAAATCGAGCAAGGTGGCATGGAGTTGACCCAAGAGTTGATCGGTCAAAATCCCTTGGCCGTGCTGATAGCGCTCAGCGTCGACATCGTCGAGGTGTTGAATGAAATAACTGCCGTTCCAGCACAACTCAACAAAGCGCTGTTGGCCACGAGTGACACACGCGCGCCAGCGCGCCGCACTTTCGTCATCACCGATGACTTCGGCCAGCGCAGCCCCAGCCTGCAACCCAGCCAAGTAATAGAGCGTACTGAGCGGATTGGCGCCATAGAACTCGATGTCGTATGTATTGTGCTGACGGCCATCGGGCACGCCGTCACGGTCGGTGTCCCAGTGGGCATCGGCATAATCAACGGCACGCTTGAGACCTGGATAAATCGCATCGAGCCACGGGCGATCACCGCTGAGTTGCCACTCGCGCCAGGCGCGCAAGACACAGCCCATTTGGCCATCGATGCAGGCCTCGGGGCGCTGATCGCCCCAGCCCCAGACGAATTCTTCGCCGAATTTTTGGAAGGTACGGAAGATCATGTAGCCGTCGGCCTCGGTCTCAACCGTGAACTCAATCGTGCGCATGACGCGCTCAAGTTGCGGGAAGAGATACGCCATGGCGTAGGCGTAACTCCAGACGTGCGTACATGAGCCGGGGCAACAGCCGGCATCATCAAAACACCCCTCCCAGCCATAAAAATCGCCGTCAGCCAGCCAAAAACAGGTGGTTGAGCGCATTGGTACAATCGTGGCCGCTAACGCGTCACGCATCGGCTCGGGGAGCGTCATCTGTGCAAGGACATCGCGAAATTGGCGAGTTTGGTAGGTGAGTTCGTCTTGCCGCTGTATCAAATCGGTGACCACAGCTGCCGCTGATGGATAGATGGTGGCATAGTGGTTTTGGGTGAGCGGCGCTGTGGCCTTCTCCCAGGTTTTACGCCGATTGGGCACGTACCAAGCCAGCACGAATGTGATGGTCTGTTGGGCACCGGGAGCCAAGGTGAGGTGAGCGGCGAGCGAGCCAGTATCGGCGGCACCGCGTGGTGCGGGTGTGGCGTAGGCGGGGTCAGTCAAACACCCGTCGCCATGGATGTCATCCCAAAAATCCTGCACGTAATCCCACCAACCGCCTCGTAACCAGGCAGTGCGGTAACTGACATTGGAGTGCGTTGTCGCTAAGACCAACTCAGCGTACTCAAGGGCATCAGGTGATTGGAGGGTATTGCGGTAGTTCAGCTGATGATAGGTGGATGCATCGTAGGTAATCAGACCACCACCCGGTCCCGACAGATTACCGTATTTGTCGAAGTGGACGCCGGCCGTGGCATCATACAACGAAAATGCCAAGGTTATGTCGAGCGTTGATGCAGATGTATTGGTGACGGTATAGTTCAACACGGCGGCCGGCATACCAGAATCAACCGGGTTCAGTGGCACAAACGGCGTAAAGGCCTCGAGTTGTACTGTTACCGGCACAGCTTCATCACTCAGCGCAAGCTCGGCGATGGGATAGATACCAGCGAGACTCGACGTAGCAAACCGGGGCAACCCATAGGCGGTATGCGGATGATAGCCATGAGAGAGGGCATGGGTGCCAGCAATAGGTCCCTCAAGGATCCGGGTAATGCGCTCGCCACCGTGGGGCAACACAGAGATGCAGGCGAAGGTGTTGGGCAAGTAGGTACCCTTGGCCGGCGCATTGAAAATCTCCCAATCCTGCAAGTTACCGCGAACACCCAGCGAGACGTTACCTGAGCCAATCCCGCCAAGTGGGAAAGCGGCTTGGGTGGCGGATGGAGCATACTGACGCGATCGGTCGTTCATCGTTGAACTCCTGCATAAACGAGTACCATCAGCGGGTCGTCTTGATTATGTCACATGCCAGAGGAGTGTCAAGTACGCCCAAGCAAATCATCACGAATGACGCCAATGACATCATAAAAGGTCATGTACAGATTAAATTTCTCTGCTTCACGAAGTGTTTGCGATACAATGCCGCGTGCCATTTGCAATTGTTGTTCGACCATTTGATCAAGCATGACTCCACGATAGAGTCGGCGTTCTTCACGAAATTGTTGGCACAATGCGCTGAGTACGAGTGTCTCGTGTGCAAAGCCTAAACGCATCAACAATGCACTATAAATATCCATGATATACAGCATATCCTGCATGCCACCAGCTCGATGCAGCACGGTAAATGTCTCAATTAAATTACTGCGAGTTTCATCAAGTTCTCCGGCAAGTACGCTGATTGCCGCCAAACGCAGGTGACAATTTGCCATGTTAATAGGCATTGCAATACGGTTGAACTCTTGTCGCGCATAATGGAGATAATTGCGGGCGCCTGCGAAGTCACCGACGGCCATCAGAATCAAACCACGGTTATAGGCAGCATCAAGTAATCCTATAGTCACACCTGAATCGCGAAATAACGTCATGGCATTATCGTTATACTCAAGTGCCTGGCGCAAATCGCCTACAGAAAAGTGCATAAAAGCCAACATATCGTAAGCACGCGCTTGCCAAGTAAGTTTGTTTTCGGCACCAAAATAATCAATTGCACGATGAAGATCGTCACATAATTCTACAAAGATACCGTGATCCATGGCATCAGCATCATGTAAACCATTAAGGCCATACTCAATGGCCGTACGCGCCCAAACGAACGATGCATTACTTGCGTTTGCTAACACATAGGCTTGGCGCAGGTATGTCAACGATAGGTTAATCAACCCACGGTTTCCGTACAAACTACCAAGCACATAGAGCAACTCCGCACGTTGTGGATGGTCACTAGGGAGTAGCAGTTCACAGCGCTCACACAAGCTGACGGCATCGGTTGTGAGTCCATGACGAATCCACAACGTATGCCAATTCACAAGAATCGCCACAGCCTCACTCACCAAGTTACTCGATAACAATAACTCAACCATATGAAGAGTGACAACGACATCGTTGGTCGTCACAAATGAGTTGTTGTGCTGAAAAACATCTTCCCACTTTACATCAATAAACAGCGTTGCCTTGGCCAGTTCACGCATCAACTGATACTGTCGTTCATGCGTCATGCGTTGTTGAACGACTTGGCGAATCACGGCATGTACCGCATATAAATCCGCATCACCCCGTACTTGATAGATGACTTGTCGTTGCTCGAGCGCATCCATCATACTCGGCAGCGCATACTCACTAATCGCAAATAAATGTTGGCTAACAAATTGTAGAAAGCGCAACGGGATATGCAGACGACTGATACTTAACAACATCACAATCCGCATCTCGGTCGGATTCAGATAGTCAAGCGCCAATGCGACTGAATCACGCGACGATACAGGGTTTGGTTGCTGAGTCACTGCATTTGCAATCATAGCGATTAACAGCGGATTACCGTCTACTGCACGACATGAATTCAACACATAGGCGGCATCAATACGCGTACCGCCTGCCTGCAAAAAGACGCGCATGAAGAGTTGGCACGCAGCAGCGCGCTCATGGTCGGTGCGCAATGGTGGAACGGTAATGGCGTGTTGAATATCAATCACCTCAGCAAGTTGAGCCATGCGCGAGGTTACCACAAAACGCAACGATGGAAAGTGTGTCATCATTTGCCGCAGGAGCACAGCAGGCGCCACGGCATTTTGTTCATCTGCATTATCGACCAGTACATACGAAGACTGCGTTTCGAGGACCATTTTGAGTCGTAACAAAATAGGCTCATTCGCAAGTGGTTTGATTTGGAATGTCAAGGCTAGTTGTTGATAAAGCTGTCCTATCGATGATACTGTTGATACATCCAAATAGAACGTACGTTGTCCATGTGTAATCTCGTATTGACGCATTAATTCTAGTGCAATCGCAGTTTTGCCAATTCCAGCTTCGCCAACCAACACAATATGGTGTCGTTGCAACATGATGTCACGCAATGATTCAAGCAAATAATCACGCCCAATCAATGGGGCATTCACGCTTGGAGACGGCGGATAAAAGCCGTACTGCTGAAGCGCATGTTGCCACATATGGCGAGAAAAATACACATGAAAGTGTTGGAGCTGATCAACAGGGACGCGGATTGCCACAGCCAACTGCATGAATTCTTCTGCGCTCCAAATACCCGGTTGGCACTCAAATAACACATCAACCGTTGCAATAAACACCGCCATTGGTGCGGTACTATCACGTTCTGGCCGAGTCAAAAACATGTCATCAAAGCGTGCTCGGGTGAGATCCACGCCACGACGGCGCAATAAAGTGATGACATCTGGTACAAATATTTGATGCGAACGCAGGCGTTGAAACGCCAGCTTCATGAAATGAATAATTGTTGGTTTATCAAAAAACGTATACGTAGTCATGGTCTATGCGTTTCATAAGTTCCAAATTTATGCGTCCCAAGTGGGTTTTTCCCAACCAAAATCAATCTGGTGGCGACGGAGGAGCGATTGCAATTTGGGGTCCTCTTCGGCTAATTCGACGATGCGGCTCAGTGCTGCATTAAATGCATCTTGCATTCCATCGGGGTATTTGGCAAAACGCTCAGGTGGCACATCAAAAATCAACGCCACATGAAAACGCAGATAACCATCACTCGTGTGTTTGGGAGGCATATCAATCACTCCGTCTCTAAATCTACATAGCTCGCTAATCTGTATCATAGCACGGTCGTATCATGCGAGTCAGATTGCATCTACAATCCGGCGTGTGGTATACTGCTAGAAGCGTGGCCCGGTAGCTCAATGGATAGAGCATCAGTCTTCGGAACTGAGTGTTGGGGGTTCGATTCCCTCCCGGGTCGCCACAAACAACCCACAGATGCGCAGTGTTTCAACTTGCGTTCTGTGGGTTTTGCGTTCGTCCTCCATTTTGTCACATGACTCCGTGCCACGCACATACCACGCGTTGGTCTTTTTTCTTTATAATCAACACAACAACACAACTCTACTAAGGAGTGCAGCCATGCAACAGCAATACGACGCAATCATTGTCGGTGGTGGTATTTTGGGCTGGAGCACGGCATATCATCTGCACATGCGTGGAATCAACGACATCGCCGTGATTGATGTCGCCCATCCCGCTGAGGCGACCACTGGTGCCGGTGCAGGCTTTGTGGGTACCTGGGCCGCAGGATTCGGACCAAACACCTGGGGCGCAGAAGAGTTGGCCATTGAGCAGTATAGCCTTGCGTTCTATCGTACCCTCGGTCAGCGTCATGCCATTCAGCTCCGTACCAACGGCAATTTGTTTGTGGCACGCACGGCTCACGGTTATAACACCTGGATTGCCCCGATGCTCAATCACCCTTTGACGCCTTCCAACACCCAAGCATTGAGCGCCGGCGAACTCGTCGAGATGAGCAACGGCTGTTTAGCTCACACAGAGGTTTATGGTGCGGTCTATCACCCGCATGGCATCCAAATTCACACCACACCCACCCTCAAGGCCATGGTACACGAAGCCGTACAACAAGGAGTTACCAGTATTGTCGGCGAGTTGGTTACCAGCATTGAGATGCGCCACGGCGCCGTCACCGGCGTCACCACCAATACCGGCGCGCACTATGCATCAGAGCGGGTTATTTTGGCGTGTGGCGCCTGGAGCAATCACCTGATTAGCAGCGTCAGCGATCCTCTACCACTCTACCGCCTTGTCGCAACGCGCGTAATTAGCCCGAGTTGCGGTATCCCATCCACACTCCCCACCTTGATGATCCCCGAGATGGGCGCCTGGATTCGCGAGCACCAAGGTGGCCTGATGTGGGGCACCGGCGATGGCTATGCGCCACTCCACAACCTGCCAACCGAGGCCGCACCGGGTACCCGACCACATCACCCCGAGTTGCTCAATCAGCTCACGGCAACGGTGGGCGAATCGCTACAACGCCTCTTCCCTACGGCAGATATTAGTGTGGCCGAATGGACGCAAGGCATGCCAGTGTATACCGTCGATCGTCGTTTTTGTGCCGGATCAGTGCCACACGTACCAGGGTTATGGGCAGTCACCGGCGATAATGAAGCAGGAGTCACACATGCGCCTGGGCTAGGCCGCATGATGGCAGATTTGGTGATTGACGGGAGTAGCGACTGGGTGAACCATTTTGCCTTTGCGCTGAATCGCTTTGGCAAACGTTATGAGAACGAACTTGCCGTCGCATCAGCAATGCCGCCGCGACGCTAATTGAGGAGACCCCCTTGAAGAACTCAACCATATGGTGGCGAATCACGTTGTTATGTGCAGTCGCAGCCGCAATCACACTGATTACATTCAACCTCGTCGGGAGTACAGTAGACGCTCAAGGCGTGCTCAACGAGCCGTTCTTCTTACTGCCACTCTTTTGGGTCTTTTCACTCAGCAGCAGCATCTCAGCAGTCATTGCATTGGTGATACGGCGCACACGATGATTCGTTATGTCACAATTGTGGTTGATGAGTATGATGCAGCAATCGCCTACTACACACAGCTGCTCGATTATGTTGTGCGTGAGGATGTTGCACTGACACCGCACAAACGCTGGGTGGTGATTGGCAGTGCCGATAGGCAGGGTTGTGGGTTATTACTTGCAAAAGCATCGACGCCCGAGCAACATGCGCATATCGGCAATCAAACGGGCGGCCGGGTGGCGTTTTTTTACTCCACAGACAATTTTGACGAGACATATGCCCGCATGCGTGCACTGGGTGTCACATTCCTCGAACAACCACGATACGAAGCGTACGGCCCTGTAGTGCAATTTGTCGATCAATACGGCAACAAATGGGATTTATTGGGATAAACAAGGATGATATGAGAGACGCATGGTCATGCGTCTCTCATATCATCCCACATGCGTCTCTACGCATCAACAGGGAACGATTTACCAGGCGCTGGCGTCGGTCAAAGCCTTGATGGCATCGGCCGGCAAGACCAAATTGGCCGACGCAGTCAAATCCTGCACTTGCGCGACGGTAGTACCGCTGGCGATCGCAGCAGTGATGCCAGGGCGGGCCATGATCCAGGCCAAGGCAACTTGGCCGGGGGTGGTATTGAGCTCAGCAGCTACCCGCTCAACCTCGGCAAGCACCTTGAAGCCGCGCTCGTTCATGTAATTATTCTGCACGCCACCGGCACGTGGGGTGCTTGGCAACGGCTGGCCAGCTTTGTACTTGCCCGAGAAGAAGCCGCTCGCCAGTGATGAATAGGTAATCACACCCACGCCCTCGCTGATACACATCGGCTCAAGCTCGCGCTCGTAATCGGCACGCATCACCAAATTGTAGCGCGGCTGGACACAGTCGTAGCGGGCGACATTGAGCGAATCGCTTACCCACAACGACTTGGTCAAACGCCATGCGCTGTAGTTTGAGGCGCCGATATAGCGTACTTTGCCTGATGACACCAGGTCTTCGAACGCACGCATCGTCTCGTCGAGCGGCGTATTTAGGTCATCAGCATGGGCTTGGTAGAGATCGATGTAGTCAGTCTTGAGGCGCTTCAATGAGTCCTCGACACACTTGATGATGCGGTAACGCGAGAGACCCTCGTCGTTGGGGCCATCGCCCATGCGCATACCGACCTTGGTGGCTACGATCAGGTTATGACGAT
Source organism: uncultured Klebsiella sp. (assembly GCA_964469045.1). Taxonomy (GTDB): domain Bacteria; phylum Chloroflexota; class Chloroflexia; order Chloroflexales; family Roseiflexaceae; genus UBA965. Next base: position 38,746 of record CAYXXK010000009.1, read on the forward strand.
TGCCACGAGCCTGCATCCAGTCACCCAAAATGCGCTCTGACTCACCACCGACGTGGCCCGGAGCCCAGCGCGAGTAGACGTCGGCAGTATCGATGAAGTTCCCACCGCCAGCTACGAAGGTGTCAAGCACCTCAAAGGAACGTTGGGCATCTGTGGTCCAGCCCAATACATTACCGCCAAAACAAATCGGTGTCACATTCAGGCCGGTACGGCCCATGCGGCGAGTCTGCATCGTATGTACTCCCTTGAAGTATCAACTTACGAATAGTCACATGTATATTGTAACGAAATTTATCCCTCATCACGGCGTCTGTGTTATAAATCGGGTATGATAGATGTAGGTTTCACGCTACATTGGGCATAGTACTGCGATGTCATCTAGCAACAATCCATCAACGCGACTATGGCAGGAACCAGAAACTGCGGATTTGCTTCGCCGTGAAATCGACGATGCACACCGCACAATCAGGGCACTCATGCGCCGCCTCGCTGACGAACAAGATCAACAAGTCAAAACCAAACACGCCTACGAGCAAATGAAGTCGAACATCATGGAAATGAATCGCGAGTTTGTAGCAGTAGAGCGTGAACGCGATATGTGGCGTCAACGTGCCGAACAGCACGGTAATGTTGAATGGCCTGACATGCTCCCACAACTCACCCCCGACGAAATTAGTGCTATTCGACGCGCCATGGCACGACTACATCATCCCGATCATGGCGGGGATAGCGAACGCATGAAAGAATGGAACAAGATACTCGACCGGATCGATAAAAAACGGAAATAGTCAGACATTGCTTTCACTTATAATGTCACCAATATGCAATCACAAACGATGAGGAGCAATTCATGCGACAAAGTGGTATACTCCTGCACCCGACATCATTACCATCACGCTGGGGCATTGGCGACCTAGGCGCGGCAGCCTATCAATTTGTTGATTTGCTCTTGCATACACGACAACAAGTGTGGCAGGTTTTGCCACTTGGGCCTACTGGGTACGGCGACTCGCCATATCAGTGTTTCTCTGCGTTTGCAGGGAATCCCCTGCTCATCAGTCCTGATTTGCTCCTCAGCCAAGGATTATTAACAGCGGAAGACATCACAGATTACCCATATTTTGGCGACGGCGGTGTTGATTTTGGCAATGTTATTCCTGCTAAACTCGCGTTGTTGCGCAAATCTTTTTACCGTTTTCGCAGTGCAAAAAGCGAAGCTGTAGCCGAATTTGCCAATTTTTGTAGTATCGAGGCCAGTTGGCTCGGCAACTATGCGTTATTTATGGCGCTCAAAGACAAACACGGCGGCCAGACATGGAGCAGTTGGCCAACCCCACTCGCTAAGCGCGACGCAAAGGCGCTTGCAGATGCAAGTAATGAGTTACAGGCAGAGGTATCGTTCTATGCCTACCTACAATTCTTGTTCTTCCGTCAATGGCGGGCCATCCGTCAATACGCCAACGAACGTGGTATCACGATAATTGGCGATGCGCCGATTTTTGTAGCGTATGACAGTGCGGATGTCTGGAGTTCACCAGAACTCTTTTATCTCGACGAAAGTGGTCTGCCCACGGTGGTAGCCGGCGTGCCACCTGACTACTTCAGCGAAGACGGTCAGCGCTGGGGCAATCCACTCTACCGATGGGACGCCCACAAAGCACAGGGGTACCGCTGGTGGATTGAGCGAATTCGGGCCAATGCGGCGTTGTACGACCTGGTGCGCCTCGACCACTTCCGCGGCTTTGCCGCCTACTGGGAGGTGCCAGCGAGTGAGCCGACCGCCCGTATCGGTCGTTGGGTTGATGGGCCAGGCCAAGATTTGTTCACGGCGTTGAGCAATGCGCTGGGCACCTTACCAATAATTGCCGAGGATCTCGGCTTAATTACGCCGGACGTCATGAAGTTACGCGACGACAATCGCTTGCCCGGCATGAAGATTCTGCAATTTGCCTGGCACGGCGACCCGACTGAGCCGTTTTTGCCACAAAACTACGTCAGCAACTGTGTCGTCTACACCGGCACCCATGACAACGACACCAGCGTCGGCTGGTATAAGAGTGCACCAGAGCATGAGCGCGTCAACTTGCATGCCTATACCGGGTTACCTCATCACGAATTCGATCCGGCTTGGGAATTGTTGCGCATGGCATGGGCATCGGTGGCCAACACGGCCATCATCCCGCTCCAAGACATGCTCAGCCTCGACACCGATGCCCGAATGAACTATCCCGGACGACTCGGCGGCAACTGGAGCTGGCGTTTCAGATTCACGGACATCCCCGATTATTTGCTCGATCGGTTACGTGACTACACCGTACGCTATAACCGTGCACCACGCGCGCAATAACCACACAATCACGAGCGCACTGAGAATATCCAGTGCGCTCATTGCTTTCACTACAAAGAACAATCAATGTCAATTACAGCCTATATTGCCGATCAACCACTTGATCGACAGCCAATTATCACTCAACTACACGAACAGATTGTCACAAACCTGCCAGATGGATTCGTGGCGACCATACAATACCGCATGATTGGCTACGTGGTGCCACATTCACGCTATCCGGCAGGGTATCATGTCAATCCACAAGAGCCCTTGCCATTTATGGCACTGGCAAACCAAAAACACCACATTGCCGTCTACCACCTCGGGTTATACGCCGATAGCACGCTGATGGCATGGTTTGTAGCACAACACGAGGCACAAACCAGCACCAAACTCAATATGGGCGCGAGCTGCATCCGTTTTAATCCCAAAAAGGCTATCCCGTACGACTTGATTGGAGCGCTATCGCGCAAAATGAATATAGACGAGTGGATTGCCCGCTACGAGTCGCGTCGACCCGCATCCTAACGCTGGACAACAACCGCAACCACCCGTTGATTGTTGGTGGTACTCGTATCAAGCCATGGCTGATTTGCGCGGTCATTTGCACTCCGTACAACGACCGTTACCGATGCAGTGCCAAGCGAACTCCCAGATATCAACGGAAGTGTGATTACTGATGTGGTATTTGCATTAATCGGGCCAGCAACGACACGCACCAATGGTGTAGCTAGCGTGAGTGCAATTCTTTTGGGCATACCATCATCAACAAATCTACCACTTGCAGCTGATACCCAGTATTGTCCATCAACGCTGACCTGCATCCGATAGTCACTGATATTGCCGTTACTCCCTGCGCCTCGTGGCGTGTAAATAACACTGCCAAGTGCATACCAATTCCCCATATCAATGGTCAACATGTGTGGATGTGCCGATACCGCACCACAATAATCCGTGTGCCAATATGTTGCCGTATCGCCATCAAATGCGTTTCGTGCCGGCGCAGATTCACAACTTGTCTCTTGGCTACTTACCTGTATGGCACGCCACGCACTCTTCGGAATAGCCATTCCCTGAGGGTTGAAGGCGGTCAATTCTGCGACTGCCGTCCATGGCCCATCATTGCCTGCTTCACCGTCGGCGATTAATCGCATATACCGGTAGCCACTCCGCCATCCTTGACTGTTCGTAGGCATGCGAAACGTACGTGGAAGCGTAGCCTCAATGATGACATTAGAAACAGCATCAGCGCCAACGTTACGTATCGTCAATGGAATGTCAACGCGCGCATTGCGTCGTGTACTAATCGTGGTTGCTGCAGTCACCGCAACATCAGCAGTATATGGCGACAGAAACTTCGCCTCAAGTGGGCGAGCTGACTCATACACATACCCGCCTCCGGCCGGAATCTCCCACGCAACCGATGCGTGTGACGTACTACTTGCATTTTGGTGCAACAATTCGATGTAATACCGTTGTCCGGCCCTGAGATATATGGATGCGGAGCGTTGGCGACTATCAACAAAGTTCGTAAACCCACGAAAACTCGTAGCGCTCGTCAAGTCAATAATCGTCACCGAATCGGTTACACGAGCAGACGTACTCAGGCGTAAGCGCGCACTATCATCGCCGGCCAGCCAAAACCGATAATTACCGCTCACTGGCGGGTGGAGGTACGCTCGTAATCGTTGACCAACAGACGTAGACGTCGTAGATGCCAACTCAAATGTCCCTGTGCGGATTGTTTGTGTAGTCGGATAGCGCGGGTAATTTGAATGACTCGTCAAACTAGCAATTGTGCTTCCTGCTACTGCATTCCACCGTTCATACAGCACTCGTCCAGATCCCTGCGTAGCATGGCGTGATTGCGTACCATCAATCAACCATGGACCTGCAATGGCCCGCTGTGCAGTACATGCCGTGATTGTTGCACTAGTCAGACTAAAGCTCCACTTTTGAAAATGGGGAGCGATATTGGTTTTTGTCACACCACACAACGTTTGCACAAAATAGTTGATTTTTTTAGCATCTGTATCAAGCGCATCATACGCACTCTGGCTCATATCTCGGTAATGGCGAATCATCTGGGTATACATACCCCAGTTAAGTGTTGGATGTGCGATGCGTACCTGCTCAAACAAGGTCAACTGATCAAATGGATCTGCATCTTGCCATTTGTTGGTGATAGACGTGTTATTTAGACGTGCCTGTGCGCGTTTGTAGACATCATCCAACATCAACCGCGATGTACCGTGGAGTTTTTCTTCGACATAGAGCGACCACCAGTTGACACTGACTTCGCCACCCATGACATCGGCCCACGCGCCCATCTGGTAGTTATGACCGATTTCATGCCACACTCCCCACCCTTCAGCACGGCGTGACACATCTGCAGGATCAACCAGCGACCATGCCGTATAGACCATGACCGGAAATCCATTATGGCCCCAACCAGCACTTATTTGTATATCTTCGGCGATACGTTGCTTGCCTTGTGGTGCAGTATGGGGACGCGCAGCGGTTGGGGATAACCCAGCCAGCTCATTAATTTTGGTCGATACAGCATCATAATGCGTTGTTAGCTCAACCATTTCAGCATATGTGCGCGTGCGAATTTCGCTTGACGGCGCATGAATAACCAACAAATCACTCTCTATTTCGGCAAACGGTACATCCAAATCTCGCCGGGCCAACCACTGTTCTTCTGTAGTCACTCCACGCTTAAAGTACGGTGCTTGGACAGCATCAGCAATGGTTACCGTAATCGTCGTATTTCGGCTCTGATCCGACCGCAACAGAATAGGGCCACCATACGGTGTGCGGACGTAGTTCACTCCAGGCTCCAGCTTTACCGTCATGGCAATACGAGGATTACGGCGAAATATGCCGTCACCGACGACATTACCACTATCAGGATAGAGCTCATCAGTATGGACACCAAGCTGGGCATACACCTGCGCCATATCAGCACTCGTTGCACCCGACACGGTTATCGTAATAATTTCACTCGGAGCCGCATACAACCCAGTGCTCATCCAATTTTGTGGCGGCACGTTCATGCGCAGATACCCATGATCACGAAACGCAAGATCAAACACAAACGATTGACTGACGCGATCGGTTTCGCCGACGAGGCCAGGGAAAATTTCGGGATTACGCACAGCCGACGTCGGAATACTGAATGGCGGTTGTATTCGTGCAACACGATCACGCACTGCATCAAGCGCATAGGCCGACGTATCACTCACCACCATTGGATAGGATATCGTTGTTGCGGCGTTGGTCGTCAATGTCGCCAAATCATCAGCGTACCAATAAAACTGTTGATTGTAGCCATCATGATTTGGATAGAGCACTAATCGCTTGACATCAACATATACATCAAGTGCAAGATTGGTGGATTGCAAGCGATAGCCATTCACAAAATCAGGGTTTGGCTCGGTTTCAATGACATTTGCACCACCATCGCTACAGTCAGCCATATGCAGATCCCAGCTCCATGCAGTAATCTGGGCAATACACAAACTCGCATCGGCACGATGTGACCATTGGCCGCTGGCATTCACCGTCCAATACTGCGTATCGAGGCCACGGCACGTGTCAAGGGTAATCTCGCCACCAAGCGACGATCCAGTGATACAGAAGCCCGGCAGTGCTCGACTATAGATCATATCGCCACTGCCCGAAGCATGCGTCGATGGCGCTGTCAAAGGCATCCACAAAAGCATCATAACGAATACAAGCACAGCCATACGTCGATACCATACATCACGATACATAGACCACCTGTTACATTTTTGTTTATTGCATGCGTGCAAGCAACTCAAACACGATGGGTTGCATACGCTCAATGCCCCACATCAACCACCCGCTGTACCACAACCATCCCACCGAGCCAAACAAAAGAACAACGACGATACCACGCCGCGATCGACGAGGCATAGTCACTACAGTTGCATCGTGAAGTGTATCAACCCGCTCATGCAAGCGATTGATTTCAATGCGCATATCTGCCGTAATTTGTTGCTGTGCGGCCAACACACGATGCACTTTTTCTAGGGTAAGAAGCGTTTGCGTATCAGGACCTTTGGGGACAGGCAAGGCGGCAATATAGTGTTGCAGTTGATCGATCCGCTCTTCAAGCATACGCCGACCATCCACAACGGCTTCTGCGGTACCACTGACAAGCAGCAGTTGATCCTGCCGTAATTGGCTCACCTGCAGTTGCAACGTCTCTAGATGCCGTTGAGTTTGCTGTGTCTCTTGTTGATGTGTCGAAATACTCGCCTCTATGTCGAGAATCTGTTGTGCATATTGCGTGTACTGCTCCTTTTGACGTACTGCATCTGCATGTTGTTGCTGTGCCTGTTGGATTGCTGTCAGCTGAGACGCATATTCAAGGCTTTGGGCACGAGCATACACGAGTTGGAGTTGAATGCGTCGCTCTGCTGACTGATAGTGTTCCGGCAAAAGTGCCACCATCTGCATCATACGCGCAATCGAATCAATAATCATGGCGCCCGTCAATTGCCCCTGATGATTCAACGCATTGCGCCGTAGTCGAATCAAACGCAACTCTTTCAATGGCGGTACAAACGCCGGTCGCACATCGACTTGCGCGGATCCGTTCGGCGCAAACAGTACCGATGCATACCCAGTACGACCAGTATGCAACCCGCCATCGTGTGTCATCAGGTGAATAAGCGCCAAAAAATCAGGCCGTGGTTGACCATCAACAAAATCCACATAAATCGCCGTGCGCTCACGCTTCGCTAGGCTATGCAAATGACTACTAAGTCGCTCGCCAAAATGCGCACGCATATGATCAAGTACATACGGCGCATAGGCCGTCTGAAACAATTCGATTGCCTGTGCCATATACAATCGTTGGAGGGGCACTTCGGTAGCATGAACCATTTCGTATACCTCCATTGCGCAGTATGCGTATCATAGCACGGCATCATATGCGATTGCACCTGACCATTTGAGATGCGTCGCTCCCTCCACGCCGTAGTGAACGACGCATGGAGGGAGCAACAACACGGATAGGCGAACGCATCACACATCAGTCATTGATTTGTTTAATCTGAGTGATCTCAACTTCAGGCTCAGAAGGTATCAAAACCTCGATTGACTCGGGGCGCAGTTGATTGATTTTCTCGAGTTGTGGCACCACACGCGTGTTCCACGAGCTAGCCATTGCGTTGAGCGACTTATTGAGTTTGGCCAGATTGGTGCCAATATCGTCGTAATGCCCCATAAACGTCTTGAGTCGTTTAGTAAGTTCTTTGATCGAATCAAGCAGGCTCAAGGCGTTGGCAACCTCTTGACGTTGGCGCCAGCTGAAGTTTGCGGTACGCAACAGGGCCATCAACGTACCCGGTGTGGCAATGATGATATTGCGACTCAACGCAAAATCGACAATAGAATCGACATCACTACGCCCCTCGTCCGCAAACGCCAAACTCCCCTCTACCTGGATGTACATCACGGTAAACGGCAGACTATTATTATCTCCGTGATAATTGCGTTTCACCAAGGCCATCACATGATCTTTGATGGCTTGATACTGCTGTCGCGCCAGTTCGGTGCGAGACTTTGCGTCAGGTGCTGCAACACCCTCAACATAGGCATTCAGCGAGATTTTGGCATCGACATAGACAACCGAATTATTGGCAAATTTAATTGCCATATCGGGGCGCCCCTCAGCAGTCCCACGTTGCACATCAAAATCAACATACTCACTCATACCACTCAACTCCACCAGCCGGCGCAACTGCAGCTCTCCCCAACTACCCATTTGTTTGTTGTTGCGCAAGGCACTGTCGAGCTTTTGTGTCTCACGACTAATTTGCTCACTGGCAGTTACCACTTGACGAATATTCTCACCGAGCTGCCCGAGTTTTTCGGATTGCGCCACTTGCAACTCACCCATACGTGACTCGATACGTTGCACCTCTTGGCTGATGCGCACAATCGTCTCATCTAACATGGCCTTGGTGGTTGCACTTGTTTCATCTAATACCTCAGTGGCAATACTTTTGGCCTGTTCTTGGCGCTTGCCGTAATACAACATGGCTGCGCCTGCTGACAATGCAGCCCCCAACATAAAGCCAATCCCATACGCAAATGTCGGTTCCACACACATTTCCTTTCACAATAATTACCTATTACGTCACCAAAAATATTGTAGCATATATTTTACATGTACTACATTAAAAAAAATAGGGGAGCTACAGCTCCCCTAAAAATTTCATCGCATTACAATCAATAAAATTGATGTTTATTTAAAAAAATTATATGAGCGAAAAATGATAGTTTTGTGAGTAATTTTTAGCAGTTTATTTGCACATTTCCCCGCACACATATCAAACATTTTCTATGCACACGCATAATCTATGACAGGGTCATTCACGTGCGTATTCCGCCAAGATGCGTGCATAATCGCGCGCACGAAATGCGGTAAGTGTGGCAAGAAGTTGGAGTGCGGTCATTAGAAATCCAACAGAAGTGAGCATTGGCCAAGTATGCACTGCTGGTGCCCAGGCCAACTGCCAGTTACGCCACAGACTTATCGTAAGCACACACGCAACGCCCAAACATGCAAGAGCACTAATAAACGCAACTACTCCCAAAAATTGATAGAACGACGCTTGTCGCATCAACACCCGAACAGTTGGGCGCGCAATAGGATGTACCTCACCATGCACATTCGGCTGTGGACGCCTAAAGAGCGACAGATAGTCATCATCAACGCGATCCTTGACAGGTGGGATGACTACTAACTGCTGACCACTCAATGCCGGGGCATCGTCACGGATCGCAGTAACCGGCACATCGATGATGTGCGCATGCACTAGTGATGTATGACATGTTGCACATACGACATTCGTCAAGGCGCATACACGCTTGCAGTTAGGGCACACTTTGTGCCGAATTTTGGGCATCAACACACCTCTGCACATACGCTCTATTGCCACATGCGCTGGTGCGCAATGACATGCCAGACACCCCTAACACAAAAAAATAGCCCATCAGTATGCTATACATCGGTGGTAGTAATGGTGATACCCCGTACATTCGCTTTGTCGAACATGACTTTGGTGACACGACAATACCCACGAAACACCACATCAGATTGACCTGACACTCTTTGGAACAGTGGAACTGGCATGGTATGCTCACCAATAACGCCTTGCCAATCATCAAGCAACTTCACAGGGTTCTCAAGCATAACCATACCCTCAGCACCTATGGCTTGTACAGGTGCCACCACATAACAAAATCGTCTATTTACCATTGGCATGTCGAAACGAATACTGCCGGCGAGGCGTTGATATACCTCAAGCCGTGAAAGAGATGCACCACGCACAACGCCATCGAGTTGAAGCGCAATTCGTTGTGCATACAGTCCATCATCTGCATACAGTGCTCGTTCGCTCGCAAGTCGCCTCGTCATTTTGTTACGCATATTCTGCATATGTGAATACAATCGTCGCAGGAATCCCAACACACCATCGCTAAAATGTGCCGAGCGAAACATGGCATCATGAACGAGTGCATTGCGCACTTTGGTGAATTGTTCAAGCAGATGGAAGGTGTGCACATCAACATCATGACTCCACAGCAAAAAGCGACAGATGCGCAATGCTTCGGTCACATCTCGTTTGAGTTTGTATTTTTGCTGTGGATCATTCTGGATTACTTCGTAAATTTCAGCTTCTTCGGCAGCCGTCAATGGTTGCGTCCCATTAATCACGGCCATGCGCTGACGATACATGGCCCGCAAGCGATTTTCGATGAGAGAGCAGAGCAGCATGACGGCACCCATGCGGGCAAGCATGCTGTCAGATGCGAAGGTCAATGCATCATCCTGCATCGCGTCATCTTCTATAGTTTGTTCGGACGGAACGATTTGACGAATTTGTTTCATTGCCGATTCAAGATCAACATACACTGCGCTCGTATCAACTGTTTTGACCACGCCGATGATACGTTCAAAATCAACACTGGGTATCAGTGGGTATTTTTGTTTTGTGTGCTCATAATTTTGAAATGTAGCTTCAACAAGCTGGAAGCGTACGTGATTGTTTGACATGGCAGAACCTCATAGCATGGTACACAATCATTATACTGCCGTGTCACGTTATGGGTATGTTGAATTTGGCTGATACATGTCACACCGACACACAAGCAGTGCAATTAATCACGGGGCGGTGTATGCCATCACCTCAATGCCCATGAGTACGTCGCTCGATAGCAATAATCAAAACCTACCTGATGTGCAATACATCTCACACGTGCGATAGCACCACGTTCATACCAGTCGTTGTGAACGTGGTGCAACTTGACTGACAGTATGTAGTCAAAGCATAGTCACGGCAACAAGATGCAGTACAAGTCACATGCCTGTCCCCCCTATCCACCAAACACGCGCCCATCAAAATACCGCATAAACGCCTGATAATTCAGTGGAGGATCATACATATCAGCCACCGCAAAATCAATCGCCACAAACCGACGCATATCAACCACATCCATCATGTCATCCATAATTTGTGCAATATCTTCGGGATTATTGCCAAATGCACCACATCCCCATGCCCCCAAAATCAAAATGTCGGCGTCGAGTGTCGTCGCCACCTGAAAGACTTTTTGAGTGCGATATTGCATGTGCAATCCTATCTCACCCACACGGTCTGGCATATACCGGTGCACAGCATTCGCGTGCACTGCTGCACTCGTAATCACATCGGCATGCCACGGCGTGTCGATGAATTGACCATCATGATGTCGAAAGAACGGTACCGTCGGCGAAACAATCACCGTGTCGTTATAAAACGGATTCCGATGATGTGATGTATCAAAGTAGAACTCATCATCGCGCAGCGAGTGGACCAGCGTTGATGCGCGCGCCAATGACTCCTCTTGTGCCTGTGAACCATTCAACCAACCACCACCTGGCGAAACGGCACTCGCTAGATTCAAAATGGCCACGCGAAATCCTTGCATCACCCGCGCCTCAGCTACTGCCAATGTCGTCTGGTTGTACACAAATGTGTGCACCTGTGCATGCCGAGGAGCGCTCATCATTGGCGTGACACCGGGTCGGTATACGACCTGCCCCTGCGTCGCTGCATCGCGCGCCGCCCGAATATCAACTTGAGTCCCATGCGCATTTGTGTACCAGCCGCGCGCGGTAATCGCCTGCGTCTCGCGACACATGGTGGCCGATGCATGCCGGGGCATAATTAAGGTGTCGAGCGTCAACGTGGGGAGCATCAGTTTCTCTGGGGTTTTCATTGCATTTCTCCTTTTAGAGTCTCCAATTACCGGCTGCAATCCACGCCGCCAAATCAAACTGATGTGATTTCTTTACGGCCGGATTGATGCGTGTTTGTGCCGCATGTTGTATCAACCGCTGGTGTGCTGGGCGTACAATCGCCATCGCCGCCACTGCATCACCAGGCTCAGCAAATAATGCTACAGATCCGGGTACCGATGCATATGCGCCGACTTCACCTTCCTCAGCAAACATACCCGTCAATGTAATCTGCCAATCGGTCACCGCATCGATTTGATTAAACACACCTTCATCCACCACGATGTTGATTTCGTTGCGAGTAAATATCAATACCTCAATCATGCCGACATTCAGCCGTAACGCATCACGGTTACATGTCAGCGTCCATTTGTCTGGTGCAATCTGTTGTGCATATGCCATGCTCTCTGCGAGCATGCACAATAATCCGGCACGCATGCGTGCATCAGGAAGATGTTTTTGGACGAATTGAAAGACATCGGTGGCCATATGTTTTCCTTTCTGAGATACTTCTACGCACAATGACAACACCATCATTCATCGTGTGGCTATGTAAAAACCAATTCCACGCACGTATGTGCAAAGAACTATGATTGTTATGGCATTTGTGCAAGTAATCGGCCAATCTCTTTGTCAAACTCAACTACTTCTACGACCCAGTCGTACACCACACGGCGGGATGCGGCACTCGGTGAGCCAAACGCAATCTCGACACGCATCTCAACAAACGCAGGAATCATCGTATCGCGCATCAATTTGAGGTAATACGCTATTTCAGTTGGTTGATCCGCACAGGTAGGCACTCGCATACCATTCAAACCAGCGAACACTTCGTTGACGGCGCCTTCGCTCGTCCCCGGCAAGTATATTTCTTGCACGTAATATGCCATGACATTGGCCAATACCCCAGCATCTTTGCGCATTTGGGTAGCTTTTTGTATGAATGGCGCAAGCTCTTTTTTGCATGCAGAAATACGATCAACTGTAGCCGTCGGCACCGGTGTCTCTGTTGGCACACGTGTCTTTGTTGGAGGTATTGTCTCCGTCGGCACCGGTGTGTCGGTCGGAACCACCGTCTCCGTTGCCGTCGCTGTCGGAATCATCGTCTCCGTTGCCGTCGCTGTCGGAACCATCGTCTCCGTTGCCGTCGCTGTCGGAATCATCGTCTCTGTTGGGGCCAACGTGGCAGTAGCTGTTGTCGTGGGCACGCGCACGATTGCCGTCATCCGCTCTTGGGCTTCAGGAGTCAATAAAATCACCATCATCATCACGACTGTTAGCACAATAATCGTACGCATATTGCTGCTCTTCATTTCTACACCTACTTTTTTATTCTTTTCACTCGCATACTATACCACAAAATACGTAATAATGTTACAATCCAACATGTCATATGGTGACACAACTTGAGCAAACATGCACACGAAAGGAAAGCAGATGTCAACGAATGAATCGATCTACACCGCCCTCTCAGTATCATTCATTGGGGTAATTGCCGATCTGCGCGATGCAGACAAGTCAGTGCAACAGGCGCGTCGTGTGCGTGACAAGGCCCAACGCGACGCTATCAAGGCCATCAGGCTCCACCGCAGAGCGATTGCGATTGCTGGTGGACCAAACGCCATGGCCGACCATCATCTCGCGTTAAGTCAACAACACGTCAAAGAGACGCAAGAGGCGTACGAGCGCGCTCTTGCGTCAGCGATTAAGACGTACCGGTGGGTAATACAACAATGGCTCGATCAGCAGCAGACGACTACGCTCTGACCACCTCCACCTTATATTGTTGGGTCATGGCGCCATCAGCCGCAACCACACGCAGCTCGAGCGTTGCGCTTTCAACCAAAAATGGCTGGCATGACAGATGTGACACGCCGTTAATGGTCAGGCTCGTATAATCAGTTGCGGTTACTACCGGACTAATCGTGACCGCCCCTGTAGCAACAATCGTGTACGTCACCTGTAATGGTGTAAATGCGGGTGACAAGACACCACCGTGTACTACGATATTGGCGAGTGTTGCAATCCGTATCGACGGTAGCGACAAGTACCGCTCTTGGGGCACGTTAATCGCCACCCAATCAGCATCTGTGATGCGGTTGCCACGCTGGACCCACCAGCCACCGCGTGGGCGCAGTGAAGGCGTCGGAGTCACCCGATCATCAACCACATCTTGCACCAACGCCAGCAAACTATCAAGATATGCCGCATCAAGTGGACCATCGTTATGTCCACCATATATTACATCGACACGACCACGCATCAGTGCATCGTATCGACGTAGTGACGACAAATAATAGTCAATCGGAGATGCACTTGGGATTTGCATCCATAGTGCGTGTGGTACGGTAGGCGTATTACTACCAAATGCATCACCAGCAATCAACAAACGGCGCGTCGCCTCATAAAAGACCATACTCCCATGTGAGTGCCCCGGTACATGCAAGACGTCAAATCGCCAATCACCTACATCAAATACCATGCCAGCGTGGATATCAATAATACCGCTCAAATCCAACTGGAGTCCCATTCGCTCACCAAATGCGCGTACCATCGGCAAATCAAGATGACTCATATACACGTCATACGAATCTTCGAATTGCCCAAGTGCCGCCACATGATCAGGATGGCCATGCGTGATACAGACAGTTAATGGTAGATCGCCGATGAACTGTTGTACAAGTGTACGCAACTGCCCATTTCCCAACCCTGCATCAAACAACAAAGCGCCCTTTTTGCCTTTTACCAGATACATGTTGGTGTCATCGTAATCACGAATTTGCCAAAACCCCGGCAACACTTCGTGATAAATGTATGCGTCCGTATCGCGTCGGTCAATCGTATAGGCAAATGTCACCACATCACTCGGCGCGCAATGAGGAGCTGTTGCTTGCGCTGTCACCACATAGTCCATACGGACTCCTTTGGTGCCGTGGTTAATTGCGGCCAACATCGGCAAATCATCCGGTGTACATATCGCACTATCGGCCGACGGCACTGTTCCATCAAGGGTGTAGCGAATCACAGCATCAGGAGTAGCACACAGGAGTGTAATTTGTTGGGCCACAGCAAATATGCCAGGGGGTGGGAACGCTGTCGGTGTAGCAGTTTTGGGATTCATCATGACTCCAAATACAGTGACTGGTGTGGTACATCGAGTATACCGCAGGGAATTCGTTCAATTTGCGCACCCAAATATTCGTACAATATCAATATGAATATATTCATGCACATGCGTCATCTCATCATCGGCTCCTATATACTCCTCGTTGCCTGTACTCCAGCGGCAGTTAAGCCCGTTATCGTCACTGTGGTTATTCCTTACGGTAGTGACCGCACTCCCACGCCACTTGTCGCAACCACCCGAATCCTCGGAGCCAACAAGGCGTACGTTGACACCTTACTGAGCACCTGGTCGGTACGCACCGATCGCACTTCGATGAGTGACACAGCGATTTATCGTTATACCCAAGATGTGACGTTAATTGTAGCATTTCGCAATGATGTGGCAATCGGCGTCTATGTCATCGATAATCCTGCGGCCGGTATTATCGGAATTCCACCAGCACGCGCTGATGAATTAGTCGATCTCATCGGTGGGATTATCAATCCTGACTCGCTCGTCGTCGACGAGTTCGGGTTTCGTGAATTTGGTATCGGTGACGTCACCAGTTGGTAGGGAGCACGGTATGTGGATTCTTTTTGTGGTCATGGTAGCCGGAATAGCTTTTCTAATGGGAGGGAGTTATATCAATCGCCCATCGACACAATTGATTGAACGCAAACGCCAAGCCTATCACCATACGCGTGCAATATATGCTACACACCCCGAAAACGCCAACTATCGCTCCCTCATTGAGCGTGTCGGGCGTGAGTATATCGCAGTCGAAGACCCTGTTATTTTTAACGAAGATGATCTCGCACATGATATTGACACAATTCGTCAGCTACACTAATCCATGTATGCCACAACTACTTACGCCCTCACTATATGCTATAGTAGAGCAAGGTATGTATTTAGCATGTTGACTGAGGTGTGCATGGTTCATCATCTGCAGAAGCTTATATTTATAGTAATAATTACATTCATCATCTCACTCTTCCCCGCTACAACGTGGGCCGCTGAACCGCGCTGCTTTTCCGAGACTGGACACTGTATCACTGGTCCGATTCGTCAATACTGGGAGCGCAACGGTGGTCTAAGCGTCTTCGGGTTCCCCAAAGGCACACAAACCAAAGAGTTAGTTGAAGGTATCCCACTAACAGTGCAATGGTTTGAACGCGATCGACTCGAAATTCAACCAAACGGACTTGTCACCGCTGGGCGCCTCGGGGCGCGCGTCCTTGAGTTACAAGGCACATCATGGCAGCATGGAACACAAGAACGACTCAACGGATGCCAAACGTTTTCCGAGACTGGCCATCGCATCTGCGGAGAGTTCGCTCGTTTTTGGCAACGCAACGGCGGCGTCACTCGTTTCGGATTTCCCATCAGCGCTGAATACGTCACAACCATCGAAGGTCGAACTTTGACCGTGCAGTACTTCGAGCGCCGGCGCTTCGAGTTGCACCCCGGCAATCAAGTATTGCTCGGCTTGCTCGGCAACGAAGTGCAGGCCATTCAGCAGTATCAGAACTGGTTTTACAATGTCCCCACCAATCCACATATGCACTGGGTAACTGCTGAGGGACCACGACTGATGGCTGGAGGGCAACCGTTTGATGTCCGTGGCATGAATTACGTGCGCGCCACAGGCGTCGATGCAAGCCGCTGTTGGTCGCTCCAATTCGGTGCCGACGCTAATTGTGCCTGGGATGTACCAGCTATGACCGCCGACCTCGACCGATTACGTGGGTTAGGCGTCAACACGGTCCGACTCTTTTTAAATTACTACGTTTTCGGCGGTGCCGTGCCTATTTTTGATAGTGCAGGTCGACCAAATATCGCGCTCCAACATCTCGAAGAGTTGATTAATCTCGCCAACGCTCGTGGCATGTATGTTATTCCAGTGTTGTTAATCGACCACCCCAAACACGAGATGGATCCAGATCATTATGCTAGTGCAATCACTTCGCATGTACGCCCGCTCGTCAGTCATTTTGCCAATCGCCCAGGTATTTTGGCATGGGACGTGTTTAATGAGCCTGATATCGGCAGCGAAGTTGATTTACGTTGTTGGGATTGGGACAACGCTGATTATCCTGAGTGTTTTCCCTTAGCCGAAAAACGGATGCGCTTCGTTGAAGCCATGCTCCGCGAAGTCAAAGCACAAGACCCCAATCGATTGCGGACTACTGGTCTCGCATTCGCCAAAAGTCATTTCGAGCCACGCGAGGCATCACTCCGCATCGCTGACATGGTCGACTTCTACACATTCCATTATTACGACGACTCGCCGTATGACAGCGGTCGCTACAAAGCACACTGGTACTACGGCAAAGGATTTACGCATGACCTCTATCGTTCACTCCAAGAACTCAAAGCACTTGGGCAGAACAAGCCGGTCATTGTCACCGAAATCGGCTTTGTCACCGAAGGACGTGAAGCCACACGCTCAATTGCACAACATCACACCGATCTCAAAATTGCACGTGAACTCATCCGCGAAAGTGGTGGGTCAGGCTTAGTCATTTGGTCATTCCAATCCACATTTGATGATGCGATTGGAGACGTTTTTCCACGGTAATTTGCGATACAATCAACACAACAGGGCGTCATGTATGGCACCCTGTTGTGTTTTGCGCACGAATGAATTTGTTCACAATTATTTTATTTCCGTATACTAAATTTTTCATAAATATGTCATACTTTCGTATGATTTTATGAAAACCTATTTACAAATCGTTAAATCTTTAATAGAATTGCCTCATCAGATAACAGACAACCAAAGAGGTCTAGAATGGAATCGTCACGTCATATACGAGGCATTATGCGTGTTTGGTTACTTTTGACATTAATTGTTAGTATGTTTACTCCCACCTGGCTCACCCCCCACCCCTCCGCAGAAAGTCACCCCCTCGTTCGCAAACTCGACACCGTTGAGACAGACATGGCAGCACATGCCGTCGGCAGCGAGTGGCACAATCCGAATGACACACCAATGGTGGTCAACTTGGGGCAGACGTCACCAGATATGCCTGTTGCCGGTATGGATCAATGGTTGAGTGCCCGCGGTCAATCAATTGAACCACGTGCAAATGTCGTTGGCACAAAAAAATACCTCGTCATGCGCGTCTATGCGCAAGACCAAGCTGCAACCAGTTATTACGCCAAAGATTTGGCTGATGAGGGCGTGACTGGTCTCACCCGCAGTGTTGAAGAAGATATTATGAAGCCGCTCAAACAACTCTTCACCGATACTACATATGGCAAAGTCACACTCGCATGGGACATCACCGACCTCTATCAACTCCCAAAAAGTCGCAGTTACTATATCAACGACTGCAAAAGTGTCGATGCTAGCGGTACAGTCATCGGAGAATCCGGCGACATGAGTTTGGCATGTGGCGATGGGCTCAGCGAAACCAACAAAACACAACGCATCTACAGCGATGCCGTCAGTGCCATCCCAAGTGGGTACGACTTCACAGATTATGTGGGTATTGTAGTAATCTTCAACGAAACCAATCTTACACGCATGTATCGTGGCGTCGGTGGCCGTTGCAATACGGATACTACCGCATTACCTGGTGTGGGGAGAAACACCGTATATGGCTGTGTCAACATTACCGAAAATCCTGTTGAAGGCGATGGTGTGACGTTTGGACGTCTAGGCCACGAAATGGCGCATGCGCTCCAGCAAGGCGACGTACGACACCCTAGTTTCTACGCAAATAAATATGAACTCCTTGACGCAAGCTATCCTGGTCAGATTGGTGCTTTTGCCAAACAAGATGACCAAGACTTCCCCGGGTGGTTGCCAGATGCGCAATACATTGACATCAGCGATGGCAAAACCACCGACCGCACCTGTTTGCGTGTGCTCGAGCGAGTCCCTGATGCGCGGCCACAAGTCATTCGTGTCCAAATTACGGGATCACGGTACTACTTGATATCAGCCCGTCACCGGATTCTTGGTGACGAATTATCTTGGAACGCAGCTGGCATCCCAGACGAGGGCATTCTCGTCGAACGCGTCAACGAAAGCCCCGGCAAGGATGCAGCTGGCAATCAGCTCCCATGGGTGACGGTCATACCCAAAAGCGGTACTTGGAATTTATTCAAAAAAGGCGACAATAACATCTTAATTGGCGATAACGTCTATTTGACGGTCCAGTCAAATGCTCAGAGTGGCATCAGCGATGGCGAAATCTACTGTGTGCGCGTTACGTTTGGGCCAGCTGTCAACGAACCTGACGTTGCTATTCGCCCATGGCGTGAGGCGCCTGGCAACACTTACGAAACCACCGACATCTGGGTGGATAGCCCCTTCAACGGGTACGATGTGTATCGCAACGGTATGTGGAACGACCTTTCTGGCGTACCAGTCCCTAGAGGCAACGGCGACGCACCGGGAGTTGACGCAGTAAATCGCCTCTATGCACGCGTCCGCAACGTCGGCACCATTGATGCAACCGACATCACCGTCCGCTTCAAGGTATCAACTCCCATCGGTGTGGGAGTCAACAACGATACAAACTGGGTAGAGGTAGGTACGGTCGACAAAACCACTTTCCCTGCCTTAGCCAGCTTGCCCGCTGGTGGTTATACCGACGTCTACATTGAATGGACTCCTAGTGTTGAGCTTACTGACGAACAAATCGAGGCTGGCATATTCGAGTATCACACCTGTGTCCGAGTCACAATAGATGACGTTGCAGGTGAGGTCACGACCGGCAATCAAGACGGCGACCAAGAACAAGAGAACATTCGCGAGTTTGAGGCCACACCAGTCAGAAGCAATATCTACCGCCACGACTTCAACCTGCATAACAACGACATGACCGCTCCAAAGACCTACACACTTAACCTCGAGGGTAACTTACCACCAACGTGGGAGGTGACGCTCAACGATGGTGATCCATCAATTACGGTGCCGGCTAACAGTAGTGTCACCATTCCAATTACAGTCACTGCCAATAGTAGTGCTGTCATCGGCACCAAATTTAGCTTGCAAGTCAACGCAAGTAGCGTGCGCATGTTGTTGACCGATAACATTGATGCTAACGGCGACGGCGTCGTTGATAGTGGCAGGATCCCAGCTGATGAAGGCGATGCCGCCCGATTTGAAGGAGAAAACGTGCATCGCGACGAGAATGTCCAAGGTGGTTTTGACTTTGACATTCGGGTACTTGCCCCCACCGAAATCGCATGTCGGCCATACGGGCGCGGTGCACGTGTCGAGGTACAAGGTGAACTCAATGGATTCGAGGGCATTCACCAAGCAGGTACCCCGTTGCGTGCCTATGCACAAATCTTTGACAGCGCCAAAAACCCGATTCCTCTTGATGATCGATCTGTCAGCGATATTGGTTCGAATGGCGCATTTCAGATGAACTTTAGCGCACTCACCCAAGACAAAACTGCTACCTTGCCCGCATTTGTGCGTTGTATATTCCCTGGCACCCATCTTTTGGCCAGTAGTACCACTGGATTTGTTCCTATTGACACAACCAATTTTGCACCAACACTCACCCCAGAGCCATGGGGCGGCAGCCAGTTCCATTTTGGACTCAGTCTTAACAGCTTTTTGCCACCAACACATATCTACTACGATCGGGTCAGTCTGACAAGCGCCACAACCAACCAGTTCAAATGTAGTGTAGGGCGCTGCCCACTATTGGTTGATGGTCAGCACGGTCGTGGTGTACAGTTTAATTCTGCTGATGACTCTTATCTCCAAAGTAACGCAGCAGTTACGCTCAACAACACGTTTGCCGTGTCATTATGGGCACGTCGAAGCAAAGTCGATGGCGCAAGTACCATGCTCTCGCACGGATTGAGTGCTGTGCCGAACCAACACTTCAACATGGGGTTTGACGACAACAATCACTTCACGTGTGGCATTTATGGTGACGAGATCATTAGTCGTGATCCCATCAACAATACGGACTGGCATCACTACGTGTGTGTTGTGAGTGGTCGAAGTCGCAAACTATATGTTGACAATGTTGAAGTTATCAGCAAAAACAGTGCATCAGTCACGACCTACAATATCACCAGCAAGGTCAATATTGCCCGGCGCGTAGATCAAGTTAATTCTTTCAACGGCGCGATTGACGAGGTCAACATATTCACCCTCGTCCCTACAGTAGCCACAATACATGCGCTCTATACTGCACCAGGCGCAACCTACACCGGTCAAATCCCAATCAGTCATCTCACCTTTAATGAGATGCAAATCAATAGTGGGACCAGTCGCATTAGTTGTGAAGGCGCCGCCTGCCCAGTCGTCACCTACCCCAATACCGATTACTCCGTCCGACCACTCGAGCGCATTGGCGCAGTACAACTCCAAAAGAGTCGCGCACTCACCATCTCATCAACGGCAGGAGTTGTCGCCGGTAGCGATAGCACCCTGATGTTCTGGGCACGATTTGGCAACCTAAATGATATCGGTAATCTCGTCAACCAAACCCAAGTGAATCGTGCAAATGTGACCGTATCTGCAGCTAATCGCCTCAGCTTTGCCAATCTCAACTACAACTACAACAGCACGCTCTATCCATTCAATCGATGGCACCATTACGCATTCGTCAAAAAAGGGAATGCACTCGCCATCTACATCAACGGCAATAATGTGGCTAGTGGAATTGCGAGCGCCACGCTTTTGCCATTCCGCGTCTACAGCGCCGCATCAATGCACATTGGTGGAATCAGTGCTGGAAATGGAGAACTGTCCGCTGTTGAACTGTATAACACGGCGTTGACTGATACCGATATCGTCACGCGCTTTGCCAAAAACATTGACGCAGCCTACCGTAGCCCCACGCTTTCATCGACACGCACACAATCGCCAACAAAGTTGCGTTTATCGCCGACGCGTACCGCAACCATCAATCTCCTACCACAAACCAAAACATCCATTGTAGGTCGTACCGCCACCGCATCTCGAGCAGCAGCCGCAACTGAAACCCAAAAGGCAGCTCACCTAACCCAGACTGCCGTACGGTGGGGTGGATATCAGTTAACAGAAACGGCGTTTATACAAACGGCCACCGCCCTGAGTGTGAGTTCACCGACCAAAATTGTCATCCGAATCCCAAGCAAGACGGCGGTCGCAACACTCACCCCTGCTCGATCAAATACGCCGACTCAAAGTCATACACCGAGCGCAACACGCCCATCTGCAACAGCGACCAACACCCTTTCGCCCACAAAAACATTCACCAAATCGCCGACCAAGGTTATCATCAGACCAACAGCAACCAACACACCCAAACTCATCATCACGCGCACACGCACGTCCACTCCTATCAAATAAACGCAACATACAGGGCACCATGATAATTCATGGTGCCCTGTATCACTGATAGCCATCCCACCAATGTTACAACGCTATCGATGGGTACCCGGCATAATCACCCAGATGCGCCACTGACCCAGCGCCCACAATTGCTCCAAGATGCAACGACTCAGGAATGCTCTTGCCACGCAAACGCCCAGCAATGAACCCAGCATCGAAGCCATCACCGGCGCCAACCGGATCAATCACACGCTCCGCTTTGACGACCGTGGCTTCAAAGCGCTCCCCATCGTGAATCGCCAATGCCCCGCGCTCAGCGCGCTTGAGTACCACCGTCTTGATACCGAGTGCCACCGCTGACTGCAAGTAGTGCTCGTCATCGCCCTCGCCAAACATGGCGGCCGCATCCTCGTGGCCCATCAAAATAATGTCGCTCGCCTGCGCCATCGGAATCATACCCGCGCGCGCCTGCTCGGCACTCCACAAGCGTGGGCGGAAGTTCGGGTCAAAGGTAATCATGCACCCCGCCGCCTTAGCCAGCTCAATTGCCCGAGTGCAGGTCGCAGCCGCACGCTCGCTCAACGCCGGCGTAATGCCCGTCATATGTACGGCCTTGACACCTACAAAGTGCTCGGGCTTGAGATCCTCGGGGCCCATATTGGCTGCCGCAGACCCTGCACGGTAGTAAAACACTCTGCGCATGCCGTCTGGCAACCACTCGCGAAAGAAGACACCCGTCGGCTTGGTCGCATCAATTGCAACCGCACTCGTGTCGACTCCCTCACCCGCCAAAATGCTAATCATCTTGCGACCAAACGGATCGTTACCGACACGTGAATGCCAGCGTACCGAGATGCCGAGGCGTGCCAGTGCAATCGCACAATTGGCCTCAGCGCCACCAATATCCCACTTCAGCAACGGCGCATCGTCGATTTGGACGGGATCGGGCGGATAGAGCACCGCCATGCACTCACCAAAGGTCATTACATCTGGCATATGCTACTTACTCCCTAGTGCATTCACACAGGCACGGGCTCCGTCAGTCAAGACCTGCCAATCGCCACTTGCAACGGCCTTGGCCGGCACCAAACTACCGCCGATACCGACGCCCACAGCCCCTGCATCGAGGTAACTCTTGAGGTTGTCTGCGCCAATCCCACCGGTGGGCATCAAACGCAAAAACGGCAACGGCGCCAAGACATCCTTGATGTAGCCCGGGCCCAGCGTACGTGCGGGGAAGATTTTGACGAATGCCGCACCTGCCTCATGGGCCGTCAAGGCCTCGGTCGGCGTAAACGCGCCACACGCAGTAGGTATATTTGACTTGGCTGCAATACTGATAACGTTCGGTCGGACTGTCGGCGTCACCACAAATTGGGCACCAGCATCAATGGCGCCTGCGGCATCATCGGCAGTCAACGCTGTGCCTACCCCGATGAGCATACGATCACCCATGGCCGACCGCACTTTGCTAATTGCCGCAAATGCGCCTTGACCAGTCAAGGTGTATTCAATTGCGGTAATCCCGCCAGCGAGCAAGGCCTCAGCAACCTCAAGAGCGCGGTCGTAATTGTCTAATCGCACGATGGCGACGATTTTCGCAGCTGCTAAGGCCGCGATTCGTGTATCCATGCACAGCTCCTTTGCTGACCTGGTCAAACCTGTCAGACGGTATGAAAGGGACACCTGTATTATATCCTACCGCGCCAGACCACAAACGATTTGGTGGCACGCACCTGCACCACCTCGCCAAAGAACCGTTGCAACATCGGCTCATACGCCAAAAACGCATTCGCCACGAGATACAACTGCCCCCGTGGGCGCAAATGACGTGCCGCCGCCGCCACAAACGCCTGCACCATGCTATCATCGGTACGCTTGCCCGCATGAAAGGGCGGGTTGGTCACCACCACATCATACTGCGCATCCCACGGCAAACCATCGAGCACATCACCCCAGGCCACGCGCACCTGCGCATCATTGACAAACGAGTGCTGCATGGCTTTAACCGCCAGCGCATCGACATCAATCACGTCAACCGCGACTGCCCCGGCATCACACATTGCGCCCGCCAACACACCCGCACCACCACCGATATCGAGCACGCGCCGGCCACGCACATCGGGCAACGCCGCAATCAACTCAGCACTGCCTACGTCGAGACGATCAGCTGCAAAGACACCGGGGTAGGTGTAGTAGGTACGGTGCGCATGCTCAAATGTGGCAGGCGTTATGTCACTCACCGCAAGATTATCATGCGGTTTGATTGCAGTCACCACACGCTGATGCGCTTTGGAGCGCTCATTGACACTGCCAAACAGCGCGCTGACATCACGGGCGGCGCTTTTGCCACCCGCGTCATTCGGACCTGCTGCAATCAATACCCCACCCGGACGCAGGTGGCGCGCCGCCTCATGGAGACGCATGCGCCAGGCCTCGCGCGTTGCGGACACCTCAATCAGTGCCACATCGTATTCACCCGCAGGCACCAGTCCATCTATGCTCCACTGCGCCGGAATACCCGCATGCGCCAGCGTGCGCTCAGCCGCCTGGCGCATGCCTGCATGGCGCATCACTACGGTTGTTTGAGTGTGGGGTGGCAAGAGCAATGCCGGCAAAGCCGCACTCACGTCACACAGAAGCAATCGATCCGGCGCGAGCGTAACGCTTTCTAATGCCAAAAGCTCAGCTGCAGCGGTCGGCAACAGGCCAGACGGTAGACCGCCACGACCAAAGACTGTCACACCGCGCCCAGCTATCTGCATCGTCGAGGATTGCCATGTCGCTGCATCAACGCCCATAAAAACGCACGGCTTCCATGTCGAGATGCAGGCCAAGCCCAGGGGCATCAGGGATTGCGAGCATGCCGTCGGCATCGAGTTTCCACGGCGTTGCAACAAGTTTGTCGATGTACGGCGATCCAGTCAGGTACTCGACAAAATCGGTCTGTGCAAACGCCGCCGCAAGTTGCAAATCAGCGGCTAGGCCGACGGCGGTGTTCCAGCCATGGGGAATAAAGCGCACGCCATTCTCCTCGGCCATCCAGGCAATTCGGCGCTCTTCACTGATACCGCCCACCTTGGTCACATCGGGTTGCACAATATCGAATGCACCCGCCTGGAGCCACGGTTGGAACGATTGGCGGCGCGTCAGCACCTCGCCACCCGCAATCGGCAACCGCGCCTGGCGCCGCAACGCCACATAATCATTGAGGGCATCAGGTTTGAGTGCCTCTTCGAACCAATACACGTCATAACTGGCCAACATCTCGGCCGTACGCACCGCCCACTTAAACCCCTGCCCCCAATAGGCATCACTTGCGCCGGCATCAACCATCAACCAGCCATCACCGATAGCCTCACGGGCGGCGCGCACAATCGCCTCGTCGACCGCATTGCTCTCGCGGCCAAATGGCCCCCAACCGATTTTGAAAGCGCGGAAGCCCTCGGCCTTGAGCGCCAGTAGGTGCTCGGTGATAATCGCAGGCTCCTCCATCAAAATAGAGGCGTACGGGCGCACACGCTCGCGGTAGCGACCACCGAGCAGGCGACTAATCGGCTGACGCGTCACCTGCCCCAAAATATCCCACAATGCAATATCAATGCCGCTAATCGTATGGGTAATTGCGCCGCCCCGCCCCAACCAAAAGGTGTGCTGGTGGAGTTTTTCACTGACACGCTCTGGGTCAATCGCCGACTCACCGCGGTAGCGCGGCTCGAGCACTTGCAGTGCACCTTTGACGAGGGCGTCGTTGGTGTATACGCTGCCGTAGCCGACCAAACCCTCGTCGGTATGGACTTCGATAAGGGTATGAATGCAATCATCAGGCTTGATTTCTTCGCTCCAGCCACCCTCGGGCGAGGCGCCATAGAGGCCAATGGCCTTGATTTCACGAATCTTCATTGATTCCTCCTATACGAATGCGCCCCGCCGAACAAGCCGGACGAGGCGCATGCAATCAACCACAAATTAATGCTTGGGTTTGCCGAGCTCAATCGAGCGCTCAAAGGCTGCTTTGATACCCTCGGTAACGGCAGTGCGCAACCCGGCCTTCTCCATGGCATTGACACCGGCAGCCGTCGTACCAGCCGGCGAGGTCACGTCGTTGCGCAACTCGGCCGGGTGCTTGCGACTCGCCAAGGCGTACTGCATCGATCCAAGCAGATTCTGCTCGGCGAGTTGCTTGGCCAGGTGGCGGGGCAACCCGATTGAGACGCCGGCGTCAATCATCGCCTCGAGAATCAAAAAGACATAGGCTGGACCACTGCCTGACACGGCCGTCACGTGATTGATGTAGTACTCATCGTCAACATACACAGCCTGTCCAAGTGACGAAAGCACCTGCTGCGCCCAGCTTTTTTGCACGTCAGTCACAGCAGATACGGCAGTCCACCCCGAAATCCCGGCACCAATCATGGCAGGGGTATTGGGCATGGCTCGCACCACCGCCGCATGATTCAACCCGTCGCGCAACGTGGCAATCGTGATGCCCGCCATAATCGAGAGCACCAGCGCGCCAGACGGGATATGGCCGTTGAGCTCAGGCAAGACCACTCCGGCTAGCTGCGGCTTGATGGCAAAAACCACCACATCGGCCGTCGCCACCGCTTCGCGGTTGCTGGCAACCATGTTGATGCCGTACTGCTGATGCATTGCCTCACGCCGATCGGGGCGTGGCTCAGATGCCGTGATATGTGATGCAGGGATACCGTGAGTGAGCAGGCCACCAATCATGGCCTCGCCCATCATGCCGGCCCCAATCATGCTAATGCGTGGATGCGTCATGCGCTATACCTCGATGTTGGCAAACATGTCGACGCCAGGCACGGTGTACGGGCGACAGAACGCCGTTACTTCGGCTTTAACCTGCGCCACCACCTGCTCGTCGTTAATGTTGCTAATCACACGATCAATGAAGCCAGCTACCACATCCATCTCGGCTTCTTTCATGCCACGGGTCGTCATGGCGGCCGAACCAAAGCGGATACCTGACGTCACCAGTGGTGAACGTGGATCGTTCGGGATGACGTTTTTGTTGGCGGTGATATGTGCCTGGTCAAGCACAAGCTCGGCCTGCTTGCCGGTAACGTTTTTGTTGGTCAAATCGACCATCATCAAGTGGTTGTCGGTGCCGTTCGACAAAATCGTGAAGCCGCGTTTCATCAAGCCACTTGCCAATGCTTGGGCGTTCTTGATCACTTGAGCTGCGTACTCCTTGAACTCGGGCTGCAAATTCTCACCGAACCCGACCGCCTTGGCAGCCACCACATGCATCAATGCACCACCTTGCGCACCGGGGATGACTTGCTTGTCAAGCACCTCAGACATCATCAAGGTGCGACCGCTCTTGGCGGCCTTCTGGCCGAATGGATTCTCAAAATCCTGACCCATCAAGATAATACCGCCGCGTGGGCCACGCAACGTCTTGTGCGTCGTCGAGGTCACCACATGGGCGTAGGGGATTGGACTGGGCAAGTGGCCCGCGGCAATCAAGCCAGCTGGGTGGGCAATGTCGGCGAACAAGTAGGCACCGACTTTGTCGGCAATCTCGCGGAAAATCGAGAAGTCAATCGCACGCGAATACGCACTCGCACCCACTGTAATCAACTTGGGGCGCTCACGCTCCGCCATCTCGAGGACGTTTTCGTAGTCGATATAACCGGTCTCGAGATTGATGCCGTACTGTACAAAGTTGTACATCTTACCAGAGAAGTTCACGGGCGACCCGTGCGTCAAGTGACCACCATGGCCGAGGTTCATGCCGAGCACTTTGTCGCCTGGATTCAAGAAGGTAAAGTAGACCGCAGTATTGGCCTGCGTGCCCGAGTGCGGTTGCACATTGGCGTAGGCAGCACCAAAGAGTTCTTTGGCCCGATCACGCGCCAAGTTCTCAACTTGGTCTACCCATTCACATCCGCCGTAGTAGCGATTACCGGGGTAGCCTTCGGCATATTTGTTGGTCAACACTGACCCTTGCGCCTCCATCACGGCGCGGCTGGTGTAGTTTTCACTGGCAATCAGCTCAAGACCATCGCGCTGCCGCGTTGCTTCGCCAACGAGCATCCGGGCAACCGTAGGATCGGCCTTGACAAGGGTATCGAGTGGTGACATCACAATTCTCTCCTCATACCGAACAACCTGTGATAATTATAACGCAATAATTTGATGTGCTTCTGTTCCCTCTTTTTTCTCGCTGAGTCGCGGTGGCGCAGAGATATCGCCCACCTCTCTGCGTACCCTGCGCCCCTGCGTGCCACATATGTCTGAACGATTCTTTATCGCAATTTGTCGATGTACTTAATCGCCTCACGACAAATTGCCTGGAGCAGCATGATCTCTCGGGCATTGGGCTGCGCCCGATGCGTCAAACTGCGCAACGAGCGCATTTTGGCTGGCGCACTCGGGCTCTTAAAGAAGTCAATCGCCCGCAGGGCCTCCTCGAGCGTCGCCACAAACTCATCAATGCGTGGCAGAGGCGCCGGCGGGTAAGTAATCCGCCGATCCGGGCGAACCGGCGGTTCGGCCATGTGCACCTCGTAACAGACCAACAGGACCGCCTGCGCCAAGTTCAGTGAAGCATACGTCGGGTCGGTCGCAATCGTCACAAATTGTTGACACTGATCAAGTTCTGCTTGTTGCAAACCGTTGTCCTCGGGGCCAAACAACAGTCCCACCTGATGCCCCTCGGCTGTCTTCTGGACGATGCTCGGCACCGACTGACGCAACTCAAGCGGCGGCAATGGTGTATCGCGGTGTCGAGCCGTGGTACCCACCACCCACGTCAAATCGTGGAGTGCCTCATGGAGCGTCGGATAGACCTCGATGGCATCGACTACGTCTTGACTGCGGTGGGCCACCTGTTCGATCAACTCGGGCTCGTACTCGCGCGGGTTCACCAGACGCAAGCGGCGAAAGCCCATATTTTTCATGGCTCGAACTGTCGAAGCCACATTGATTTGGCGTTGTGGGTGATACAAAATCACCGTTATTGCATCGCGAAATGTTGATTCAACCACGTCTCGTCCCTCATCTGCACGACAAACTCTTTCATCAGTATACCCAATCCCCTCAGCACCGACCAAGACTGGTACAATACACACAGACGTGATGCTCACGCACCAAAGGAAACACGCATGGATTGGCGAGCCACATCATCGGGTGCCCGACACCTGTATATTCATATTCCGTTCTGTCACCGACGCTGCTCCTACTGCGATTTCAACACCTATGCCAACATGGAGGATCGCATCGAGGCCTATGTCGATGCACTGTGCGCCGAGTTAGCCAGTCTACCCCGCGCTACAGCCCCTGTTATCCCTCAAGCGCACCCTCACCCGCTGATGCGCGCTGATTTGCCCCCGACTATCTTCTTGGGTGGGGGCACGCCCAGCATGTTGCCACTGCATTTGATGGAGCGCGTTTTACAGGCAGCCGATGCTGTCGTGCCTTTTGCCGGCGCCGAGGTCACCGTCGAATGCAACCCAGGCACAGTACTCGGCCGCGATTATTTGCGCCAAATCCGGGCCATGGGCGTCAATCGCATCAGCATGGGCGTCCAAAGCTTGCACGACCCACTCCTGCGCATGCTCGGGCGCATCCACACGGCAGACGAGGCCAAAGCGAGTTATCTCGATGCGCGCGCTGCGGGATTTGATTCGGTCAACCTCGACTTTATCTTTGGCCTGCCCGGCCAAACCATCGCCGACTGGCAAACCACGCTCCACCAGGCCGTGCAATGGGATGTCGACCACTTTGCGATTTACTCGCTCATCCTCGAAGAGAGCACGCCGCTCTACGCCCAAGTCATGGGTGGGCGCCTCAGCGTGCCCGATGACGACATCACCGGTCAAATGTACGAATACACCATGGAGTACCTGGCCACCCAAGGCTATCACCAATACGAAATTTCAAACTGGGGGCGTGGCACCGCCGGCATCGGCGGTCTCCCCAAACACACTGGCCTGCACAACGTCGCCTATTGGCTCAACGCCGATTACCACGCTGCCGGATCCGGCGCCCACGGGCATCTCGACAATCAGCGCTTTGTGGTGCGTCTCGGTGTCGACGACTATATCAATCATGCCGGGCATGGTCAATCCCCCTTGCAGTCGACAACACCTCTCACCCAAGCCGATCAACTCGCTGAGACGATGATGATGGGGCTCCGTCTCAACCAAGGTATCAGCTTTGCCCACATCATAGATCGCTGTGGCATCGACGTTCGTACGACTCACGCTGACGCCATCGCCAAAGCCCAATCGCGGGGTCTCCTCGTGGTCGATGACATCGGGTTGCACCTGAGTGAGCGCGGCCGCATGTACGGCAATCAGGTGTTCCAATTATTCGTGTAGGGGCGTCCGAAAGGGCGCCCAGGCCGAAAGGGCGCCCAGGCCGAAAGGGCGCCCAGGCCGATGCGACATACCAGAGAAAGTCTCCCATGTACCACCAACTACTCGAACACATCAACACCCACTACCCACTTGAGATTACCGCACTTGTGCCTGCAGCACGCGGACTCGTCGCTGAGACGTTTCTGGCCACCAATCATGCCGGCCAGCGCTTTTTTGTCAAAGTCAACAGCAAGCCCTTTTTCAAAAATCGTCTACGCCAGAGTGCTCCTGCCCATGCTGCACTTGCCGCCATACTCGGCCGTGGTGTCAACCAACCACTCGCCACCCGCACCGGTGAATGGCTGAGCGTATTTGGCCTGGCCATGGTCACAATCTCTC
Organism: uncultured Klebsiella sp.; assembly: GCA_964469045.1. Taxonomy (GTDB): domain Bacteria; phylum Chloroflexota; class Chloroflexia; order Chloroflexales; family Roseiflexaceae; genus UBA965. The sequence goes on from CAYXXK010000009.1 coordinate 69,532, forward strand.
ATTATGTCGACGCGCCAAACAGTGAGCAATATGACACGGCCGCTTTCGGACAACTCATCGGCAAGATACACCACATCACCCCGCAGATCACGACACCCATGCAACGCATTGCGCTGTTTGAGCACGATGCAATGTGGAGACACCTGATGTCACTGGTATATCAACCCAGTGATGAACCATGGCAAATACAACTCGCCGAACGTATGCATCCGTGGCACACGCTCATTGATTCGCACTACACCCACCTCAACGCACTACAACGCGCTTACAATCATCACCCACACCAATGGGTTATCACGCACGGCGACGCCGGTGGCAATGTCGTGGCCAATAACGCTGTCGATTTGACTATCGTCGATTGGGATTACTTGGCGCTCTCACACCCCGAGCGCGACTTGTGGGTGTTCCGTCACGATCAGTCATTCTGGCGTGGCTATTGTACGGTTATGCCCGATTACCAGATCGACGAGTACCAGCTCCAGTTAGCAGCATATCGTCAATACTTTGATTACATGGTGTTTATTCTGTGTGAAATCTACCTAAGCCCTGCATCTGTTGATCGGCAACCGCACATCGATAATCTGCTTTCCCTCTTTGATGAGACAAATTGGATTCAGTCGCGGCTAGGCACTGCATAACACTCACGTCATGCTTTTTACAAAAAAGTAGTGCACACAAACAGACAAATCTCACGTATGATAGAGACATATGGTGCAAAGGCACCCAAAGGAACACGCATGTCAGAGATTGTGCTCAAACCAGGCCGCGAGCGTTCGATTCTCAAACGCCATCCATGGATATTTTCAGGCGCCATCGACAAATCAGCTGACGTCGATGATGATATTGTCGAGGTCTACGCCAGCGACGGCACATGGCTCGCTCGCGCTCTCTGGAGTCCGTACTCACAAATTCGTGCGCGCGTCATGACTTGGCAGTTTGATGAACCGATTGACATGCTCTTCTTTCGGCGCCGTATTGCCCAAGCACTCGCAATGCGCATCGCACACCCAGCCTACAACGACGCCAACGCCATGCGCATCGTCCACGGCGAGTCCGATTTGTTGCCAGGCCTAATCGTCGACCGCTACGGCGACTTCGTCTCTGTCCAACTCTTGTCGCGTGGTATCGACGCCCGGCGCGACGACATCGTGTCCGTGATTATCGACATCCTCAAACCACGTGGCATCATCGAACGTAGCGACGGCGATATGCGCCAGCTCGAGGGTCTGCCCAATAATGACGGCGTCCTCTGGGGCGAAGCACCACCGCTTTCATTGACAATTACCCACCCGACTGGCCTACGTGAGACGCTCGATCTCGATAGCGGCCAAAAGACCGGTGGCTATCTCGACCAAGCGCTCAATCGCGTGGCGCTCGCCGCCTACGCCAACGACGCCGATGTGCTCGACTGCTTCTGCTACAACGGTGGCTTTAGTGTGGCTATGGCCCTCGGTGGTGCACGCTCGATTACTGCAGTCGATGCAAGTGGACCAGCCCTCGTCGCCCTCCAAAACGACATGCAACTCAATGGCGCCACCAGTACCCCGCTCGAGATTGTCGAGGCTGATGTCTTCAAATTGCTCCGACATTACCGTGACGAAGATCGCCTATTTGACATTATTATTCTCGACCCACCCAAGTTCGCCCATAGCCAAGCACAGGTCGATCGGGCTACGCGTGGCTACAAAGACATCAACTTGCTCGCTATGAAGTTGTTGCGTCCAGGTGGGTTGTTGGCAACCTATTCGTGTTCGGGATTGGTATCGGCTGATCTCTTCCAAAAGGTCATTTTTGGCGCGGCCATTGATGCGCACCGCGATGTACAAATCATCGAGCGCCACACGCAGGCGCCCGATCATCCGGTGTTACTCAGCTTCCCTGAGGGTGAATACCTCAAAGGATTAGTGTGCCGGGTTTGGTAGGATAAATCCATGCACGAACTTGCGCTCTTCCCACTACCACTCGTCTTGATGCCACATGCACCACTGACGCTACATGTCTTTGAGCCCCGTTACCGGCAGATGATTGGCCACTGCATCACGCACAAACTGCCGTTTGGCGTGGTGTTAGTCGAGCCAGCCACGTTATTCAGTGGCGAATTTACTGACCGCCTGGCCATGGGCGAGTGGCTCAATCGCTTCGACAACGAAGGCGACGAATACCCCGACTATCTTCCTCACACTGTCTGCACCTCTGCAGTTGTTGCTGAGCACGTCCAACTCGAAGATGGCCGGTTTTTGCTCCAATGCGTCGGCGGTGAGCGAGTCCGGCTCACCGGCCTCAGCCGGCGTTCCCCCTACCTCGTCGCCCAAGTCGAACCATGGCCGGCCGAGGTAACACCGGCCGCCAAGGCCGCCGCTGTGGCCCTCACCGAGATTTATGGACGTTATTGGCGTGCAGTCCAGCGTGCCACCGGTATCGAGCAAACCCCGGTTGACCTCGCACTCGACGCCGCCGAGATGAGTTGGCAACTCGCTCACATGCTCCAGGTCGACGAGGTGCGCAAGCAAGAATGGTTGATGATGAGTACCGCTCAACGCCTGCGTAGCATCATCACCGCAATTCGCGCCGAGACCCAGACCCTGCCCAAAGAAGCCCCGCAGGGTAGTCATGTCGGCCCCTGGAGTTGGAACTAGTCATGTTCGTCGCCATCGGCACCGTCTCACTCCACCTGCCCGGCATCGGCAGCCTCAAAGAAAAGCGCTCGATTGTCAAATCGTTGCTCGAACGCATCCGCGCCCGCTACAACGTCTCAGCCGCCGAAATCGGCGATCACGACCTGCACGGGCGCGCATTGCTCGGCATCGCCGCCATATCCGCATCAGGCGACCACGCCCAACAACAAATCGAGACGGTCTTTCGCTTTATCGAAGAGACGCGTCCCGATTTGATTTGGATCGACTCAGATATCGAACTGGTCTAAACAATCATCTTCTTAAAGCCCTCAGCCGCTGCCATGTTGTGAGCAGCGCCGAGCTCAGCAGCGCGCTGACGGACGCGCTCCTCCCACCCCTTGGCATTATCGAGTTGCGTATGGTGCTCGACGAGCGAGGCAATCTTGACATCCATCGTCTCGCTGATGTCCTCAAAGTGATCTGGCTGCTCAGCACCCCACAAGAACAAGAACTCAGGACGCCACAAATCAATCCCCAATTGACGCAACCCGTGCACAAACAAGTGGTCACGCGCTGACACAACGCCATCAATCACGGCAAATCCAACGGCGCGATGATCCGGATGCCACATATACTGCTTCCATGGATCATGCGTAAAGACCCAGTGTGGCTTGAGCATGCGCACATACAGCGCCATCTCGAGCCGGAGCGCCATGCCACCCTCAAGCTCACCGTCGTTATAGCGCATATGGATCACGCGATGGCCACCAAGCACGTCGAGTGCCTTCTTTTGCTCGACTTCGCGCGTATCCGAAAGCACGTATGGGCTCAAGGTTTGGTCGTGGGTGCCCTTATTGCCGTTAGTCGCAATGATGTAGGTAATCTCCCATCCCTGGCGCGCTAATTTGGCCAATGTTCCCCCAGCACCAAACTCACAATCATCGGGATGGGCGCCAATTGCCAAGGCGCGCTTCACATCACTCATGACGTCTCCTCGTGTGGTATCAAAACGCCGGTGGCAACTGCCACCGGCGTGCATTACCTGAAGTGTACCAAAATTTCAGCGGACCATCATCGGCATCACAATATGAATATACCCATCAAGACCGACCGGGCGGAACACCGCCGGCTGTTGCTCGGTCTGCGTCTCAATCGCTACTTGGGCGGTTTTGACGGCACTAATCGCCTCTTGCAGAAAGCGCACATTCAGCGCAATCTTGTTACCTTCACCGTGAATCATGCCGTCAACCACACCGCTGTTGTTACCAACCTCGGCCGCATTAGCACTAATCACAATCCGCCCCGGCGCCATATCGCCACCCGACTGAATGTCGAGGCGCACAATATTTGCTGATGAGCTCGCAAACAACGAGGCAATCTTGACTGCCTTGGCCAACTCAGCTGTATCAACCAATGTGCGGGTCGTGTAGCTTTGCGGGATAACGCGCTCAATATCGGGGTACTTACCGTCGAGCACGCGCGTCACCAAATCGATGTCCTCGGTGTGGAACAAGACCTGCGAGCCACCAGGCGTCATCGTCATCGCCACGTTGCCCTCACTGCCAGCGATGATGCGCGAAAGCTCCATCAAGGCACGGGCTGGGATAATCATCTCGACCGGCGTCTGCACCGGCGTCGCCAACGGAATAATGCGCTGTGCCAAACGGAATCCATCGGCCGACGCCAACGTCGCATGATTTTCACGCAAGCGCACCAATACACCCGTGAGGACCGGTCGGCTGTCGTCAGTGGCCGCCGCAAAAGCAATCTGGTCAATAGCCTCGCGGAGCACATCACACGAAAAGACCGCAATTGGGTCCTGCGTGCCGTTTGATGGCAAATCAGGGAAGTCGTCCGCCGTAATGCCGTTGATGTTGTTCTCGTATCGCGCACACGTCAACTTCACACTCTGCGCAGTCGGCTCAAGCTCAAGCGTAATCCGGTCGTTGGGCAAACTACCAACTAGGTCGCTCAACAACTTGGCGGGGATAGTTACCGCACCCTCACGGTCGACCTTCGAGCCAATCCAACATGTAATCGCCAACTCGAGATTGGTGGCCGCCAACTTGAGCCGCCCATTGTCGGTCGACAACAAAATATTTGACAGTACAGGCAAGGTACTCTTGCCGGCCACGGCATGGCCAACAATCGAAATGCCCCGCTTGAGGTTTTCTTGCAGACACGTGAGCTTCATCGCTGCGGCTCCTCTAAAATACAAAACGATAGTTAATTATACCATACCAGCCAATATTTCATCGTACTGAGGCGCCATCGATTGCCAATCAAAACGCAACGCCCATGTGCGTAATTCTTGCCGATCAAACAACGTATGCCGCTGCAACAACCGCACCAAACCGTCAGCCAATTGCGCATCGTCATCATACAAACAATCCGCATGATAGGCAGACGGCAACAACTCTGGGTACGTCAGCCGACGAGGTAACAACGGCACTGCGCCGGCATACGCAGCCTCAATCACAGCTATCCCAAAGAACTCCTGAATCGCCGCACTCACCACGATATCGGCCTGATGCAGCAATTCGCAGTAGCGATTCATATCCGGTACATACCCCCAATGTATCGTATGTGAAGCAAGCTTGTGCCGATACGATTCAAACACATCTGCTTGCTGATCCACGTATTCGCCGAGCACAATCAGACGTATGTCGTGTCCTCGCGCAATCACTTCACTAACTGCTTCGAGAAAGACAAGCGGCTGCTTGTCGTAGTCCCATCGGCTGTTCCACAGAACAGTCGGTACCCCTGTTGGGGCGGCTGGGGCATCAGCCGCATCAAGTCGGTGTAAATCAATACCCGGGTACAACACACAACTGCGCGCATCAAGGCTTTTGGCGAAATCAAGCTCGCGATAATCATGAAACCGCCGTGGCAGGCTCGGCAACGCTGTCAGCAAACTCTGCCGATGAAACTCCGAATTAAAACAAATCACATCCGCCGCCACCATGCTCGTATAATTTATCCACGGCCATGTCAGGTCGAGTTTGCGCCCGGCCGGCAACGGGTAGGTAAGCTGATTTTCGTGCATATACAACGCCACCGGCAACCCAGCAAACAACCTACGCCCTACCCCCAACAACGTGGCCACATCGCACATATCGGTGACGACGAGCACATCGAAATGCTGGCGCAACGGTGCATCACCATAGCGCTCACGCACCATCCGCACAAACGACAGCGCCGCACCGCGCATGCGCCAGCGCCAACCGCCGTCTTGCGGTAATCCAATCACCGTCACTTGATGCGCACTATGGGCGGCGTACCCGGTTGAAACAGCTTTGTGCGACCCCGCATGAAAGGCATCAAGCCAGAGAATGCGCATTGATTACCCCTGCATCCACCAATACACGGCCACCCCGATTGCCATCAATCCCATCATCCACCACAAAATCGCTGGCACCTCAAATGTCGGCATCACCGACACGTCGCGCTCATCGCGTGCGGTATCACCATGGAGAATCGGTGCATCGCTCTCGGCCACATCGAGGTCATCGCGTGGCACCACAATTTGCATCGTGCCGGTCTCTTGGAGCGACACGGGCGCCACCGCATGTACTTGCGCAAGCACGCGCCAATCGCCGGGTTGACCACGCTGGGCATACCAAATATTCAGCATCGCAATCAGTGGCGCTATCAAACCGCCACAGGCTTTGATGAGCCATGTTTGCTCGTTGCGCGTCGGGCGCGGGCCGTCTTCGCCGAGTACCGCCACCACTAACTCGTTGAGCATCGCCACATCAACCGCGCGCATCGGTACCTCGCGCCACGGATAGGATGGATCGGGCGTTTTGGATGCTGCAATGCAGCGCAACGTGCCATTGCGAATCGCTGGCAACAATTCAGCCCACCACTGCTGAATCGTATCAGCCAACTGTGGCGCATCGATGTTATCAAACGCCAACAACGGTGGGTATTGTAGCTCAGGCAACGTCATCAGCCAGCGGCTCGGTTGTTGTTGGAAAGCGGCCGCGACCGTGTTACGCACTGCATCAATATCGGGGAATTCAGCTAAATCAATGTAGTACGCCCGCATCCCCGTCTGATCAAGCAGGACTGGGGCGGCCTCTACCACATGAAAGAGCAAGGTCGATCGGCCACTCCCGGGCGGACCAATCACCAAGGCCGGTGTACGACGCTCAATTGATTCGGTCAACTGCTGGATTTCAACCCAGCGCCCCACAAAAAAGCGTGGGTTGCGCAACATTGTCGTGGGAAACGGCATATATCTGCTCGAATCTGCTACGCCTTACCCGTATAATAGAAACAAGATTTGTCCATACGGAGAAGTACCGATGACTCTCAAACCACCATCACAAACCGAAAAAAGCGTCACGACCTTCTTTTTTGCCTTGTTAGTCACGAGCGGCCTGATTTACACCTTGACCGCTCGTTTCCACTTTACGGTGCCGTGGTTTTTGGTCCCATTAGTAGCCCTTGCGTTTACCGGGTTTATGTATTGGCGCGCTCGCGTTCGCCGCGGTGCATCGCCAACAGATCACCAACCACCGCAAAACCAGTAACCACGCCGCCGGCGCCAGCGCCAATAATCGTCACCTCGCCGAGCAAATCGGTGCTATAGGTCAATGCATTCGTCGCACCAGCGACACCGGCGAGTGGGTGCGTCACCGGCAAGCGCATCGGCTGGACACTAGCGGTCACGCCAGCGGGAGTGCGCTTGACCTCGGCGATCAACTTCCATCGCTCACCGGCGGCTTGAGCGGCTTTGACATCGGCGGCGCTAATCTTAGTGATACCGTTGGTAGCTACATCACTTGGGCGCAAACCGGCGTTCATCAGCACATTCGCCAAAATCGCCGCCTTGCCAGCCGCATCATGCCCTTCGACATCACCTGTGGGGTCGGCCTCGGCATACCCAAGGCGTTGCGCCTCGGTCAAGGCATCGGCGTAATCAAGCCCTTGCTCCATCTGCGTCAAAATAAAGTTCGTGGTGCCATTGACAATGCCACGTACCATCGAGACCTCACACCCTTGCAACGCACCCCAACCAAGGCGCAACGACGGCGTACCTGCCATTACGGTCCCTTCGATCCCCAAGAAGAGCTCCTTGCTGGCCGCCAAGGCGCGTAGTTCTTTGAGATGCAAGGCAGCAGGACCTTTGTTGGCCGTAATCACGTGCATCCCGCGCTCGAGTGCCTGCCGGATATGACTCGTAGCAGGCTCGGCCGTACTCAAGTTGGTCGGCGTCAACTCAACCAGCACATCAGCATCACGCGTGGCAATCATCGTCAATGCATCATCGCTCACCGCCTGCGGCAAATCGCGGAGCGTACTTGCACCGAGCAAGGCCACCGGATCAAGCCCATTTGCGTCGTAGGCACTGCCACGACGGGCGGTGGCCACACCAACAATTTTAATGTCGGCACCACTCTCAGCTTTGATGCGGGCGGCATGATCGCGCACAATCTGCACAAACCCTTGGCCAGCAGCTCCCATCCCCACCAGTAACACACGGTATACTGTAGTCATCGTCAATCCTTTATCAGATACGCCATGATTGAACTAACACCGCACAATCCATACCCAATCCACCTCGCACATCCACATGTGGCAGCGGCGGGGGCACTCGGGTTCGGCATTCATACTGCATCTATCGTACACCAAATTGCGCCTGCAGCGCTGATTACTCCGAGTATCACACTACATGGCCGATCACCTGACGGACCAAACAAACTCTTTGAACACCGCAATGGGCTCATCTATGCCGAACCCTGGCACGACCCGGGCGTGCAGTGGGTGGGGCGGCGTTGCACGCCTGTCTGGGCAGAATGGGACATCCCAGTCATCGTCTCACTCGATGGCAGTGACTCCGATGTCATCTCGGCCATGCGTGAGCTCGATCACGTCGAGGGGATTGCAGGTTTTGAGGTGACGATTGCAATTGACCAACCGGTGACTGACGAGTTTATGGCCAAACTGCGCCGCGCCGCATCGTTGCCACTCATCATCAAACTACCGTTTGCCGACCCACATCTGCTCTTACCCCTCGTAACACTCTGCAACCACCATCAGATTGATGCAATCACGGTTACTGCACCACC
>CAYXXK010000010.1:0-3964 GCA_964469045.1 uncultured Klebsiella sp.
GGGCGGTGTTGACCGTGGGGATGCCCGCATCGTTGAGGGCGTGTAACGCATACAGTGCGCGTGAGTGGTGGATGGAGCGCTCCAAAACCACATCGTAGGGGTAATGGCCGGCATTGAGATCGAAAATCAACTCGTCGTCATTGAGACGCACATACTCAACGCCGCGGGCATCCAACTCAGCAAAAATCAACTTTTCTTCGACACGAATGCGAGAACAAAGTACTCCGATGCGCATATAAAGCATCCTCCTTGTAGCCGGATAATTACTCGCCCCAGTCCTCACCAACCTCAGGCGCCAACTCGACCGCCGGCGGATTGACTGACGTCACCTCGAGTTCGGCCGCGCAATCGGGGCATACCACAATCTCACCCTCAACCGTCCCGGCCTTGAACTGAATGTCGGCCTCGCACTCTGGGCATACTGCAACATGTGCCATGACAATCTCCCTTTCTTGCATCTATTGGTTAACGCACGCCGGTGCGTCTGAACCCTTAGTGAATCGCCTGCAACCCGTGGCGCAAATCGTTGATGAGGTCGTCGACATGCTCGATCCCAATCGAGACGCGCAATAAGTTCTGCGGGGTGGTGCTGGTTGGCCCCTCGATCGAGGCCCGGTGTTCAATCAGACTCTCAATACCGCCCAAACTGGTCGCCCGCGTGAAGAGCTGCAGGTTGGCGGCGACGTTCATCGCCTCTTCGGCACCACCGCGGACATTGAACGACAACATGCCGCCGAACCCACCACGCATCTGCTGAGCTGCCAAGGTGTGACCGGGGTGGCTGGCAAGGCCCGGATAGAAGACGGTTTCGACTGCCGAGTGATCCGCCAAAAACTCTGCTACGCGCTGGGCGTTGCTGGTCTGCTGGCGCACGCGCAACGGCAAGGTGCGGATTCCGCGCATAATCAGCCAGCAATCAAAGGGCGACGGCACGGCGCCGCCGAGTGTTTGTACCATGTTGACGCGGGCAGTGAATTCGTCGTCCCGGGCAAAAATCAAGGCACCACCAAGGGCGTCGGTGTGGCCGCTGATGTACTTGGTGGTCGCATGCATCACGATGTCGGCGCCGAGCGCCAACGGCTGTTGCATCAAGGGCGACGCCCATGTGTTGTCGATGACAGCCAAGGCGCCGGCGCGATGGGCAATCTCGCTGACGGCGGCGATGTCGGTAATCGAGAGTAGTGGGTTTGATGGTGTCTCGATCCAGATAATTTTGGTCTGCGGGGTCACCGCAGCCTGCACTGCTGTCAGATTCGTCATGTCGACATAACTGGCATTGATGCCGAGCTGGCTGTAGATCTCGCGTACTAATTTAGGTGTGCCAAAGTAGGCCTCGTTGGGGACAATCACGTGATCGCCGGCTTTGAGCGACTGGAATACCGCATTGGTGGCCGCTTGGCCTGAGCCAAATGCCATGGCGCGGGCGCCACCTTCGAGGGCGGCAAGGGACTCTTCGAGAGCCTGGCGATTTGGGTTTTGGCTCCGGGTGTAGATGTAGCCGTGGGGGAATGTGCCGTCACCCTGGCGTTCAAATGTGGTCGAGAGCACAATTGGCGGTACGACGGCACCGGTGGCTGGGTCAACCTGGTTGCCCATATGTACCGCTTGGGTTTCAACATGCTGGTGACGAGTCTGTTTGCTCATACAATTGCACTCCATATTGCTACGACGCCGAATGCGCCGATGAGAACACCTGAGATTCGATTAATCCAGCGCATGCCGTTAGGGCTGATGTCACGTCCTAATCGCGCCGTGATATGGGCCAGCATCAGCCACCAGATGGTTGAGCCGAGCCCGACGCCGATGACGAGCATGATGGCTGCCGTGGTATCGAGCGCATTAACGCCACTCAAACCCGCAAACATGCCGAGGAATACAATAATCGTCATCGGATTGGTGATGGTCAGCGCCAGCGTCGAGAGATACATGCTGCTGTGGCGCACGGTGGCTTGTTGACTTGGGATGCTCGTGGCAGTTTGCCAGGCCATGTACAGCAACAAAAAGCCGCCAATAATGGCGGCAGGACGTTGTAAGGTTGTCAAAAATGTTAATCCGGCGGCGGCCAAAAAGCCGTACAAGGTATCGGCAGTGGCAGCCCCTAATCCTGAGGCAAAGCCTGCCCGCCAGCCATGTGCCAGGGTGCGCCGAATACACAGCAGGCCGATTGGCCCAACTGGTACGGCAATCATGAACCCCATTACAATCCCACGCCACAACGCTTCCATCGGTTATCTCCTGCAACTATACAGAAAGCCCGCTTCACCTGTCTGGTGAAGCGGGCTTGGTCTACGCGACAACAAGCAAGCTTAACCAGACCTATGGTCCGGCTTCTTTGCGCGCTTAACTTGCTTATTGATGAACACTAGCATGTGATGTATGTGCCTCTGTGCAACGATGTGGGAATGATAGCGGTTTTGTGAGAGACTGTCAAATTGTATGGTGTTGGCGGTATAATGTTCAGTATCTGATGCTGTTTGAAAGGTACACCTATGCAGATTAATCCTGGCATCTTCAAAGCCTATGACATCCGCGGTATCTACCCCACCGAACTCAACGAAGACGGCGCCTATGCGATTGGTCGAGCCTTTGCTACCTATCTCAACGCCTCACAAGTGATTGTCGGTCACGACATGCGTCTCTCAGGCCCGAGCATCTTTGATGCCGTCACCCGTGGCTTGATGGATCAAGGTGCCGACATCATCGAGATTGGCCTCGTCAGTACCGACCAGTTTTATTTTGCCTGTGCCCAACTCGGCCTGCCAGGCATGATGGTCACCGCCTCACATAATCCCAAAGAGTACAACGGCTTTAAGATGGTACGCAAAATGCCCTACTTGCTCAGCGGCAGCGAGGGTATCAGCGATTTGCGCACCATCGTGCAAAACGACGCCTATGCCACGCCGAGCCGCAAAGGCTCACGCCGGAGCATCGATTTGTCAGAGCAATTTATCGAGCACATGTTGGGCTTGATTGACCTCGACGTGATTGCGGCGGCGGGCCCAATGACGGTAGTTGCTGATACCGGTAATGGTACGGTGGGGCCGATTTTGGAGCGCGTCTACAAGAAGTTGCCAGTGAATTTCGTCGGCCTCTACCTTAACCCAGATGGCTCATTGCCCAATCACGGGCTTGACCCATTGCAACCCGAGAACCGGGCCGAACTTGAGCAGCGCGTGGTCAACGAAAAAGCCGCCGCTGGATTTGCGTTCGACGGCGACGGCGATCGCTTCTTTGCGATTGATGACAAAGGGCGCTTTGTGGCCGGCGACTTTTTCACCGCAATTATGGCGCGCTACCTGCTCAAGCGCACGCCGGGCGCCAAGATTGTCTATGACGTGCGCGCCTCGTGGGCGGTGCCGCAGTTAGTGGCTGCTGCGGGCGGTACGGCTCTTGAGGAACGCGTCGGGCATGCATTCATCAAGCGACGCATGGCTGATGAGGGGGCGTTGTTTGGTGGCGAGGTAACGGGGCACTACTACTTCAAGGATTTCTTCTTTGCCGATTCGGGCTTGTTGCCGTCGTTGTTGACCGTCGAAATGTTGGCCCGTGAGCAGACCACACTGTCAGCCTTGCTGGCGCCGATCGAGGCCAAGTACTTCATTTCGGGCGAAATCAATTCGCGCGTGGCAGATTCGGCCAAGGTGCTTGATGCCCTCAAGGCGCGCTTTGGTGATGCCAAGATTGAAACGCGCGATGGCCTCTCCGTCATCTACAACGACTGGCACTTCAACGTGCGCACCTCGAACACCGAGCCGTTGATTCGCCTCAACCTCGAGGCGATGGATGCTGCCACAATGGCTGCCCGACGCGACGAGGTGTTGGCGATTATTCGTGGGTAGTCGCTGATGCGCAATGCGTGGGTGATGCGTCAATACGGCGTAGCAGATGCGGCGGTCGTGATGGCCGTCGCTTTTGCGTGCTCGGCAATCATGGGGATTATCCGCCAAACGCTCCTCGGTGCCAC
>CAYXXK010000010.1:4064-77801 GCA_964469045.1 uncultured Klebsiella sp.
ACCACCGTGCTTTTGCCGGGGATCGATGTGCAAACCCAACAGTTGACCGTCAATGTCAGTCGGCTGTTGTTCGTACAACCATTGTTATTGGCCGTCGGCAGCATCTTGAGCTCGGCATTGACTGCGCACAAGCGCTTTAGTTTGATTGCCGTGGCCTATGTGATGCACAACCCGACGATTATTGCGGGCATTTGGGCGGCGCAACGTTGGCCCGAGGTGGGTATTTATGGGCCAGCGGCTGGGTTGGTCTTGGCGGCATTGGCTAAGCTCGTGTTTGTCTGGATCGGCGTGCGCCGACTCAACTGGCGGATTGTCTGGGCCTGGCAACCGCAGCTCCCACAGCTCAGGCGGGTGTTGTGGTTGGCGTTGCCGACAGCGCTTTCGGTGACGGTCAATTATGCCGGGAGCATCGTCGATACCTCGTTTGCGGCGCAGGTTGGTGTGACTACGGTAGCGGCGATTTATAGCGGCTGGTTGCTAGCGGATATGCCGGCGCGGCTGATTGGATCGGCGATTGGTCAAGCCGTGTTCCCGCATTTGGCGCAGGCCATTGCGCAACAAGACATTCGCGCTGCACGTCGATTGTTTGTGCGCACGCTCATCACGGCGGTTGCACTGGCAATCCCAGTAGTTATCGTCATGTGGCTAGTTGGGCGTTGGGGGATAGCGCTGGTGCTTGAGCGTGGGGCGTTTGATGCGGCGGCCGGCGATCGCACATTTGCGGTATTACAGTGGTACATCGTGGGACTGCCGGCATACATCATGACTGAGTTGTTGTCGCGTATGCTCAATGCCATGCAAAACACCCATACGCCATTGCTGACTAATATCGTGCAGCTGAGTACGAAGTGGGCAATGTTGCAGGGGTTTGGTCGCAGTTGGGGCCTAGTGGCAGTGCCAGTGGCGCACATGGTGACGTGTTATGTTGAAACAGCGGTATTGGCGACAATTGTGTGGCGCCGGGTTCGTTGAGTTGAGGTATTGATGAATCGCAGGTTTTCCTTTTCAGCATGGTCTTTGCACCCTACACAAGTATTGTCGTTGGGGTTTTTTGGTGTGATTTTATTGGGGACACTCGCATTAATGTTGCCACTGGCGACCGTTGATCAACGTGGCCTTGCGTGGCTCGATGCGTTGTTCATGGCGACGTCGGCGGTGTGTGTCACGGGACTCGTCGTAGTTGATACCGGCACTGTGTTGACACGGTTTGGGCATGTGGTGCTTATGCTGCTCATCCAAATTGGTGGCCTTGGATTTATGTCGTTGGCAGCTATGATTGCGGTGATGCTTGGCAAACGTATTACGATTCAAGATCGGCTGATTTTGAAAGAATCGCTGAATCAAGGCTCACTTCAGGGCATTGTTCGTTTGGTGCGCTATATTGTGGTAGTAACGCTGTTGATTGAATTGATTGGCGCACTCATTCTTGCTTGGTCGTTTCGGCATACGATGTCTGTGGGTGATGCGCTGTTCAACGGTGTATTTCATGCGGTATCTGCGTTTAATAACGCTGGGTTTGACCTGTTTACGACGAGTTTAATCGGATATAACACCAATCCGGTGGTGATGATTTGTGTCATGCTCCTGCTTACCATTGGCGGTATGGGGTTGTTGGTGTGGTCAAATGCGATGAGTCATGGTTGGCGTGTGCAACAGTGGTCGCTCCATACCAAGATTGTGATGATTACGACGACACTCCTTCTGGTTATCGGAAGCGTACTCGTATACTTTCTTGAGTACAATCAGACTGCATTTGCGGGGCTCTCTGTTGGTGATACGGTGCTGAATAGTGTGTTCCAAAGCGCAACATCGCGCACTGCTGGATTTTTTAGTGTGCCATTGACCTCATTGACAACGGCCACTGTGGTATTGATGATGATACTCATGTTCATCGGGGCATCGCCTGGTTCAACCGGCGGTGGCATCAAAACAACCACGTTTGCCATGGCGATTTTGACCGTTTATAACGTGTTGCGTGGGCGTAGTGAGATTCACCTCTGGCATCGTACGGTCACTGCCCCTATTTTGCTGAAATCGTTTGCAGTGATTTTTGTTGCATTGACCTGGGTCATGGTAGTGACGCTCATGTTGAGCGTGACAGAATCTACCTCGTTTTTGTGGGTAGCATTTGAGGTGGTTTCGGCATTTGCAACGGTAGGACTGACGCTGGGACTGACGCCGGAATTGACCGATTTTGGTAAATTCATGATTATTGCCACAATGTATGTAGGACGCGTCGGACCACTCACGCTGTTTGTTGCGCTGATGTTACGTAGCAAAGAGCCTCCGTATCGCTATCCCGAAGAGAGCGTCTTGATTGGCTAGAACGAGGATGAAATGAAGCATATTGCGGTAATTGGTTTGGGCTTATTTGGTACAAGTGTCGCCGAAACATTGGTGCAACAAGGGCATTATGTGTTGGGCATTGACATTAACGAACAACGGGTACAGATGCTTGCGCGTCTGCTCAATCAATGTGTCACCGTCAGTAACGTAGACGAAGAAACCTTGCTTGCACTGGGTATCAAAGAATATGATGCTGTGGTCGTTGCAGTCGGCGATGTTGAAGCAAACATTATGATTGTGCAGACACTCCAAGAGCTTGGTGTCAAGCGTATTATGGCCAAGGCAGTGAGCCATCGTCACGGGCGCGTATTACAACGACTCGGCGTCTCGCAAGTTATCTTCCCTGAGCACGATATGGGCGTTCGTGCCGCTCATAGTCTGAGTGGCGATCGGATTATTGATTATATTGAGTTATCGGACGAATACAACATCGTTGAAATACAAGCACCACGCCATTTTGTGGGGAAAACACTCGATGAAATCGATTTGCGCAAGAACTATCGCGTGTCGTTGATTGCCATCAAAACCGCCAAAAAGATTGTGGTTTCGCCTGCTGCTGATACGGTCATTGAAGCGCAGAATGAGTTGGTCATGATTGGCAAAAACGAAGATTTGACGATTTTTTATGATTAGGCGAATGCGTGACTATTTCGAACCTGTTACAATCAATTGTTATCAAGAGTACGTTCAGATTGTAGAGGCATAGATGAGTCACAATCGTGGTGATGCACATATATTGACGCCACACGCCATGGCCCAAGGTGGCGATGCCGTGGCGCGACTTGACGGGATTGCCTGTTTTGTCAGCGGCGCCTTACCTGATGAGCAGGTGCGGGTGGTGATTACCGACGTCCAAAAGAACTTCCTCAAGGCCTCAGTCACCGAGGTGATTGAGCCATCACCGTTGCGCGTGCTAGCCCGCACGCCAGGTGCTCCGCACATGGAGTGGCAGCACATTGACCCGGTGGCCCAGCTTGAATTCAAGCGTCAGATTTTGTTCGAGCAACTTACCCATCTCGGCAAATTGACGAATGTGCCCACCATCAAAACTGCTATCGGTTCACCCTCGTGGCACTACCGCAACAGCGCCCGCTTGCATGGCTACGGCCATTATCTTGGCTACCGCGCTGAGGGCAGTGCCCATGTCATTGAGGTGGCCGACGACCCACTGTTGCACCCCACGCTCCAACAGGCCATTGCCACGTTGCGTCAGGTGTTGACCCAACACACCCCTGAGCCACGCACGGCCTGGAGTGTGACGGTGCGCGTCAGCGAGACCAGCGGCCAAGTGGTCGCCGCCATCAAAGATCTGCCGAATCGATTAGCGATTACCATTCGCGAGGCGTGGGTGGCTCGCTTGCCCCAACTCGTTGGCGTCTTGATGCCGTACGGTGTGGTCGAAGGCGAAGGCACCGTGCGTGAGTTGCACTACGGCGTGGCCCTCGATCTCGGTGCAACGACGTTCTTTCAGGTGTCACTTGGCGCAGCCCGGGCCTTGTGCGACGCCGTGATGGACGGCCTCGGCGACGTTAGTAGCGCCCATGTGGTCGATGCCTACTGCGGCGCCGGTACGTTTACCTTGCCTGTCGCCCAAATTGCCAACCATGTCACAGCGATTGAGGAGTATGCGCCGTCAGTCGAGGCTGGTCAACAAAACGCCTGGCAAAACGACATCGGCAATATCGATTGGCGTACTGCTCCAGTCGAGAAGGCCTTGCGCAATATTGGTGATGCCGACGCCGTTGTGCTCGACCCGCCGCGTCGCGGCGTGCACCCAGCCGTGATTGGCGAGTTGGCGCGTATCAGCCCGATGACTATCGTCTATGTGTCGTGCCACCCGGGCACATTGGCGCGCGATGTGGCGCAACTGGTTGAGCACGGCTACCGGATTGATGCGGTCACGTGTATTGACTGCTTCCCCCAGACTGCCCACGTCGAGAGCGTCACGGTGCTCCGCAAATAATTGCCTGCTTGGCCTGCCGGTCATCGCATGTGTCGTATTGATGCGTGTGTGCTGGCAGGCGTCTTTCTTTTTGCACAAAAAACGAAACCGACGCATGATACGCGCTGACACACATCTGCTGATGCCTGCCGATGCTACAATAACCGCACAATCCTGATTAACACAAGGGTATACGATGCAGTTGCACCGTGCGAGTCATGATGATGTGCCTGTGTTGGCACAGATGAATTGGCAGTTGATTCGCGATGAGGGTTCAGAGAACCCGATGACCGTCGATCAGCTGGCCGAACGCATGACTGGGTTCATCACCACCACCTATGAAGCCTGGCTAATCCGGGTTGATCTGCAGGTGGTCGGCTACGTGCTCGTCGATATGGGGCGTCAGCCGCTCTACCTGCGCCAGATGTTTATTGGTGCGCCGTATCGGCGGCGCGGCTATGCCACTGAGGCCTTTGTGGCACTATGTGCTGAGTTGCAGCATGCGCCACTCGAAGTTGAGGTGTTCGCCTGGAATAGCCCGGCAGTGGCGTTTTGGCAATCGGTCGGGTTTGTGCCGCGCGTGATGCAGATGCGGCGGTCATGATGCATACTGATCGTGATGATTTTCTGATGACGATTACGCCGCGGTATGGCTGGGGTGAGACGTTGCGTATCACGCCCCAGGTTGGTGGCTATGTCGCTGAGGTCTTTTTGGTCGAGACTGCAACGCATATCGGCTGGCTCAAGTGCTACGATCGCCAGCGGGCCATTACCGACCGCGTGTTGGCCGATGCCGAATGGTATTTACAGGTGACGCATTGGTTGACACAGCACACGCCACTCGCTGGGCGCATGACGGCGCCGTATCAGACTACTGATGGGCAGTATATTGTTGATGACGGTGGGCGCTACGTGGCGGTGATGTTCGACTACATCGTCGGGCGTACCCCGCGTGAACAGCCGTTGACGCCGGCGCAACGTACGCATCTGGTGACAACTGTTGCGCTATTACATGAAATAACCGCTCAGGTGCCGTCGTCAGCTCACAGGGTTGTCGAAGACTTTGGGGCACCGTGGGTACGGCCATTGAGCCAGATGCTCGAGGGATCGTGGGAGCAGTTTGATGAGGATGTGCGCGCTGTGCTTGCCCCGCATCGTAGTGTGCTCCAGTCGATGTTGGTGCGCTTTGTGCAGGTTGGTCATCACTTGCGTCTACATCCACCGCCGATGGTGCTTTGTCATACTGATATTCACGGCTACAACGTGATTGTTCGCGGTGACCAGACATATTTGCTTGACTTTGAAGGGCTCAAACTTGCGCCGCCTGAGCACGACTTCATGTTTTGGGTGGATGATGACGCATGGGCTGAGATCTTAGCGACGTATCAGGCTATACGACCTGGCATCGTGCCAGATCCGTATTTGATACGTTTCTACCAAGAGCGGCGGTTGCTTGAGGATATATACGACTATCTTGAGCAGCTCGTAGTCGAGTCACTCACGCCTGAAGTTCACAGTGATATTCGCGAAAGTCTTCGTCAGATTCTTGTTGCATTGTGATCAATTCCATAAAACAACCGACGCCGTCTACGCTACGTAGACGGCGTCAATGATCGTACTCGTGAGATTCGCTTACGGCAAGGCAAATCCAAGCACACGCATGTTGCCACGATCGACGATATACACGCGCCCTTCGCGGTCAAAGGCTACGCCACTTGGGTTATTAAATGACGCATTATTGGTGCCCGATCCGCCCCAACGCAACACTTCGATTCCATCTACACCACTTACATTGGCTGAATTCCGGCTAGGAATTGAGGCCACGATGCGTCCGTCTGCGATGGCAACATAGGGGTCGTCATACGTCTGAGCTTGCCAACCGCTGATGCGAATGACCTGTATCGGTGTGATGTTCACGGTACCATCGCCTGCACCCGCACTTGCAAAGACTTGGACGCGCCCGTTCCACGTATCACCGACGACCACGGTACCGTCGTTGTCAACGGCCACGCCAATCGGCTCATTGAACTGTCCGGGCAGGCTACCTACCTCACCCCACTGCGTGACATATGTGCCTTCGGTGTCTGTTACCACAATGCGTTTGTTGCCGGTATCAGCGATATATACAAATCCATCGTTGCTGACAGCGACACCACGTGGGCCGAAGAAGCCTAATTGTACGGTTGCATTGCCGGCGAGTGTGCCGTCAGTCACGCTTGCAACGCGCCCTTCGCCAAAGTCTTGGGTACCGGTACCCCAGCTCTTGACCCACTCGCCCTCTGGGCTGAGTTTGACGATACGTGCGTTCCAGGTATCGGCCACATAAATCATGCCGTCAGGTCCAATTGCAACACCACGTGGCTCGTTGAACTGATTTTGACCGTTACCACGCTCTCCAATCACTTGTTTGAGGCTGCCATCAGCATTCAATAGGCGAATTGTGTGTGCGTTTGGATCGCTCACAACCATTGAGCCATCTGGGCCAATTGCAATACCGCGTGGTGCACTATTGTCGTCGAATGTAATCACACGGTCTGCCACGAGTTTGTAGGTTGGGACGGCGACTGTTGATGCTCCCGTCGTGCCACCACCGGCCAAATCGTTGCGCACCCACACTTGTAACTCGCGTCCACCCACGGTGAGCGTGTCAGGAAGTTCACGGTACATCAAGTACCGCCATGTATCAGACCAGTGGCTCGTGTCGAGTGGCCACGTGACCGGTGCGAGTAATGAAGGTAACTGAGTTGTATCCAAGCTTGGGCAATCGGTGAGCGCTTTGCGTGCGCTGAGCGTGCTGTAGTAGAAACGCTTGTAGCCGCTACCTGTTGGATTACATTTGTCACCCTCGGGGAACCACCAGTTGAGATAGCCGTCATACAACTTGACATAGTTTACTTCGAGTGCTGAGCGTGCGGTGTCATTGATGTGGTTGCCGTAGGCCAACACTACGGGGGCATAAATTTGCTCGCCGTTGTTGTCATTCACCAAGAAAGACTCTGGGGTGGCGTTTTCAAAAAAGACGTTATCTCGGTTCTCAAGGCGTTGCATATCGCGGAAGTACCATTGGAACGGCCATGCCAAACTTCCTTCGCCATCGGGTCCGCCTACGTCCATGATGATGGGCATCGAATGACCGCCAGTGATGTCCGAACCACCGCGGTTGTTGCGTGTCTGATTGATGGCCAACTCGCGCACATCGTGGACGATGCGTGGCACATCAGGTGATGTCTGCGTGTAGACAATCGGATCGCGGGCATTGTCCGGCGCATCGAAGTTCGCTAACCAACTCGCCCGCACACTATATGCCCCCATGATGACCACAATTGTGAGTAATGAGAGGCGTAATGTATCAGTCCGGCCAATCCGGGTGCTCATGTAATAGAGCGCATAACCGAAACCGAGAGTCGCAACCAATGGGAAGGCGCCTTGGATTGTGTCATAGCCAGTGAGTTGAACTCCTGCTACGGCCAACGACATTAATGCGAGCGCAGCTGCGCCTGGTACCAACCACATTTGTTGAGTCATTGGCGTGCGGATGGCGCGGGCAATCATAATAACGCCCCACACCATCAGTATGGTGGCAGGAAGTGAGATGTGCGATGTCAGCCACGGCATTTTTTCGCCAGCCCACGAGAAGAAGACAAGTGCACCAACAAACCAATACACGATGAACAACACGTGTATGGGGACGATGGTGCGACCTTCTTCGGTGCCGCTTCGCTCAAGCCGGTAGTTGGCAATCGCTTTGGTCGCTAATACGATGGTGATGGTAATGCTACTCAGGAGTGCTAATGGTTCATGAAGACCCATGGTGACTAGGTAGTAGTACCAAGGCTGATCGCCACGTGCAAAAGTTTGTTGTGACCCAAGCCAGTACGACAGCCCTTTGTACAGACCATCAATCATGCCCATGGGGTCAGTGAAAAAGTTGCCGTACATGACCATAAAGATACCGGTGACAATCGCAATTGCCACATACCAGTCGCGCCGCATGTCGCCTACAAATCCAGCAACAACTGGCGTAATAATTGGCTCTTTGGGCCATAGTTGAAGCACA
This sequence comes from uncultured Klebsiella sp., assembly GCA_964469045.1. Taxonomy (GTDB): domain Bacteria; phylum Chloroflexota; class Chloroflexia; order Chloroflexales; family Roseiflexaceae; genus UBA965. The sequence goes on from CAYXXK010000010.1 coordinate 12,410, forward strand.
ATAAGGCTGATAAGTGCCATGAACATAAGGACCACTGCCACGCCACCCGCATTTAGCGAAGGTGTGATATTGCCCTCCCACGTACCACTCAATATCAACGCTTCGATGACCAACGAAACGGCTATCATCGCAAATTGCACAACATATACTAATCGCTTCTGGATGTTCTCAAAGGCCCAGCGTAATGCAACAAACCAGAAGAACAAGAAGCCGAGAATGTAGTACAACTCGTGTGTAGCAATCGCCAAACCGACGCCTGTGGCCATCAACCAAAGCCACTTGCGCTCACGGCTGTCTAGGTAGCGCAAAAAGCCGATGACGCCCCACAACGTCCATAGCACCATCAGTCCATCGTGGCGAGCGAAGCGGGTGAAGTACAACAAATTTGGGGCCAGCGTAATTGCCAGCGCCAACAAGATGGTACCGCGTGTGCCAAAGTACGGGCGCAACCACCATACGGAGATGGTCATGCCGATACCTGCAAGTGCTTGCGGGAGTCGTGCTTGCCACTCGCCATCGCCAAACAAAAAGTACGAAATCAGGGTAAAGATGTAGAGCGATGGTCCGTGATAGACTGGGTCATAACAGTAGCTTTGTGCGGTACGACCACCAGCACACGTAAATGTGCCGTCACCCATAAAGTAGCGCCACGATAACCATGCATGAATTGATTCATCGTGGTGCATGGCCATATCACCGAGGCGCACAATGTGTACCAAAAAGCTAATTACGATAACTGCGGCAAACGCCACATGTTCCCAACCGATACGTGAAAACTCAATGGATCGGTCAAGCGTCGATGGCCGCACTGATGCGCGCGTGTCCATCGCATGATCGAGTGATGAAGGATGCTCAGACATGTTTGCTCCCATAATCAGCGCGCACCGAGACCAAGTGTCATAAACGGCGCAAGTTCGGGTCGGATAGCGACATAAAAGTCCGATGAACCAAGAGGATACTGCGTGTCGCGATAGAGTAGATATCGCCACGTCGATACTGCAGTTGAAGCATCAAACGGTGTGCGCAACACGCGCATCAATAGTGGTGAATCAATCCCAATGACGTCAGTTGCCCAACCATCAGGGAGCCGGTACATCTGCTCTTCAGGGAACCACCAGCGAAGCGGGTACTTTTGAATTAAGAAACCAGGGAGCGTGTTGTCGTCGACACTGCGTAGATTCTCGTCGAGGACAACAATCGCCATGATCCGCTCATCGGGCATCCCGGGCTCGCCGGGTGGCTGTTCGATGCCGTTCGTAAAACGACGCATATACCAGTCCCAAATGGTCTCATTGTCATGCCATATTGGCATGCTCATGTCGCCATGTCGTCGCAATGACGCCTCGGTGAGATCGCGCACAACGCGTACCGCATCAGGACTCGTTTGGGTATAAACCAGCATTTCTACGGGTATTTCACCGGCCTCGTAGTTAATCCGCCATGAACTGCGCATCTCGTGGAGTGCCAATACGCCACTCAGCACGAACACAACAAGACCAAGACTGACTAATCGCCCGAGTACATTGATATGTGCAATGCCAATCGCAAGTACGAGTACGACGAGTGCTACGGGTATCCATGGTGCCAACCACCCATAACTGCTGGTAGGACTGATTGCTAATGCCATCATAACGGTGGCAATAAACGCCAATACTGCCCCCAAACCTGCAACGGTAAGTACACCGGTTATCGGCCGACCGCGTCGTCGGTATTCGGCAAGCCAGGCATCAATAAGCTGCCCCATGCCCCAGGCAGCCAAGAATGTCAGTGGCGTCAACGGATGGATTGTCAACCATGGCATTTTCTCGCCCGCCCACGAAAAAATGAAAAACGCACCAATAGACCACCAGGTGAGCAACATGCCGGTGGCTAGATTGACACTAGGCATGTCACCTCGGCGTAATACCACGATGGCACGCTGGACAACCACAACGGCACTCGCAAGTGCCGCAATGACAACGAGTGGCTGATAAATCGCCAAAATGACCGCATAGTAATGATCGGGTTGACCACCGCGCTTAACGTCGTGTTGTGCAAGCCAATATAAGAGCGACCCGGTCGTGCCACTAATGATGCCGACCGGATTCGAGAAGAACGAGCTGAAGAAGAGCGCATACGGAATAAACGCTAGCCCAAGTGCTTTGATGACACGATAGTCTTGGCCGAGACTTGCAAATGCGCGTATGATTGGTGATGGACTTTGGGTAGCTAAATCCCAACGCGTAAGGCCATCAACGACTTTCTGCTTCCAAACCAAGTACCACAATGCGATGGCACCGATAATCGAAATAACCATTCCTGCAAGAATGGCTGGATGACGGAAGAACAACCATAACTTGAAGAAATACGCCATCCAGTCATTGTCTGCCTGGTGTCGTACACAGAGTGCGAACGCATTATCAGCCGTTTCAAGTGGCCCGAGTCCAAAAATAGGCCCAGGTTCGCCAATCAACATGGGATTGTCGATATAATCCTCAAGTGGTGTGCGCGGACACATAAAATTCCCGTTTTCACGACCACCGGTGATGTCTTCGCTTGGATTCATCGGTGGTGCCGCTTTGCCGGGTAAGACAAACGCTGCAGAAACAATCACAAGACCGATGGCACCTGCAATCAAAATGCCTGGTTTCCATACTTGCCAAAAAAAGACAACGACAATAACTGGCAAAAAGATGGCGAGATAGAGATATGCAGTCTCGAGCGTGGTGAGCATCAAACTAAAGGTTACTGCCCCCAGAATGAGCCAGCGTGGATCGCGTAGTCTGACGTAGCGGATGAGCGAGACCAGAACCAAAACTTCGAAGAGAACCGCATAAATGTCATGCCGGAAAAAACGACCGATATACAAAAATACCGGCGTGAACAACATGATGATGCTCGCAAGAAGTGCACCTGTGCGGCCGATTTCGTTGCGCAACAAAAACGGCGTTAATCCGAGTGCAATGCTAAAAAGCGCGGGCGATAGACGGGCAGACGCATCGTTGTCACCAAACAAAAAGTACGAAAACGCCCCCATGATGTACAAGAACGGACCATGGAGCAATGGGTCATGTACAAAGCCCAAACCAGAAAAAAGGGAAAACGAATACTCGGCATGTAACGTCTCATCGTGGTGAAGTGCTCGCTCGCCTACTGCCCATAAGCGCGTAATCACGCTCAACACCAAAATAAGTATGTATGCCGCATGTTCCCAGGTTAGGCTGATTGACTTGACTGCAGTCGAGGTTGAGATTTTTGCTGTCATATCACATCTAGCTCAAAATAATCTATGCATGATTATACACTATTCATTTGGCAGGCGTTATGCAGACGATGATTTGTTATTGAGCGGAGTGCTCGCTTTTTTATGTGATAATTTGGGTTTTGTAAATAAAAATTAAAAATGCACGCCACCCATGATATACAAAGATAGCATGGATGGCATGCGTCAATCCTAATCGAGGTGAATTGCATCGTTATGGCGTACCAACTGCCATTCCACCCGACCATCATAGCTACTTTGACGCTCTTGCCAAATCGTCATGGCAGTGTTGCGTGCAGGAAAAGCCACACGTCGTCGTACCCCGGCGCTTAAGTCGAGTGCCCACAAAAACGAGCACTCAATAACACCGCCGTGACAGACTATGGCAATGTGCTTTCCTCGATTTGCATCTGCAATTGCTTGTAGCACACGCGCGCACCGTGCTGCAAATTCGTTCCAACTCTCGCCACCAGGCGCAACTTTGGTGTGCACATCCATAATGGCACGATCAAACGTTGGATAGCGTTGGGAGACATCTTGGTAGGTCATGCCATCAATTTCGCCGACACGGAGCTCGTGCAGATCGTCTTCCCATTGAATTAGTTGACCAATTGCCGGCGCTAATATTTCGGCAGTCATGCGTGCGCGCTTGAGCGTACTTGCATAGTATGCATCGAAGCGTATACCTTCTGTTTGCAAGCGCTCTGCAAGCGCATGTGCTTGCGCTATTCCTTTGTTGGTTAATCCTTGACAACTATACGATTCCACCACTTGACTCACATTTGCATATGATTCCCCATGGCGAATCAATGTCATGACCGTATCGCTCATACAACTGATTCCTTTGCTATGCGTCGATATTGGATAAAGCGTGCAACGACGAGTAGTGATGATGTCGCAAAAAAGCTCACCACGGCGAAACTTAGTGGAATTTCTCGTTGGAGCCATACACTACGCATTACTAATCCAAGCCCACATCCTATGACATTTGCGCCGATGGTTGTTATTACCCACCGTGATATACGTTGCGGTACCAGTAGACCGCTTGGCCATGCGACTACGAGCCACCCTACAATAAATGGTGCGGCAGTGGCGATGACTGCGCCAATTGGATTGGTCTCATTATGGCTTTGACGTCCAATTGCCGCAAAGACAAGCAATGCAATCACGTCTGCGACAACGACCCACGGGTCAACAGATCTGCGGAACATCTACACACCTCCTTGGTGGTGAGATAACGTGATAATGGTGGCTTCTGGTGGGTTGCCAATGCGTAATTGTCGTCCACTAAGTCCCAATGAAATATGCATCCATACATGTTGAACGCATTGCGTTCCGTGTGTATATCTGCGTCCATACCGTGGGCGTGCGAGTGGCCCCAGCACGGGTAATCGTAGGTGCCCTCCATGGACATGCCCAGACAATTGTAATACGAGATGGGGGTAATCAATCGCTTCTAGGATGGTATCTGGTGAATGCGCCAACAAGATTGTTGGCATGTGGCGTGTATTTGCGGCCATGGCTACATCCAAGCGCATCTGCCCATGCCAAATGTCGTCAACACCGGCAAGATACATACTATCGCCATGCAAATGAATCGGAAAGCCTTGATTGCGAAGCATTGGTATGCCGGCAAATGCAAGTGCGTGTATGACATCATCTATTTCTTCTACGTAATCGTGATTGCCAGGGATGGCATATACGCCATATGGCGCATGTAATCGTCGCAAATAATACGGCAATGTACCGATAGATTCACGATTGTTGACTAGGTCTCCAGTCAATACAATCATATCGGGATCATGTGTGCGCATTTGTGCAATCGCCCACTGCAAATTTTGATGGCTGTATGGTTGTCCTAAGTGAATATCGCTGATTTGACCTATTTTGAAACCATGAAATCCCGGTGGGATCCGGCGGTCATTGATGGTGATATGGCGCAAAACTGGCTGTTGCGGTTCGTGATGATGTGCATATCTCCAAATGCGATGCCCAATCATCGCTGCCACAAATAAACGCCCCCAACGACGATGTTTGATCCACTGTACTCCAGCTAAGGCGCTGAGCACAGCCATGATGCCCCATCTACCGCTATAGTAAACGTCTGCAGGGGTACGAAGAAACGTCTGAACGGGAGGTTGCTGTGGCGTGTTGTAATGCGGTTTACGCCGTGGGGACATCTGCGTGCATCCCTACAAATCATGAGTGATCCATGCTCAGTATACTCCGTCTGCATCGCAGATGTGTGCTAATTCTGCTATGGTATGCTTATTACATGTCATAGGGGTTGTTATTGTGGAGGTTGATATGGACGGTAATTCGCGCCAACCACGGCTCCGTGATGGGGCGACACCAGGTTCAACCATCATTCTGCCACGTACCGGTCGACTGCGCGTACTGACTGCACCATCAGGTACGAATCGTCCGCGCTCATGGCGGCTGGTATGGATCCTGCTCTTTATCGTGTTGCCGTCATTGTTGTGCATCTATCAACTAAGCGCTATTGTTCAGGCAATCGGCGTGAGCGATGCGCGCCCCGCTCGATCTACACCTGCTGTGTTTGCACCTTATACAATCCTGATAGTCGGTGTCGACGAACGCGTTGCAGATGCGCAAGCAGGCGTACGTAGTGACACGCTCATGCTGATGCGCATCAACCCTCAGCGTGGGAGTGTCTCGTTGCTCTCTATCCCTCGCGATACACGCGTTGAGATACGTGGTCGTGGCCCAAGCAAAATCAACGCAGCATATGCCTATGGGTATCAGCGTGCGCAGGATTTATTTGATGGCGATGTGACCCAACAAGAAGCTGGTATGGCACTTGCTGCCGAAACGGTCGATACATTTGCGCAACTATCGGTCAATGGTATTCCGATTGACTACATTACCCAAATCAATTTTGCAGGTTTTGCCAATCTTATTGATGCCTTAGGTGGAATTACTGTTGACGTACCAAAACAGATTGTCGATGATGCATATCCGACCGAAGATTACGGTACGATGCGTGTCGAATTTTTGTCAGGTATCCAACGACTCTCTGGCGAACGCGCACTCATCTATGCGCGTACGCGCCATGCTGATAATGATTTCGGCCGTAATTTGCGACAACTACAAGTTGTCTACGCAGTTTTGTCAGAACTCAAAGCACGTGGGGTCGTTGGATGGGGGCAACTCTTTCTTGATGCACCTCAAATTCTTGCTGGTACCGTCAAAACAACCGTGCCGTTGATGAAACCTGATGTGTTGCTGACTGTTGTGTGGAGCGCGTTACGACTCGATCTCAGTGCTGTGACTGCATATCAGATTTCTCCGAAGACAATACCGAATTATCAAGCGTCAGGAAGTGACCTGTTGTGGGATGCAGCAGGTGTACAACAAGTGGTAAATGCATGGGTTGAGAACTCAGGTGGTGTGAGTCCGGCTGCGCCAGCGCTGAGTGGTGATGTGCTGACGCAAGTGCGTATAGCATGGACGCAGGCACAACGTCGTATTACCGATCAGGCGCGGATGATTATTGGCCTGGCAACGAAAGAACCACCCGCACGAGTACAGGTACTGAATGCGGCACGTGTTGCTGGCATTGCCCGGCGCATTACAGAGCAACTGTCGGCAAGTGGTTTTGTGACCGACGCGCCTAGTGACTTTGCTGGTGATGTCCAACCTGAAACAATCATCTATGATATGACTGGGCATCCGCAACAAGCAAATCAAATCGCCCAGCTATTGGCTGGGCGAGTCGTCACAGGCATGCCGCCTGCAGGTGTGCAAAGTACCGCTGATATTATCGTCCTGGTCGGTGCCGACGCAAATCCCTAAGGAACACGTGCTGTGAATCGACTAAAGTAGGCGTCGGCGTCATTGGCGTCTGGAACGGCAATCATACCGAATCGGGCACTTTCTGGCATATTAGTAATCTCGAGGCCTGTGACGAGACTGCCGTTCACCGATAATGTGATTTCGTTGCCAATCACGCGCACATCCATGAGATTGTCGAGCTCACTATTTGTTTGGATGGCAGCATGTGTGCCACGTGCTAGTTCTACAAATGCATCACCTTGGCGCTGACTAATCACGAATTCTTGCGTGCTCGGTGACAAGAGCACAGCAACAAAATCAGTGTCATCACGATATCGAACTACTACCCCAGCTTTACCGGTAGTGATTTGTACATCGACTACGAGTTGGACATCGGCTTGTGGTAATGGTCGATAACTCCACGCTGCGTCGCCGAATTTTTGGGCCGTAACGTGATAGCGCTTCCCCTCATAACTCGTGCGCCAGGTTGCGCCTGTGGCTTCTGCCCAGTTGGCTGTGGCAAAATTATCATCAAGAAAGACGTTTGCGTCAGGAGTTGCCGTTGGCGCTGATGGAGTTGGTGTGTATGTGACTCGTGGGGTACGCGTAATAATCGCAGTCGGGGTATCTTCAACGACTACGGTAGCTGTCGCAGTGGGTGGAGTGTTAGAACCAGAAATTTCGAGGCGATCGCTGAGTATCCACCCTACCCCGATGAGGATGAGTACGAGTGCGGCAATGCTCACGGTCAACCAACCCGAACGTCGAATACTCTCCATCGGCAAGGTCATTTGCCGTGCATTAATGCTGAGTTCTGTACTTGATAGGAGTGTGGCAACGTCTTTGTAGAAGGGATTAATCTGCTGTAACCGGCGGAGTACGGCAACTGCTTGTAATAAACGCCCAGCCTCGATGTGCTCGACCGCGGTATTGTATAATTCCGCTTGGTGATCGCGTGGATTGAGTGGTCCAGTCGGGATGGGTTCGCCATGCCGACCCATGCGTTGATGTCGCCCGGTAATGCGGCCCGGTTGCATGGTATTATCGTAATTTTCGCGGAGCTTGGAGTCGCGGAGGACGCGGAATGCTTCGTTGATGCGCTGACTTCGTGCCCGTGCATAATCGCGCTCGGCTTCGTCGGCGCGCACAAACCGATCTGGATGGTAGCTGGCGATTTCTTGACGAAACGCTTTTTTTATTTCGTTCAACGAGGCGCCACGGCCAATGTTGAGTATCTGGTAATGATCAAATTGATCGAAATCGTATCCTGCCACGCGTTGCAACCTCATGTGTATGGTACTGACAAAACATTGTACCACATGGATTGAATGGTTTTGTCTAGCGAAAACGAGCTATGAACGGAGAGAAACTACTCCATGTAATCAAGCAGGTAACGACTGCTTCGTAGTTTACGAAGTGCTTTCACCTCGATTTGTCGAATGCGCTCGCGGGTTACATTGAGTTCTCGTCCGACTTCTTCAAGCGTCCAGTTGTGGCCATCCTCCAATCCAAATCGGAGTTGTAGTACGCGGCGCTCACGCTCGTTGAGTCGCGATAATACCTCATGTAACTGCTCGCGTAATAAATGATTCGTTGCAACATCTGCAGGCGCTTGCGCTTTGACATCTTCAATAAAATCGCCGAGATGACTATCTTCTTCAATGCCAACAGGTGTCTCCAATGAAATCGGCTCAAGGGCGGTTTTGCGGATGACGCGGATGCGATCAACCGTCAATCCCATCACCTCTGCCAATTCTTCATCATTCGGGTCACGCCCTTTCTCTTGAATGAGGCGGCGTGTCTCACGCATGAGTTTGTTAATCGTCTCAACCATATGGACTGGGATGCGGATTGTCCGCGCTTGGTCTGCAATAGCCCGTGTAATTGCTTGGCGAATCCACCATGTCGCATATGTCGAGAACTTGAAACCACGGCGATGATCGAACTTTTCAACGGCACGAATTAACCCGACGTTGCCTTCTTGAATCAAATCAAGTAACTGGAGTCCGCGCCCGATGTAGCGTTTGGCCACGGATACAACGAGTCGCAAATTGGCCGATGTTAGGTATTCTCGAGCTTCGCGTCCACGCAGTATCTGCATCTTCCAATGCTTGATGATGGCGTTAATGTGTGACTCTGTGTCTAGTTCGGTGCTTGTTAGCTGAGTCACGTCACTATCGGTGATGTTATGTGTATTGTGCGTGCGCTCTTCTGTTTCGGACCGTTCATTTTCGGTTTCGGTATGCTTGGTGAGATATTGCGCGATGACGCGGCGACAGTCATCGAGCATTTGCGTACTGATTGCTGCCACAAATTGCTGTCGTATTTGCAGGTTTTGGCGGGCAATCGTCTCAATAAACTCAACAACGTCGTGCGTGCGCAGCGGATTAACATCGGCGAATTTGCTTTCGTTGTTGGCGATATATCGACTCATGTACCGCTCGGCCTCGATAGCCCGTGCATAGAGTTGTTCGTATTGTGAGTTGAGGAGTTTAATATTGCCGATCTCGCGGAGGTAGAGTCGCACTGTATCATTGAAATTGATGCTTTGGAGCTCCGGCGAAATATCATCACCGTCTTCATCACTATCTGTACTCTCCGCAACTGCAACATCATTGATACGCTCGTTGTCGATAGCTGTTTCGTAGATGTTTTGATATTCTGGTGCGGGGATGTTGATGGGGTCGAGGTCTGGTTGCTTGCTAATATCGAGTTGTTCACGTATGGGTTGAGGAATCTCACTGCGGCTGATAAGTGCGTTACGTATGCTACCAGGGAGCAACCAGCGTATAGTGTCGATTTGTAGACTCTGTTCTTCGACCGGCTCTTCAAACGGTTGAACGTCATCATCGTTCACTGCATTTGAGACCATGTTCGGGAGTGCGGTCGGTTCGTCTTTGGTCGTGGTATGAATTGCTCTTCCAGTCATACGGTGGGCCCCCTTAGCCCATATGACGTGTATGGAGATCGTCATATGTTGAACTGCGTTTGGGTGTGTGCAAATAGTTCAGGTACTGTTGTACATCTGCTAATAACCCTAGCAAATGCGCACTCTCGTCGCTGTCAGCGCCATCGTTGAGCTGCTGAGAGAGTCGTTGATTCCAGCGTTTTGCAATATCTCGTTGCACGATTGTAACACATTCTAGCGCCTCGCTTGTAACTAGGTATTCCTTTGGTAACACCACGGAACGGCCAATTTGCTCAGCGCGGAGCCGTAAATGCTCACTTAATGTGCCAAACCATTCGAGCAAATCCCCTTCGTGTCCAAATTGCACACGAGTCCGCCAGATACTGCGTAATTCGTCGTCATCCACAAATAACGACGCAATGTCGGTGTCTATGATTTCATGGAGTTGTGCAAATGCTTCAAGATCTGTATGGAGCTTTTGTGCGACGACATCACGAATATCAGCCGATTGGAGGAGATACATGAGTAGGTGCTCGGCCGCATGACGCGTGCGTTGGCCAAATTGACTGCGCTGGGCGGTAACTGGCGTAGATGGTGGTGGTGCTTGAGTTGATCGCGTAGTGGTGGGTGGGGGAGTGCGTGGGGTACGTTGGGTCTGGAGTGTGGTGGCAACATGGCGTAACTCACGTCGCAATAACGTTTCGTCGATTTTGAGCAATCCTGCCAACTGCTGTACATAATGTGTTTGTTCGAGTTGATTGCTCAACTGACTAATCAGCGGCGCAAGTCGATCAAGCGCAGTGCGCTTGTCAGCGAGCTCGTTCAGATTGAGGTCGCGGGTTAGTACCTGCATATAAAAATCCATGGCCGGCAGTGCGGTAGCGACTAGTTGCGGCCACAATGCCTCGTCCTGGGCGAGTAATTCGTCTGGGTCTTGCCCCTCAGGTAACTCAATAATTCGGATTTGAGCATCGATATTGTGACTCCACGCCAAAACACCGTTGGGTGTTGGTGTGGGGATGAGGCGTGCATCGAGGTTGTCATGGAGTGTCTGCAATCCCTTGAGGGTGGCACGGATACCCGCACTATCTGCATCAAGGGCGAGATAAATATTTTTGGTCAATTTTTTGATGATTTGTACGTGCTCGGCGGTCAACGCTGTGCCGAGTGGTGCAACGACGTTGCGATGACCGTGTTGATGCAAGGCGATGACATCGACGTACCCTTCGACAATCACTATTGAATCGTGTTGACGGATCGCCTCGCGTGCCATGTCTAGACCGTATAAGACGCTACTTTTGTCGAAGAGCAACGTTTGTGGTGAATTGAGGTATTTGGGTTGTGCATCGCCCATTGCGCGCCCGCCAAAGGCGATGATTTGCCCTTTGACGTTGCGAATGGGGAAGATGACGCGCCCGCGAAAGCGATCGTAATAACTGCCGTCATCGCGTTGTATGGCAAGACCTGCCGCAACGACCTCGTCCGGCGTAAAATCGAGTTTGAGCGTCAAATACTCGAATAACTTGGTGCGCTCATCAGGACTATAGCCCAACTGAAAGCTCTCGAGCGCCCAGTCGTTAATCAAGCGCTTGGCTACATAATCACGCGCATCTGCGCCACGCGGTGATTTGATCAGCATATGCTGAAAGAGTCGGGCTGCTGCCGTGTTGACCTCGATCAAGCGCTCGCGTTGGTAGTCGCGCGCCTCGTCTTGCTCAGTGCGTGGCGCAAGTTCAACGCCAGCACGCAGCGCCAACAACTCGAGCGCCTCGCGGAACTCAAGCCCCTGCGTGCGCATCACAAAATCAAACGCTGTCCCCGATGCCTTGCATCCGAAACAGTGATAACTCTGTGTATCCGGATAAACCGTAAACGCAGGCGTGCGTGTATTACTATGAAACGGACAAAACCCGACAAACGACCGCCCCGCCTTGCGCAATTGCACGCTTGCGCTAATCAGCTCGACAATATCGATGCGCTCTTTGATTGTCTCAATCACGCTGTTGCTGGTCATATATGATTATCTACAATCCCCATGTACGTGGTACATAAATATCTTGAAAGACTTGGGTGGCGAAGCGATCGGTCATGCCGGCGATATAGTCGACTACTGCTTGACTCAATGGCTCGTCTAATGTGCGATTGATTTCCATGATGTCGGTGGGGATTTTTTCGGGGTGGGCCATGAAGTGTTTGTACAATAAGTCAATAATCAGCTCTACCTTGTGGTCTTCGGTTTTGGCGGCGGACCCAAGGTAAACGTGTTGATACATGTACTCGCGGAGCGTATTGGTCGCTTTGAGTACGAGTGGGCTCATTTTGAGTTCAAATTCAGTCGGTGCATCACCATCTCCACTTGCCCACCAGTTTTGGTCAATCAAATCAGTTACCATTGTGTTAATGCGTGCTGCATGGGAAGCACCAAGGACATCAATGGCCTCTTTGGGGAGGTCCTCGTTGCGCAAGATGCCTGCGCGCATTGCATCATCAATGTCATGATTAATATACGCCACTGAGTCTGCGACCTTGATGATTTGCCCTTCGAGTGTACTTGCGACGCCCCACGCTTTGGCGCTGATGTCACGTCGTCCTTTGGAGTGCATGTAGATGCCCTCGCGGACGACGTAGGTCAGATTCAATCCAGCGCCGTTTTTTTCGAGCACCTCTACAATCCGCCGGCTCTGCTCGTTGTGGCGGAATGAGTCTCCAAGTGCATGCGAAAGCGCCGTCTCACCAGCATGGCCAAACGGCGCATGGCCGATATCATGCCCGAGCCCAATCGCCTCGACCAAATCCTCGTTGAGTCGCAATCCACGCGCCACGGTGCGCGCAATCTGAGTGACCTCGAGAGTATGTGTTAAGCGAGTGCGGTAGTGGTCACCGAGTGGTGCAATAAATACTTGTGTTTTGTGTTTGAGACGTCGAAATGGCTTTGTGCGCAAGATGCGGTCACGATCGCGTTGAAAGCTCGTGCGCACCGGTGATTCTTCCTCGCTACGGTCGCGCGTTGCGTGAGCACTTTTGGCGGCATGCGGTGACAGATAGTGTTGCTCGAACGCCTCAAGTCGTTGTCGGACGTGTTGATGCATCGGCTCCTCCTTTTCGGCTGATATACCACCATGTGATTATCACGCCGATACTCTGTAACGCGATTAAAACCGGATAGTAGACCGGGTGACCAAGCTGATCTGCGAGCACCCGTACTTGATTGACATTCGCAAAGCATGGCACCGCACCATCGATTGGCAACAAGCATGACTCGATGCGAGCGGCGACTAGAGGTCCCAAAAAGTACGTGATAGCAATGCCAAAAACGATATCGTGCCATGCATGGCGCCAACTGATGAGCAATGCGATACCACTCATGATTGGAATAATCAATAGTAGCCATCGACGTGACCATAAGTCACCGGGCTGATTGAGGAGCCATACGCTTAATGCAATGACTATGCTGCTGAGGAGCCCGAGCGCAACGATACTGAGTTGTCCAAGGTGTTTCATAGCATTTCCGTGTATCGATAATGTGTTTATTGTACTACGTGTGCAGTGGTGCTGGTGTTGGGTGCAGGCATCAGATTTCTGTGTGTATCAAACGACACACAAAACCCGTCACTCGTATGAGTGACGGGCGGTGATGCGCCATGACGGCACACGATGATTAGTTCGACAAGTCGCGATTGATGGCGATGTACTTGCGCATGTTCTCAGGAACAGCGTCATCTGCGTAAATAGCCTCAACTGGGCACTCTGGCTCACATGCCCCACAATCAATACACTCGTCTGGGTTAATGTAGTACTGTTGAGATGACTCGTAGATGCAGTCAACTGGACAAACTGAGACACATGATGCATCTTTGGTGCCGATACATGCCTCGGTAATAACGTATGGCATACTGTTATCCTCACTAGCGGTATTGCTTCTTTACCATGCAATAAATATACCATAAATGGTTTTGGTTGTGGTCAATTTCACGCAGGGCCAACCTCATAACACACACGACAGCGTGCTTCGTACAAATCGAGTCCACCTACCACAATGACAGGTGCCGTATGCGGTGCTGGTTGACCATCGAGCAAGCGTTGTGAACGGGTTGCGTATGACCCGCATTTGACGCAAATCGCAAATAATTTGTCGACTTGTTCGGCTACTGCCATCAACTCAGCTACAATCGCAAATGGCCGAGCGCGGAAGTCTTGGTCGAGGCCGGCGACGATTACGCGCACACCACGATCTGCTAACGTCTGACACCCAGTAGCGATTGCAATCGGATCACTCTCAAGAAACTGCACTTCGTCGATGGCAACAACCTGCGTTCCAATTGGTGTTTGGGCGATGACTTCGTCAATTGTCGCCACGGTGATGGCCTCGATAGTCAACCCGTTGTGACTCGCCAAACTACCGGTGCGATAGCGCGTATCACGGCGTGGCGTAAACGCCAACAACGATTGGCGCGCAAGTTGCACATGGTTGAGGCGACGGATAAGTTCTTCGGTTTTGCCGCTGAACATGCAACCACAAATTACCTCTATCCGTCCACCGTTGGGGAGACGAGTCATACGTTTGTCCTCATCAATTTCAAGTCAGTGTAATGACTAAGTAATCCTATCATACTCCCATCATTCCGTGCAAAAGTGTGACCAGATTATCACCGAGCGCCTCAATTGCATAGCCACCCTCTTGAATCACCACCACGGGCAGGCCCAATTGCATACAGCGTTGTCCAATCTGAGAATAGCACGCACGCGTCAATGCAAACCCACCTAATGGATCGCCACCGAACGTATCGAAACCAGCGGATATAACCAGTGTACTGACGTGTTTGCGTGCAATGAATGTAAGTGCGCTATCAAGTGCGTGCAAATAGGTCGTATCATCGCAGCCAAACGCTAACGGGATATTCAGATTATGCCCAGTCCCAACACCATCACCGGTCTCATCTGCAAAGCCCAAGAAATATGGATAGCATTCGTTGGGATGTCCATGAATCGATACAAACGTCACATCATCGCGCCCATAAAAAATCTGTTGTGTGCCGTTGCCATGATGAATATCGATGTCGAGAATCGCCACGCGACCGCGTGCGAGGAGCGCTTGGGCTGCCACTGCTGCGTTATTGACATAACAATACCCGCCGCACATATCGATGCCTGCATGATGCCCGGGCGGACGACAGCGGGCGTAGGTCATCGGCGCACCATCAATGACTGCCTGCGCTGCGCTGTAGGCCATATTGGCTGCATCAAGGCTGGCCAGCCACGTACCAGCCACGATTGGCGCACTCAAATCGAACGCATAATACCCTGGTTCTGCGAGTGGGTGTGAGGAGTAACGGTGCATCCAGCGTACGGCGAGCGTACTAGGCAATACTGCTTCTGGTGCGCCGCCGGCTGCACACCATCGTGGGTAGATGCTGGCAAGATAGTCGAGGTAGGTGCGTGAATGAATGCGCTCTAGAATGGTGGTTGGTACGCTATCAAGCGTGTGATTGCTGACAAAACCTGCGGCATCAAGGGCGCGGTCGATGATATGCGCACGCTCGGCAGATTCGAATGGAGGGATGAGTGCACCGTCATAAAACTCATGGGCAGGCATGTGATTGACGTGCGCATCGCTACGAAAAATACGCATCGGTGGTGTCCTTTGTGTATGGTGTTGGTTCATTATAAATCGTGTCTGCTCGCATGTAACGCATTCGGTGCTGGTAGCGGTGCGCGTTCTGCAGTACATACAAAAACATCTGGTAAGATAGCCACATTCTCCCCAAATCACCGTGAAGGATACATATGGCCAAGATTACCTTGATTGGTGCCGGTAGTGTGGTGTTTACGCGCAACTTGTGTAGTGACATCTTGTTGGCACCTGCCTTGCAGGATAGTCATATCACCTTGATGGATATTGATCCGGTACGCCTCGAAACTGCCCGCCAGTTGGTACAAACGCTTATCGACAAGCGTGGGCTCGCCGCTACGGTGAGTGCAACGACCGATCGACGAACCGCGGTACAAGGCGCTCGTTATGTGATTACAACCTTTCAACAGGGTGGATTGACGGCGTATCAAAGCGATATCGAGATTCCGCAGCGCTACGGAGTCGAGCAATGTGTGGGTGATACGTTGGGGCCTGGTGGCGTGTTCCGGGCGTTGCGTACTATCCCGGTGCTTCTTGATTTGTGTGACGACATGGCAGCAGTTGGCCATCGTGATGCGCTCCTGCTCAACTACGTCAATCCAATGGCGGCTAATTGTTGGGCGGTAGACAAAGCCAAGGGCACGGCACATGTGGGCTTGTGTCACAGCGTGCAGGGCACGAGTGAGATGCTAGCGCAGTGGGCTAATACGTCGTATGAGGATGTGGTGTATCACTGTGCGGGTATCAACCATCAGGCGTTCTTTTTACGGTTTGAGAATCGGAGTGGCACCGATCTGTATCCGGTGATTCGGGCTGCAACGCACCAGGCTGATATCTACGGCAGCGAGCCGGTGCGCATTGATTTGATGCGCCATTTTGGCTATTTTGTGACGGAGTCGAGTGGGCATGCCAGCGAGTACTCGCCCTATTTTCGCAAGAATCCTACGATGATCTACGAGGATTTGGTGCCCAAGTTCACCAATCCACACGATCACTGGTTTGATTTTGGGCGCACAGGTGGCTATTTGCGGCATTGTCTCGAGCGCGAGATGCATACGGCGACAGAGCGTGCCGAGATGATTGCCGGGGCGCGCGATATCCCGACGGTGCGTTCGCACGAGTACGGGTCGCATATCATCGAGGCAATTGAGACCAATACGCCGACGCGCATCAACGGCAATGTGCCTAATCGAGGCTTAATTGCCAATCTGCCAACTGGCTGTTGTGTCGAGGTGCCGTGCTTGGTTGATGGGCACGGGATTCAGCCTACAACGATCGCATACTATCCAACCCAGCTAGCAGCACTCAATCGCACCAATATTAATGTGCAGGAGTTGATAGTTGAGGCTGCACTAAGTGGTAATCGGGAGGCGGTGTATCATGCCGTCATGCTTGATCCGTTGACTAGTGCGGTGTGTACGCTCGACCAGATTCGTGCCATGGTTGATGAGTTGTTTGTGGCACAAGCACACTGGTTGCCTCAGTTTCGGCAATAAACGCTCGCAGATACCGCATCGCATGCCGGCTAATACCGCGGAGAGATGGTATAATCAGCGGTGATGGGGCCGTTTGTGTAGTGGAGGTCCAACATGCGGTGCCCGTATTGTGTGCACGCAGAGAGTGACGTTGTTGATACGCGCAAACTCGATGATGGGAGTTCGATTCGGCGTCGCCGTCGCTGTCCACAATGTGGTCGGCGGTTTACCACGTACGAGCGCGTCGAAACGGTGAGTATTACCGTTGTCAAGAAAAACGGCGAACGTGAGCCGTATAATCGTGAAAAGCTGATGCGCGGGATTTTGACGGCGTGCTATCGCCGACCAGTTTCTGCGCAACGTATCGAACAACTCGGTAACGATATTGAATCAGAGTTGTTGATGAGTAGTGAACACGAGGTATCGTCTGCACATGTCGGTGATGTTACGATGCGCTTGCTCCGTGATGTTGACGAAGTTGCGTACATTCGATTTGCGTCCGTCTATCTGTCGTTTGCAGATATCGCCCATTTGCGGCGAGCCGTTGATGAGTTGTTGTTGCGCGATAATGCGTCCTTGTTGAAACGTAGGGAAACAGATGAGTCAAGATCCTAAAGCATCCGGCAATCGCTTGATGATGCCGGCCGGTGAATACTTGCGTCAAGGTTTTGCTGCCTTGAAATGGCCTACCGTGTTGCTATTTGGCATCGGCGCAGGCTTGCTTATGCCACTCTCATTGTTGCAGTCGAATGTACTCGCAGTCGTGGCCGGCATTATCCCGGTGACAGTTGGTTTGTTGCTAGCGCGTATAGCGAACGGTTTTTATGGCTTGTATGGGTTCTTGACTGGACTCATCGGCGCAATTACAAGTACTGCCTTGTTGTGGGTCCTCATATTTGTCTATAACAGTAGTGATATGGTCGCCACATTAGCGCCTGAGTCGACTTCTGCGATGAGTACGTGGCTAACTGCCAGCGGGTTCATCTCGTTTTCGTTGATTGCGTTTTGTACTTTTGGTGCGACCACATCAGGCCGTATGGAGGAGCGCAATCGTGAGATGCGTAATCAGACGGCAGAGCGTGGAGGGTCACTTGAGCGCGCCGGTGCCATTCGTGAGGTTGGCGACATCCGTGGCTTGACATTGGCACAACTTGGTGGCTTCGTCAATCAGCTTTTTAAGAAAAAGGGCTTCACATTTAAGGAGTACAAGTTCGTTGAGAAAGATAAGTATGTTGATTTGTGGCTTGAACACAAGTCGCAGACATGGCATATTCGTTGTTCAACGGCTGAGCGTGTATCTGCTGGTGCCGTCGAGAGCTTGCTTCAAGAGATGAAGCGCGAAGGGGTTACGAAGGGCGTCGTTGTTACTTCCACTGAATTTACCAGTTCAGCAGTCAAGAGTGCCAAAGACAAACAAGTGGTCTTGATCGATGGAGTAACACTCTACGATATTTCGCGATAGTTGTACGTTATTGAATAAAAGGGAGTTGGCATGCAAATTCGTCTTGATGAGCGCGTCGCCTTAGTCACCGGTGGATCACGTGGGATTGGTCGCGCTATCGCTCAGTCATTGGCAACCACCGGCGCAACCGTGGTTGTCAACTATCGTGGTAACCAAGCCGCTGCCGATGAGACCGTCGCGTCAATCGAGGCTGCAGGTGGTAAGGCCGTGGCGATTCAGGCTGACGTGGCCAACGCCGAAGATGTTGAGCGCCTATTCAAAGAGGTCAGCGAGCGCTTCGGGCGCATCGACATCCTGGTGAATAATGCGGGTATCACCCGCGATACCTTGATGCTCCGCATGAAGGATGATGATTGGGATGCCGTCATGGACACCAATCTCCGTGGTCTCTTTTTGTGCACACGTGCTGCCTTGCGCCCAATGACCCGCGCTCGTTGGGGCCGCATCATCAACATCACCTCGGTGGTTGGGTTGATGGGCAATGCTGGTCAAGCTAATTATGCCGCTGCCAAAGCCGGTATCATCGGCTTCTCGAAGTCCGTTGCCCGCGAGATTGGTTCACGGAGTATCACTGTCAACGCTGTTGCGCCTGGCTTCATCGACACCGAGCTGACCGCCGTCCTCGGACCTGACACGCGTGAAGCGCTGATTAAGCAAATCCCGCTCGGTCGCCTCGGTACGCCCGAAGATGTTGCATCACTGGTCACATTCTTGGCGTCGGAGCAAGCTGCCTATATCACCGGTCAAACATTCAATACCGATGGTGGCATGGTCATGCAATAATTGCATGATTGGAATGGTCTTGATGCCCCCGTGTATACAGAGACACATGGCCATGCGTCTCTGTATACACGGGGGATTATTTCACCGTTCTCTCATCATATTCAGGTACCGTACTTGTATTGAATCTCCCCACTAGTGCGCATTTGAGGTAGGTACTGATGTCAAAGATTCCTTCATCTGAGATTACGCCCGAGCATGTGTATCGCCAGCGGCGCACATTCATCACGCGCATGGCACTGACACCAGCAGCACTCGCCGCAGTTGCCTGTAGTGCACCCCAAGCAGCGCCGGGCGCGACTCCATCCCCAGCAGCCCAACCTGTGGTTGCCACAAAGACCGATGAGCTCGGCGATTCGTTGACCGAATATGCCGCAGTGACCGGCTACAACAATTTTTATGAGTTCACGACAACCAAAGAACGCGTTGCCGAGATGGCGGCCAACTTCAAAGCGAGTCCGTGGAATGTGGTTGTTGATGGTTTGGTCAACAAACCAACGACCTTTGCGCTCGAAGATCTGTTGGCGTTTGAAAGCGAAGAGCGAATTTATCGCTTGCGCTGTGTCGAAGGGTGGTCGATGGTCATCCCGTGGTACGGCTTCCCACTCAACCGACTGCTCGTCCAAGTCGAGCCCACCAGTGCGGCCAAATATGTGCGCTTCGAGACGCTGTATGATCCTGAGCAGATGCCCGGCCAAAAAGAACCATGGTACACCTGGCCATATGCCGAGGGCTTGCGCCTCGACGAGGCCATGCATGATTTGACGTTGATGGCAACCGGTGTCTACGGTAATCCGTTACCCAACCAAAACGGCGCGCCATTGCGCCTCGCTGTGCCATGGAAGTACGGCTTCAAGAGCATCAAATCAATCGTGCGTATCACCCTTGTCGACGAACAACCCACGTCACTCTGGATGGCCGCTGCACCAGACGAATACGGCTTTTATGCGAACGTTAATCCTCGCGTAGATCATCCACGCTGGTCGCAAGCCGATGAGCGTCGGATTGGCGAGCTCGGCCGGCGTGAGACGCTGATGTTTAACGGCTATGCTGAGCAGGTTGCCTCGTTGTACACCGGCATGGACCTGCGAAAGTTCTACTAACAATGGTGCGTATGTCTTCTCGTCTACGTGTGGCCGCATTGGCCCAGCTGATGACGCATGGTGCTGCCTTCGTGCCGTTTGTGTTACTGTCGTGGCGCATCTGGCACGAGGGCTGGCCGTTTGATCCAGTGGCAACGTTTACCGCTGTCACTGGTGATGCTGCGTTAAATCTATTAGTTGCAAGTTTGGCTGTGACACCGTTGATTCGCCTCGGGTTGCCTAAGTTTTTGGCTGCGACACGTCGCCCACTTGGTTTGTATGCGTTTAGTTATGCGTTGACGCACCTGTTTGTCTACATGTGGCTTGACTATGGCTGGGACTGGCAGTTTATGAGTCAAAACCTATTAACCAAACGCTACTTAATCGTTGGCCTTGCGGCGTTTGTGCTCATGATTCCGCTGGCATTCACGTCGACCAAATCGATGCAACGTCACCTTGGTATCTGGTGGAAAAAGATTCATCGGCTGAACTACCTGATTGCAATACTTGCCGTCGTCCATTACATATGGCTCGTGAAAAGCGATGTGCGTGAGCCACTTGTATATGCAGCGGCAATAATAGTGCTACTAGGTGCACGTATTCACTGGTTTTTCCGTCAGAGATGATGGAAATATTTTTTGAAAATGTGAAAAATCACGAATAATTTCCCTGATACGCCTTTTACAATGGACATACATGTAAAGGGGGAAGTCATGGCCAAACTCGTCATTAGTACCGTTGGAATGACCTTGTTCAGCCCGTTTGAATTGAGTTCAGAAGAGCGCAACGTTCTGAAGATGCATGCAAATGAATTGCAACTTGTGCCTGCTGTACAACAGATTTTGGCGCGTATCCGCCTGCAATTGTCGTACAAACCAGATTGCCTATTTTGTGCGACCGAATTCAAAGCGCTTACCTTGTATGCACAAAAAACGACACAATATCCACAATGGGCACTTCCAGGTGGACGTTTTGTCTTTATTACCACGCAGACACCACTCGGGCATTTCATGCGTGAGATATGTCAGCGTGCGGTTCAGCGTGCCTACCCACAACTGCAATGTCACTTTCTGAGCGTTGCAGGGTTGCAAGTTGGTAATGCTGCGGGTCTTGATGATGCATTGCGCGAATTAACTGCCATGCTTGATGGATTGTGTGGGGCATATGCGCGCTATGATGTGGTTTTTAATGTCAGTGGCGGCTTTAAGTTTATCTCTGGATCTATTCAGTCCTATGCTAATTATCATGGTTATCCCACAGTGTATACATTTGATGGGACCCAACTGATTATGACCAAACCCGAGATACCCGGCCAATTTCCACCTCGATTAGTCTACATATAGTGAAGATACACGCGCCCGATGATGGTTGTTATCGGGCGCGTTGATTACCCGTATCACAGCGATTGCAGATATGTCCGTAACGTTGCCGGGATTTCAAATTCATCGTCAGGTTTGTAGTCAATATTCGAGTATTGCCCAGTGAGCGAGTTGTAGTACTCAAATTTCAGCACAATACTCTCGAACAGTGGTTTCATGCCAATAAAGATGACCTGCATTTGTTGCTCATCAAATGGTGAGTCTTTTTCGGGTGACTCTGACGAATCGGTTGGTGACTCCTTTTTCTCTGGTTCTTTGTCGTACACAAGTTTGTTATACATGGTCGCGTACATGTTGTTTTGTTGATCAGCTTCAATGAGCACTTGACGAAACACTGGGTTAAGAACAAATCCGTCTGTGCTCTTTTCGATGATGCCCAGTTGCGTGAGTTGGTGCATGTGGCGCTTCCCGAGTGGAGTGTTTTTGTGCTGTCGACTCAATTCGATCAAATACATGAGCACGACAAGCCCTTCAGGAGAAAACGTCATTTGTTTGATTTGGGTCACGCAATAGGCAACGAACGATTTTGATGCTTTGGTACCGTCCTTAAAACAGACCAAATCGTATTCCATGCCACCTCCTTTATGTGAGCGGAAAAACATTGTAACAGATTACAAAATGATGTCAATAGCATGATGCGTTGATGTTGTGTCAGACAACTCTGCGTCGTGCACAGATCCTGCCTCGTCGCTCAATACACTGCTACGCTCTTTGATACACAAAAACGCTAGTCCATTTTGCTGCCCGGACGGATACATATAGGCTCATGTGCTGCTTGTTTGGTAGATGGTTGTATCTCTGTGTACGACGTGTGCAATGATTTACTTGCATGCAACAATTGCTCTCATCAAATTTTAATCTAAATATAGTGATTTTAATCACAAATACGCTTGACAGATTCACACGAGAGGAATAGTATGTGGGCGAGTCGAACAGAGAGAGGAAATGGCGGTAACGGGAGAGCTCATCACAGCCCGTACGACGAATTTCGTGGTACGCACTGCATAGGATATATGTGGGAGGGAGTGATGGGGTAGTGATGTGGTGATGGGGGTCACACAGCATTGCGCCATCAGCGAGCGAAGCAAGTTTGCTCGTGCAGGAGATGAGAAAGGGTCACCAGTCAGGTACCGATTGGTGATACTACGCAAATCGCGGAGGCGAGTTGATCTCGCCCCACAGCTCGCAAGGAGGATGCCATGAGCGCGAGTGCCAAGATTACGAGCCCGGCCCAGTTTCGTGAGTCGAATTTCGCCCATTTCATGTTCGCTGATCCACGTGCTAGTGTGTTGTGGTTGGTGGTACGCATTTGGTTGGGGTTGCAGTGGGTAGAGGCTGGGTGGCACAAAGTGACTGATCCGGCGTGGGTGGGTGCTGATGCTGGCGCTGGTATCACGGGGTTTGTCAAGGGTGCTATTGCCAAGTCAATTGTCTCTGACACGAACCCACGTCCATCGGTGCAAGGGTGGTATGCCAGCTATCTAGAGAACTTTGTTCTGCCATATGCCGAGATATATAGCTATATTGTTGCTTTTGGTGAGTTGGCGGTTGGTATCGGATTGATTCTTGGTATGTTGACGGGTATTGCAGCCTTCTTCGGTGTCTTGATGAACACCAACTTTTTGTTGGCAGGCACGGTAAGCACCAATCCAATTTTGGCGATTCCGGCGATCTTCATCATTCTTGCGTGGCGCAATGCTGGATGGCTTGGCCTTGATCGCGTGGTTCTGCCGTTGGTAGGCACTCCTTGGCAACCAGGTAATGCGTTCGAACATACTGAGTCAAAAAAGTAATACGGTACAATTAAAACACCCCGCAGATAACAATCTGCGGGGTGTTTTGGTTATGTGTGCATCACGTCTACTGCGATTTTTCCCACAATGCTACCACTTTTGGCTAATGAGCCATTGCATCCGACAACTGCGGTGACGCGCGGATGGACGCGTTTGATCTCGGGTATGCCACTGGGTGTGCGCGTGATAACGCACGGCAGACTTTTGAATGCGAGCCATTCAATATTGCCGAAGAGTGCTTTGAGGAGGGTTATTTGTGCGTGATGTGTTGCATCGCGATTGCCATTGCAAATCCACTCGGTGAGTGCTGCGTGTGTAACAAAAAACTCATCATAGATGCTATTGCTACCTAGTTTGATATACCACTTGCCATCAGGATACTGAACTGGTGGTGTCAAGTAGGCGTCTTCGATAATCGGAGAAACGCAATCCACCATCATGCTTGGCATATCGGTGAGTTGTGCAGCCGTTTCGGCGCTAATCTCACCAAGTGTGACCGTTTCGCTTTTGACGGTATGCGCTATTGTGGTTGGTAACAAACCACACAATCCGCTATATGCGCCGGCAGCGATGATGACATGTTGAGCGGAGTATGTATGTCCTGTATGGGTTGTTATTTCTACTGCATGAAGATGGGGCAGTACCTGAGTGACGATGTCGTTGATGCGTACTGCGCCGAGTTGTGTGGCGCAGGCAAGTTGCGCAGCAACGTACTGTCGTGGATTAATCATACCGGACGGTGGACCGTCATACAATCCGCTATAGGGGAGATTACGGCTCAGTACAGGGAAGCGGTTCTGTAACGCGTCGGGTGTAAATTCTTCATAGCGGAAAGCGAGATCGAGTTCGAGTTGACGTCGTTGTTGCATGTAACTAAAACCAGCACTCGCGGCGCTTAATGTAAGGGTGCCGCATGGCCGGTAGAACTCAATACCGCTTTGGCTCTCAATTGTGCGATATTCATGAATTGCCTCGTTAGCCCAGTGTGCGAGTGTGGCATTACGCGCCGAACGATGGGTTAACCGACCTTGGTCATAATGACTACTCCAAACCACATGCTGTTCGCGAGTAGTTTCATGAGGGGCAATAATGGTAACAGATCGTCCTTGCATACTGGCATGCCGTGCGGCACCACTACCGATTGGCCCTGCGCCAATGATGATAACGTCGTGCATGTGCACTCCTTTGATTATGCGTCATGAGGACGAAGATTTGCCCAGTGACTACGTAGTGCTACGCGTTGGTTGAGGTCACGGAACGCTGATATAGAGGTGCGCAAATTGGTGTATACATCACCACCAATCCCATATCCTTGTAAACCGATTGCGCCAGTATATCCGATGGTGTTGAGTTGGCATAATACAGCAAATATATCAAGCTCACCACTGTTGATAAGCTCGATGGTGGCTGGGAGTGCCTGACCTGGGGACTGCATGCGACTGCCACAGATATTGGCGGATTTGATCCATGGAGCGATAGCGTTGAGTGTAGCTACAAAGTCGCGATTACCGCTCGCATACCAGTGATATGCCGAAAATGCGATCCCGAGTCGTGGATGGACGTACTGCATACAGAGGCGTACCGCATCGGCCATGGTTTCGAGCCAAAAGTGCACATGTGGGTAGAGGGCAATTTGGTGGTTGTGTTGCTCCGCAATGTGGCAAAGTTGTGGCGCGTATTTAAGAAAGAGTGCATCAAACTGAGCATCTTGTTGATGTTGGTTGGGTTGACCCACGTAGACGGCAAGTTCGATGGTAGTAGCCACAGGCACACGTGCAATCAACGCAAGTGTCTGTTGAACGGCTTGTTCATCTGCAAGATTCAGCATGAAGTAGACACCTTGAACGTTGAGTTTGTAGTGGGCTGGAATAGTTGCGAGTGCATCAATGTCTGCTTCGGCTTGGTTACTCCAAACGGTAAGATACGTTCCATCATAACCAAGTTCATTGAGCATTTGACAACGTGCGGAGAGTGTGTAACTCCCGAGCGATGTATAAAAGAACGTATCCATAGCATAGAGGTTAGGCATGTGTGCTCCTTGGTCATAACACAAAATGATGCGTGCGAGACAATAGTAGTCTATTCTGTAACGTATGATGGTGACAGATGATGAAGTAAAAATTACGAAATGGTTGAGTTTGTGATTTGCATGGTACCGTGTGGAAACGGCTCATAATTCATATAATTCATTAACAGAACGTACTGCGTCTGAGTGTATATAATCGTGTGCTTTATGCTACAATACACCAAGGCATGTGATGCTGGCGCATGCACCTTGGGTATGGCAGCGATACGGTAAACGCATGGGTGTTTATCGCATAGGAGCGGCTATGTTGGCAGAGATGACCGAACGACGCCGGCAAATACTCAAACTAGTTGTTCAAGCCTATATCGAAACATCGGCACCAGTTGCATCAGAGCACTTGGTGCGGCGTTATGGTTTGACGGTGTCATCGGCAACGATTCGGAACGAGTTAGCGGCGCTAGAAGAGCTCGGCTTCCTCACGCATCTACACACGTCTGCAGGACGTGTTCCAACCGACGCAGGGTATCGGTTTTTTGTAGAGCACTTGATGGAGCGACCGTCGTTAACTGCACTGGAGCAACGCACGATTCGACATGAGTTTTATCGTGTACATACTGCACTTGACCAGTGGATTAACTTGGCCGGAACAGTGATGGCACGGACTGCACAGAATGTGTCGGTAATCTTACCACCACGTGGGGCTACAACTCGCTTGCGAAGCATGCATCTTATCTCGATTCATGATACGCTTGCGCTAGCGGTGATGGTCTTTCATGATGGCATGGTGCGTCAGCAAACGATTGCATTTGAGGTGGCGCAGTCGCAAGATGATTTGATGCGTCTTGCCAAAGTTGTGAACGAGTGGTGTCATGATGCATCTGCGCTACAAATCCGTGAGCGTATCGACCATGCCAGCGAAACATTTGATGGCGTGTCACGGCAGTTGATGGATTTGGTGTTTGCGACGATGCGACAGTACGAGGATGCACTCGATAGTGATATTCGTGCTGATGGGGTCTTGCAGTTGCTTGAGCAGCCTGAGTTTGCGCAGACTGAGCGTGTCAAACAGATGCTTGAGTTGGTGCAGAGTGGTCAGGCAATCGCACCGCTTATCCCACGGGTAACACAAAGCGATGGTGTGCAAGTCATTATTGGGGCGGAGCACGAGCGCCACGATATGCGTGAGATGAGTATCGTGCTTGCACGGTACGGCGTCGATGACGAGATAGTTGGTGTATTGGGAGTGGTTGGCCCGACGCGAATGCCGTATGCGCGAGCAATTGCAACTGTGCGGTATATTGCGTCAGTAATGAGTGATTTGGTCGGCGAGTTGCATGGCGAACCGCGCAATGATGCCGAAAGCCAGATACATGACTAAATACGATTCTCTTGTTTGTATGGGAGGTTTCCATGAGTGATCAGCAAGCCAATTCGGATCATCAAACTGAGCAAAATACGGCTCCTGAGACGCTCGACGTTGCTACGCTCCAAGCACGTATTGAGGCGCTTGAAAAGGAAGTCGCTGAACATAAAGATGCACATTTACGAGCAGCAGCTGACTATAAGAATCTCAAACGTCGCTACGAAGCAGAACGTGTCGAGTTAATTACCCGTGCAAGCGCTGGGTTGCTACTCAAAATCCTTCCGGTTGTTGATGATTTAGCGCGTGCATCGAGCAGTGCCACTCCCGAAATTGTCAACTCACCATGGTTCGGTGGGTTTAAGTTGATTCCTAACAAACTCCAACAGCTTCTTGAGAGTGAAGGGGTTGTGATAATGGATGCGCTGAGTCAGCCATTTGACCCAAATTTGCATGAGGCTGTTGCGTATGAGTCTGGCCTGTCAGATAGCGACGGCAAAGTTGTCGCAGTCTTGCAAAAAGGCTATATGTTACATGACAAGGTGCTACGCCCAGCCATGGTAAAGGTTGGTCAGGCCTAGCAGGGCGAGTGTGGACGGTAGAGTGCAGTTGAGCGAGTGTTAGTCAGACAATAGAGGATTGCATGGGTAAAGTAATTGGCATTGACCTTGGGACCACCAATTCAGTGATGGCTGTCATGGAGGGTGGTGAGCCAACAATCATCCCCAACGCCGAAGGTCAGCGATTGACACCGTCAGTTGTTGCATTTAGCAAGTCTGGTGAACGTCTTGTCGGTCAGATCGCCAAGCGCCAAGCTGTGGTGAACCCTGAGCAAACGGTCTTTTCTGCGAAACGCTTCATGGGGCGTAAGTTGATTGACAAGACGGTCCAGCGTGATACTGCACTCGTCCCATACCGGCTCTCATCATCTGATAATGGTGATGTAAATGTGTTGCTTGGCGATCGCAACTATGCCATCCCTGAGATATCAGCGATGGTCCTCCAAAAACTCAAAATGGATGCCGAGACATACCTCGGCGAGTCGATTACGCAAGCTGTGATTACGGTGCCTGCGTACTTTAATGATGCACAACGTCAAGCCACCAAAGATGCGGGACGTATTGCTGGGCTTGAAGTATTGCGTATCATCAACGAGCCAACTGCATCAGCATTGGCATATGGCCTTGATAATCAGGTTGATAATCAGACCATCGTGGTATATGACATGGGTGGCGGTACCTTTGACGTATCGATTCTTGAGCTAAACGATAATGTATTTCAGGTATTAGCGACCAATGGCGATACCCACCTTGGTGGCGATGATTTTGATGAGCGCATTATTCAATATATGCTTGAGCTCTTCAAAAAGGAAACAGGGCTTGATTTGCACACTGACCGTACCGCATTACAACGGATGCGCGAGGCAGCTGAAAAGAGCAAGATGGAGTTATCAACCATCCTTAATACAGAGATTAGCCTGCCGTTTATTTCGGCTGATACAAGTGGGCCGCTCCATTTGAATCTTGAGTTGAGTCGTGCACGTCTCGAAACACTCACTGCTGATCTTGTTGATCGCTCACTCTTACCTGTGAAGCAGGCATTAGTTGATGCAAATCTAAAACCTGCGGATATTGATGCAATTGTTCTTGTCGGTGGACAGACGCGGATGCCGTCGATTCAGGCTGCAGTGCGTAACTTCTTTGGCAAAGAGCCACACAAGGGCATAAACCCAGATGAAGTGGTTGCCATTGGGGCTGCTGTGCAGGCTGGTGTATTGGCTGGTGACATTCAAGATGTATTGTTGCTTGACGTAACGCCATTAACATTAGGTATCGAGACTGCTGGTGGTGTGATGACGCCGCTGATTCCGCGTAACACCACGGTGCCAACGCTCAAAAGCCAAGTCTTTTCGACGGCTGCTGATAACCAAGAAGCGGTTGAGATTCATGTACTCCAAGGTGAGCGTGTCGAGGCTCAGTACAATAAGTCATTAGGTGTGTTTGTGTTGGATGGCATCGAGCTCGCACCACGTGGCATTCCACAAGTTGAAGTGACATTTGATATTGATGCTGATGGCATCATCAAGGTGCGGGCGCGCGACAAGCGAACTGACCGTGAAGTGCATATTACATTGTCTGCTTCATCTGGATTAAGTACCGAAGAGATTGATAGACTTGTTCAAGATGCCGCAGTATTTGCTGACGAAGATCGACGGAAACGCGATGTGCTTCGTCTGCAAAACCAGGTAGACTCACTTGTTTATAGTGCGCAACGTGCGTTGCGTAATGACGAAACGATTAGTGAAGAACGTCGACTCAATGCTGAGCGTAGCATTCGAAATGTTCAAACTGCCATGGAACATGCGAACGTTCGTGACATCCATGATGCCATGATCGATCTCACGATGGTTGTGCACGATTTGAATAACAAGTACCACCCACAACCCGAGCCCGAGCCTGCATTTGGGGATGATGCGAGCAAAACCGCTCCTCATGAGGATATGGCACAAAAAGTCATGGCGCGCCTTCGCGAAGTGCAACTTCCCGACATCAAAGTTCCTGATATCAAAGTTCCTGATATCAAAGATCTCAAGATCGGCGAAACACCAATTGCCGAAAGGTTGCGTGATATCCAACTCCCTGAAATCACTTTGCCTGAGATGAGCACGATTCGTGATGGATTACGTGGTTTGCTCCGTCGTGCTCGCCCTGAGACCAAAGGGGATGGTGCTGATAGTGACGATGAGCAGCCCAAAAAGGAATAATCCGTTGATTCGATATCAAGGTGAGAAACGTTCATGACCAATAAACGTGACTATTACGAGGTGCTCGGCTTATCACGTGATGCCACGCCTGACGATATCCGAAAAGCATATCGCGCACTTGCACGCAAGCTTCATCCGGATGTAAACAAAGAACCTGATGCAGAAGCACGCTTCAAAGAAATCAACGAAGCCAACGCAGTGCTGTCGGATCCCGAGAAGCGTGCGGTGTATGACCGGTTTGGTCATAATGGTCCGTCGATGGGTGGCGCCTATGGTGGTGGTGATCCGTTTGGTGGCGAGGATCCGTTTTCAACTATTTTCGAGTCGTTCTTTGGTGGCGGTCGACAACAGCGCGGACCACAACGCGGCGCTGATCTGAAGTACACGTTGCGTTTGACATTTGAGGAAGCCGTCTTTGGCGCCGAAAAAGAAATCGAATACCGACGCCTTGAGTCGTGTGAGCCCTGTGGCGGAACAGGTGCTCAGGCCGGTACCGAGCCTGTCAAATGTCATCGTTGTGGCGGTTCAGGTGAGGTTCGTCAACGGTCTGCTATTTTTAACATGGTAACCGTGACAACCTGTGATGTGTGTCGTGGCGAAGGCACGGTCATCGCCATTCCTTGTCGTGATTGTCGCGGTGAAGGACGTGTGCGCAAGTTGCACAAATTAGCCGTCACTGTTCCCGCTGGTATTGACGGCCAAGCACAGCTGCGCCTGACCGGCGAAGGTGAGTCAGGACCGCGTGGTGGCACATATGGTAATTTGTATGTGGCGTTCGATATCCAGCCACATCAGTACTTTCGTCGTCAAGATGTGGATATTATTCTTGAGTTGCCAATCAATGTGGCGCAAGCTGCACTAGGTGCAGAACTGCAAGTCCCAACCCTTGAGGGTGTAGAGACGTTGCGTGTCAATGCCGGTATCCAAAATGGAACAACCTTCCGTTTGCGCGGCAAAGGTGTTCCCATGTTGCGTGCAACTGGGCGTGGTGATCAAGTGGTCATCGCCAAAGTAGTCATACCCGACTCATTGTCTGAGGAACAACGTATTTTGTTTGAAGCATTGGCACGTACATTTAATCCGCGTACAGCAACGGATGGGGATGGCGGTGATGGCTCTGGAGCTAATCCGCATGATGAAGGATTTTTCGACCGTATCAAGAATGCCTTGGGGTTATAACGAATGACAGATTTGATTTATGGGCGTAATGCCGTCCGTGAGACGTTGCGTGCGCAACGCCGTGCCATCAAACGGTTGGTGGTTGCTGCCGGTGCCCAGTCGGTTGGTACATTGGCTGATAGTTTGACCATTGCCAAAGAGCAGAATATTCCGATAGAACAAGTCGACAAGAAGGTGCTTGAGCAAAAGCTTCATGGGCTCAATCACCAAGGTGTGGCGCTTGAATGTGGCGAGTATCCATACAGCGATATCGATGATATGCTGGCCTTCGCCAAATCCAAGAATGAAATGCCGTTTTTGTTGATGCTTGATCACCTTCAAGATCCACAGAATCTTGGCACGCTGTTGCGCACGGCCGAAATTGTTGGTGTGCACGGCGTGATTATTCCTGGACGTCGTGCTGCCGAGGTCACTCCAGCTGTGGTCAACGCCTCATCAGGGGCTGTTGAGCACCTCAAAATCACCGTCGTGACCAACCTTTCACAGAGTATTGAACGCCTGCAGAAGCAGGGAGTCTGGGTTGTTGGTATCGAGGATGATCCAAAATCACAACTCTATGATGAGAGCGATTTAGATATGCCGTTGGCGCTCGTCCTTGGCTCAGAAGGAAGTGGCATGGCGCGTCTGACACGTGAGCGCTGTGACTTCCTCATCAAACTGCCGATGCTCGGTCACATCAACTCGCTGAATGTTGCGGTTGCCGGATCAGTGGTACTCTATCACGCATTGCACGCCCGCCGGCGCACATCCAAATAAACCAAATTAAATAGACCGAACAGGTGAGACCTCAGCCTCACCTGTTCGTATCGAGTGAAAGTGAAGAATATCATGGATCTTGTGACACAATCCCAATCTATTCTCGGCGAGTGGGTCACGTCTGATGTGTTGCGAAAGCATTGTGGGGCAGTGGCAGCCTCGATGGCTCATCTAGCCACCCACTTTCAAGGTGATGTGGCTGTTTGGGAATCCACGGGCTGGCTCCATGATATGGACTACGAGCGCCATCCTGACTTGACCGCTGCCGACAACGCCCACCCCTATGTCGGCGTACGCTGGCTCCGCGAACACGGCTGGAGTGAGGAAATATGTCGTGCCATCATGTCGCATGCTGATTATACCGGTGTGACGCGTGATAGCGTAATGGAAAAATCGCTCGCGGCAGTTGACGAACTCTCGAGCTTTGTGGTAGCCGTGGCCCTCGTACGCCCCAGCAAAAATATCGCCGATGTGGATGTGGCTGCCGTCAAAAAGAAATTCAAAGACAAAGGCTTTGCTCGCGCAGTCAACCGCGAAGAAATCAGCCACAACGCCGAGGTGCTTGGCATCCCTCTTGATGATCTGATTGCCATGGTCATTACTGCGCTGAGCAAGCGGGCCGCCAGCTTAGGGATTGCCGGCGTACCTGCCTAACTGTGTGGTTAAATCAATCGCTCGCCACTATCCACCGCATCGGTGCGGTAGTGGCAACCGCGGCTTTGCCGATTGTGTCGTGCCGCTTGCGCAATGATGAGCCCGTTCTCTACCGCATTGCGTAGCCCAATGAGTCCATCGCTTAGCTTGGTTTTGCGATAAAACATCTCAATCTCGTTTTGTAAATGACGTAGCTCGCGTATGGCACGCGATAACCGATCACCTGATCGAATCAATCCGACATAGTGCCACATGATGTTCTGGATGGTCTGCATATCACCTTGAATCAGCGCAGGGTCTGATTCGTGTGTTAATCCAGATTCATCCCACTGTGGAATACTCTGTGGATCCGGATACGACAAGGCTGTCCGATTGGCTAATATGTGCTCGGCAGCTCGCTCGCCAAACACTAATCCCTCAAGTAATGAGGTGCTTGCAAGTCGATTTGCACCGTGTAACCCTGTACAGGCTACCTCTCCAACAGCATACAAATAATGGATAGTACTCTCACCCCATTCGTTGACCGCTACTCCACCACACGAGTAATGCACTGCCGGAACAACGGGAATTGGCTCGTGCGTGATGTCGATACCAACGCGCATACACTCGGCATGAATAGTCGGAAAGCGATCACGAATCCGCTCTGGTGACATATAGTTGGCGATATCGAGCAACACATATGGGTAATTATGACTCTCCATCTCATGATGAATTGCGCGTGCGACCACGTCGCGCGGTGCAAGCTCACGCCAAGTAGGGTCGTATTTGTGCATAAACGGCTTACCGTCAGGTGTCAATAGAACACCACCTTCGCCGCGAACTGCCTCGCTAATCAAAAATCCCTGTGCGCCTGGCGCTGCCAGAGACGTAGGGTGAAACTGGATGTACTCAGCATTGACAATCCGCGCACCTGCGCGGTGTGCCATTGCTAGACCATCGCCACGTGCCCCTATCGGATTGGTCGTATTGCGGTAGATGCGCCCGAGCCCGCCAGTCGCCAAAATTGTTGCTTTGGCCACGATGCGATGGACTGTTTGTTCATCACGGTCAAACACATATGCACCATGACAACGTACTGGACCATACGCATCTAACGGGTTTCGTGAGTGGTGTGGGTAAGTAATCAGGTCAACGGCGGTGACGTTCGTCAACACCTCGATGTTTGGATGCGCCTGCACGGCTCGATGGAGTGCCGTGATGATGCTACGCCCGGTGCTGTCGCCCACATGCAAAATACGCCGGCGCGAGTGGGCAGCCTCTTGACCATAATCGAGGTTGCCGTGTTCGTCTCGCGCAAAATCAACTACTGCGTGCTGAAGCAAGAGGCGCTCGACGCGTACTGGGCCTTCGGTTGCCAAAATATGCGCAATTGCAGGATCTGTGGCTCCAGCTCCAGCAGCAATGATATCCTGTGCTAATAGGCTCGCATCATCATCACTTCCACGATGAATAATGCCGCCTTGAGCCCAGCGTGTGTTCGATTCGGTGGGGTCTGGCTCACGCGTAACCAAGATGATATGACAATCTGTCTGCTGTGCAAGTCGGAGCGCTGCCGCCGCCCCGGCAATCCCCGCCCCAATAATGAGTACATCGGTAGTTTTCATAGTAATAGTATTCGCTTCGTTGCGGTAATCAGCCAATCTGAATCATACGCTCGACGGCGGTATATGCGCGTACGCGAATCTCCTCGGGAACTTCGATGACCGTGCGGTTGTACAGCAACGAATCGCGCACATTCTCCATGGTAATCATGTTCATGTGTGGGCAATGCACCATACACAAGCGCAGCAGATCTTTCTCGGGATTAGCTGCGGCAATATTGTCACCCATCGAGCACTCCGTCAAGACCAGATAGTGCGGCGCTTTGCTATCTTGCACAAACTTAATCATAGCGTTGGTTGACCCAGCAAAATCTGACGCTGCGACCACCTCTGGTGAACACTCAGGGTGTGACACGACGACCACATCGGGGAACTGCTCGCGCACCGCCTTGATGTCCTCAACCGAGAACTTCTCGTGCACCTCGCACTTGCCGTGCCAGCCAATCATCTGGACATCGAGCAAATTCGTGTCAGCCTTGCCTGTGAGTGAGGGGAAGATGATGTGCTTGCCGGTCATCTGCGCCACATTTGCCGCCAAATACTGATCCGGCAAGAAGATGACCGTGTCGCTCTTGAGTGACTCAACCACGGCAACCGCATTGCCTGACGTACAACAAATGTCACTCTCGGCTTTGACATCGGCGTAGGTGTTGACATACGTTACGACGGGGACACCTGGGTATTTGCGCTTGAGTGCCCGCACATCGGCCGCCGTGATAGACTCGGCCAATGAACACCCAGCCCGCTCGGCCGGCATCAATACCGTCTTGCTCGGGTTGAGGATCTTGGCCGTCTCGGCCATGAACTTGACCCCACAAAAGATAATGATATCTTTGTCGGTGGTGGCCGCCTTGCGGCTCAAATCGAGCGAGTCACCGCGGAAGTCTGGGATGGTATGAAATAGCACCGGCTCCATGTAGTTGTGTCCAAGCACGACGGCATTGCGCTCTTGTTTGAGCTGGTTGATCTCAATGGCAATCTCGGCTTTGTAATACAACTCAAAGTCTGGCACCATCTTGCCAAGACTGATTTTCATCTCTTCGTAAAGAGCCTGTGCCGCAGGATTCATGATTGCTCCTCGTTGGTGGGGTTATTAGTGACGGGCAAACTTCAAACTCAAATCAAACACAGGCGCCGAATGGGTCAGTGCGCCCGACGAAATGTAATCGACGCCGGTCTCTGCAATGCTGCGCACAGTCTCGAGCGTTACATTGCCACTCGCCTCGAGTTTGGCTCGCCCGGCGTTGAGTACAACTGCGTGCCGCATCATCTCAAGTGTCATATTATCGAGCAAGATGCGCTCTACATTCAGCGACAACGCCTCTTCGACGTCTGCCAGGGTGCGGGCCTCAACCTCGATTTCGAGGCCACGATGGGCAGCTCGAGCCCGATTGACCGCCTCGGTAATCGACCCGGCAAAATCAATGTGATTGTCTTTGATGAGAATCATGTCGTAGAGCCCAATGCGGTGATTTTGTCCACCACCGCGGGCGACGGCGAGTTTATCGAGCATGCGCAGGCCAGGGGCGGTTTTGCGCGTATCCAGAATAATCGCACGTGTGCCAGCTACCGCCTGGACAAATTGGTGGGTCAAGGTGGCTACGCCGCTCATGCGCCCCATAAAATTAAGAATCGTACGTTCAGCAGTCAGCAAGCTACGCGCCGGCCCCACAAAACGTGCGACAAGTGTCCCAGGGGTGACGACGCTGGCCTCGGGTATGACCGGTGTACACTGAATCAGTGGATCGACATGGGCACATACGTCGATTGCGACATCGAGCCCGGCGACGACGCCGTGTTGTTTGGCGATGATGTTGCCGTGCATGCTGGCGTCAGTGGGGATGATGCTTTCACTGGTGGCGTCGCCACTGCCGATATCCTCGTGCAGTGCGCGTGTAATAGCCTCGATAATCAGTGGATGGAGATTGTTCAACGCTGAACCCTTGTGTGTGTGGTGCACCAGGCTGCACCGCCGAGTAATGTTATCAGCGATTATAGAGGGAATTGAGATATTGTCAAATGTACGCAAACTAAGTTTTTATCAATATGGGGATATATTTTTTACAAAAAAGAACCAAATTATGCGACGCTCCCACCATCAACAGGTAATACCGCGCCCGTAATAAAACTCGCCTCGGCGCTCGCTAAAAAACAGACAGCGGTAGCGATTTCGTTCGGATCAGCATAGCGGCCAAGTGGTGTCCCGGCGGTGAGTCGTTGACGCACAACCGTAGGGTCGGCATACATGCGCTCGAGTTGGAATACCATCTCAGTGGCGGTCGGTGCCGGGCAGACTGCATTGACGCGGATATTATCGCTTGCAAGTCCTTTGGCTGCTGATTTGGTTAATCCAATCACTGCATGTTTGCTGGCGCTGTAGCCGATAATAGCAGGGCTACCAACTAAGCCAGTGTTCGATGAGATGTTAATAATGCTACCGCCATTACCGTAGTGTTTCATGGCTGCACCGACGTATTTGATGCCATAAAACACGCCAGTACAGTTGATTTCCATGACGCGTGCAAAATCTTCGTCTGGATATTCGGTGAGTGCACATACGGGTCCACTGATGCCTGCGTTATTCACCAAAATGTCGATACGGCCGAATGTTTTGTCGACATAATCAACAAGACGTTGCCACGATTCGGCACTCGTCACGTCACTGACGTGTTGTGTGATGCCAGTGAGTGTATCGCTGAACGCAATATCCGTTGCGATCACATGTGCACCAGCACTATGTAGTTGTTGGGCAATTGCTGCACCAATTCCGCGCCCTGCGCCGGTGACGATGGCAACTTGATTGTTGAGTGATGGCATGTGCGCTCCCTACATTATGCGGGCGGTCGTGGTCGCCAGTGTGTGGCGTTTTGGCTGAGGAGTGTTGGATTGAGACCAGTTCCACACGCACGAATCAACGGATCATCAGACGAATACAAATCAAGCTGATGTTGGTCGCAATCCGTCAAGGTGACATGTGTGTCTGTTGCATGAATCAGCGTGCCGCCCAAATCACAACAGCGTTGTGTATCAGCCTCTAGGGCGTCGCTGATCATGCCTATCGATTGATAGCCGAGGGTTGGGCCAGTATGGGGGATTCGTGGCGGGCTTGGTGGAGACACGAATTGCCATAATTCGATAGTCAGATTCAGTCGTTTAATCCACACTGGATTGAGACGTGTCTCGGCAAAGCCCACGACGCGATCATAGGCAGGATTGGGGCCAATGACACCCGGATCAACGACTTCGCCACCGATGAATTCGGTATAAAAATGCTTTAGTCGTGCGACATCAGCGCTGACACAGGCGATATGCCCGAGCCAAATCGGGTAGTTGAATGGTGTGTATGGTACTTCCTCGATTTCGATGATGGCGTGGTCAGGAGTGCGGGCATAGACATAGAGATGCCCTGTGCGTAAATCAACAGGTTCGGACATTGGCGTTACAGCATGCGTCTGACACAGAGCGATGGTGTGCGGCATGGCGGGCGCTTGTACGCACAAATGGCGCCACCCGAGTTCGTGTACCTCAGGCGTATATGTGCATGCGTTTGGCATGAAGTTGAGGAGAATGTACGCATTGGGGGCAAGCACGCACGCGCGCGTAGCCGTGAGTGGTATAACGGGCAAACCTAGTGCGAGGTATAGACGGACAGCCTGTGCAAGGTCGCCTACGTTCACGCTCACATGGTGGATACTGGTAATCATCGGTATCGCATCCTCGTGTACGCCCCCGACAGGGTATCCTGTCGGGGGCGTGTGGTGCGTCTAGAATCCCTTATTGTCCATGCCCATCGGCAGTGGTGCCGGGCGTTCTGGACCGCTGGTCAGTGTAATGTGTTGGCTAGCACGTGATGCATCATGAATAGCATGCATGATATCGAGTACATGGTAGGTCAACTCGCCTGAGGCGCGATGCGGCCGGTTCTCTTTGATGGCCATCGCCATATCGAGTACTCCTAAGCCACGGCTGTTCTGTGCGAAGCTGTGACTGAGCGGCATGATGCGCCAGTGCTCTTCGCCAGCACGGCGGACTTTGACTTCGCCGTCGAAGTTGTTCGGGTCGGGAACCAACATGGTACCAGCGCTGCCGTAGATCTCGATCCACGGCAAGGTGCTATGCCACACGTCGAAGCTGGTGATAATCGTGCCGACAGCGCCAGCAGCAAAATCGAGGACACCGACGACGTGGGTTGGTGTGTTGACCGGGATCTTCTCACCGTATTGAATGTTGTTGGTGATGGTGCGCTCTGCAAACGAAATCTGAGCCGAACCACTAACGCGATTGACTGGCCCGAGCAGGGTGGTCAAGGCGGTTAGGTAGTAGGGACCCATGTCAAACATTGGGCCAGCCCCCGGCTGATAGAAGAAGTGTGGGTTGGGGTGCCAGCCCTCTGGCCCACGTCCCATCATGAATGCGGTGGCGCCAATTGGTCGGCCAATCCAGCCATCATCAATGAGCTTACGTGCGGTTTGTAACCCGGCTCCTAAGAAGGTATCTGGAGCACCACCTACGCGAACACCCTTGGCTGCTGCATTGGCGAGCATCTCTTGGGCTTCGGCACGCGTCACGGCGAGCGGTTTTTCGTTGTAGACAGATTTGCCTGCGGCAATCGCCTTGAGAGCGACCTCTCCATGGGCAGCAGGAACAGTCAAATTGATGACAATTTCGATTTCTGGGTCTGCCAATAGTTGTTCTACGGTGTATGCTTTGGCAACGCCAAACTCAGCAGCGCGTGCTTGGGCACGACTGATGTCAATGTCTGCGACTGCGGCTACATGAATGCCTCGGAAGCGTTGATGACAGTTCTGCAAATAAATGCTGCTAATGTTGCCACACCCGATTATCCCGACTGCGGTGCTCGTCATGAGAACTCCTTTGTGTGATGTCTTTCTTCGACACCGTTTATTCTACTACGAATTCTATACACGGAGTATGAAGTCTGATTAATGTGTATCGCCGTCCGTCCATATATCGCCCCAGTTCAACCTACGGGCTTTGGCATGTGCTATGGCATCTCGCTTGCGAATCGATGTAATATGCAATCCGTTGTCGCTACAGACGTGTAATGCAATATGTCCTTTATGACCGACTGGATCATGTACGATACGTTGTCCTGATATGGGCACGGGGTGTGTGGCGGCAGCCACAAAACTGACTTTGGACTCCTCCCAGCCAATCTGTACTGATCGGGCTTGCCGTTGAAAATCAGGTCGAGCGATTTTTTGACCAAAATGACACCAGTCATCGCTGGTCATTGGGCACGTAGCGGTGTGTGTGCAAGGTGCTACCACTGATGCACCACGCTCGATAAGTTGACTGCGTGCCTGTTGAATAATCGTAAAAAACGCCGATGTACCTGGCTCGATGATAACAAGGAGTTGGCGAGTTGCCTGCCATGCCGCATCGATTACCCGGCTTCGTTGTTCAGGTGATACTTCGTTGAGAACATGTCCAATAATCACCACATCGTGTGGCTCCCACGTTGTTATGTGTGTGATGTCTTGGCTGACAATTGTGGTTGTGCCAGCGAGCGGCGCACACAACGAGCGTGCCAATGCGATGAAATACTGATCGCGCTCAACCGCGGTCCGATGCGTAATATGTGGCATCAGTGTGTTTAGCACCCATAGTGCGGTGCCAGGACCACTACCGATGTCAAGGACACTACGCCAAAGCGACGTGTCTACATGCTGCATACACATCTGGAGTGCACGGTATATTTGTGCATATGTTGCAGGCATGTGCATTGCGCTATAAGCGAGCGCATCGAGTGCTGACGTGATGAGTGGAGACCCGTTGCGCGTCGCCCGATAGCGCTCACTGAGTTGTCGTGCTGCTACACCCCATTGATGACTAGGGTATTGGTGGAGTGTTTGTCGAATCGCGTGTTGTAACTGCGCCGGTAACTCAATCACGGCGTCGGCGTCTCACTTGGTACAACGGTGTTTGTTGCTGGCACCGGCGTATCTGTCGCAGGTACTGGTGTGTTCGTTGCTGGCACTGACGTGTTTGTTGCTGGTACAAGGGTATTGGTTGCGGGTATTGGTGTGCGTGATGCTGTTCGCGTAAATGTCGGAGTGCTCGTGGCTGTCACGGTCATGGTGAGTGTTGTGGTCACCGTTGTGGTTGCCGTTTCGGTCATCGTCTCAGTCACCGTTGCGGTTATGGTTTCGGTCACGGTTGCAGTTGCCGTTTCGGTGAATGGAATGTTCGTTGCAGTAGATGCCGGTGGATTTGTTGCCGTGGGCGCTTCCGTTTGTATAACTGCCGTAGCCGTGTTGGGGCGTCGTGTTGGTGCATTTGTCACGACAATCGATGTTGCCGTAGATGCCGTTGTAGGTGGGATGACGATGAGTTCAACTGTACGCGTAGGTATACTAGTTGATGACGGTACCGTTGTTTGCGTTCCAACCGACGTCAAGGTCGGAACGAGTTCGGGAGTATTTGATGATGAGTTCGCAAATTGCGTGCTAATCAAAATAATAAATGTGATAATAAGCCCCAATCCCAACGGCAAAATAATATTCAGCGGAATTGTCTCAGGACGCATGTTTGGCCGATTTGGTAGTCCACTGCGTGCCTCAAGGATATTTCGCCGTCTTGGTTGTGTGGCACCATCATTGGTAGCCAACGAATTAGCCGTTGATTGTTGCGTTGCAAAGCTGCTATTGGGATTCGATGTCTCAATGGCTTGTGTTGCTTTTGGCGAGGCATGGCGTGGTTTGGCCAACCCCGAGACCAACATCGCGGCTTGCGTGTTGTTTGGTACAGCGGCAAATGATGCGTCGATTGCATCACTTAATGCCAACCCTGTTTGATACCGATCATTTGGATTTTTTGCGAGTGCCCTGTCAATCACATCCACGAGTCCCTCTGGCAACCCATGTAGATGGACCGGGAGTAGTGGGGCTTTCTTTTGTGCATGCGCCACTATTAACTCTGGTGTATTACCTGTAAATGGCACGTCACCACAAAACATTTCGTACGCAGTAATCGCTAGTGAATACAAATCGGTGCGGTAATCAACTGATGTACCTGAGACCTGCTCTGGCGACATGTACTCCGGCGTGCCCATGAATAACCCAGTGCGGGTTAGTCGACCACTCTCATCGTCTGCGGATACCGAAATGCCAAAGTCAGTCAGCAGAATACGCCCGTTCGTATCAATGAGTATATTTTGTGGCTTGATATCACGATGCACCGCTCCATGACTGTGTGCATAATCTAATGCAGAGGCAATCGCACGAATGATGACCGCTGCGGTCTCTCCAGGAATTGGACCGCGTTCTTTGATGGCTGCATACAAACTGCGACCATTGATAAACTCCATTGCCAAATATTGGATGCCGTCTATTTCGCCAACATCGAACAATGTCACAATATGCGGATGCTGGAGGGCGGCAACGATTTTGCCTTCGCGTCGGAAACGCGCCGAAAATTCTGCTTCGGTCGCTAGCTGTGGCGCGAGTACTTTGAGTGCGACGGTGCGACCGAGTACCGTGTCAATAGCACGATAGACCCGTGCCATGCCACCACGACCAATCTCTGCTTGAATTTTATAGCGATCAATGCGCCGACCAATAAGATTTAACACGTACCATCCTGTCCGATTGAATGTCAGTGTGGTATAATGGCGATGTTCGCACATTGTACCATATGCACCCGTGCATGTGTGATTGCACCGCATACACACTAGGTACATACCGAATTGGAGGATGGATGTGAATAAATCCAATCCAGTACCGCTGTTACGCATACGTCACCCAAACACCCCTGAAATCCAAATTGAATGGCATCGCGACGTCGTATCGATTGGTCGTGACCAACTCAACGATATTGTGATTCCACATCCGCTTGTGTCACGACGCCATGCCACGCTCGAGCATACCGATGGCGCGTACCTGATTCGTGACCTCAAAAGCACCAATGGCACATTTGTGAATGACGCCGCTATTGCTGATCCTCACATCCTGAACAACCAAGATGTGGTTGTGATTGGCGAAAGTGAAATCGTCTTCATTGACCCCGAGGCTACTGTCAAAGGTGAATTGCAACTCTTTACGTTTCGTCGTTCTACCGAAGGCGATATTATCATTGATGACGGTGCAAAGACGATTCACATCAAAGGCATCTTGCTCGATCCACCCTTGACCGTCAAAGAGTTCCAACTCCTGTATCTCTTGTATACTCGCCAAGGAAATGTCGTCAGCAAAGAAGAAATCGCCAAATCAATTTGGGATTATGAGGTCTTTGATTTCAATTCCATAGATGCACTCGTCTATCGAGTACGTCAACGTATCGAGACCGATCCTGCGCTGCCACGCTATCTGGTCACTGTGCGAGGCTTCGGCTATAAACTTGTGTTGAATCCCGATATGCCACCTGG
Organism: uncultured Klebsiella sp.; assembly: GCA_964469045.1. Lineage (GTDB taxonomy): Bacteria > Chloroflexota > Chloroflexia > Chloroflexales > Roseiflexaceae > UBA965. Next base: position 54,680 of record CAYXXK010000010.1, read on the forward strand.
TGCATAACGTATTTCAGAGCATCTTACCCATACGTGCGAACACTGCTGTTCATGGCCGCGGTGTTCGTGTTTTTGTGGGTCCTGCGTGACCTGTTATAATCGCTGTGTTCAGCAATGATGCATGACTGAAGCGTATATGTGTACGAGATAGAATCGCCATCGAGATGCGATGCCTGAAGCTGTGTGGAGGCGCCCGTATGAAGATTTTGGTGACAGGTGGTGCTGGGTACATCGGTAGCACTGCCACCGCAGAGTTGCTTGCTGCTGGTCATGATGTCGTCGTTGTTGATAACTTATATCAAGGACACCGTGAGGCCGTGCATCCTGATGCTCAGTTTATGCACTGTGATTTGACCGATGAGGCATCAGTCAAAAGCATATTTGCTACCCACAAAGGCATTGATGCCATCATGCATTTTGCCTCATACACGTTGGTCGGCGAAAGTATGCAACATCCGGCCAAGTACCTGCGTGATAATACGGTTGCCGGTGTTAATTTGTTTGACGCTGCTGCGGCAGCCGGTGTTGGTCGGATTATTTTGTCGTCGACGGCCAATCTCTTCGATGACCCCGAGATGATGCCGATTGAGCCTGAGTGCAAAATCGTCCCCGGTTCACCGTACGGTGAGTCCAAGTTCTTTCTGGAGCGTGCACTGCACTGGTATGAGCGCATCCATGGCATCAGATACGCCTGCTTGCGCTACTTCAACGCCGCTGGCGGTACCCCGAATCGCGGCGAGGATCATACGCCTGAGCTCCACCTCATTCCTGTGGTGCTTCAAGTTGCGCTCGGTCAGCGCGAGTCAATTACCTTGTTTGGTGGCGATTACCCTACCCGCGATGGTACTTGTGTCCGCGACTATGTGCATATCGTTGATCTCGCCCAAGCGCATATTTTGGCGCTTGACGGCATTGCCCGCCTCGGTAGCCGCAAGTATAATCTCGGCAATACCAACGGCTTTACCAATCTTGAGGTAGTCGAGACTGCTCGCAAGGTGACAGGCCATCCTATCCCATGTACGATTGGGCCACGTCGCCCAGGTGACCCGGCTATTTTGATTGCCTCTGCCCAAAAAATCCGTGACGAACTTGGCTGGCAACCCAAATACCCACAGCTCGAACAAATCATCGGCAGCGCATGGGAATGGCACCAATCACACCCACAAGGGTATCGTACAAAGTAATCTTGGCGGTACCATACACGCAGGGCATGGATTCAATCCATGCCCTGTGGTCGTTGGTGCGTGATACTCGCTTACTTCAAAAAGATCTCGATGACCGGTACATGCACCTCAGGCTTGACGATTGGTACTTGAATTGCAACCGGAGAGCTGGCATTGCCGGCCATACCCGACCAAGACGCCTCATGCACCTCCCCAATATGGACTTCACTCCCATCATGCAAGAACTGCGCATACTTGATGCGATCGGCGAGCCCTGGGCAGTAGATATCGCGGAACGGCCAGGCGAAGATGTGCAAGTACAACGTGTTGCGCTCAGCGTTATACGTATAGCGACAATCGGGCGGCGCTACAAACTCAGCTGGCGCTGTCCCACAGCCATAAATTGATCGGCTATGCAGTTGCATCCATTCGCCCATGCCTTCAAGGCGCTCTTTGGCGCGTGCATCGAATAACCCACGTGCTGTTGGCCCGACATTAAGGAGCAAGTTGCCGCCTTTGCTGACGCCGTCGACGAGCATGCGAATCAATAGGTCGACGCTCTTCCAGGTGTGCTCGTCACGGTAATATCCCCACGAGCCACTGAACGTCTGACAGGCCTCCCAGACGACCGGCTTGCCATTAGCGTCTTTGAGTCCGTCGGCTGGTTGGAACTGCTCAGGCGTGACAAAATCGCCGACATCCGGCAAATCCAGCCGGTTGTCAACCAGCGCATGCGGCTGGAGCTCTTGGACGATGGCGTACAACTCCTCGGACTCCCAATCGTTGCGCCCCTTGCCGTCTTCGCCTGGGTACGAAAAATCAAACCAAAACAGGTCAATTTTGCCGTATTGCGTGCACAATTCAAGCACCTGATCGCGCATGTACTTGGCGTATTTGCGCATGTCGCGCTGGCTGTTTTTGGCGCGCTCCTCGGCATTGTTACGCATCGGGTGAATCTTGTCGACGGTGAACTCGGGGTGATGCCAGTCAATCAACGAGTAGTAGAATCCAACCTTGATGCCCTCAGCACGAAACGCATCAACCGTATCGCGAATCAAGTCCTTTTGGTAGGGCGTGTTTTTGATGCAGTAGTCGGTATGCGCGCTCGGCCACAAACAAAAGCCGTCGTGATGCTTGGTGGTAATCACAAAGTACTTCATGCCGGCCAGTTTGGCCATGCGCGCCCATGCTTTTGGATCAAACAAATCAGGATCAAAGTGGTCGAAGTAGCGCTGGTAGTCAGCAATGCTAATCTCTTCGCGGTTACGAATCCACTCGTGACGCGCCGGCATGGCATACAACCCCCAGTGGATGAACATACCGAAGCGGTCGTGGACAAACCAGGCCGAATCTGGCTTCTTGAAACGTGACGTCATTGGCGTTTCCTTTTGTCGTGTCAAAACTGAACAAACACAGACGCGGTGATAGTGTCACCATCACCCGGTCGGGTTGCTTTTGAACATATACGTCTCTGGTGTGTCGAGTTGCCGTAACTCGGGGACCTTAGCTGCCGTGCCGACCACGACTCCTACGCACAAGATGCCACCGATAATCACCGCAATCGGCGCACCGATGACACTCGCCGTCAACCCCACCACAAATTCACCAAGTTGCGGGCCGCCGGCCACAAACACCATGTTGACCGCCGTCATGCGCCCACGCAATTCATCAGGCGTCATCAACTGCCGCAAGGTGCCACGAATGACCATGCTGACTGTGTCGGCCATGCCGGTAATGGCGAGCATTACGAGCGTGAGTGGGAACCAGGTTGATGCCCCAAAAAACGATGTGGCAATGCCGAATATCGCTACTGCACCCAGCAAAACAGGCCCTTGGTTGCGTATCTTGCGCGAGGTCAAGAACAACGCTGCGATAAATGCACCGACCGCCGGGGCGGCCCGCATAAAGCCGTAGCCTTGGGCGCCCACGCCGAGGATGTCGTTGGCAAATATTGGCATGAGCGTCATTGCAGCACCGAAGAATGTGGCAAAAAAGTCGAGCACCATTGTCGAGGCGATAATCTTGCTCTTAAAGACGAACTTGAGTCCCTCAAGTGCATCGGCCAATCGAACTGGCGGTCGCGCCGTAGTTGGCTTGGCCGGAGGTCGAATGCTCATCGCTGCATACACGACTGCCAGATAGGTAGCCGCGTCAATCCAGTAGAGCGGTACAACGCCCATCGAAGCAATCAAAATACCGGCAATCGATGGCCCAAGCACCGTGCCTAGTTGCCACGAGACGATACCAGCACTCATGGCTTGGGGCAGACGATCAGGGGGCACCAAGGTTGGGATAAGCGCTTGGCGCGCTGGCATCTCAAAGGCGTTAGCGATGGCAGTGACCACGACCATGGCGTAAACGAGCCAGAGTGCTGGGTTCTCAAGGCTGCCGGCAATTGCCAAGATGACGGAGGCAAAGAGTGCAATAAATGAAGTGACAACAATTACGTAGCGTCGGTCGTAGCGATCGGCCGCGACACCGGCAAATAAGGCGCTGATGGTCATTGGGATGACGCGCATCAAGCCGATAAATCCAAGCGCCAAAGCAGGATTGACGCCTTGACCAGTGGCGATGACATAGACTTGCCAGTCGACCGCGACAATGCGCATCTGTGAGCCGATAATTGAGATGAGTTGACCAATCCAGAGCAGGCGGAAATCACGAAACTTCATGATATCCAAAAAGCCAGACTGACGTTCCATTGATGTCCCTTTGGTATGGTTAAGTGCGTGTTAACCATCATAGCAGAAAAAACTGCCACGTCAGTCTTATGCACTTGTACGCTGATAGACCGGGTAGCGTTGTCCCCAAAACAAAAGCGCCGTGATGCCCATGAAGCCGATATGCAAGGCAATCGGCCAAAAGAACCCACTCGATACCTGGAACATCCCACTGACGCCGGCAGCAACTGCCCAACCAAGCGACCAAAACATGTTATTGATACTTGTCGTAAATCCGCGTTGGGCTGGAGCGACCGTGTTGAGAATCAAAATGTCGCCTGCGGGATAAATCTGACCAACTAGTGCCATGCCAATTGTATAGACTGCCACAAATACCAGCGGATTGGGCACGAATGCCGCCAACATCACCAATCCAGCACCAGCCGCTGACCATACCACCGTGTGATGTGCACCAAATCGCTTCGTAAAGTACCCACTTACTAATCCGGCAACCATCGACGCAAAGCCAAAGAATGCAATAGTCGCGCCAATTTGCTCATCAGGCATTGAGTATGTCTGCCGCAAATACAAATTAATGAATGGATGTATCATGCCGCCAGCCATGCCCAGCGTGATGCGCCCGAGCGCACGCCGCATAATCAATGACTTGGCTACCAAGATATCGGGTTGCGCCAACCTATCAACGTGATGATCATCATTTACTTGACTTGTCATAATCTGCTTGTGCATACCACTCAGTGATAATACCGCCAGTGCTGTCAAGCCAAATACTGCATACAGCGTTGCTCTATATGCATCGGTTGATGTTGCCGAAAACCCTTGCCAATCAGCAATCATACTGGGCAGTGCCCCACCAAGGAGCGCGCTGATACTGCCAGTGGCCATGACCAGCGCAAAATTAACCCCGAATAACAACGGGCGTTGCTCAGGAGTAGTGACGCGGGTGAGCATCGGCAAAATCGCTGTGGCTTGCGCAGTAAACAACACCCCCGAAAAGAAATAACAGATGCGAATTATATTGATGTCTGAGGTGTTCAACAACACTGCCCACGTGATGATATTGATGAGCCCAGCGAGTTGGATGACCCGTACGCCACCAAATCGATCTACTGCGAGTCCCAGCGGGATGCCAAAGACAAATCCGGCGATGCGCACGAGACTGGCCATTTGACCGGCCACTGCATTGTCAAACCCAAGACTGACGAGATAAAAGTTGAAGATAATCTCGGGCAATCCGCTAGTAATGCCTACAATCACGGTGAATGTCAAGAGGCGCCAAACTAACGGCGAATAATCAGCCCAACGGTATGACTGCATAGAAACCTATATATGTGTGATGATGTGTGCAATATTGTATGTGATGTGCGTCTATCTGTAAAACCCTCCGTGAATGCGATGGTGCGTCTGTTCTGGCGCCCGAGATTGCGATGTGGCACGGAAATACAAACAACAAACCCCTGCACAATGTCCGTGCAGGGGCTAAATTGGCGGGGAGAGAGAGATTTGAACTCTCGAGGGCTTGCACCCTACGGCATTTCCAGTGCCGCGCACTAGGCCACTATGCGACCTCCCCATAATCAAAACAGCCAGCACGCGGCTGGCTGTTTGGTTGGTGCCAAGTACCGGGGACGATCCGGTGACCTCATGTTTTTCAGACATGCGCTCTACCAACTGAGCTAACTTGGCTTATGCCACCAGCGTGATGTGGTGGGCGATGACGGACTCGAACCGCCGACACCCTCGGTGTAAACGAGGTGCTCTACCAACTGAGCTAATCGCCCGCTACCCGCGAGTGTGGATGTGGTGCCGAGAAAGGGACTTGAACCCTTACGAGATTTGACTCTCACTAGCCCCTCAAACTAGCGCGTCTGCCATTCCGCCACCTCGGCAACAATCGGTATTATACGCATACCAGAGGGTGTTTGTCAAACTGAGTTTTGGATGTCTATTGGGGCTCATGTGCCTAACTATGTGACATATGTCGTACCCTACCACCTATCTATTGAGTGCATCACTAGTATCCCTTGCACTTCTTAATCCTTATACATCAACTTAAATGTTGTTTTGACAATACAAAATGTATGTTGTAAATTACATTTTGTAAGATATAGTATATACTTAAAGTGAGGAATGCGATGACGCTACACGAGAAGAGTGCATGGATGAGTATTGTGGCAATCATGGTGTTGTACATTCCGTATTTCATGCGGGTGAATGCTCACCCAATGGAGTCGCTGTATCGTTTTTGGATGGTTGGCATAGGTATGGCAGTAATCATGGGAGTTTTTCATTTAATAGATACAATCGTTCATGTAGTGCAAACACGCCGCATGCCACTGCAGATACTTGATGAGTTGGATCGCACCATTCAGTACAAAGCTATGATGGTGTCAGGTGGGGTACTTGCATTCGCATTGGTCATATGGGTCATTGTGATGATGTATGCGTTGCCGATATTAGGGGCAACCGTGATCGAAACCACAAGTGAGCGTGTGAATACGTACGTGGCGTGGCCGATTGACCATGTTATGCGAGCGATTCAGTGGTTATTTGCTGGCTTTGTGGGCGCAAATCTTGTGTTTTATCTTGCAGTAATCGTGCAGTATCGAGGGCTTCATCGTGAGCACTAAGCCAGTTATTACTAATCGTATCCGCGTGTTGCGCTTCTTTCAGGGTGAAATGACGCAACAAGAATTAGCTGATCGCGCAGCAATTACACGGCAGACAGTGATTGCACTTGAGCAAGGCAAATACTATCCATCGCTTGAGCTTGCGTTTCGGATTGCACGTATTTTTGGGGTATCAATTGAGGAAGTGTTTGAATATGAGGTACCTGCGTGATGGTTATTCTACGTGTGTCACATATGTCTCGAACGAAGTGACGCATGGGAGTGTATCAGTGGCTATATGGCACACAAAACCCGCAACCAAACTTGGTTGCGGGTCTGATTGGCTGGGGTACAAGGATTCGAACCTCAACTACTTGAGCCAGAATCAAGCGTACTACCGTTATACTATACCCCATCGTGTTTGTGGTGCCGATGAAGAGATTCGAACTCTTACGAGGTCACCCTCACTACGCCCTGAACGTAGCGCGTCTGCCAGTTCCGCCACATCGGCGCGTGCAACCACGTCTTGTAATATACACGATTGTATGGTGGTTTGTCAAAGCGAAAAAGCGTGTGCCTCATACAACGAAACGCATTGTCAGGCACACGCAGTAGCTCACAATCAAGTCTAAAAGTGTACGATACTAAAACTCTCCGGAATATGTGAATCGTATACCCCGTGTGGGTTCAAACTCCATCCCGGGTTCTGTGGCAGTGGTGCACCATGCAACCGCAAGGCCTCAAAGCGTGAGAAGTCGCACCGTAGTGTCTCTCCCGGTGTTGGTGGCCATGTCCGGTTAGTGAACATAAACGCCATACTCGACCACGGGATTGCTACCTCGACGCTCCAACCTTTGTCGATGTCGCTGTTGTCATTGATACTACCCTGTACCTGTACACCTACTTGCACGCCAGGCATATCAAAATCCAGGAACCCCCAGCGGCGCCCGCGTGGGTGCTTGCCATACCGATAATCTTGGAATCCGCCCAATATGTCTACATTACGCGTGTACAGATCAAACTCAGGTCGATCAAAGCGTCCACCTGGTGTGTGGGCATCCTGCCAAATAAAAAAGCACTCGTAGATAGTGCCATATGCGTTAATCTCGAGCTCGTAGTAGCAATCATCGCCACCAATAAAGAGCTCGACGTCGTTGTCAAACCAAATAAAACTATCGCGTTCGGTCATTGTTGCAGTTACAAACGGCTCCTCGACCCAATACCCGACATATAAATGGGTATCGTCGTAACAAACAGCTACTCGCGTATCGTAGTAGGCGGGCTCACCGCTGACCATATCAACAAACCGCGGTGACGTTGTGAGGTGTTGCCATTCAGGTTTGGTGAGATCGCCATCTATCTTACCAGTATGCTGAATGCGTGTCGCATGAATGTGCGTCAGTTTGTCGACGCTAACGCCGTAATGTGGTGTCATCTTGTGCTTTCATCTGTAACGTAGATAGAGCTATTTTAGCCGAATTATTGTGAAGATGTACCTAGCGAAATTGATAATCCGTTACAATACGTACACACTCTGTAGCCACCGATTGTATGGATGTTGGACATTGCGATGAATGAGAGTCGGACATGAAATTTTCGCTTGGAGTCTTTTTGGCAACTGGAGTTGTACTGTTGTGTGTTGGGTTATTTTCGCGTCCATTGTTGCCTAATGCACAAGGGCAGCCACGCCAACAAACGAGTGATGTATTGGCAATACGTCGATCACCATCACCGACACGGAAGCCAACCCAAACGCGTGTTCCTACGCGTAAACCCTCACATACTCGCGTGATTACCAAGACCAAGACGCGATCGCCGTCACATACACGCGTTGTGGTGAAGACACATACCAAAACACGCATTCCGCCAACGCATACTCGTATGCCAACGACGACTCCGTCAACTGTTCCTTCTGCCACACCCACGCCAGCAGCCGTATTGCCGACTGATACGATTGAGTTTGTCAATGTAGGTGCGAGTGATTGGCGCGTGTTAGTGAATGCTGTTTCGATTGGTGTCGAACCAACACTTGGCTTGCAAAATGGTGAAACTTACACGTTCACGGTGAATGCAGGATCCTTTCACCCACTGCTGTTGAGTATAGACGGCACAAGAGCGAACGAATACACTGATGGCGTGTCCCCTACTGGTGGAAGTACAACGACTGTGTCGTTCGTGGTGCCTGCTTCTGCGCCATCGTTGTTATACTATGTCTGTGCAAATCATCCGAGTATGCGTGGGCAACTCATTATCGTTGCACCGTAATCTGGTGTGTGTTGAAAACCCCAATTGTGCCACCAACGAAACAGTTGGTGGCTTTTTGATTGTTTTTGGTGTGCCACTGAGAGCTTTTGAGAGTATTTGAGAGTGATATTGCGTTGACAATCACGCGATGAGTGCTAGTATGAAATTCGCAACAAAGCCGTTGCCAACGATACTAGTCGGTAGAAAGGGACGCAGAATGCGCACTACGCATGATGCAACAACTCGCCTCGTCAATCTCTCGGATGCACTTCTCATTGAAGAAACCATTGAACTGCACATGGGCCATCTGACTGATCATGGTGCACTAGCTGTGACGACTGGAGCATTCACTGGTCGCTCACCATTGGATAGATATATCGTACCAGACCCAATGCGTGCTGATGATATTTGGTGGGGCGAGGTAAACCGTCGAATTGATGCCGCAACATACAATGCTCTTGAATCCCGCGTGTTGCTGCATCTTCAGACGCATCGCTCCTACGAACTCCATGCATCGGTGAATGCCGACCCAGCGTACGCATACAACATCACGCTTATCTCTGAGAGTCCATGGCATGCGTTGTTTGCCAAATATCTCTTCCGTGATGAATTGCACGCAGACGCTGAAACAATGACAATTTTGCATGCACCGTCAGTGGTTGCACATCCACAACTTGATGGTACGCGTTCCCCGGTATTTATCATTCTTAATGTTCCGAAGCGCACGGTTATTATAGGCGGGACGTGGTATGCCGGTGAAATCAAAAAAGCCATGTTCACACTTCTCAATTATCTGTTGCCATCCCGTGGTGTAATGCCGATGCATGCCGGTGTCAATGTAGGATCTGCTGGTGATACAACGGTCTTTTTTGGCTTGTCAGGAACAGGTAAAACGACGCTATCGACTGATCCGTTGCGCCCCATGATTGGTGATGATGAGCATGGTTGGAGTGCATCAGGCCTCTTTAATTTTGAGGGTGGGTGCTATGCAAAAACTATTCGTCTTTCACCGCGTGGCGAACCAGAAATATTCCGCGCTGCGAATACATATGGGGCAATCCTTGAAAATGTAGTCATTGATGCATCAACACACCATCCGGATTTTGATGATACCTCGTTAAGTGAAAACGGTCGTGCCGCCTATCCGTTGGCTATGCTCGACAACGTAGAGCGCAGTGGTCGTGGCGCGCATCCACGCACGATTATCATGTTGACTGCAGATGCATTTGGTGTGTTGCCACCGATTAGCCGCTTGACTGTGCCACAAGCACTGTATCATTTTGTTTCTGGATATACAGCAAAAGTTGCTGGGACTGAGCGCGGTATCAGTCACCCGACGGCAACTTTTTCGACCTGTTTTGGGGCACCGTTTATGATGCTTCACCCAGGACGGTATGCAGCGTTGCTCTATGAACGACTGATAGCGCATGATGTGCGTGTATGGCTGGTTAACACTGGATGGACTGGTGGTGCGTATGGGGTTGGTGTACGTATGTCATTGGCGTATACGCGCGCCATGGTAAATGCCGCCATCAACGGCGAGCTCGATGATGTCGATTACGAGACAGATATTGTGTTTGGATTGTCGATGCCGAAGGTGTGTCCTGGAGTCCCATCGACCATGCTGAATCCTGCGTTATCATGGCCTGATGCCAATGAGTGGCGGACTGCAGCTGAGACTCTTGCGGATCGTTTCCACCACAATTTTAGGCAATTTGCAGATAACGTGCCAGCCGAAGCACATGCTGGAGCACCCATACATAGAGGGTGATGGAACACAACACAAGCGCTGCAACACTCATGTTGCAGCGCTTGTGCGGGTACGTGCTAACCGTACTAAAAGAACCCGAGTTGGTCGCGTGCTTCTTCGGTCATCATCGCTGGACTCCAGAATGGAGTCCACACCAAGTTGACACGTACATCTTCGAGATTTTTGTAGACGTCACCAAGTGCGCCGACTTCGCGCTTGACTTGCTCGATGATTTGTGGACCAGCTGGACAGGCTGGCGTCGTCAGGGTCATGTCCAGATCGACCACTTTGCCCTCTTCAAGAATGTCAACGCGGTATACAAGCCCCAAATTGACGATATCCAACCCGATTTCGGGGTCGATGACATTCTTGAGCGCGCTACGAATTAACTCTTCAGTTAACACGATAGATACTCCTTTTAGCAAACACTCACCTATGCATGATACCATGACTCATTAATGGACGCATCCAAGATGGGTGCACAGTCGTCAAAGACGTGTGTCCATGTAGTTGTGGTTCAACGTGGTGACGCCTGTCACCTCGTGCAGTTTCTAGTAGGAGTAGTGTGCGCATGAATATGCAGTCACGTCTCGCAGCCATTGTTGCACTGATTGCGGCAATTTTGGCATTGGGAGCGGCTACCACTCGCTTTGCCCAAATCGACGAAGGTACGCGTGGTATTGTGGTTACGCAAGGAGCCGTAGAGGGTATACAAGAGCCAGGACTGTTCTTTCGCCCATTTGCGCCGTTTACCCGCATTGAGATTGTCAATGTTCGCCGTCAATCACGTCAAATTGAACAAAATGTTGCAAGTAGCGATAAGCAACTCTACGACATTTCGATTCAGATTGACTACAGCCGTAAGACGGCGCCTGATGCCCTTAAAACGATGTATGGCCGTATTGGTGTGAGTGATGAACAGTTAAATGCGCAGCTTGATGGCTTTATTAGTGAGGCACTCAAAACCGCATCGACGCAGTTCACGCTTGATGAGGCTTTGTCTGATCGCGGTGGTTTCAGTCAACGCATTCGGCAATACTTGACGACTTCACCCGGCGATGGTCAATTGGCACCAGTTGAGCAGTTGTACATCAACCTCGATGCCGTCAAAGTGCTTGACATTAATGTAGGTGAGCAGTATGCCAAGTTATTGGCCGAAAAAGCCAACCTTGAGGTGCAAATTGAGACGGAAGAGAAGCGTCGTCAGCAAATTGAAGCAGAGCAAGCCAATAACTTGTTCCGCGCCGAACAAGAAGCCAAGGTTGCCTTGACCACTGAAAAAGGTCGCACGGCAGCAGCGCTCGAGGCTGCAAGCCGTGAGTCACAGGTCCGTGCCGTCCAAGGTAAGTCGTTCCGTGATAACCCGGAGTTGCTCCGCTTGCGTGAGCGTGAGTTGATGGTAGAGATGCTCAAGAGTGGCAACATTTGGTTTGTTGATCCCAACACCAACTTGACACTGCTACTTGACAAGATGGCCAGCGATAACCCTGCCGTTACCCAGCAGATCATCCAAGAGTCACAGGTGATTACGCCGTAGCCGATAGACTTCAGTGATACGCAAAACCACGGGCGTCTTTGACGCCCGTGGTTTTGTTGTGTGCGAGTACTGCTATCAGATATAACGCGCGCTATAGACAACTCACCGTGTGTGCTACATTGCGCTGTTTTTGAAAAACGATGCCCGCAGGATGGATAGTTGTGTGTCACGTCGTTCAGAGATAACGCGTGCATTATGCCTTTCACTGCGAGTGCTATGCTAAGCTGTTTTGCAAAGAAAAAGCATGAGGAGTGTAAAAGGAACGTCGAAATAGTCGCAGTAAGTATGACACCGCCACGCATGCTGCCCATAGAGCGCATGCGTGGCGGTATGTTCCGGTATGATTTAATGATCGAGATGGTAAGGTACGCTTACAACCACGACATTTTTGGTGAAGAGAAGCATTGTCTTGATAGCAATCGCTGTCTGGTTATGCAAAAAGTTCTGCCACCAACGATTGGGGATGAACTCCGGCAAGATGACTGTGACGACGTCATCGGAGTAGCGTCGCTCGAGCTGGTCAATGTACTCACGAATTGGACGAATCAAGGAACGATACGGAGACGGCAACGTAACGAGCTCGATACCACACCCCCATTGCTGCCATTTCTCGCGCATGCGATTGGTACTCTCTTCGTCGAGATTGATGTAGAGCGCCTGAATGTTGTCTGCAGTGAGCGATTGCCCGTATTGAAGTGCTGGAATAACGCCACGATGCACACCACTCACTAGTACTAAGACGGTATGGCGTTTGAGGGCGACGGGGCGTGGAGCCTCTGTGAGTGATAGTTGCTCGGCAACTCCAACGTAGTGCTTATTGATACTCGTAAGTAACACCACCATAATCGGCAGGACGAGGAGTACCGCCCACGCACCATCAAAGAACTTCGACACTGCAATGATAATCAAGACGGCACCTGTAATGGTGGCGCCAAAGCCGTTGATGAATGCACTGCTCCGCCACCCGGGTGTGCGCACACGAAGCCAGCGACGCACCATGCCGATTTGGGAGATGGTGAAAGAAATAAACACGCCGACTGCATAGAGCGGCAACAACGCCTGTTCGCGGGCATCGAAGAGGACCACCAAAATCGCTGCGACGACACCCAAAAAAATGACACCGTTGGAGAAGACGAGCCGATCACCGCGTTGCGCGAATTGGCGTGGCAAAAAGCGATCGACTGCCAAAAAATACGATAACCGTGGGAAGTCGGCGTAAGCTGTATTTGAAGCAAGCACCAAAATTAGCATAGTTGATGCTTGGAGAATGTAATAGAAGAGCGATCCGTTCCCAAAAATTGCACGAGCAAGTTGTGAATTGGCCGTCTCGGGCTCAGCGGCACCATCGGGGATGATGTGGTACGCATCTGCCAGAATAGTAGTACCCATGAACATGGCGCTGAGTAACACAATCATGATGAGCAGAGTGATGGACGCATTGCGTGACTCGGGTTTTTTGAATGCTGGGACGCCATCGCTAATTGCCTCGATGCCGGTAAGTGCGGTACATCCAGCCGCAAATGCACGGAGAATTAAGAAATACCCGATAGCTTGACCGTGTTCGGTATGCAAGATAGCCGGCGGCGGTGCCTCGGTGACTTGACCGGTGAGCACGTTGTATAGGCCTACTCCAATCAACGTCAACATACTCACCACGAACGTATACGTCGGTATCGCAAACATGTTGCCGGATTCTTTGATACCACGCAAGTTGGCGAGTGTGAGCAGGGCAATCAATCCTACAGCAATTTCGATGCGGTATGGCTCGATTTGGTGAAAGGCAGACGTCATTGCGGCAACTGCAGCCGACATACTCACGGCGACCGTCAAGATATAGTCAATCAAGAGTGACGAGGCCGCAATGAGTGAGGGGATTTTGCCTAGGTTTTCACGTGAGACAATATATGAACCTCCACCTTGGGGGTATGCCATGATGGTTTGTCGGTATGAGAATGCTACGGTGAAGAGCAACACTGTGATACCAATGCCAATCGGTGTGACAAATCCCAACGCCGATTGATTGGCATACAACAACGCAATCAAGATTGCCTCAGTGGCGTAGGCAACTGACGACAATGCATCTGATGAGAAGACTGCCAAGGCTGTGCGTTTGGGCAATCGCTCGTGGGCTAATTGCTCGTTGGCAAGTGGCTTGCCCACCACTAACCGTTTAAGCTCCGCTAACATGATTTGTCCTTTGACAACAAAAATCCCATAGCAATGTCGATGGTATGCTATGGGCGTCATTGCCTATTTGGAGTGCAAAATTTTTACACTCACTACTTCGCCCGCAGATAATACTACTATTAAGTATGAATGTCAATAGTCAATTTGGATAGGGAAAATAGTACGTTTGCGTACATATACTGTAGTAAGATAGAGGATGTTTTTTGTATATAAATAGTAACACCAAACTGTACCATATAACGCTAGGTTACATGGCACGATTTGGTGTGTGACGCTACGATAATCTATTAGTGATCGAGATGGTAGGGTACGCTGACCACAACGACGTTTTTGGTGAATAGGAGCATAGTCTTGATGGCTAATGCTGTTTGATTGTGCAAGAAGTTCTGCCACCAACGATTGGGGATGAATTCTGGCATAACGATGGTCACCACATCATGGCTGTAGCGATGGGTGAGCTGCTCGACATACTCACGGATAGGACGAACGAGTGAGCGATACGGCGAGGGTAGAGTGATTAACTCGATGCCGCACCCCCATTGTTTCCATTTGTCTTTGATGCGCTGAGTGCCTTCATCATCCATATCAATATAAAGCGCTTGGATGTTATCTGAGGTAAGCGATAAGCCGTACTGGAGAGCTGGGATGACTCCGCGGTGTACGCCACTCACAAGGACTAACACGGTATGACGTTGGACAGGCTGTGGCTTCGGTGCGGCTGTCAACGACAACTGTTCGGCAACATCGAGATAGTGTTTGCGCACCTGAAAGAGCATATACACGGTCAGTGGAATGATAATCAAGACTGCCCATGCACCTTGAGTGAATTTGGTGATTGCAATCACCAAAAATACGATGCCGGTGATGGTTGCACCAAACCCATTGATGAGCGTATTGCGAATCCAATTTGGCTCTCGTAAGCGGATCCAACGCAACACCATGCCGCTTTGCGACAAGGTGAAGGCCGCAAAGACACCGAGAGCGTAGAGCGGCAACATGGCCTGCTCACGGGCATCGAAGATGACCACAAGAATTGCCGAGATAATACCCAAGAAAATAACACCATTTGAGAAAACTAATCGGTCACCACGTTGGGCAAATTGACGAGGCAAAAAGCGATCAACCGCTAAAAAATACGAGAGGCGTGGAAAGTCTGCATACGCCGTATTCGATGCCAAAATCAAAATCAACATGGTGGCGATTTGGATGACATAATAAAATGGTGAGTCGCCGCCAAAAATAGCACGGGCCAACTGAGAATTGACGGTCTCGGGCTCTGGTGCTCCATCTGGAATAACTTTGTATTCACCAGCAAGCACCGTGATACCTACAAACATCAGGCTGAGAATCACCGCCATAGCCGCCAACGTAATCGATGCATTGCGTGATTGCGGTTGCTTGAAGGCTGCCACACCATCACTGATGGCCTCGATGCCAGTAAGCGCAGTACATCCTGAGGCAAATGCACGGAGAATCAAGAACCAGGTCAACGTTTGATTTAATTCTTCGTGGATGACTTCGGGCGGGGCAGCCGGCGATGCATTGCCACTCCACACTTGGTACAGACCGGCGATAATCAGGCCGAACATGCTGAAGATGAAGAGATACGTCGGCACAGCAAAAATGCTGCCTGACTCTTTGATACCGCGCAAATTAGCCAGTGTGAGGAGGGCAATCAAGACGACCGCCATTGTCACGCGGTACGGGTCGAGCCAGTGGAGTGCAGAGGTGATGGCGGTGACACCGGCTGAGATACTGACGGCGACGGTCAAGATATACGACACCATCAATGATACGGCGGCAATTAATGACGGCACAGTGCCGAGATTCTCACGTGAAACAATGTAGGATCCACCACCATTAGGGTAGGCCATGATTGTCTGAACATATGAGAATGCAACGGTGATGAGGAGGACAGTGATGCCAAACGCAATTGGTGTGGCAATACCAAGTGCAGAACGATTCGCATACATCAAGGCAATAAGGATTGCCTCGGTGGCATATGCGACCGATGAGAGTGCATCTGATGAAAAGACCGCGAGTGCAGTCCGTTTGGGCAACCGCTCATGAGCGAGTTGCTCGTTTGCAAGCGGCTTTCCAACAAGCAACCGCTTGAAGGCACTTAACATGAGGTTTTATACCCTACTTACAGAGCACAACACATCAGTGCATCGTTGAATGATGGTTGTCTCGTCACTATTATTGATGTACACATCGTTGAAGTACGTGCAGATAATAGCACTGTGCAGAAAAAAGTCAAGAGCAATTTCCGGGCCAACGACCGTCGTGGTCCAACAGTACCATAAACCTTCGTGAATGATGCCACATACAATCGTATTGCATGCGACCACACAGTGGTGATAGAACCACATAGTTGAATCACTGCTCGCTCGGTGCTTTGAGCGTTGCATACATGGCAAGTGCCGCCTGGCGTTGGGTGGCATGATCAACAATCGGGTACGGGTATTCGATGCCTATGGTAATCCGTGCGTCGCGCATGTCGCGCCCTTGGAGGAGCCAGGGTGAGTGGATGTACTTGGTTGGCACGTAGCGTAACTCAGGAACATACTTTTTGACATATGCACCATCGGGATCAAATTTCTGGCCTTGGCTGACCGGATTGAAGATACGAAAGTAAGGTTGAGCATCGGTGCCTGTCCCGGCCGCCCATTGCCAGCCGCCATTATTGGCAGCGGTGTCGCCATCGATGAGCTTTTGCATGAAATAGCGCTCGCCCCAGCGCCAATCAATCAACAAATCTTTGGTCAAAAACGACGACACAATCATGCGCGCCCGGTTATGCATCCACCCCTCTTGGTTGAGCTGGCGCATGGCCGCATCGACAATCGGGTAGCCGGTTTGCCCCGCACACCAGGCTGCAAACCATTCTCGATTGTTGCCCCATTGCACCGCGTCATATACCGGTCTGAACGCTCCGGTGGTCACATGCGGAAAGTTGTAGAGGATTTGGTGATAAAAATCGCGCCATGCGAGTTCGCTCAACCACACCTCGGCACCGCTGCGCTCTTCACCTGCGATGCGTGGCATGTTGGCTAGAGCGACGCGGGCGCATTCGTGGGCTGAGAGGATGCCGAAGCGTAGATACGGCGATAACCGCGAGGTGCCAGATTGGGCAACCATATCTCGCCCTGTGGCATAGGCGTTGATGGCGGTGCGTGCAAATTGACGCAGGATTGTCTCGGCATTGGCCCGGCTACTGTCGGGGAGTGGCACCTCGCTTTGAGGCCATTCGGGCCATACCGGTTCGGTAGGTTGGTGCGGGTGCTGGATGAGTGATGGAATCTCACATTCGTCGTGGACATCGAGCGTGTTGCGCCAGGCCCGATAAAACGGCGTGAATACCGTATATGGCGTACCGGCGCCCGATTTGAGCGTAGTCGGTGGTACGATAGTGAGCGTCTGGCTGGTTTGGCCGGTGAGTCCGTTGGCCAGCAAGATCTGCGCCACCTCGCGGTCGCGCTGGCGCCCCCATGGGCCGGTGTCGCGCTCGAATGTCACCATGTTGGCGCCGTATTCGGCGGCGATGCTGAGGAGCACGTGGCGTGGGTCGCCGTAGGCGATTAAGAGACCACTGCCACGGGCGACGAGCTCGGCATGGAGCGTGCGCAGGCGACTCGCCAAAAACGCTAAGCGATTTGATCCGACGCGGGTAGATCTGACCAACGTTGGGTCAACAATAAAGAGCGGTATCACTCGTCCATCGTTTTGTTGACTTGCGGCAGTGAGTGCGTGATTGTCGTTGAGACGGAGATCACGGCGAAACCAGTGGATGCAATAGTTCATTGAGGGTAGTCTCTGCTGATCCGATCTACCTATCACTACGCATCTTCAATCGTCGCTAGATGCATGTGGTACGTGGTTTATCAGGTAGTCGGCAAGCGTTATGAGAGATGGCACACGCACGTCAATCGGTATGTCATCCCAACGTATATCTGGCGTCTCGGGCGCAGTAATCCATGCACCATGTAATCCTGCGTTGACCGCACCGGTGACATCCCAGTGGTTGCCTGAGGCCAACCAGACTTGATTGCGCCGCGCGCCGCAGTGCACTGCGAGCGCATGATAGACGTCTGGGTGGGGTTTGTAGCGCTTGAACGGGGCTACGCTGATGAGATCGTCGAGGGCATCAGTCAGCTGATTATGCACAACAAGGGCCTTGAGTGTCTGAGGCGTGGCGTTGCTGAATACAACACAACGCCAGCCATGAGCCCGCAATCGTTGCAGGGTAGTGAGTGCGTCTGGGTGACATGGGAGTTGCGGAATTGTGGCACAAATCTGGGCTTGGTCGTGTTTGCTCACAAAGATACGCCCTTCGGCGAATGCGTGGTGTAAGGCAGCGGCGGTGAGCGTATCAAAATCGATGTAGCGCATCATTGCTGCACGGCGAATCAGGTATTCGACTTGGAGTTGGCGCCAACGGGTGCTGATTGTGGCGGCGTGCTCGCCACAAAACGGTGTTAATGTTACAACGAGGCCGTTGGGATCAACGAGTGTGCCGAACACGTCGAATGCAATAACGCGTGTGTGCATGATGAACCTCGGGTATGATACAAACAGGAAGTAGTAAGGAGTATGTGATTGTGCAATACACCATAACACATGCAACTGCGCATGATGAAGAAGCGTTGTGGCAGATGTTATATTATGCGGCATGGATGGAGCTTGATGGTGCGACGTCGTACCACCCGGCGCTCGACGATCCACAGCTACGTGACTATGTGACCGAGTGGGGCGCACTTAACGATATCGGTGTGATTGCACGGGATGGCACACGCGTGATAGGAGCTGCTTGGGCCCGCCCAGTGCTCCATGCTGATGAGACGGCAATGATGACCACGGATGATGGTGAATTGGCCATTGCGCTTGTGCCTGATTGGCGCGGACATGGTGTTGGTACAACGCTGTTGGCGTGTCTATGTGCTTTGGCTGATGCGCGTGGTATGCCGTTGGTGTTGACGGTACGTGAACATAACCCTGCAATTGTGCTGTACGAACACGCTGGATTTGAGAGTCAAACATCCATCCAAAATCGTGTTGGTGGGACATCGTTTGTGATGCGACGAAAGAGTAGAACATGACAGAGCAACAACGTCTCGTGACGTGGCACAGCCCGTCACTCTATAGCAATCAAATGCGCGAGCTCAGTGGTACAGAGTATATCGACGCAGTGCGCGCCGGCACAATACCGGTATCGCCGATGCTCAAACTCCTCGATATTCATGGACGTGAGTGGAGCGAGGGGTATGCATTGTTTACGGTGATTCCTCAAGAGTTCCATTACAACCCAATGGGTATGGCACACGGTGGCTTGGCTTGTGCCTTGCTCGATACGGCTATGGCGGTGTCGGTGTTGACCATGTTGCCCAAAGGTGTCGGGTATGTGACGCTTGAAATTAAAATTAACTTTACGAAGCCAATGGTTGCCGAAGCAGGCGAACTGCGTTCCGAAGGGCGCGCAATCCATGTGGGTAGCCGTACTGCAACCGCCGATGGACGCATTTATGATGCTGCCGGTAATTTGTATGCACACGGCACAACTACATTGCTCTTGATGCGCCCTGCGACTTAACGCAGGGCGAGTGGCCTGCACAAGTGGCGCCCGAGGGTGCTTGTGGGTTCAATCTGCTGCATCAAGGCCAATTTGTGGCCAATCGGTAGTCCGACTTCTTCGTCGAGGAGTTGTAACTCAGCCAGTGTCAGGGTTTGCCACGTGCTATCAATGGCCACGCGTCCTGCTTTGATGAGTATGACACGTTCGGTATAGGCCGCGCATAGGTTGAGGTCATGGCTGACGAGAATCACGGTGCGACCGTGTGCAGTTGTTGTTTCAATTGCATTGACGAGTTGGGCGATGCTGGCCTCATCAAGCCCGGCGCTTGGCTCATCGAGGGCGAGGATATCGCTTTCAAGTGCAATCACTGCAGCCGTTGCGACGAGCCTGCGTCGTGCCGGTGCGATGTCGTATGGGTGCGTGTCGGCGACATCAGTGAGCCCGCAAGTCTGTAACGCCATATCGACGCGTTTTTGGATGTCGCTGATACTAAGGCCAAAGGTGCGCGGGCCGAACGCCACTTCATCGCGAATCGTGGACGCAAAGAGTTGATTGCGTACATCCTGAAAGACAATGCCGACGTGACGGGCGCTTTGGCCTGGTGCTTGATGCGCGATGTCGTATCCATGAATCTGCACGTTCCCTTGGGTTGGTCGCAACAGCCCGTTCAGATGGCGGAGGAGCGTGCTTTTGCCGGCACCGTTGCGACCAAGCAATGCGATGCGTTCGCCGGCATGTATATGCATACTAATCCCGTTTAGCACCATCGTTTCAGGGGTGTACGCAAAGCGTACATTGTTAACGTGCAGGATAGGTGGCGTCGTGATCGGGTGGGATTCATCATTCTCGATGGACGGCATAAGGGCTGTTGGTGTAATTACAAGCTGATCAATCGTATTGGCGACGCGTGTCGGATCGCATACTCCCTGCTGTGCAAGGTATTGGTGGAGGCGTACGAAATACGGGCGCCCACTTTTTTGCGGATACATACGAAAGACTTCTTGCGGCGTGCCATGTGCGACCATATGGCCTTGATTGAGCACAAGTACATCATCGGCGTATGTTGCAACCCAATCGAGATGGTGCTCGGCGACGACGATGGTATGACCGCGAGCTGCGAGGGTGCGCAAGGTGACGCCGAGGGCCTCGACTGCCGGCGGATCGAGTTGGGCGGTTGGCTCATCGAATATCAGCACTGGTGGTTGGAGCGCGAGTGCCGCTGCAATCACCATGCGTTGTTGTTGACCACCTGACAAGGCGAACGGCGAGCGCTCGGCGAGATGTGCGATATCCATGGTGGTGAGGGCATCGGCCACGCGCTGGCGGATGATGTCAGGCGCAATGCCTAGATTTTGGAGCGCAAAGCCGACCTCTTCGGCCACACTAAAACAGACGCCCGAAATCTGACTGCTTGCCTGCGATGTCACAAGTGTGACGTGCGGGAGCATGTCAATAATACGTGACATAATCGGAGATTGATTGTTGACAGTGATGCTCCCGTCAACCTGCCCGCGAAAGAACTGTGGCATAAACCCGGCCATTGCCGCACACAAGGTGCTTTTGCCGGATCCTGCTGGTCCGATGATGGCGGTAATCTGCTGTGGGGCAATCTGGTACGAAATGGCGTGCAACGCAGCGACGGTTTTGCGCTGATAGCGGAACGTAAATTGGTCAAGGATGATGGATGCGTTCATGCCCATACTCCACTGAATCGGGCGATGATGAGCCCAATTATTGTCAGCCACAGCATGGTGCGAGCGATGTGTTGACTGCGTGAATCGTCGATTTTTTGGAGTCGTGTCGGTGGTGTCGTGCTGGCGAACGCGCGTTGCTCAAGGGCCATGGCACGCTCTTCGACGTCAATCAAGGCTCCGACGACAAGCGGGCCGATGAGTGGAATGAGCGCTTTGATACGGCTTGGTAGCGAGGTGATGACCAGCCCACGCGCTTGCTGGGCCTCGAGGATGGCGTTTGTGCGTTGGCGCATATCTGGCAGGATTTGCAGGGCCATCAGCAAAATATACTCAATGCTCCGGGGCATACCACGCTCGGCTAATGCTTGAGCCAACACCGATGGCGTGGTGGTCAAAATGACCGCCAATAATCCACTGCCGAGGGTGACAATTCGGGCCAAACTCACGCTCGCGATGGCGAATCCGCCGAGCTCAAGCGACCAGCCCCCGAGTGCGAGTTGGCCATAGCCTGGTGTCGGAAAGAGGAGTCCCTGGATGATAAACAGCGATATGGCGATTGGCACAAATAACCCGAGCAAGGTCCGATAAATCACACGTCGTTGCGACGATGACAACGGCGTGGCGATCGCCACGCCCATCATCACCCAGGCGCCCCATGGCGCTGGTGTGACGTAGGCGGCAATCGCCACGGTTATGGCCCAACTCAACTTGGTGAGGGGATGGAGACGGTCAAACCATCCAGTGTGCATTGGCGTATGCGTATCCTTGGTTTATTGGTCTTCGAAGCGCTCGAGTACCCGGTTCGGCAACAAGTTGATGATGATCCAGACCACCATGAACGATGTCATTTTGTCGAATGGATCTGATACGGCACCTTGCGCAAAGACCGAGGTTAAGATGTTTTGACCGCTTGCCATGAATGATGCGACCAACACGTCGGTGCCTGACCCGGTGACGCCACCAAACAAGTAGGCGGTGATGGGCGCTGAAATGACGGCCGCCACGACACCGGTCAAGATGCCTGCCAATCCGGCGTAGCCGCCGTTTTTGATGAGCACGGCACCACCGATGACACCAATGATTGACGTAACTGCAAAGACGATGGCGTTGGCGCTGATAATGTCAGCCATGGCAGGGAGCGAGCCGTCTTCGTTGGCATTGAGGAACGTCATGATGAAGAGTGACAAGGCGAAGAAGAACAACCCACCGACTGCCGCGCCAACCCACTGTGGTGAGTTGCTGCGGAACACGCCGTTACGCCCGAAGATGCCGGCCATGACGCCAATCACGAGGGCGACCACGGCGTATGGCAATGCATAGGCGTTGCCAAGCAGACTCCAAATTACGTTGGCGAGCAAACCGGTCAGGCCACCGGCGATGGGACCAAGCAATGCGCCAACCAATACGGTGCCGATGCTATCGAGATAAATGGGGAGTTTGAGCACGGTCACCAATTGACCGACCACGATGTTGATGGCGATTGCCAGCGCCATCAACACAATGTTGATGGGGTTCTTGAGCGGATTGAGAAAGCGCTCCATAAACATTGCCTCCTGACACCTATGGTGTCACTACTCTGACCGACGCAGGCCATCCAGCCACGATGAACGCAACGCGGTAAACGAACCGTCTATGATGCTCTGTCGCATTTCACGCATTAAACGCAACAAGAAAGCAACGTTGTG
>CAYXXK010000011.1:0-18987 GCA_964469045.1 uncultured Klebsiella sp.
GCTCGAAAAGGTGTTTATGCGCTATACGATGCGTGAGTTGCAAGACATCTTGATTCCTGCTGGAGTGCCGATTGGCGAAATCCATGACATGGCGAGTGTCTTTGCTGACCCGCAAGTCAAAGCGCTCGACGAAGTTGTGACGATTCCACACCCCAAAGCTGGCGAGATACGGGTGGTTGGTGCACCATATCGGTTGACCGAGACGCCGGCTACGGTACGCCGTCACCCACCGATGCTCGGTGAGCATACCGACGAAATTTTGGCAGAGATTGGGTTTGATGTGGCGCAGATTGCTGTGTTTCGTCAGTCTGGTGTGTTGGGTATGGAGGTATGAGTGCCTGATATGGGTTCTGTATGTCGATGATGAGGGAGATTCGATTGACAGGTACTGTGCCAAACCCATAACGATTGCCTGTTTAATCGCGTCATAAAATATGCTACAATCGGATTGCTTCAACTATCCACCTATCAGCATCATAATCTTCTAGCGTGGATAGGATCCGTCAAGGTAGTGTAGTCTTGACGGCGCGAAGCGGCAACGAGGCCGGATCCGCGCATTAGATCACATGAGGGACACAATGCAACACTTAACGCTGTTCGAACAGTCGGCCGTCTGGGCAGTGCTGGGCATGTCTTTGCTCGGTATTGCCTACGCTTTTATCCTGCGGGCCCAGATTTTGGCCCAGGACAAAGGCACAGAGCGCATGCAAGAGGTATGGGGATTCATCAAAGCAGGTGCAAATGCATATTTAAGTCGCCAGTTTCGCACCATTGCAATCTTGATTGCGGTGTTGACGTTTGTGCTTGGTGCAAGCGTGCTCATTATCCCACCCACGCGTGAGGCGGTCGAGCGCTTTGGTACCGAAGAAGCCGCACTTTGGTGGGTCGCCATCGGACGTGCTGTGGCCTTTTTGATGGGGTCGTTCTTCTCGTATGCCGTCGGATATGTCGGCATGAACGTTGCTGTTGAAGGCAATGTCCGCGTCGCTCAGGCTGCCCGCAAAGGCTACAATCCTGCGCTTCAAGTCGCCTATCGTTCGGGCACGGTGACCGGTATGTTGACGGTCGGTCTCGGCTTGCTCGGCGGTACGCTGATTTTTATGGTCTATGACATTAGCGCACCTGATGCGCTTCTCGGCTTCGGGTTTGGTGGTTCGCTTATCGCACTCTTTATGCGTGTGGGTGGCGGTATTTATACCAAAGCTGCTGATGTCGGGGCCGACTTGGTCGGCAAGGTCGAGGCTGGTATTCCCGAGGATGATCCACGTAATGCAGCCGTGATTGCTGACCTTGTCGGTGATAATGTTGGTGACTGTGCCGGTATGGCGGCTGACGTGTTCGAGAGCTTCGAGGTTACGATTGTCTCGGCCTTGATTCTCGGTATTGTGCTCGGTGATGCGGTCATGGGTGTGATGGGCGATGGGCAGTACGACATGCGCTTTGTCATCTTCCCATTGATTTTGCGCGGTATCGGCGTGATTGCATCGTTGATTGGCAATACGGTTGTCAAGACTGACGAGACCAAGCGCGACGCCATGGGTGCAATGAACAAGGGTTTCTATTTGGCTGCTGCGGTCTCAGTGGTCGGATTTGCTGCAGTGACGCAGTACTACATGATCGACCCAAACACTGGTGCTGTCGATTGGAAGCCGTTCCTCGCCACGGTTGCCGGTATCGCCCTCGCAATCGCTCTCGATAAGTTGACCGAGTATTACACTTCGACTGCCCACAAGCCCGTCAAAGAAGTCAGCGCCGCTTCACAAACAGGTGCCGCCACCAACATCTTGTCTGGGACTGCCTTGGGCATGGAGTCAAGTATGTGGTCGGCAATCGTCATCGGAGTCTCAGTGATGGCATCAGTATTCATCTATGCAGGTGAGCCAGCTGCTACGCAGTTTACGGCGATTTTGTATGGTGTCTCACTGACTGGTATCGGCATGTTGACGTTGACCGGTAACACGATCTCGATGGACTCGTTCGGTCCAATTTCGGACAACGCCAACGGTATCGGAGAAATGTCAAATCTCGAGAAGAATGCCCGCAATGTCATGGATGATCTTGACGCAGTCGGTAATACGACCAAGGCTGTCACCAAGGGTATCGCCATTGGTTCTGCAGTCATCGCGGCTGTGGCACTCTTTGGTTCGTTCTTGACCGACGTGGGCAAAGTGCAAGAGCAAATTGGTGTTGAGAAGTTGATGCAAATCAATGTGGCTGCACCAAATGTATTCATCGGATTGTTGGTTGGTGGCGCTATTCCATTCCTTTTCTCGTCAATCATGATCCGTGCGGTGTCGCGTGCTGCCGCCGAGATTGTCAACGAAGTCCGTCGCCAGTTTAAGATTCCCGGCGTGATGGAGGGGACTGTATTGCCCGATTATGCGCGGGCGGTCAGTATCTCAACGACTGCGGCACAGAACGAGTTGTTGGGGCTTGGTATCTTGGCAGTGGTTGTCCCCATGATTGTCGGCTTTACGCTCGGTGTTGAGTCACTTGGTGGCTTCTTAGCTGGTGTGATTCTTTCAGGTCAACTTTTGGCGGTTTACCAGTCGAATGCTGGTGGCGCCTGGGATAATGCCAAGAAGTACATTGAAGAAGGTAACTTTGGTGGCAAACACTCTGAGCCACACAAAGCCGCCGTCGTCGGTGATACCGTTGGTGATCCACTCAAAGACACGGCTGGACCAGCTCTTAATCCGATGATCAAAGTTATGAATCTGGTGTCGTTGATTATTGCCCCCATTATTGTGACAGCCCGCCCCGATGGTGAGCCGATGAGTGTTGGGGTGATGGTCGTGATGGCATTGAGCCTGGTTGGATTCGTCTGGGCTATCTGGCGCTCAAAGAAACCTACTGGCGTTAGCATGTAATAATGTGGTTGTGTGTCTCTGCCGCCCCGAATCATGTCGATTCGGGGCGGTTGTATTTGAGATGTGGCAAGCGTATATGTGGTTGTTGGTGTGTCGAGGACATAGGAGTCCCGAAATGTCGCTCGAGCATGAAATGAGCAATCGGGATACGGTTGCATCACCAATCCCACCACACCATTCACAGTGTCGCCTGCATTTTACTCTACCCCTACGTCACTGCATGCCGGCAATACATCATCCCATGGTGCAACTGTATATGTGATCGGTGCCTAGTATTCGTGAGTTATTGACATACGATGGTGGCTGATTCTGCAAGGCATGATTGCACAGCCAACTATCGAGATGTACACAAACTCAAAGAGTTATCCACGGGGCCATCTAATGACCAATGGTAGGGTATGGTTAATGGTTGTCACCTCAGTAAGGAGGCCGTAAGTGTGTCGATAGAGTGCCCGAAGATCTAGTGAGATTAGAATATGATCGTACGGCTACGCATAACTACCCAGTGATGGTGCCGGGGCTGTCGTTGTTGGCTATGCAATGATGTTCGCGAAGCGCCCATGGGTGACAGTCAAATAAAAACCCACCCAAATCGCGCCATCTGGGTGGGAGAACCTGGTCCGCTTAAATTAAGAAAAACCGGGGATTAGTAGCTGCGCTTCTGGCTTTGGAAGCAGTCTTCGCAGTATACAGGCTTGTTGTTGCGCGGCACAAATGGCACAGTTGCCTCTTTGCCACAACCAGCGCACGTGGTCGTGAATTGCTCACGGGGACCGCTGTTACCGCGATCGCGGTAGCCACCACCCATGCCATCGCGCGAGTTCATTTGTGACTTGCGTGATTGGCGGCATGGACCGCAGCGGGTTGGCTCGTTGGTGAAGCCCTTCTGGGCGTAGAATTCCTGCTCGCCTGCGGTAAACACAAATGGTGCACCACAATCGCGGCAAGTCAGTGTTTTGTCAGCGTAGCTCATCGCTAGCTCTCCTCTAGTCTCCAAGGTGGGTAAATGCCGTAGGGGGAATCTGGTATGCGCGGACCAGGGGATTTGAGTGCAATCACACGTGCGTAAGGGGGTTTTTGAAAACATGCCTAGAACGTATTGAACATCACCCAATATCGTAATTTGATTGTATCACACGTTGTACATAGTATGCAATACTTTTGTATTGAGTATGTGAAATTTTAATGCACTTTGATTATGAAATTTGTCACAAAATATTTTACAAGCACTATGAATACGCGATATACCATCTCAACAAAACGCCATTATGCCGTATCAATGCCTAGTCAACGATTTTGCTATCATGGCGTACAATCAACAAAATTCCCGTCGCAATATGCACGCGTGCAGGTGGGTGCGTGATGACATTACTGACACCACGTGATCGATCAAAGTAGAGCGTGGCATCGACAAGAGGATACTGCAATCCTTCGGTGGTAATGCCGGTGACCTCAGGAGTGAGTGGCAATAATGACACTACGTGTTCGGCTTGACCTTCGATTTCTACACTATCACGTACGATTTGGAGCACCTGACTATCCGCATAAATACAGACAGGTAAGTTTTTGAGGCTTGGCATGGTGAGCAGTGCAATAGTCGCAAATGTATGATCCCAGCGCCCGCCAAGCACACAACACAGGTCGATGTGTGTGGCCCCCAAATCGACAGCGGCCATTAATGCTAGCTCAAGGTCGGTTTCATCTTTGTCCCGTCGGTAGCGACGGATTTCGGTGCCAATATCAGCAAGGGTTGCTACATGCGCTTCGCTTAACGAATCAAGATCGCCAATGAGAATATGTGGTTGGATGCCGGCACGTTGTAATGCTATCGCTCCGCCGTCGGCCGCAATAATACACGCTGCATGACGAGCAAGGAGACTCATCCGGTGGTCCGGGAGTACCGGTGCATTGGCTACAATGAGAATGCGCATCAACAGTTACTCCAGTGAGTTGAGAACACTCCCATTGTACCACCTGTGATTCGTGCTGATACCTGCACTCATCACGAAATAATCATCTATGATAGTACAAGAGTGTTGCAAAACGAGGCAAGATATGGTGAATACAGCAGGTATGTGGGAGGAGCGTTGGCATCCGTTGCGACAAGAATGGGTGATTGTGGCGGCCCATCGACAAAACAGACCGTGGATTGGCCAAACGGTCAATCATGCTCCACCCCCTGATCCAATATATGACCCTACGTGCTATTTGTGCCCTGGGAATACGCGTGTCAGTGGCGCCACGAACCCAACCTATCACGGAGTCTATGTGTTCGACAACGATCATCCGTGTGTCGGATCAGGTGCACCTGATCCGGTCACGCCTGTATTCCCATACGTGAGTCGTCGTGCTGATGGTATTGCGCGTGTTGTCTGTTTTAGTCCGCAGCATAACCTGACACTTGCCGAAATGAGTGGCGCACATGTTGCCGATGTTGTAGGCGTTTGGCAACAACAAACGTTTGATCTCGGGCAACGCGCTGAGGTCAATCACGTGTTGTGTTTCGAAAACAAAGGACAAGTGGTGGGTGTTTCAAACCCACATCCACACGGGCAAATTTATGCGACGAACTTTGTATTCAAAAGCGTCGAAATTGAGCTTGCCGCCAGTCATGACCATTGGCAAACTCATGGGCGCGGGCTGATGCATGATATCAATCATGCCGAAATCGCCGATGGACGTCGCATCTTGTACGAAGATGACCATGCATTGGCCTACGTACCGTATTTTGCACGGTACGCCTACGAAGTCTATGTAGTACCCAAACGTCGAGTTGCTCATTTTTATCAGTTGAATGACACTGAGTCACTTTCACTTGCAGCTGCGTTACATGCGGTTACGATTCGCTATGATAATTTGTGGCAAATGTCATTTCCGTATGTGATGGCGTTGCATCAAGCACCTACTGACGGCAATGCATATGATTTTTATCATGCGTTTATCGTCTTTCAACCGCCATTGCGACGACCAGATCTCCTCAAATATCTCGCTGGTCCCGAGATTGGTGGAGGAAATTTTTTGAGTGATACGGCGCCCGAACAAACCGCTTCTCAACTTCGTGCAACGACGCTTGTGCACTATCGAAAAGGTGTCAATAATGCAACCACATGATTTTGTGACATTTATCAAAAAAGTCCATCAGCATATTCGTGATACGGTTGTCGCCGCATGTGAGGTAAGTGCGTTAGAGCAGCTTGCAGCGGTGACTGGTCATGAAGGCGGGGATACTATTTTTGCAATTGATCGTGTGTCAGAAGCCGTATTACTTGCGCAATTTGCTGAACTCGGCACGCATGTGCCGTTTCGGCTGGTTGCCGAAGGCCTTGGGCCACAGGGCATCCACGATTTTCCTGCTGGAGTACACGATGATGCATTGCAATTTGTGGTGATTGTTGACCCGATTGATGGTACACGTGGCTTAATGTATCAAAAACGTGCGGCATGGATTTTGACTGGTGTTGCACCATATCGTGGTGATGCTACCAATCTTAGTGATATTAGTGTAGCAGTAATGACAGAAATTCCGCTGGTCAAACAACATCTATGCGACACCCTTTGGGCCATCAAAGGCGAGGGCGCACATGCTGAGCGTTTTGATCGCATACGGGGTACGACGGTAGCGTTACCTATTCGTCCGTCGCAGGCAACAACGATTCGGCAAGGATTCGGCAATATTGCGCGTTTCTTTCCGGGAGATCGAGCACGGTTGGCATCTGTCGACGATATGGTCGTTGCAAATATGCTTGGTGAAGCGCCACAAGGGCGCGCATTATCGTTTGAAGACCAGTACATATCCACTGGTGGGCAGTTGTATGAGTTGTTGATGGGCCACGATCGTTGGTTAGCTGACGTTAGGCCGTTGTTGTTGCCACCCAAAGACCGGCACGGTAGTCAACCAATGCTTTGTTGTCATCCGTACGATGTTTGTACAGAGTTGATTGCACGCGAGGCCGGTCTAGTTGTGTGTCAAGCCAATGGTATGCCACTTGACGCCCCACTTGATGTGAATTCACCAGTGTCTTGGGTGGCAGTTGCAAACGAGACGTTGGCGCACTCACTTATACCGGTACTTCAACAAGCGTTGCGCACACACGGAATGGAGCTCGAGGTGGGACAATCATGACACCAATAACTCGTTCACGCATTGATGCATTGCATGCATTGGCACATCCATATGTCGACATGCACCGCCCACGCATGATTGGCCGAGCTCCGGGGCGATTGGACGTCATGGGGGGGATCGCCGACTATTCTGGCTCATTAGTCCTTCAACTTCCACTCGCCGAAGCTGCGTATACACTTGTACAAGCACGGTGTGATGGCCAAGTCGTTGTAGTGAGTGGAGCTGGGCGCGATTTGTCAGGACCACACGTGGTCGAAATGCCGATTGCAGAAATATATCGCCACACCACTGATACTGTTGCACTCCAACAAATTTTGAACGCCAATCCTGATACTGCCTGGGCAAGTTATTTGTTGGGCGTTCTTGCAATAGTTGCACGGCACGCAAATGTGGTTTTTCCTGATGGAATCACGATTGTCATTGATTCCGATGTGCCACTCGGTAAGGGAGTGAGTTCGTCGGCTGCTATCGAAGTAGCCACGATGCGTACCGTGTTAGCACTCGCATCATACGAAATCGATGGCCGCACCTTGGCTATATGGAGCCAAATGGTGGAAAATCGGATTGTCGGCGCACCATGTGGCATTATGGACCAAATGACGTCAGCATGCGGCGTCGCCCATCAATTATTGGCGTTGCGCTGTCAGCCTGCAGAATTGCTGGCACCCGTGAATATCCCGTCGTCACTACAAGTATGGGGGATTGACTCGGGAGTACGACATGCGGTAACGGGCGCTGACTATACTACGGTTCGTGTGGCTGCGTTTATGGGGTATCGCATTTTGACGAGCCTGGTCAACATGCCAACGACCGTGATTGATGGTGTTGCACATATCGATGATCCACTATGGCATGGGTATCTGGCCAATATGACACCATCAGAGTTTATGCATTACTATGCACAACTGCCCAATCATATCGATGGTGCAAGTTTTATACGGCACTATCGGGCTACACACGACACCATAACCCAGATAAATCCTAAACAAGAATACCCTGTGCGGCAGGCAACTGCTCACCCTATCTATGAGCATCAACGTGTTCGGTTGTTTGCTGCGTTGTTGCAGCACGAAACCATCGATGATGAGCGTGCACGGCTACTCGGTGAGTTGATGTATCAAGCGCACGAGAGTTATGGCGCATGTGGTTTGGGTGCTAATGCCACCGATGCGATTGTTGCCCAAGTACGTGCACTGGGGCCGGCGCACGGCCTCTACGGCGCAAAAATCACCGGTGGTGGCAGTGGCGGGACAGTGGCGGTGTTAGGCCGACCCGAGGCGCATGAGATTGTGCAGGCGCTCGCACATTCACATGGCACTGGGATGCTCTTTGCGGGATCGTCAGATGGTGCAATGCAAGTGCCGGTGATGACTATTGCATAACGTGCGCTGCGCATGGCAATATGACATATCATTCGGGTGCTCTGCATCCATATCGCGCCACCGCTTTTACTTGTGTGTCGCGAGTAAATAGCGGTGGCATGTGCGTCGTTGACATCCAACACATAGGTGTTGGGCGTTGAAAGAGTAGAATTGTTTATCAGACTGTGAGTATGGCATGTGGCGCAAATCGTTCAAGATTATCGTTTCGAGCATTGCGATGGTTGGAGTGGTCGCCGGAATCTGGGCATGGGATGAAATTGTATACAACGCTCGTCTCTTTAATGCATATCGTTTGGGCCAAGAGTACTATGAAAATCACCCAGCTATTGCCAAAAATGTAGCGTATGGGAGCCAAGCGCACCAAGTGCTTGACATCTATCAGCCTGATAAACCGGGGAACTATCCGGTCATTGTCTATATCTATGGTGGTGGGTGGAATAGTGGCAACAAAGAACTCTATGCGCTTGTAGCACAAAAACTAGTGCCGTATGATGTTGTGGTCGTGGTACCGCGATACCAACTCTACCCCGATGCAACATATACACAAATGCGTGATGACGTCTCAACCGCCCTTGCGTGGACTATTCAGAATATCGATCAGTATAATGGCGACCCGCAACGGATTGTCTTCGGTGGGCAGTCTGCCGGTGCACAGCTGAGCGCAATGACCGTGTTTGATCGGAGTGTATTGGCTACACACAACATCGAACCATCTGCAATTTGTGCGTACTACGGTATTAGTGGGGTCTATGATATTAATGCTCAATATCAATTTGAGCGCGATAACGGTCGAACTGCACCGGTTATGACCGCAGTCATGGGTGGTATCGAGGCGTTTGATGCCACATCGCCTATTTCGTATGTGCATGCGGACGTACCACGTGTATTGCTTATCCACGGTGATCAAGATGAGACGGTGCCGTTACAGATGTCGCAAGATTTTTATGCGGCTCTTGATGCCGTTGGTGCATCAGTGTCACTCCAAATCTACCCCGGCCGTGGCCATTCAGAACTGCTGTTTTATACGCTTACCCAGAATCCTGGTCAGTTGATAACCGATGTGATTGCATTAGCGCGTAAGTGCTAATTGTACCTACATACTTGTGTCTAGAGTGCGCATCGGCAGACAGCAGGGTGCTTGTGTGCCGATGCATCATATGATAAGCACAGATTCTTCGTACTGTGGCGTGACATGCGATATGCGATTCTGCAGACGTCTCGTAATCGTGCACAGTGTACTCACATCATCGGCACGACAAAATGCCGCCCATGTGGTGTGCATAACACCGATGCGACGCCAACGCTGGCTGATGATTGGCGTAGGAAGTTGATACAGTGCATGAAACGTCAGTATCAGATAGAGTGCCTGTGCGTGAGGGTGTTTGTCTTCGTTGGGCAGGTAACTCTGACGCATCATGATATCTATCGCATGCACATGCGCAATATGCGTGACACTGTGTGGATGGGCGTGATGCCATCCTGGTAAATAAAAAGCAACCCATGGTGATTGACTAATACGGGTAAGATGCCGAATTGGCATGTGATAGTGATGGTGCGTGATGAGCTGTTGCCAATCACGTGCACGTTTGACAATTGCCACGCTTATTGCAGTGTCAGATGCAATTTCTGGCATTTGAGACGCGTGTTGATCTAGTGCCATAATGATTGCCATTCGTGTGGCGTATGACGTCGGCATTGAACCAAAAAATGTGCAACAGCCGCTGCCCCTGCGCTGGCTTCTATTTCGATATCAAAATCTGTTGTAACGCGTGTTGCTAACATGCCCACAAAGTACATGTGTGTGACCCAATCTACATAATCACTGTGTCGCCCGTGCGCATGTCGATGGGTTGTGCCATGGTGTGCAGTGTCGAGCGAACTTAGATGTATGAGTGGTCGATGTTGGCCCCATGTACTCATGCACATCGTTGCTGCATCGAGTGGCGTGTATGGCCATGGTGCTTGCACATGGTAATGAAGCCAGTCAAAGATTATTGGTATTTGGTACTGCCACGATGCTGCACACAGGCGATCGATAGA
The DNA here is from genome assembly GCA_964469045.1 of uncultured Klebsiella sp. GTDB lineage: Bacteria > Chloroflexota > Chloroflexia > Chloroflexales > Roseiflexaceae > UBA965. The sequence goes on from CAYXXK010000011.1 coordinate 10,416, forward strand.
TTGCGTCGTCATTTCGACCGCAATTGTTGTATCAGTGCATGATGATAGCGTAGCGATACTCGCCCACTCATGAGCATCATCTGATGGCATGTGACAGATAATGACCCCGTCAGATGCAGCGATATCGCGCAAAAATTGCCCATAGCGTATCAGCTCCGATCGAATCATTCGTGGCGGCGCAATTGGTGCATGAATGATAACCCGTAATTGATGATGTGTGATGATGTGTGCCATTACTTGATTTGCAGTGTCGTCAAGTGGTGTGATGTGCGTGTGTGGTAGACGTACGACTCCGTGCTGTGCATGTGCTGCGGATAGACATAATGCTTGTAATCGTAGTGCTGGAGTGGGGTGGGGGGGGATTGTCATCTGGCTACTGCCGAACCGCATGAACGCCTCCGTCTATCAATCATAACGATGAATGTAGAGGTGCTGAGCGATGAGCACTGCGTGGACGATGTTATTGAATTTTAGAACATTTGTGCTGAAATGTCAAACAAATGCATTTATGCGTCATCCCACAGTGTAGGTTGACTACTTCGTTGCGCAGCCCCCCAAACAATTGGTTGGTTGCGTGGCAATGGTGTAATAGCCTGGTAGTATTGTTCACACTGATGCATACGAAGCACGCTTTTTACGCTCCGTACGGCAAGATCATTCGTATTGGCTTCGTGTGACAAATGAGCTAACCATGCACTACGACGACGTTTGTTCTGGGCAATTTGTGCCAAAAACAACCCAGCTTGTAAATTATCAAGATGGCCACGGGGGCTTGCGATACGGAGTTTGAGATGGGGCGCATAACTACTGCCATGTAAACGTTCGCGTTCGTGATTTGCCTCAATCACGACCAAATCTGCATCACTACAGGCATCCACTAATGGTGCATCCCACATCCCAAGATCGGTTGCGATGACGGCGGTGATGGTATCGTGCCGCACTTTGATGGCCATCGGCTCTGCTGCATCATGCGATACCGGGATTGGTGAGATGTGCATATTGGCAACCATGAATGAGTGGTATGCGCTCAATGTCTCTGTCATTACATCGCTGGGTATGTGCATAGCACGGAGCGTGCCTGCACTTGCAATCAGTGGTATGCGATATCTCTTGGCGAGTGCAATCGCACTTGTGGTGTGGTCACCGTGTTCATGGGTAATCACAATCCCGTGTAATGTGTTGAGCGGTGTCCCTAGTTGGGTTACCTTTTGGGTGATGCTCCGCACGCTGATTCCGGCATCCACCAATAATCCGCCGGTTGCAGTCTGAATGAGTGTCGCATTGCCGCTACTGCCCGATGCCAACGATATGACATGCATGTGCCTAAGTCCTACTTTGGCGTAAGCCGTGGTCGAGGTCAGCAATAATATCGTCGACGCTTTCGATGCCGACAGACAGCCGTATCAATGAGTCACTAATCCCGCGTGCGTGACGCTCACTCGGTGTTAATCCGCGATGTGATGCCATGGCAGGAACACTAATCATCGTGTAGATGTCACCGAGCGTGCTTGCAGGTAGTACCAGCTGTAGTGTATCAACAAATGCACGCAACCCAGTGGTATTTGCAAGTTCAAACGACACCATTGCGCCAAACCGATTGCCAAGTGTACGTTGAGCAGTTGTTGCATCGGGGTGGTGCGATAATCCTGGGTAGTGTACTGTGGCGACATCGGGATGGGTGGCAAGCCAAGTGGCTATTGCCATGGCATTGTCGCATTGGCGTACCACACGCAACGGCATCGTCTTGATACCACGCAAAATTTGCAGGGCTTCGTATGGGCCGAGCACCATCCCTAGCGTTGCGTTGATGTGTCGTAGTGGCCCCATCAGCGTCTCTTCGGCGACGACGACCACTCCACCGGTACTGTCGCCGTGTCCGCTAAAGTATTTGGTTGCACTGTGGCATACAAAATCAGCACCCAAAGTCAACGGTTGTTGCACAATCGGCGTTGCAATGGTGTTGTCTACCACTGTACGTGCACCGACGGCGCGTGCTGTTGCACAAATATACGCAACATCAACAACGCGTAACAACGGATTTGATAGCTGTTCTATGTACACGAGATCTGGTTGATGTGTGGTAATCACAGATTCGACTTCTGCGGTATTCGTCATATCGCAGGTAATGATAGTTGTGCCGTGTGTTGCCACAAAGTCACGTAACAATATAGTGGTTGCGCCATACATGTCGCGAGGCGCAACAATACAACGTAATGGACGGCGGTTGAGGTGGGCAACCGCAACGATTGCGCTATATATTGCTGACATGCCTGAGGCGGTTGTAAGAGCGCCCACACCTGCCTCGGCTGCTGTCGCAGCGATTTCGAGCGCAGTATTTGTGGGATTTCCATTCCGCCCATATGCATACCCATTCCCTGCTAGGGCAGCATCGAAATCAGCGAGGCTTTCATGATAGTATGTTGTTGAGCTGTAGAGTGGCGTGCTCGTTGGGGCACCGGGTTGAGGAGTTTGGCGTTCGCCTGCATGTACCATGCGCGTGTGGTAGTTCCAAGTAGGATTATAACGAGGCGGCATGCCAGCTCCTTCATGTACAAAGAACACGATGCGCCCAAGTATAGCATAAGTTGCCGTGTGAGGAGCATCGGTACATCGCGCATAAATCACCCTATAATACATATGAAGTGGTTGTGTTGAAGCGAAATGAACGGTGTGATGGCTACGATTTCTGAACAACAAGCGCGTCGAACTTTTTTGCGACGCTGTGTATTTGTGAGTGTGAGCGCAGTGTCCGCAGCCTGCGGGCAACGTACACCCGAAGCTCCCGCAGTGCAACCAACAATCGAAATATCCGCTGAGGTGTTGGCAAGTATGGCGCCCACTCCAACAATTGTGGCGACACCGACCCTTCAACCAACGAGTGCGGTATTAAATCTGCCGTTCGCACCAAAACCTGGGCCGCTGACGTTGGATGCGATGGGCGGCATGAATGAATTAATTACGCAAGCACAATCAGAGGGTGAGCTGGCGATTATTGGTATGCCTCGTGATTTGTTTGGTTATGATGAAATTATTGATCTCTTCACCGCACGATATGAAATCACCGTACGCGAACTGACGCCGGATGCATCGTCGAGCGAGGTGGTAGAAATCATGCAACAAACGGCGGTTCAACCATCAGATCAATTACCTGATGTAGTCGATTTGACGCATGTCCAAGGTGTATATGCACAATCACGTGGTCTATTTCAACCCTACCAAGTGCAGACGTGGAGCGAAATCCCTGATCGTTTGAAAGATGCATCCGGGTATTGGAGCTGTGGATATTATGGCGTCATCGTAATCCTGGTGAATCGTGATTTTGTGCGTACTGCGCCGACTAACTGGTTGATGCTTAATAATCCAGATTTTATGGGACTTCTCGCACTGCCTGGCGATCCGCGGGTATCGCATCAAGCGCTCCATGTGGTGTATGCGGCGACGATTGAGCGTACTGGTGGTCTGGTCGATATGCGTGAGGGCATCAGGTATTTTGCGCAATTGCGCAACAGTGGCGTACTCGTTGATCGCATCGGAACGAAGTCGTTGTTCTTGTTGGGCGAGGCAGCGATTGTGCCAATGTGGTCATATCTTGCTATGCAAATCGTCACCGAGACAGCAGGTGCTCCTGTAGTCGAAACCGTGTTACCGAATGCTTCAGTTGCTGGCCTCAATATCCATGCGATTAATGCGTATGCACGCCATCCGTTTGCCGCGCGACTATGGCAAGAACACATGTTTAGTGATGAGGTACAACTCATCCTTGCCCGTGCAAATGCAATACCTGCTCGCTTTGACCAAATGCAACGCACACGCATTATTTCTGAAGATTTACTTGCGCGTTTTCCTGCACCTGAGCAAATTGCGCAGGTTATTGTTCCCGATGAAAAAGAAATGTTACAAGCGAAGCAAGTCGTTGAAGAAGAGTGGCAGAGTATCTTTGCCATTGAATAATGAGGGATGGTATTATGTTGCCACGACCTGCGAAACTCGTGATTTTCGATAAAGACGGCACGTTAATCGATTTCCAAAAAATGTGGGGACATTGGGCTGACGGATTTGCCCAACGCATAAGTCACCAGCTAGCGGTCGATTTACGCTATGCAATTTTACAATGCTACGGAGTTGACCCGCATACGTTTCGCATAGATCCACAAGGGGCGTTGTCGATTTCCCCGATGGCAACGATGCAACAACTCGTTGTCCAACTTATAATCCCGTACTGTAGCGATTTGGCGCAAGCGTATGCGGTTGTGCAACAGGCGTGGCAACCGCCAGACCCAACCATGAGCGTCTTCCCGTTGGCAGATATTCCGGCGCTGTTTGGTCAATTACATCAGCGTGGTGTGATCATCGCCATTGCCACGGCCGACAACCGACAACCCACTATCGCAACGCTACACCATCTTGGCGTCCAACAGTATGTGTCGGCATTGGCGTGTGCCGATGACGCACACATGCCACCAAAGCCTGCGCCAGACAAAATATTAGCGATCTGTCGTGCGGTTGGTGTGCATCCAATCGATGCAGTGATGATCGGTGATACACCTGCCGACATGCAAATGGGACATAACGCAGGCGTGATGGCGCAAATAGGTGTGACGTCGGGTGTATCAACTGCCGCCGAATTGCTCCCATGGGCAAGTTGGGTAATGCCAACCGTTGCACACCTGTGGCACTATTGGCCACAACGCGTATAACTAGGGCGCAGGAGTGGCAGTTGGCTCATCAGCAGGCACTATAGTAGTTGGCATAGGCGTGCTGATAGGTGTCACCGTTGCAAACAACGGCATGACGAACTGGCGGGCATTATTAAACATGTTCAGCATCCGCGGTTGATCAACATACCAGATTCCATACCCAATACCGGCCAAGATAACCACCGCAAACAATAGTCGCACAGCATTGCCATACGAAATAACGCGGAGGTTTGCGCGGCCATAATCAGTAATCGGGTCGTGACGATCGCCGTATTGGAAGCTCCGGTACTCAGTCAACGCCTCTTCAACACTAATTCCGAGATACCGAGCATATTTGGTAATCATCTCTTCAGCCATGGCGCCACGCGGCAAATGACTGAATCGATCTTCTTCCATTGCCTGCAAGTATGTGAGTCGTACGCCGGTATTGAGCTCGGCCTGTGTCAACGGGATGCTGCGGCGGTTGCGTGATGCGCGCATGCGTGCGCCGAGTGTTTCGCTTTCGCTTGGCTCAGGTGTCGTTAATGTGGTGCTGGGTAATCCGGACAGTAGTAGCTCATCCTCATCACTTAACGATAACCCAATCGCATCACCGCTAGGGAGACTAGTCAACGGCGTGGCATCATCGCTCTTTATTGTACGTCCACGAGGTTTTGCAGGGCGAGTCGAACTCTTCTTCGATGATTCTGTTGCTGGTTGTGATGGCGTTGCTGGTGCTTCAGCTGATGTCGTGGTGATATACGGCGCTAGTACATCGACGAGTTCACGAACCATGAATGGTTTGGGGATAATTCCAACACAACCCAACTGTTTAGCGCGTGCCGTAATTTCGTCGTTTGGCTCGTGAATAGTTACAAATACGGGGATGAGCTTGGCTTTTTCGGAGACAACCTGCCATCCAGCCTGACCATCAATGGCAGGATCGATGACAATTATATCGGGGCTGAGTTCACTTAAAAGTTGATGCACCTGCGCCATGTTCCCTGCACGGCGTACCGTATGTCCTACATGTCCGAGTTGGAGATCCAGACTCATTGTTAGTACGACATCTTCGTCGATTGCAAGAATTATTGCCATAGCACTGCTCCGCTTACCCACTGAGCATTAGTATAGCCTACTTTAGCGCGGTTTGGTATTTGCAGCGACTGATAAGTGTGTCAAAAACGCTAACACTTTGTGTAAATACGCAGCCGGTATCATCAATACAAGTAACTCGAGTAATCCAGCACCGCTGAGTAACGTCCAAAACGCTCCTGCGATTTGCAACTGAAATTGCGACGACTGGAGCGCTATCAAACCCGCCCAAATTGTGCAGGCAGTAGCGATACTTACAGTAAACACAAAGAACCAATGCGTACGCGCAGGCCCGAAAAACGCCGTGATGTAACTCAGATGTGCCGGTAACCACTCTCCACTAAAATTGTGCACACCAAAATATATGTTTAATTTTGCTAACAAATGTAAAACATAAAATAACACAATTGTAATAAACCCAGTAGGATTGCTTGACCCGGGAATTGCCCATAAGGCACTTATCAGTACAAAGCATGACACAAGTTCATGGTGTATGGTGCTTTTGACAGCCAAGACAAACCGCTGACGACTCGTTAGTGGCAGTGGTGGCAATATAATGCGTTCTCCGGTGATAAACCCAGTGTAATAACTCGCAAGATTCCAGCCCCAGACCACGGTACCGGCACTAAATGATGCATACACTGCCCAAGTATCATTGGTGTTGCGTAATAACCACAATGCAACCGCACATGCAGCTGCTACGACACTCATGCAGCCGAATGTGGCATCGTACGTCCAACGTGGCTGGCGATACAAAATAATGATGATGCCAGTGCTGACCCACCACAATACGATGGCATAACTTATCGCAATCAGGTAGTGCATGCGCTACCCCTTAGTAGAGGAGTTGGTCTGCAGGGATGTCCTGGAGTCCACTCCACGGTGAACGAATTTCACCGTTTGCTAGGCGACGATCAACGCGACGGATGACCATATATCCAACCATGAACAGCAAAAACATCCCGGCTACTCCATATACCCCCACATACCCCATGACGATGCTGTTGGTTGTGTGTTGAATGAAGTCACGTGCAAAACCACCACCAATCGTACCAAATCCTTGCGCAAGCGCTTGTACAACACCCCACATCCCCAAAAACAACCCAGTATGTGCGTTGTCAGCGAGTTGCATGACCGTGGCGATGCTCCCTACAATAAACAACCCGCGCCCCATGCCGATAATCGATACACCAAGCTGAAACAACCACGCTCCGCCCCAAAAACCACTCAATGACACAACGCCAAAGCCGACGATGCCTGCTGCTCCACCCGCAATTAACAATTTGCCACTCGCTTGGCCACGCCATAACCACCAGCCAGCAATGATAATGGCGATAATCATTGAAATACCCCAAATGGCCGTCAAAAATGTTGTGGCGGTGACACTCATGCCAAGCACCTCGCCACCGTAGGGCTCAAGCAAAATATCATGCGTTCCAAACCCAAGTGTTGCCACAAAAAAGATGAGAAACATTCCGCGTAATGCAGGGCTTTGCCATAATGTTTTGATGGACGTCCCTAACGACTGGCGTGCTTGTCGGCTTACCTCGGCTACTAATGTACCATCTGGACGCATTTTTTCTTGATTGAATAATGCCAGAAACGTACACACTAAGAACACAACAGCACTCCCTTGCATCACACGAATGAGATTGTAGTGCGTGTAATGTGTAAGAAGTACGCCGACTATCAGTGAACCGACAACGGTACCGACTACAAGCATCAACCATAAAACAGCAAGCGTTTTACCGCGCTCACCATCACTGGTGATATCGCTCACGAGTGCCAAATAACTAGTCTCTACAATGTTGACGCCGATGCCATATACCAAGAAAATTGCAATGCTAAATACGTATACCATCCAACCTTGGAGATTGCTCTCTGGGCTGAACAAAATTAACGAGAATGGCGCTGTCGCCAATCCGCCGTAGGTCAACATTGCCCCTAATACCAAATATGGTGTACGCCATCGCCCTGCCATGCGCTTTTGATCAGATATGTGCCCGATGACTGTGCGAATCGGTGATACAAAGTAGTGAATCGACATCAATGCCGCCACAAACCCCGCCGAAATCGCGAGCTCGTGAATCAGTACGCGGTTGAGTGTGCCAGTAATAGGTGCTAATGATACCCCCATACCGAACTGGAAAAGCCCGAGGCGGAGCACCCGCAACCACCACGGCGCATCAGGGTGCTGCATAATCCACGCACGGAGCTCTAGCCAACGTGCCTGTATGCTACGTGGCAGAATGGTACGCTCACTTGCCATGTCGACTCCTTGGTGTATTGCTCGCCTAATCTCGTATTCGCTTTGGGGCAATCATAGCACATCACTTTTTTGAAAAGAGATTGTTTTGTCATAGTGTATATTTTGTGTAGTGGATGTACACAAAATGTGTGGACTATTGAAATTAGTCCAAGGAGTATGCAGAGTACAGGTAGAATACATCTATGAAATACAACGATACGATCGTGGCAGTCGCCACCGCAACAGGCCAAGCAGCGATAGGTACAATCCGCATCAGCGGGGGTGATGCCCTCACAATATTGCAACAGATTATGCGCCCACGTCGTATCGGTGCATGGCGACCGCGTGTGGTGCGCTACGGTCATGTATACGATGGTGATGACCGCGTCATTGACGAGGTGCTTGCCTTTTATATGCCTGGACCGGCGAGTTATACTGGCGAGGATGTGGTTGAAATTTCATGCCACGGTGGGCGCGTCGCAATGACGCAGGTGCTTCAACGCATCATTGCATGTGGTGCGCGTAGCGCCGACCCAGGTGAATTTACGATGCG
>CAYXXK010000011.1:19087-39661 GCA_964469045.1 uncultured Klebsiella sp.
TGAGTCGCGCAGTGGCATGATGTTGCGTGATGGCGCCAAAGTTGTGTTAATTGGCCGCCCAAATGTGGGCAAATCAAGCCTGCTCAATGCCTTGTTACGCCATGATCGTGCGATTGTATCGCCTATCGCCGGCACAACCCGCGATACGCTCGAGGCGTATGCAGATGTGGGGGGAGTGCCAGTGCGTTTTGTGGATACCGCAGGCATTCGCGCTGATAGCAACGATAGTATCGAGCAACTTGGTATCGAACGCAGTCGAGCCGTTGCCGCAGAAGCTGATGTGGCGCTGATTTTGATTGATGGCTCTGAACCGTTAACGTCGCAGGATTCAGCTGTGATTGATGCGCGAGGTGATTTGCCGGCAATCTTGGTCTTGACCAAAGCCGATTTGCCGGCGAATGCCGAAACAATGTCACGCGTCATCGCATTACGCGAACAACCGTTTGCGGCAGTTGTGCAGGTCTCGACGCATACGCACCACGGACTTGTTGGATTGCAAGAGGCATTGACTGCCTTGTTACTTGATTATGCCCCGCCGAGCGACCAACGGGTTAGTAATGCACGTCACATCGATGCACTACATCGTACTGCGCAGGCTGTTCGTGATGCCCTTGACGGTCTTGCAAATCACCATACTGCTGATTTGGTGGCGGTTGATTTGCAAACCGCCGTCGCCTCACTTGGAGAAATAACCGGTGAAGAAGTCAGCGAATCAGTGTTAGATATTGTGTTTGCGCGTTTTTGTATTGGAAAGTAATTCATGCGCATTGCCTCTTCGCTTCAACGGCCATTCTGGATTTTGGCTCTTGCCGTTCTTGGCGTGATTGCAGCCCAAGGTACGGGACAAATGATTTTTGCTCGCTTGGGCTATCTGCTGATTGTGCTACTCGTGCTGTGTGTCGGTTGGGCTTTCTATGCAGTCAGTGGAATTGTTGTGTCACGTCATGTGCTTACGCCTCGTGTGGTAGTTGGTGATACTATTCGCGAGCGTATTACTATTACCAATCGATGGCCAATCCCGCGCAGTATGGTAGAGGTCATCGATGACTCAGCCTTGCCCGAACGCATGGTTGGCGTTGTCCTTGATCTTGGCGCCCGGCAAGAACGACAGCGTGTGTGGCGTAGCCATGCGGTTATCCGTGGCGTGTATTCCCTTGGCCCAACTGTGGTGGTTGGGAGTGATCCGTTTGGTTTGTTTCGCGTTGAACGTCGCTTTATGGCACAAGACCGCGTACTTGTGCATCCGCGCCCGCGCCAAGTGCGATTAGCGGCCATTGGACGTGCCATGATGACCGGACAACGCACCAATGGACGCCGTGCGAGTGATGATGCACCATTGGTCGTCTCAGTACGTGAATATCGTCCAGGTGATAGTGTTCAACGAGTTCATTGGCGAACTACGGCCAAACGTGGTCAATTAATGGTCAAAGAAAGCGTCAATGAACCAGGTGTATCCGCAGTTATTATGCTCGATGCCAATGGTGCAGTCCAAGAATGGCGTGGACTTGGATTTATGCCAGGGAGCATGCCAATCCCTGACTCAACAGAAGAATATGCAATTTCTGCTGCTGCATCTGTGGCACAGCAATGGCTAGTACAAGGTCATTCAGTGGGGTTGGTCGCACATGGTCTTGTGAGTCTTGACATTGCGCCACAACGCGGTGTAGCGCAGCGTCTTGCAGTGTTTGACGGGTTGGCTGCGCTACGGTGTGGCGGTAATACGCCACTCAAAGACGTATTTGCGCGTCATCATGTTGCAGTCGGGAGTACGTTGTGCGTCATTACAAGCGATACAGATGCTGATTGGGTCACTGCACTAAGCATCATGAAGACACGTGGGGTTGATGTATTTGTGATGCTTATCGAGCCACTTCAGTTTGGTGGGCGGCGTGACATGCAAGTAGTACGCAATGCGTTAGAACAGGCAAACATCGATTATAATAGGGCGTCGTTCGTTCAATGAGGAACACGCCATGTATATTTCTTTTGCCACAAAAACCGTCCCTCACGGGTGCGAAGCAGATTGTCAATTTGCCGCCGATCACCACATTCCCGCACTTGATATTGTCCTCTCACATACCGCTCCCCTGACGTATGCGCAGGTCAAAGCTCTGCGCCACATGCTCACCGCCTATGGGTTGCGCTGTGCAGCAGTGCATGTGCTTGGTATGAATCACCTCACCACCGATGTTGCACAACGCCAACAAATACAATCTCAACGTGCCCTTGCGTGCGAACATGCGGCGATGCTCGGTGCGTCGACTTTTGTGACCACAAGCGGTATGCGTTCGCATGTGCTTGATGAGAATGCGTACATGTTTGCGCAAGAACTCAGGCCTACCCTTGCAACACTGAGTGCGAGCGGTATTCGTTTTGCGGTACAACCCGATGAAACAGGATTCATCGATCGACGTGCTGCATACGAACGTGTGTGGGCATTGATTGGGCAAGTGTATTGCGTATTTGATCCGGTTGCGTTTCAATGTGCTGGTGATAATCCGTTGCTGTTTGTGCACCATCATGCGAGTCGGATCGCGCATGTACGCGCAACTGATGCATTGTGGCATGATGGGCAACGTATTGCAGCTCCGCCGGTTGGTATGGGTGAGACGCGCTGGGCTGCCTTGCTTGGATTGTTGTATGAGGGTGGGTATGATGGTGCCTTGTCGATTACACCTGAGGGTGGTTTTTGGGGGCGCACCAATCAACGTCAGCGGATGGTGATGTTGTCACAACATCACCTCCAACACTACCTGTTCGATGCGGATGAAGAGACGATTTTGGCCACCAAGTCGGCGCCGTTCTATGGTAGGATGGTGTAGGCGAAGTGCCACTCACACGAGGAGGTCGTGATGGCAGACGAAGTACGAATTGGCATTATTGGCTGTGGCGGTATGGCCCGTCATCATGGGCGCATGTTTGATGCGTTGCCGGGGGCACGTGTTGTTGCGCTTGCCGAGCCATCGCAGGCCAATCTCGATCGGTTTATTTTGGAGACGGTCTCCGACAAAACACAACTCCCCAATACCTACGCCGATTACCGTGAGATGCTCAAAAAAGAACAACTCGACGGCGTTGTGATTGTGACTCCGCATAATCAACATTTCAGCCAGGCAGTCGAGGTAATGCACGCAGGCGCTCATGTGCTGGTTGAGAAGCCGATGGTGATTGATACTGAGGATGCACTCGCGCTCATCGAAAAAGCCGAACAGCTCGACAAAGTGGTTTCGGTGGCATTCCCCGGCCCGTTTACCTGTGAGTTTCAATATATTCGTGAAAGCGTCGCCCGCGGTGATTTAGGCCAGCTCTCGCTGGTCACTGGTGTCTGCGCCCAACCCTGGATTCAGCACCAAAAAGGCACCTGGCGCGCCGATCCGGTGCAGTCTGGTGGTGGTAATCTATACGACAGCGGCGCGCACATGTTTAATGCGATGTTGTATCTCACGGGGCAGTCTGTAACTGAGGTGCAAGCGTTTGTGAATAACAAAGGCGAGGCAGTCGATGTTGCGGGCACCGTGATTATGCGCTTTGCTGACGGTACACTTGGGTCGGCAGCGGTGAGTGGAGATTCAACCATCTTTGAGCAGGGTATTTATATCCAAGGCACGGGTGGGAGCGTCAAGACGAGTATTTATGGTGGCACGATGGAGCACTGGAGTAACGGTAAGATGGTTAAGTACCCAAATGTACCGGTGACCGAGTCGTTGCAAGCGAATTTTCGCGATTGTATTTTGGGGATTGCCCAGACACCAAGCCCAGCCTTGTTGGGGTTGCGTCAGGCTCGCCTCATGGATGCAATATATGCGTCAGCTACAAGTGGCAAGCCAGTTGCAGTCGTCGCAGATTAGGGTGACACCGGACGATGTGGCGCTCCGTCTGGGGAGTGGTAGCCATGTGAATGATTCACAGAAAGGTCTGTCATGAAAGTCGGTATTTTGTCGGTTCCAGTGCGTGACATGCCCATCGAAGAGATGATTGCATGGGCAGCATCAATTGGTGTGCAACAAATTGAGTTGAATGTTGAGCCAGGTGGTAACTTCGATGCAACCAAGGTTACCGATGCAGACATTGCCAACCTCAAGGCGTTGTTGGCCAAGCACAATATCAGCTTGTCAGCCGTCGTCTGCTATTGGTTCAGCATGTTGACCGGTGTCAGCGACGAGCATCGCGCCAAGTCCAAAGAAGTATTCGCTGCTGCCATCAAGTTGGCTGCCAAGCTCGACTGCAAGATGGTCGGCGCGTTGGCGGGTTTCCCAACTCCAGGCAAAGACCGCAACAAGACCATCCGCGAGGATTTGCCAGAGCATATGCGCCCAATGGCCGATTTGGCCAAGGAGCACGGCGTCAAGATTATGTTCGAGAATTGGTATGCCACCAATTTGCAGAACCTTGAGAACTTCGCCACGTTGTTCGAAGTATTCCCTGATGCTCACATGGGCCTCAACTACGACCCATCACACCTCGATTGGCAAGAGATTGACTACATCGACGGCGTGCGTGAGTTCAAGGATCGCATCTTCCACGTCCATGCCAAGGACGTATGGGTCAACCCAACCATCCGCGCCCGCATCGGCAGCAACGCTTCGGGCTGGTGGCGCTACGTGTTGCCCGGCTACGGCCGCATCCGCTGGGGTGAGTTCATCACCACCTTGCGCCGTGTCGGCTACGACGGTGTCATCTCAGTCGAGCATGAGGACGACGCATTCGGCGCCCAAGAGGGCTTTGTTAAGTCAGTGCGCTACTTGCGCTCATTGACCGACTAAATCAACGGGTTTCTTCTTCTGTGGCGGAGTGGATGAGTATCATCCACTCCGCTGTGCGTTGTATGGCGGTATAATTCAGTTATGCATATACCTGATCCGACCGTCGAACAACTTGCCGTCATCGCCCATCCACTCCGTCAGCATGCCCGTGTCTTGGCTGTGGCTGGCTCAGGCAAAACCACCACCATCGTGTTGCGTGTCGCCTACCTCATCAAAGAGCTCGGCGTTGATCCGCGCGGCATTCGTGTCTTTGCCTATAACGCACTTGCCCGCAACGAACTCAAAGAGCGCATCAGTCTGCTCTTGCCCGACAAAGCTGACCAACCGCGCGTCGATACGTTCCACTCATTTGCCTTTCGCTGGATCAAACAAGCCATCAATGAACAGGTGATTGCTGAGCCGCTCGAGTGGTGGCTCGATGACGAAAGCGATAAGTCGCGTCTGTTGATGCACCGCTCGATTCAATCGCTCGTACAAGAGGGTATTATCGAAGACGGTGCGGTTGATGTCGATGCCGTGTCGGCGGCAATTACGCTGTGGAAGGCCGCTCTCATCCCGGCAGGGAGTGAGCGTGCCGCCCATGCGAGCAGTAGCGATATTCCGCTGGTCTATGCTCGTTACGAAGAGATGCGTCAATCGATGCAAGCCGTCGGTTTCGACGATTTTGTCGGTATGATGCTCGATTTGGCCGATAATCATCCGCAGTTTTGGCGCAAAGTTGTGGGCGGGTTGCGCGTGTTGATCGTTGATGAGTATCAAGATGTGAATTTTGGCCAGCAGTTACTCGTCCAAAAAATCGCCGCCACCAACGTTGACGTGATGGTTGTCGGCGACGACGACCAGACGATTTATGAGTGGCGCGGCGCCCGACCAGACTATTTGATTCAACGCTTTGGTCAAGGGTTGACGCAACGCAATATGGTCGATTACCCATTGACTGTTAGCTTTCGCTTTGGTCCACTGCTTGCTCAAGTCGCCCATAATGTGATTGTGCGCAATAGCGTGCGTTTTGCCAAAGACTTAGTCTCGGCAAGTCTGCAACGGGCTACCGCCGTGCAAATCATTGAGGATCGCAGTAGTCAAGCCGGCATCATCGACCAAGAGGTCTGCGAGCAACTGCAGCGCTGGTTAAGCGACCACCCTGCCTCGTCGGTGGTGGTGCTCGGGCGTACGCTCGGGCAATTACAGGCGTTTGAGATGGCCTGCCTGCTCAACGAAATCCCGTATCGTGTGTTGGGGCGTGGGCCATTTTACCAACGTCGCGAGCATATGATTTTGGCTGATTACATGCAGCTAGTGACGCAGATTGATGCGCCACTCGACGATGCGCTCGGGCAGGTGTTCGTGCGTATCGCCAATACGCCGATGCGCGGCTTGCAACGCGACTTCCTGAAGCAACAACTCCGCCAAGCGATACATCAAGCGCAGACACTCCGACAGTGGCTGACTGAGCTGAGCACCAGTGAATCATCGTCGGTGCAAGTCCGGGCCCGGCTCGACGATATGCTAGCCATGTTCGAGCAGTTGACGCGCCTGCTCCGCGATAACGCCAGTGCCTACGAGGTGTTGACGTGGCTGACGCAACAGCTACGCCTTGATGAGCATTTTGTGCGGGCTTATGGTCGCGGCGAGGCGGCTGCTGAGCGGTCGATTGCCGTGCGACAGTTGATTGCGGTCGTCGAGTATCTATCGGTGCCGGCGGATCAGTTTGTGACGTGGTTGCGCGAGTTCGATCACACCGCCGGCAAAGAAGAACCCGAGCAGGTGTTGTTGACCACGGTGTATCGAGCCAAAGGCCTCGAGTATGACCACGTCATCATTCCGGCTGCACTTGAGGGTTATATGCCGGCTTACGGCAATTCACCTGAGGTGTACGATCGTAGTGACCCAACCGCTGTGCCGGCTGGGTCTGATGCCATCGAAGAGGAGCGTCGGCTGTTTTATGTGGCGATTACCCGTGCCAAAGAATTATTGACAATTGGGGTGCCACTGCCCAAGCCGGGACTTGGGCGCGATGCTTTGCCGACGGCGACGCCGTCCCGCTTTGTCAAAGAAATGAAGCTTGAGCCGACTGAACAAATTCTCCAGAGTGCTGCGTACGATGCCGAGGCGCTGGCTGAGTCACTGCAGCAACATGGCGCAAGTCAAGGATTGCTCAATCACCTCAAGCGCTACGTGGCCGATGATGCGCAACTACTTAAGGTGATTCAAGCGTTCAAGGGTGAGATTTGGCCGATGCGACCGTTGAAATTGAAAAAATAAATCTCGGTTTTTACCATCCAAATGGTTCAAACGCGGGAATATCTTGTGCTGGCACGACGGTTTTGCCGTCTGGACAAATCGTTCGTGCTGGGCAGTGCCGACAGTAGGTGTGTACGGGACGCGCTGGATAATCACCGTTGACGAGATGCGCTGCTGCTGTTGCTAAGTGTTGTTGTGTATGACG
The DNA here is from genome assembly GCA_964469045.1 of uncultured Klebsiella sp. Taxonomy (GTDB): domain Bacteria; phylum Chloroflexota; class Chloroflexia; order Chloroflexales; family Roseiflexaceae; genus UBA965. The sequence goes on from CAYXXK010000011.1 coordinate 26,297, forward strand.
CATTGCACGTTCATCATTTGCGATTTGAATCAGGTTGCCAGTGCGTGCATGATAGACAGCGATTGCAGGTGCAGTACTGTGGCGATGATGACGCATCCACGCTTGAGCATAGAGTCGTAACTGATCGCCGTGGCGTTCTGCAAGACCGTCGAGGTGTTCATCAGTCTTGTAATCGATAATCGTGCCATTCCATTGTCGGTCAATGACGCCGGTCATCTCAATCACTGCAAGTGGAGTTTCGACACTCCATCGTATCCGCTGTTCGACTTCATGAAGTTGAGGCGCAGACTGCCCAAGTGGCGATTCTTTGTAAATTCCTACTATTTCATGTAACAGGCGTGTCGTTTGCGTGTCTACGGGTTTGCCATAGCGTTCTATGGCGCGCTGACAAAGTTGTGCACTGTTGGCATTAGGAAGATGTGCGTGTGCTTCTGTAGCCAAATGAAAGAGTGAGCCAATCGCACGTGCTGACCGTCCGGCTGACTCGGGGTCTTCATGCATTTGTATTTCATGCGGTTCTTCGGGTAGCCCGAGCCAAGCATCTTGATATGTTGGTAAAGTGTAATACCCTGTTGATGTGGCATCCGACCAGTACACTGTCGGCACATCTTCGTCACGTATGAGGAGCTCGTCGAGACCACTCCGTCGCTGGAATCGGTAGCGTTGTGGACAGAGTGTCAGTTCATGCAGCGCTGATGGTGAGAGTGTAATAATTTGTTTGTTGGCAATGCGCTGAATTGTTGGCAGAGGATGCGCTTGGGTAATATTGAGTGCTGATGTGGGAGCGAATATGGGGGATATCGCGCCAACGCCGCATTCAACCTGCGGTAATGGGTGTTGTTGTAATGACTCGTACATGCGCGTAAATAACGTGCCTTTGTCGAGTTTGATTGCACTTACCATCAAGTAACGTTTGGCACGTGTCAACGCTACGTACCATAATGCCACCATTTCGTTGGCTTTTTGACGCTCGAGCTCGGTATGGGCTGTGCGTTGGGTTGGCTCATCGCTGGTTGGGTCTACTAGTATGCCACTTTGGAAGGTGATTTGTTTGTTGGATCGCACACTAAATGCATGAGCATCAGGTACAAAGACAGCGGTAAACTCCAACCCCTTGGCTGCATGTACCGTCATTATTTGTACCGCATTCATATTCGTTTTGAGTTCAGGAGATGCACTTTCTGGCTCATGACGAATACGGTTGAGTAACTCACGGATAAGGTCGTGACTTGCACTGCTATTGAGTGCACGGCAGTCATTGATGAGTTTGGTTAACATGCGTTGCCCATATGCACCGTCGCGATTCCATAAACCGAAGCGCTCGAGCGCTTCCGCAAACCACTCGGCTGGTGCAACTTCCCATTGTGCATGATGTGTCGCCGATACATTTGCCACGAATTGGGCTATATGCGGGTACGTTTCTTGCGATGATTTGAGTAACTCCCATAGCCGCGTAGCACGCTGTTGCTGGCGGATCGCACGTAGACTGTTTTCATCACAGGTGTGCGTAGCAGATAAGAGCGCTCGCGTTAATGATTGCTCATTTGCAGGGTCATAACATGCAATTAGTACATGAATCGCATCAAGAATTAACGGCCGGTGATAGAACGGATCGTTTTTGCCACGATCGAATGGAATACCAGCACGTTGCATCGCATCGGCATACATATCAAGATGTGTGCGCTGTCGTAAGAGTATAGCCATGTCCCCATATGCAATGTTGTGTGTGTGATGGAGTTCGAGCATGCGCATAGCAAGTGCATCAGCTTCTGCATGACGGTCACCAAATTGCCAGAATCGTACACAATCGTTCGGTGCTTGTGGTGATTGATCTGGTGGATGGAGTAGTGCATCTGCATCAAATTCTGCAGGATTGCTAAATTGATACGATGCGAGACTGCGATTTGCAACGGCGAGAATAGGTGCCAGTGATCGTCTGTTTTCGGTTAGATTGACTGCCACATGACTTTGCTGACGCATTTGCACAATATTATTGACATTTGCTTGACGCCAGACGTAGATTGCTTGGCGAGGGTCGCCGACTACGGTGCGTGCAATGTCGCGGCCATTCCGCCGTGGTGTGATACTCTCGAGCAGTTGCGCTTGTGCGGTACTCGTGTCTTGGTATTCATCAACCATGATGTACCGTATATGTTGCAATAATTCGGGGAATTGCGTTGCAATGACTGGCACTATATGCATTAAGTCATCCAAGTCGAGTTGTCCGCGTTGACTTAATTCATGAGCACGACTCACAAAATTCCACGCCAAGAGTTGTCCGTATAAATCGTGTTTGTTGCTGAGCGTACGCGTGTGATTCACGGCTGCAATGAGTGATTCACGTTGATGACCTAACCCTTTGGCATCGGCAATCATTTGTTCGATATGCGCATAGATGCTGTCGTCATTCCAATCGTATTCGTCAATGTGTGTACCGAGATGAAGAATTGCATCTTGCCATCCATGATCTAGAAAGCGTTCCCAACATGCTTGACCAATCTCGTCGCGCGCTAATTCTTCACAAAACGGCTCATCAGGATTTAAGTTAAGTGCAATCCGACGTTGTAGTGCAAGCCGGGCTGCAAATGCATGGAACGTTGAGATATGGGCCTCTGCCATATCGATGCGTCCAAACGGCAGTTGTTCGTGTACCACTGTATACATGATACGTGCACGCATTTCGGTGGCGGCTTTTTCTGTGAATGTCAACACCACAATATTGCGCGGGTGGAGCGTTGAGTCATGCGCCAATAACTTGACATAGCGTCGTGCTAGTGTCTCTGTTTTGCCGGTACCGGCCCCAGCAATAATCGCTAACGTGGTATCTGGTGCGGCATTAAGCGCGTCGCGCTGCCCTGTATTTGGAATGAAGAGTTGTGTCATTATCGTCCTTTCTTATTCTGCATCATCACAAATCTGAGTAAACGCACAATAGCTACAGAAGCGTGATGGTTTAGTTGGGTATGGCGCATAGCGCATACGTTTCATCAAGGCGACCAAGTCATGCTGAATTGGCCCATACAAGTCATTGACATTCAGGTTTAATCCAATATGACTATTCCCTGACTTGACAAAATTCGTCTCGTGATTGGTGACATATACGCTTCGTAGTTGGCCGTTTTTATCGCTACTTTTGCCCAAATAAAAGAGCGTCAAGACATCAGCTGGTGGCGTCAATTGCCAATTCACTTGATTGAGCCCTAACAAGTAAATAGGAATCTGAAAGTTCGAGAGCTCTTTATCAGGACGCGAGACGAATCCATACAATAATTCAGAGTACGGTTTGGGCTTGCCACTTTTGTAATCGATAATTTCATAGCGCATCGTCGATCCGAGATGTACCACATCGATACGGTCAATACGCCCGACGATACGCATGCCATCAAGTACATAGTCAAGCTGATGCTCGAGTAAAAGTGGCCGTCGATTGGGATGTGTATCGTACAAGGCACGTTCGTACTCCCACCAGCGTTGTAGCATCCCTTCGATGCGTAGCCAATTGCTGCGTAGCCGAAGGCCGGTGCCGAATCGTTGATGCCATGCCTGGCTAGCGTGATAGGTGCCGCCACCTGTGAGTGTGATGGTTGTCCCTTGCCATGCGGCGTGTAGTACTTGGTCTATGCGTTGAGGCATGACCGCAAAGCGATGACGAAAAGCCTCGAGGGACTCGCTCCGCAAATCAACATTTTCTGTGGCACCATTGCCCATTACGGCACATAAAACTTCGTGGGCTAGCGCCCCCATATCAAGATTGCGCTCATCAACTTCGCTTTCGTCGTCGTGCCCAAGCTGGATGACTTTCTCATAATAATAACGTCGAGGACATTGTAAGTATGTACTTATTTGGCTCGCCGAAAACGCATTATTTGTCAGGAGTTGGAGCGGCTGAGTGGCATGTTGCGTTGTCGGTATGGCCTGTGGGATTGGTAGTGTTGCCACACAGGACACTGCCGGGTTATGCACAACGACATGACCATCGCGGTCAAAATCTGCGAGACCATGTAACAATGGCGCAACATATGGTGTAGCGAGCTGTGCTTGTCCGTTGACGCCATAGTGCGCAAAACTCAATACGACCTGTTGTGCATGACTTGCAATGAGACTCGCAAATCGTCGTTGCTCGCGTGCTTGCCAAGCATTGGGGTCTGTCAGGAACGGCAACACTGGACGCACTGCCGCATGAAATACCGCACATAAGTCGTGCTCATTCAGAAGTTGGAACCCAAATGTTGCCCGTGGCGCAACATGTTCGCTTAATCCCATAACAACGACACAATCTTGGGCTGCATGGGCGCCAATGCTCGCAGAAATTGTCAGTGGGATGGTACTCCTATAGAGCTCCTGCATCGGCGCTGGGAGCGCATCAACACCGAGGAGTAGTGCGTCGCGTTGACGGTCATCGAGGTGATGTTGTTGTGCGATGCTATCAATCTCGTCGATACGCTCAAGCCATGTGCGCGTCTCACGAAGCCAGTTATCTCGCACATGAACTCCATGCGTGTCTGACTGCCAGGCCCACATAATTGCCCCACTTTGATTGAGTAATTGACGTAGTTGTGGTGCAATTGCGTGTGTTGGATCTATCTGTGTCAACCACGTTCGAATAGCACGATGGGTCGGATGATCAACATCATTGCATATCTGGCGTGCTTCACTCGCAGCTACACCAATAAACGGCAGGGTGAGGATGCGTTGTATGAGCCGCAATTGCTCGTCTTCATCGGTACTTGTAATCCAACGTAGTGCGATGCGTGCGAGGTTAATAATCGGATTGATGTAGTTTGGTGGTGCGAGTGGGGGTAACGCTACCCCTTGTTGGATGATTGCCGACCGTATGTGATGGATTAGGCTCTCATCAGCACACACGACATGCACTGCATGCCCATGTAGGAGCTGCTGATGGCAAAACGCTGCGACTGCTTGACACTCATCAACAATCGTTGCTGCACCTGCAATCCAAGGCAGTTGTGTTGAATCACGATTCCCTACCATCCAAAACGTAGGTGTACTGTGTGCGTCGCCTGTGAGACGTTTGACAAGTTGCGTGCCCGTGCTGTCTGGCGTGCTCCATGTAGCTATCGGTGCAAACTGTGCTAACCAAGTTGCCAGGGTGCGTTGCTCGGGTATACTATCTGGATGACTTACCCATCCGCCGAGCCACATCGGATAATTAACTGCATAGCGCGCAAGCACAGCTAACTGTGCTGGTTGTGCATTGTGTAACTCACATGCAACGAGATATTCGTATTCGAGTGGAGGCAACGGTTGATCAAGCACATGTAATGCCACATCATCATAGGCAATAGCATTAAGCTGATCAAGCATGTGTGTGTAGTGCCCATAAATTGCACCAAGCTCGTGATGTTGATCGATTTCGTCTGATACATGCCGCCACTGTCGTCGATGACTCGATATCCAACTCAATAGCATGCCGATTTCTTGCAATGCACCGCGATTCGTGCCATAACGATGCCACATTGCACCATTCGCGCGTTGCCATGCTTGCTCAACAACCATTGCGCGACTCGTCGCATTTAATACCTTATGCGGTCGTATATAGTTGAGCTGCCGTATCAAAAATGCCTGGAGTGTCATGACACTAGTATTGGCTACCTGTGCGGTTGCGATTTGGTGCTTCAGTTGGCGTGCATGGTGCATGTTCGCACTAATTATTAATGTGCGCCGTCCTGCCGCTTGTGTCTGGATGCGCGTCAAAAACGATGAATGAAAAAGCGCATGTGGCGTATCGTATACGAATGTTTCTATTGACATTGTTCTTACTACCTTGCTATTTAATACGTAATATTGGTATCATATCATAAAAAACCATATATGTGGATGGTTTTAATGGTATTTTGAAATGCGCGTTGCGAAAGCTTCATCATGTATGGTGATTTTGCTTGATATCTATCAAGAATACTGCATATCTATGCATTTTCGTCATAATTGACGAAATCAAATCCTACGAACGATGGTATAAACAACATATCAACGATAGCGTTTCAGATAGTGAGTGTATTGGCAGTATTTCAGAGTGAGAGAGGCCATGCAATGTTTGTTCCCCCGCTCCATTTAGCGCCACTGAGTAATGATCCATTCCAGCTTCCAGCCAAAGTAATTCATAATCTTGTGCAGTCAACGCGAGCGATTGTGAATCGCGGCTGGTATGTTGCGCCAACCCAACAGAAAGTTATCTTTCGAGCAGCGCAAGAGGCTGCCCGTTTGCATACCAATTGCGTGTCAAAGTTGCATAAGCCAACATATCGTCGCACTTACGATGCAACAAGTATCATGGTGCATAACCAAACGCCGTTGGCGGTGGGGCATGCATGGCATCAACGAGGATATCGGGTTGCTGTTGTCAATCCAACACCGTTGCGGTTGTGTCATCCAAGCTTATTAACAAGTATGGCAGAGCAAAACATTTTGTTGCGCTCTGCAGGGCTCGCTGAGTGTATTTTTGAGAGTGGCTGTTATCAACTCGGCCATACAAGTGAGCCAGTGGTTAGTCCGCAGTTGCCGATTTTTCGTACACATGATGGTGATTTATTGAATCAGCCATGGCACAGTGACATCATCACACTTGCGCACGAGACCATCGATGATGTTGTGGTTGGGCAACATGTACAATCCGCATCGATGGTTCATTGGTTACAGTTAGTCATGCATGCCGTCCAGCGAGTTGGCGCAAATGTGTTGGTATTTGCGGTCAATCTTGATGTGAATGCGGACGTACTCGTACAGGTCCTGTATGAAGCATTCATGCGTGTAAAGTTACATGCAGTAGCGGCCATAAATATTGCCATTCCTGATTCGAGCTATGATCAACAGGTATGGCGACTGTTCCATCACAAATTTCGTGGAGTAACGATTAGTAATACCTAGTCTGTATCGCCTAGCCAAATCTCGACACTCATCGTGTGGAGTGATACGAGTGTTTCGTGCGTAAGGGATCCACCTGCATATCCACCTGCGAGACACGCTGCAACACAGAGCGAATGGGCATGTGCCCATTCGCTCACAAGTGTTTCACGTTGACGAATAATATCTGTCGTTATGCCATCAAGTCCACCAATTCGACAATCTTCGTGTATGTCCATGCCCGCATTATAGAGCACGAGATCGCCTGGGTTCAGTTGTATTGCTACAGTGGTCAAGAGTTGTTGGAGCGTCGAAAGATAGTCGTTAGCATTGTGTATGTATGCTTGGTGGTGCGGTATGCGCGATGCATATCCATCATACCGATTCGTCTGAATATCGACATGGATAAATCGCTCCCATCCTGCGCACATACTCATCGTGCCACCGCCACAATGTGCATCAACGTCTAGCACCAGCACCTGCCGGTGTGCGTCGGTGGCAAGTACCTCGCCTGCCGCAATTGACAGTCCATTCAACGAACAAAATCCTGCGCCTATCCCCTTGCGTGCATGGTGAAATCCAGCACTAAGTGCATAGGCTCGTCCGTGTTGACATGCGTATTGCGCGGCATCAACCATGGCGCCTGCTTGGGCTGCAACCGATTGCCATGTGTACGTATCCCACGTGAATCCTTGTGATTCTGCGAGATCAATTGGTTCACCGGTAACGAGTGCATCAACATAATCATGTGCGTGATACCGAGTAGCAGTCACGTGTGTAATCGGTGCCGGGGTGTTGATGTGCCATCCTTGCAGGACGAGTGAGGCTGCAACATCTGCCCCTTTGCGGGTCGTGTCAAATGCGTGTGCTGTTTTGGTGACATCAGGATGATAAAAAATTGCCATATAGCCTCACTTTTAATGTGACCACATATGTGGACTTGTAATATTTTATAATAAAGTTACCGTGTAACGTATGACGTTTATTTAATGCAATTATAGCATACAAGAGCGATATTGTGGGAGTGATATGCGGAGAAATCTGATGTTAGGTATTGCGCCGATAACGTATGCAGAGCATATAACGCCTGCTACCGTTTCGCGTAAACTCAGTCAAGCCACTCAAACAATCATCGATCGAGGTGTCTACACAAACCCGAGCGGGGTAGACATTACAATCTCTTCGTTACAGGCGATAGCGCGACAGCAGCGCGCGCGATACGGGGCGAATGACCAGATAGCGCCTGCCACTGGTCGTTATGGATATACACACGCCTATGTCTACAATAATTCAGTGCTGACGGTGGCACGAGAGCGTGCACGTCAAGGATACCGCGTGGCACTGTTAAACTTTGCGAGTAACGGTCATCGTGGTCCTGAATGGCTTGACGGATATCCTGTTCAAGAGGAGAGTTTGATGCGGTCATCGAGTATGATGTATTGTATGCACGACTTTGCGTGGATGCATGAGTCTGTCGTCGATGGGCCGTTTTATGACGACACGGTAGCAGTAACACCGCGAGTGCCCGTGTTTCGCAATCACGGCGGCGATTTGCTTGATGAGCCCTGGCAATGCGATATTGTGCATGCGTGTGCCGTCGATGCACGCACGATACGACAGGTCATGCCTGAGCGTGAAGCAGAAGTGCCGCAACTGATGGTGCAACGAGCTTTGCGTGTACTACATGTAGCTGCTACAACACGGGCCAATGTTTTGGTATTAGGTGCGTGGGGATGTGGGCAGGCTGGTAATGACTCAGCAGTGATGGCTGCAGTTTGGCAAGTGGCGATTGAGCAAGCCAAACTACGCACGTTCGGTATTATCGATTTTGCGGTGGCAGACGTGGAGCCTGGCCAGCCGGTATATACGAGTTTTGTGCAACGTCTTCACAAAAGAGAATTCGTGCTGACATAATCGGTGTCGTAGATGTGCGTGCGTAGTGTATAGTATATGTGTCTCGTCTTGATGACGTTATACGTAGATATACAAGGTGTATCATGGAGAGTCAACGCGACGTACGCAACGCCGTCGACCAATTACTACATGTGTTTCAACAAGGGTTTGAGCCATTTGTTACGACTGCCATCAAAAGCGTACATGGTACGCTTTGGCTTGAGGTATTGCGTGCTACGCCTGATTTGCGCATCAGTGCACAACATACGCCGTTGCACTTAGATGCTACCGCACTTGTGCGTATCATGATTCATCATTGGGATAGCACATTTGGTCGTATTTTGACGACAAATGAGCGCAATATGTTGTACGAAGTGCGGCATATCCGCAATAAATGGGCACACCAAAGTACCATTCATATCGATGATGTTGATCGCTTGGCTGATAACATAACACGTCTATTAAATGCCATTAATGCGGCAAATGCGATACAGGCGAAGCAGTTGCGTGAGTCGTTGCGGGCACAGCGGTATCACCAACCGGTGATGCTCGGGTGGATGAAGTGGACGATAGGTGTAGTGATACTTGTCATGAGTATTGGTGGGGTGTGGTATTGGTGGACACAATCTGCACAGTCGCTTCCATCATCTCCCACGCGTGTGATTGCGCCAAAAGCCACACCTGATAGTGCAGCCGCAGCACCATGTGCCGCAGGCCAAATCAAAGCCAACAAGCGTACGATGATCTATCACATGCCTGATGGTGCATACTATGCAATCACAAAAAACAGCGACGTCGTGTGCTATGATTCGGTTGCAGATGTCGAAGCCGCTGGTTTTCGCCGTTCGAAACGGTGACGTGTGTGCTAGAGGTGTTTGATGGGGCGTCGTCGACCTTCGTGACGACCGTGTTTCATGTAGTGGTCAAATCCCGATGCAAATCGTCCTTGACGTACATAACCACGAACGTCTTGGTTTTCTGATAAATAGCGCTGTTCATCGAAGTCAGGTGGGGGTTGTAGCCATGCGGACGGCAACTGGGCAAACAGTTCGTCGTACTGTGTCGTGGGAGTTGGTGATTTGTGGGTATATATCACGCTGAGTACTCGTTTTACGAGTTGTGAGAGCTGTGTCAGCATCGTCCCCTCCATGCCATGCAAACAACACTAAATGCGCTATTGTTGTAGATACATATACTACAAACTATAGCATACTGTAGTGAGTTTTGCATGGCAATATTTGACGCTGTCAAACGTTGTGCGGTATGATTACTCCGTTACATTCTGATAACTCATGAATTTGGTGCACCGAACAGTCAGAAATGGTTGTTGCGGATGCTCGTATCACTTGATAAATACCACGACAGGGACAACCATGAATGCCAATACAACCGTGTATACGCCTGGTGCACTCCCACAGCATGTGTTAGCGCTCGTGAATCGTTTTGATGTACTGCAGCCTGCGCTTGCGGGTCAAATAGTGGCTGATATTGAATCTCGGATTACCCCAAAAACCATCATGTCGTTTGACGTGTTTGATACGTTGTTGCTGCGCAATCATCGAGCTGAACTTACGCGTTTTGTTGAGGTATCTGCACATGTTGCGGACTACTTGTCTCATATACAAGAGCGGCCAATACATCAGCATGATGTATTGTTTGGGCGGTTACTTGCAAACCGTTTGTCCTATCGGTTGTCACCAATGCGCGAGGGATGTCGTGAAGGCACAATCGATGACATATACCGCGTAATTCTTATGCAGGTACATGTACAACCCACCGCAGCCATCATTGATGCTTGTGTTGACATCGAACTGTCATATGAGGTGACGCAGTTAACGGTTAACCGTCCACTCATCGAGATGATATACCGACACATCAATCTTGGTGGGCGTGTGATATATATCAGTGACATGTATCTGCGTGCGTCGCATATCAATCAATTGTTTGTACAACTAGGGGTTGATGTGGCGATATTTGCTGCCACATATTCGAGCGCGGATACGATTTTATCTAAACGCAGTGGCAAGATCTGGCCGTGGCTGTGTCGTGAATTACAGGTTACGCCGCAAGATATTGTGCATGTTGGTGATTCGTTGGTGAGCGATTATCAGAGTCCGCAAGCCTACGGCATACCTTCTGTGTATGTGCCAATTCCGTTGCAAATGCGCCGTGAAATTATGGCCGATCATGGGGCCATGGTGCATCAGCTCGAATCGCAGCAGTTACCCATTCGGAGTTGGATGTCGTCGCCACATTGGTAATTGGAGTGGGAAGGGTATTATGCGCAATTCGTCGCAATCTGCTTTTGAGTTCGGTAAGCACGTGCTTGGTCCGATCATCCATTACTATGTGCACGTGCTTGATCAGCATATGCGCTATCTTGATGATGGGAATACAAAGTTTTTGTATGTATCACGTGCTGGCGTGCGCATCAAAGCGTTGATGGACATTTATCGTGCGGCTGTGCCGAGTGTACCAATGCACGACGAAGACTATATTTGGATGTCGCGGATTTTGACTGTCAAGGCATGTTATGCGCGTGCGACTGATTATGCATTAACGGTCATCAAAAAAGAATTTCCCGTACATAACGTCAGTAATGTGGTGTCGTCATTACTGGCGACTGAGCCAAATGCCCCTGCATTTGATGCCGATGTGCGCCCGTTTAATCTACCAGCCAATACCTTTGCAGATGCATTAAATGATCCACATCCTGTGTTTAGTCAGATACAGCATCATTTTGCAACAATGGCCGAGCGGTTTGATATGCAACTACGTGGTGCTGTTGGTTCAAAGTCGCGCATCGTGTTAATAGACAGTGGATGGCAAGGGACGAGTCAGACATTGTTGGAGGCTGCCTACCCTGAATACACGTTTGTCGGGCTCTACGTTGCAACGATGTATGGTGCTGGTCAGACATTGCCTACGCCGCGCCAGTCGCATGGGATGTTGTTCGAGGCCAACGAATATATTCCTGCACAGCCCATTACTGCGCTGTGGTACAACCGGCACGTGATGGAGTCGTTGTTTGAGCCTAAAGCATCCAGTATCGAGACGCTGTGCACGGATGCATCCGGCAACATATATGCGCCACAGGCTGAGGCATTACTCCAATACGTGGCGCAACTGGATGATGATGCGCATTATTTGGGTGTGTGCGAGTACCTGTCGACATTGCCGGAATCAACCGATATTCGGCAAATATATGCAGATTTTTATCGGGCGAGTCATGAATTTGCGCACAAAGTCCTCTTCCCAACAGTTGATGATATATCGGTTGTGGCCACAAAAAAACGTACCGCTGACTTTGGTCGGTCATTAGTTGTGCCGGTGGTGTATGACCCTGTTGATCGTCATGCATACGACTCACCAGAGCAACGAGTCCGTGAGGCGATTTGGATTCAAGGTCAGATCGCTGTAGAGTACCCTGCATATGATGCAATCCAGCGTCAACGTGATTTGATTGGCGGTGTACAGGCACAAGCGTTCTTTCATGATCCCAATGAACAAGTCGCTCAAGAGGCGGTGCATTGGCAAATTGTTCATGATCGACAACCTCGCGTGTTGATTGTTATGCGCACCAAGAACCGCCCAGTATTGTTGCGCCGCGCACTCAAGAGTGTGTTTCAGCAGACCTATACCAATTATTTGCTTGTAATTGTGAATGATGGTGGGCAATACGACCTGGTAGTGAACGAATTAGCGCATGTGCCGTTGGATTTGACACGCGTGCAAATTGTCAGTAATCAACGGAGTGTTGGGATGGAGGCCGCATCAAATCTGGGCATTCGTTCTGCACCATCTGATTATGTGGTCGTGCACGATGATGATGACTCATGGCATCCTCACTTCTTACAAAAGATGGTTGAGTTTCTTGAAAGTAGTGCAGGTCGCAAATACGGCGGTGCAGTATCGCGCTGTGAACAAATAATTGAACGCGTGCGTGGTGATGTGATTACTGTGGTGTCGAGGTCTCCATACAAAAACCACTTTAAGCAGGTGTACTTATTAGAAATGGCGCGCCAGAACTTTTTTGCGCCGATTGTGTTTGTGTATCGGCGTACGCTATACGACAAAATCGGCGGCTATGATGAGTCACTGCCGGTGCTTGGTGATTGGGACTTTAATCTGCGATTCCTCTTAGAGGCAGATATTGGAGTTGTCGACGAAGAGCTCGCCTACTATCACCAGCGTGAGGCTGCTTCTGGGAGTTATGCGAATTCAATTACTGGCGGGATTGGCAAGCATATCGAGTATGATGCGATTGTGCGTAATCGTATGTTGCGTCAACTCACCGAAAGCGACAGTCGTCTTAGTTCGTTGCTTGCCATGGCGCGTTATTCGGACATGGTAATGCAACGGGTGCAAACGCATGAACCGACAAATAAGTCGATTGATGATTCAGACCAGTTAGCACGGTATATTCGTTTGGCGGATGAACGCTGGGCGATGATCCAGATGTTGATGCAACAACTGAAATCGCAATAGATTGTATTCAGGTTGCTATGTGCCTTCTGGAAGTGTGCTATCAGAATCAATATGAGTGGCTGTGCTATAATTCCAAGGTCAAGATGACATGATTGGGATGCACAATCATTCCAAAGTGGACGA
>CAYXXK010000011.1:39671-73688 GCA_964469045.1 uncultured Klebsiella sp.
TAAAGGGCACTATCTGCTCATGAATATGACGCGTTTGTCGAAAGCGTATGGCCTGTATCTCGGTATCACGGTAGTAGCTATATTGGTGGCGTTTGCTATTGTGTTGCCGCGTCAGTTGACGCTTCCTATATTTTTTGAAAGTACTGCACAAGTCACCATTGATCAAACACGCTACGCTGAGCTCTTTGATGCACAAGGAGCACCAGACCAAGATATGCAAAGCATCGTCTTTCAGACGCGTGCATTGTTGCAACAACGCTACAAACAATTCGCCACACTTGATCAACAAGATTCGATTGAATGGCAAGGGAATCGTGCGACGATTCGTGTAAAAGGAACAAATGCCGTTGATGTTGCGCATATCAGTGACGAATATGCGAATGAGTTTGTGCGTCATATCCAGGCAGCTGGCGGCCGTGAAATTTTGCGGAATATCCTTGGATGGGAGACGGTACGCTCACTCAAAGGTGAGGTGGCCAAAGATGAGCTTACTGCAATCATCCGCGACATGGTGCGATTGAATGCATTCAAGTTTAACCGCCCGATTGAGCCGATATCAACCTATGTCAGTATTTCGGATTTGAATATCAGTGACCGTAGTGATTTGTTGCGGGCGGTTGAAGTGCAACGTGCGCAGTTGCAATTTGCTGCAATATCTGAAATCGATGTCAAAAAACAAGAGCATTTACAACAACAAGTCATCTTATTGCAACGCTTTGAAAACACGCTGGTTAGCATAGACTCTCAACTTCGCTTTGACCCGACAAGCAACCCAGCTATTTATCGGAGTGGCGATGCATCAGTTCCACGTGAGGTCTCACGTATTGCATTTGTGTGGTATGTGGTCGCTTCAATTGTGGGTGGGTTGGTGTTTGGCTTGATGTTTATGATGTTTGACCGAAGCGTCGGCATTGTTGAACGTGTCAGAGAAATTTGGGAATACCGGATCATGATTATGCTGTTAGTGCGGCGTAATCTACAACTACGGTATCGTGGACAGTTGATTGGATTTGCATGGACGCAATTAGCGCCAATATTACAACTCGTGGTGTACTGGGTCGTCTATGGATATATCTTGCGCAACAACTATTTGCCGTACTATCCAATTTTTATGGCAGTTGCGTTGTTGCCTTGGCACTATACAACTGAGTCGATGACGAGTGGTGTCCGTAGTATCATGGACAATTACCAACTCATTCGCAAAGCATATTTCCCGCGTGAAGTGTTACCTATTTCATCGGTTATTACAAGCCTTGTGAATTATTTGTTATCGTTGCCAGTGATGTTTTTGTTTATTTTTGTGGTGAAATATTCATACACCGGAATTCTCGAATGGCCGATACCAATGGCATCATTGTACTTCCCGATTATTTTGTTGATTCATAGCATCTTTGTATTGGGTGTAACGCTGTTGTTGGCTGGCCTGAGCATCGTAACCCTCGATACAGTGCATTTGACAGGTATTTTCTTGCATATTTGGTTTTTCTTGACGCCAATTGTGTATTCATTAACAGTCCTCGATGATACGATTGCACGTATTTTCCGTTGGGTTAATCCCATGGCTTCGTTTATTGAGTACTATCGAGAGATCTTTTATGGACAGGTCTCGGTGCTTGGTGTGATGCCGACGCCCAACATCCCTGCCACTGATTCGCTGTTGCGCTCATTTGTGACTTCTATCATTGTCTTTGTCATTGGGTACTGGTTTTTTCGACGACTTCAAGACAAAATCATCGAGAGGATGTAAATGGAACCGGTCATTGAATTGCGTAACGTTACTAAACGCTTTGATATGCGTCAAGAGAGTAGCTCGTTGTGGCGTTTTTTGATGCGAAAGCCGGCATTTGAAGATTCAAATAACGAATCCCATAAAGTAGTCTTGAACGATATATCGCTTACCGTGCAACAAGGAGAGCGTCTGGCTATTATTGGGCGCAATGGTGCTGGTAAGAGTACACTGCTCAAAATCATCAGCCGTATCTTGCTCCCCGATAAAGGGAGCGTCACTGTACGTGGCACTATATCGTCTTTGCTTGAGCTTGGTGTCGGTTTCCACCCTGAATTATCTGGATCCGAAAATGTCTATTTCTATGGCGCATTGATGGGCAAAAATCGTGCGCAGGTCCGCAATGTATACGACGAAATCTGTGAGTTTGCCGATATTGGAAATTACATTCAGCAGCCAGTGAAAACATACTCATCTGGAATGTATCAGCGTTTGGCTTTTGCGTGCGCATTCGCTATGGAACCAAGTATTTTGATTGCAGACGAAGGGTTGTCTGTTGGTGATTTCATGTTTCAGCAGAAGTGTTTTGATCGTATCGATCAAATTGTTGCTGGAGGCACAACGTTTTTGATGGTGGCGCATAGCGCACGACAAGTACAACGCATTGCAACACGTGGTATCTGGCTCGAAAATGGTCGAATCGAGATGGATGGTGATATTAATTCTGTACAGGATGCATACACAAAATTCCTCTTGTACGAAAAAAATGTACTTGCTGCAGAAAGCGAAGCTGTAGGTACGACGCTGGTTCCCGGAGCAGAATTAACACAACAAAGCGGCATAGCCAATGCCGTATCGATAAGCCAAAACATGATTCAGATTACCAAGGTTGATGTCTTGTCAAATACTGACCCATGGCGTATCGGTGCTGTTACAGAATTCAACTATCATGTGAGTGTTCATTTGCCGTCAATACAGGTACGCGCACGTGTATTAATTACCGATGTGGCTGATGATTTGCCATTAGTAGAAAACTTGTATCTACTCAAAGACCCGTTTCGTCTGTCACAAGGCAATCATGTGATGCAGGTTTCGATACCACCTATGCACATGCGTTACGGTACGTATCGATGTACATTTGAGATATACGAGGATGAAAGCCAAATCTTGTTGGCGAGTGCAGAGCCTGTATTGCTCTTTTCGAAGCGTCCATTGCGTCACAAAGAAAGCGCATATCTTCGTCATATGCGCTTGCAAGTTTCACTCCTTGATGAAACGAGTGCTGATAGTACGCCACCCGCTTAGTGCGATGGTGTGTGATTGAGCTGACCGATGATGTGCTCAACATCATACACACATCCGCCCCATGTGCCTCCGCTTGCTTGTTGGAGTGCGGCCCAGAGCCGTGTATCATCAGGCAAGAGTGGATGGCTTGCGAGATCATCGCGAAGCGCCCGACGCGCCAAGATTTCGCTACCATGAGTGGCGTCGTGGATTTCGCCATTCGCACCAACCAAATTGACACTCCCCACCAAATTCACGCGATCAACGATAATCTCGATCATGTCTCCGTCATGCACTTTGCCGATTGGACCACCTGCAAGTGCCTCTGGGCCGACATGCCCAATACATGCGCCGGTGCTTACACCCGAAAACCGTGCATCGGTTATCACTGCAACTTCGCGGCCCCAGCGAATATGTTTGAGCGCCGAGGTGACTTGGTACGTCTCTTCCATGCCGGTGCCGAGCGGTCCACCGCAGATGAGTACGATAATATCGCCGGGTTGTACAGTTTTTTCGCCTTGCCCCTTAATTGCACGCACTGCATCACGCTCACGAATAAAGACTTTGGCAGGCCCGATTTTGCGATAGACGCCATCTGCATCGACCACTGCCGGATCAATGGCAGTACTCTTGATCACTGACCCCTCAGGTGCAAGGTTGCCTTGTGGGAAGGTGACGGTGGCGGTAAGCCCGCGTGCTTGGGCCTGGCTGGGCGCCATGATTACATCGTCGGCATTGACGCCGTCGCGCTCGCTGAGCATGCGCCGCACGATTTGGCGACGCTCAGATTGTGCCCACCAGTCGAGCACGGTATCGAGCGTTTCGCCGGTGACCGTACGCACACTCGTATCTAACAGCCCCAAGTCACGCAGATGGAGCATCACTTCGGGCACCCCACCAGCCATGTAGGCCTGCACGGTGACGTGATTGCGTGGTCCGTTGGGCAACACATCAACGAGTCGTGGTACTTGGCGGTTGATGCGCTCCCAGTCTTGGACGGTGGGTCGGGCGAGTTTGGCTGCATGGGCAATAGCTGGGATATGCAGGAGCAAATTGGTCGACCCACCAAATGCGGCATGAACCACCATCGCATTGTGGATGGCGCCTTGGGTAATGATATCCTTGGTGGTGATTTTTTGTTGACGTAATGAAAGTACCGCACGAGCTGAAGCATTAGCTAGCTCAAGCCAAATCGGTTGCCCCGATGGTGCAAGTGCCGAGTGAGGTAAAGCGATTCCCAACGCCTCTGCCACAACCTGAGAGGTAGCCGCCGTACCCAAAAACTGACAACCACCACCAGGTGACCCACAGGCGCGACACCCGAGAGCGGCAGCCTCGCTCAAACTGAGTTCGCCTTGGGCAAATCGTGCGCCAATGGTCTGTACCTTGCCAGCATCTTCACCATCGGTTGGTGGTAACGTTACACCACCGGGTACAAGAATTGTTGCAAGATTGGGTGTGCCAGCGAGTGCAATCAACATAGCCGGCAAACCTTTGTCGCAGGTGGCCACGCCGATGACGGCTTGACGAGTAGGAAGGGAGCGAATTAACCGCCGAAACACGATTGCGGCGTCATTGCGGTAGGGCAAACTATCGAACATGCCCTCGGTACCTTGACTTCGACCATCACATGGGTCTGTGACATATCCAGCAAACGGCATGGCGTTGTGCGCACGCAGTGTTTCGGCGGCAGCACGCATTTGTAGTCCGACCTCCCAGTGGCCGGTATGATAGCCAAGCGCCACTGCTCTCCCGTCGTTCTCGCGAATACCACCTTGAGTACTGAGGATGAGTACTTGGGTGCGCGTTAATTCATCAGGATCCCAGCCCATGCCGACGTTTTGGGTCCAACCAAACAAATCACCACTCGGACTGTTGAGTAGGAGGTCTTCAGTGAGCGGGAGTTCGCCGGATGGTCCGGGGGCTTTGGAGATAATATCAAAAAGCTCAGGTGTGCCCCCAACTAAATCATCGAGTGTTGGTCGTTGCATAAACGGCTCCCTTGCAGTGATGTGCTTCCGACTATCTTACCCTAAATTCATCTGACTTAGTTCTCATCGCCTAACTTGACGGCATCAGCGACCCGCAAGCGTTGAATACTGCGGAAGGCAAGAATTGCGGTTGTGCCCAGTGCCAATGTGTATACGAGTACCATGACACCGAGTGTCATCCATGCAGTCATCGGTTGGGTGGCGGGCACTGATGGATACGGTTGGATGCCTGCTTGGAGATAAGGGAGCATTGATCGAGTCGCAATCAGCGCAGCACTTAACCCGAGCGCAATGCCGAGAAACGACATTAACCCTTGTTCAATCATGATGGCTCGCCGCGCAACAAATGCCGGCATGCCGAGCGCTTGGAGCATACCAAGTTCGATGCTTCGTTGGCGCAGAATGGCAAGCGCGCTGACAAAGATGGCCATTACACTTAGCCCTGTTGACGCAATAAACCCGATACTGAGCATTCCAAAGAATCCTTGGCGTTCTGGACGAGTAAACTCGCGCTGGTATATATCGTTGTAGTCTTTGATATCAAGCAACGGAATTGCAAGCGCGCGCGCTTGGGCTACGACGTCATCGAGTGCAACTGTGGTATCGCGTGTAATCCAGACATCTGTCGGTGGGACAAACCCAATTTCATCACGGATAAATCCGAGGTTTGTAATTACAAACGGCTTATCGATGGCGATTTGGCCAGGCCAACCATCGACAATACCGACTACTCTTACGCGAGTTGTCACATCAACTCCGTCGATATTGATGCTCAAGGCTACCCGATCCCCGACAGCCGTATTTGCTGCGAGATTGGCACTGATAATTGCGCCATCGCGTGTTTGACCGAGTTGATTGAGTAGTGCCCCCATGCTTTGGTTGCGCCCAAGCCATTCATCTCGAAAGTACGGAATGACATCAAGAAACCGAGTTCGATCAATGGCTACCAAATTGCTTTCGACCGGTTTGGTGCCCACAGAAATTTGTGCGATGTAGTTGCCGACGGCACTATACGCAATAATACCTGGTATATCGCGATGCACCCCAATCGGTGTTAATAGATATTTATCGCCTTTGATTTCTTCTCCGTTTTGGGGGCGTTGCGTCGCTGCAGTTTCGATGAGATGAGTATCACCACCCATACGATAGGCAATGCCTGCAGTTGTGGCAGCATCAACGGTTGCGGCCATTGATGCTACATACCCTCCGACACCTAACGTAAGCGTAAGGAGCAATACCGTCGTTTGGAGGCGTTCTGGCCGTCGGGCGATGGTCTGTAAGGCTAGAATTACCCCGATGCGATCACTACGCCGTGCGATATTTTCGGCGATTGCAAAGAGCACCGGCAATACGCGGTTCGCAATCAACGCCATCGCTAAGCTGATTAATACAGGCAGTGCGAGTGTCAACGGTGTGGCAAAGACATCACTTTCGCTTGGCGTGCTTTGGGTAAGCTGATAAAAACCATACCCTACCGCAACTAAGACAAGCACTTCAAATAAGATGCGGAGAAAGCCAACGAGCTGATCGCGTCGCCGGCTTTTGCCACTATCCATGAGTGTGCGTCGACTTGCTAATACAAGCGGTCGTAACCCGAGCAACAGAATAATGAGACCGATACCCATTGCTCCAATGAGGGCATTGATTGGCAGACCAGGTATTGTAATTGGTGCATCAGACAGCCGTAAAAACGACTCGCTTTGGAGCATATACGTGCTTGCAAGAAGTGCGAGTGGAACTGCGGGAATGGTTGCAATCAATACATAACTCAGCCATTCGACCGCGCCAATGACGAGAATTCGCATGAGACTCATACCGCGACTTCGTAACAGGGCTAACTCATCACGGCGGCGTTCATAATTGATGGTGGCAAGTTGCAGCACAAAAAAGAGTGCAAGTAATGCGATCGGGGCTGCGATGATTCCGGTTCGGATTGTAAGCTCATCGATAGTTTGTTTGGCCTGTGCGAAACTCGCAAGTGGACTACGCTCCAGCTTGGCTGGTACTTTTTCGAGCTCTTGTGCCAGTGTGCGAATACGTTGCTCTAGTGTGCCAATATCACCAGGTCCAAGTGCAGTGATTTCGGGTTGGAGATACCATGCGGCTTGAGCCACGCTGTCAACGAAAGCCTCAGCAATTTGCGAGGTCATTGTGTCGTGATTTACCAACACAAGTTCATAGAGTGTGGTTGGATCATAGAGCCATGCTGGGTCATCTTCATCATACGCCTGCCAAATTCCTACCACAGTCACGCGTAGGCTCGCTGCTCCGTTTGCATTGGTGATTACGATTTGGTCATCTACGTTAAGACCTATCGTATTGGCGGTCTTGCGTGAGACCATGATTTCGACATTTGTCGCATTAGGAATTGGTAGACGGCCATCAAGAACGTTGATAAGCGAATCAATCCCGCTCAATGACCCGATGGCGGCATTTCCGAGTAGGGTACCTGCACCTTGTCCTTGTACGGACAGTAAGCGCATTTGGGTGGTGCGGATATGGCGTGTTTGATTCGTAAGTGGGAGTCCCAAAAACGCACTCGCACTATTTGCCATCAAACTATCTGCGGCAGTGATCGTTCGCCAAGGCACTGCTTTGCCACTACGGACATGGCGAAAGAGCAATGCTAAGGCAGGGCGTTGGGTTTGGCGTGTCTGACGTGCCAATTCGTCGTTCAGAATGCGCAACCCAGCAGCATCTGCGTATGTGGGTACGGTGATACTCAATGCCAACGGGATAGTTAAGGCGGCAAGGAGCGCAATATTTGCGGCTGGTGCAACAACGCTTCTGCGCCATGCTGCAAGGAGCAGGAGCCTAATTGCTTGCCATGGTGCGCTGATTGATTTATTGGCCAACAACGACATCGCCTTCTCGCACTCCACTGATTACTTCTACTCGTTGTTCACCTTGAATGCCGAGGATGACGGTTTCACGCCGTTCGCGCTCACCATCGCGGATTACGACGAAGTTGCGTTCACCGAATGTACGAATTGCTTCCGGAGGAAGCCATAGGGTGTCGGCGCGTTGCTCGATAATAATGCGCATTTTCCCCACGGTCTCGCCAGCAACCAACTCAAATCCTGCATTGTCAATCACACTAAAGCGTGTCGAGGTGTCAGTGTTATTGTTGAGCGTTCCTCCACCACTCCCATATGGCGCGGGTAGACGACGAATAACCGCACTCAGTACCAAATCAGGGCGCGTCACAGGGCGAATTTCAACGGACTGACCTTCGCTGAGGAGTTTCATCACATCGGTGCTGAGTTGCCCCGAGAACTCCACCGCACCGGGGTCTGCGATTTCGATGACAGGACGGAACGCAGTAGCGCCATCTCCTGGGAAAATAGCCACTGAAGCAACAATACCTGCAGATGTTGCGACAATCCGACCGCCGGCCACTTCGGCAACCGCCTTGTCGTACGCACGTTGTGCTGCATCAAGGGTTGCTTTTTCGGTGTCGAGCGTATTGCTTTCTGCTTCTGCAAGTTCTGCTTCAGCAGTATCGACATCTAGTTTGGCTTTTTCGATATCGTCGTTATCTTGGCCGGCAATCAACAAATCGCGCGCCTTTTGCGCTGCAAGAAAGTCCTCTTCCGCTTTTTTTATTTCTGCTGATTTGTCTTCTTTCGTACGTTCTACCGCACGTAACGCCGCAGTCACTGCGCGTTCGGCGGCACGCAAACTATCAGTGGCGCCGATAAAGGCTTTTTCGTAGGTTCGTTTGCCTTCGGCATCAAGGTAGTTGCGTTCTGGTTTGCCATCAACATAAATGACCGGCTCAATTGGATCGGTACCGTAGCGTTTGACCCAGTCCCAGTGCCAGTAGGCTTTGCTGTATGCAAATTGCGCATCAATCAGTGATTGTGTTGCTGTTTTGATCGCATACTCGGTATCTTCGATGGTGACCGTAGAATCTTCTTTGAGCACACGCAATGCGCGTGTTTTGGCTTCGAGGTCTTTTTCGGCAGCGGCAAGTGCATCTTTATCACCGCCAGGGAGTAACTCTGCAAGTGCTTTACGTGCATTTTCTACTGCACGCCGCTTCGTTTCGATGAGCTTCGTGTTAATCGTAACTGCATTGTTGTAGCTCACTTTGGCGGCATCGAGGTCATCACTTGCTTTGAGAAGTGTTTCGTTGGCTTCATCTTGTTTCATTTCGGCCATCACATCACCAACTGAGATGCGTTGACCGACTGTGACATTCACCGTGCTTACCAGACCATCGCGACCGAATCCGTATGTTTGAGAATTAACAGGAACGACACGTACTGTTTCTTCAACGACGCGCTCTACCTGGCCGCGTTGCACCGTAAACGTCGGCTCTTCGAGGGTCGGATCTGCCGGAAGTGGTGTCGGTGTGGCAGTATCAGTAGTTTGTTGTTGAGTTGTCGTACAGCTGGTTATGCTGAACCAGAGTACGGTGGCGATGAGCAATCGTTTATCCAGCATCGTGCTGATCCTTGTCGTGGGGGCGAACCTTGTGGTCGCCCCGTAGCTCTCTTCTTTAGCGTGTCGGTTTGACCATGACTGGATCGTCAGTCATATATCCCTTATAACTAGGGTCGACTTCCTTGGCGCACTGTGCACTGGTTTTGCTAGTGGTTTCCATGGTTGCCACACACTCTTGATATGCGTTTGTGAACTTCTCGGCCGCGGTCAACTCGGCTGTCACATCTGCCTTTTTGCTCAGAATATTATCAAGTGCTTGGAATAACCAGTATGATTCGAATCCATATTGGGCGTACGGATCTGCAATAGATGCAACCGGTTGTGCCAACATTTCTTGCATCGCATCACGCAAAGGGACGACGTAAGCGTTTTGTTGCTCAAAGACGGGGTTATTTGCCTCGCTAGCACGCGCAGGAATACTTCCGTATGAAAATGAGCTACTGCGCTTGCTCAGGTAATCAATGATGCGCATACAGGCTTGTGGTTGCTCGCTTTTGGCGGAAATATAGTATGCCGACACAAATACTTCGGTTGTTAAGCCTTTTGCGCCAATTGGAAGTGGCGCCATAAGTGCAGTTGTACTCGCTGCCGTTTGGCCAGGCTCCTTCGGCGCATTCGGGTCAAATTGACCCAGTGAGCTATCCATCCACATGCCAATCTTGCCTTGTGCCATTAAGTCATAACTATTGTCGCCTGGACGGTCATTGTGATCGGTGCGATAGAAGAAGACTGGTTTTGGCATGACGCTGTGTTCGGTATATAGCCGCATAAACCAATCCACGGCCTTAATGGTGTTTGGGTTAGAGAAGGACACGCGGATGTCTTTGCCTGTTCCCGTGGCAATTGATCCACCAAACTGACCCACCCAAAAATTTAGGTCTCCGAGGTAGTTGCCGAGTGATGAATAGCCATAAATACCATTTGCAGTAATCGCTTTGGCAGCCTTTAAGAAGTCATCGGGAGTCCACGCCACGGTCGGCTTTTCTAATCCAGCTGCGCTAAAGAGCGATGGCTGATAGACCAAGGCGCGACCCGTATACGCATTGGGGAAACCAATGAGCCGTCCTTCACGCGTCATCATGGTGAAGAGCGCTGGTGGTATTTCGCTGGTGTCAATGGTGCCATCGGCATCAATAACTGCTTGCATGTCTGCCACCGCAGCTATATCTTCGGTGCTGGTCGGTGGATTTGCGCCCCACCAGAAGCAATCGGTGCGATTCGCAAGATCTGCAAATGTCAGCGCTTCACTTAAATTATCGGTCTGCTCAATTTCGACAAATATATCGGGTTCTGATTCCGAAAATGCCCGCAAAATCCGCCGTGTTTCACTAAGTGACATGCCGTATGCAGCAAACTTCACCTTGGTCTGACCAGGCTTCGCTTCTTGTACGACGGGAGTTGCCATGATGACTGGGCGCAAATCTGGTGTCGGGCTTGGGGTGGTTTGTGCATATGCGAGTTGGTCGCGAATGTTAATCAAGACTTGGCTGAGTGCCTGCTCAGGTGTTTTGACGGGTTGCTCAAAGAGCATACCAATGCCTCCGAGTACATTGTAATAAACTGCGTACTCTTGATTAGGGTAATTTTTGATGGGAGGCAGATTGACTAATGTGTATTTGTACGTTTCAAGGCGCGCTTGTGCGTCCGTATCGTTGTTGATGAGTTGATTCGACAATGTCTGGCGCGCATAGATTAAGCCAGGGTAGTTGGTCGGCATGTAGGCAGACGGAATCTCTTGACGCGTCAACCATTCGGCAAATGTCCAGGCGGCTTGTGGATTCGTGGTCCCGCCACTAATCATGTAACCTTCTGAATAGGTCAGCAAATCAACATGAGGACCCATGGGTAGGGCAACACTCCCCACCGTAAAGGTAACGGGTGGTGTGCTTGGGTCGCCCGTAAACATGGCGCTATCGCTCCATATACCAACCTCACCATTGCGAATGCGTTGTACCGGATCGAGTGTATCGACTGGCATTGTGGACGTTTCACCGGTGACCGCAGCGGGCATCACCGAGTATGGATTCGGTGGCATGATGACGCCACGATCCACGAGGTCTTTGTACTTGCGGTAGACGTCAATGATTTTTGGGTCACCAGACTTGAGGTCTGTTGGAGTCATTGCTAAGATGTCAATGCCGGCTTCAGCCATTAAGTTCAATAAAATGATGCTGCCGCCACTAGAATCATACCATCCATAGCGTGTCACCTTGCCGTTCTCGACTTTGGCGAGACGTTCAGCAGTGGCGAGTAAATCATCGAAACTCCACGCATTGTCTGGTAGTGGAACGCTCTCCGTGTCGAACAATGTTTTGTTATATGAAAGTGCCTGAATATTGACGGTACGCGGCAACGAGTAAATCCCGCCATCGATTGTAAAGCGCTCGAGAATGCCTGGGTAGTAATCGTTGCGATCGAACCCGGTGTCTGCATCGAGGTATGGCTTCAAATCAAGTACGAGCGGTGAACCGATGAGGTCTTTGGTGAGCCAGTATGCCGGAGCAACATCAGCCATGCTTACGACCTTGCGAAGCATCGTTGCCGCTGTTTCTTGGGGATAACTGCCGTTTGCATCAGGCTGTGATTGCATCGCTTCGTCAAGAGATACGACCACTACCTTGATGGTAGGATGTTCCTGCATGAAGCGCTCAGCTAATGTGACATACGCATCACGCTCATAGTCGTATGCGCCGTAGGTAATCAGAATCTGTTGTCCATTTCCTCCGGGTTGTTCGCCTCCATTGTCACCGCCATTACCGCCTGCAGGAATCGTGGGTAGGGCTGTGGAGTTTTGGCCACATGCGGTGAGTATGAGCATCAAACTCAACAAAACGGTAAGCAATCGTTTGTACACAGGATTTCGACTTTCTATTTGCCTATACCTCTGCAATAAGACGTTTGTATGTGCGCAGAAGTTCCCTACATGGTTACGTCTTCTGCTGGCAATCCCCATTGTATGCGCTGACTAGCGAGTTCTTGGGCGCTACTTACTTTTTTAAAACGGGCACCCGAGACGCCATGTACGACATGCTTGCACTCATCCCATGTGGAATGTTGTCTGAATTCTCGCCCCACAAGACTAATGTATCGTGGGAAGGTATCAGTACGTATTGGGCGTGTCGTAACCATATGTTGTTGAGTCCGTGGTGCACTATGTGAACGTGCTTGGTGTTGTGCAAGCGTATTGGCGCGCTCATTCATTGTATGCCCACTATGGCCTTTGACATGATGCCAATGGACTTTTTTGTGGGTGAGTGTGATAAGCGTACGCCACAAGGCTTGGTTCTCAACATCGTTCCCATCCTTGGTGCGCCAGCCGTTTTTTTGCCAGCCAAATACCCATTTTGTAATCCCATTGATGACATATTGACTATCGGTATATATGTGGACATCATCACTAGCGCCGACTCGTTGGAGACCTTCAATGACCGCTTGTAATTCCATTTGGTTGTTGGTGGTATGTGGGGAATGGCCGCTATATTCGGTGAAGGTGCCATCTGCATGCACTACAATTGCGGCCCAACCTCCATGTCCAGGGTTGCCTGAACAGGCGCCGTCAGTGATAATATCAACAGTGGTCATAACTTACCTTTGGATGTAGGCAAATGCAACGAATACTACTTATAATCCTAGCATGCTTTTTGGTGAGCGCTTGTAGTGTGGTCGAGGGCGATGTAGCGGTGCCCGATCCAGCCGATGCAATTGCGTATCAGGTATTGAATAGTTCAAGCCTCCCAGAAGTCATGCAAGCATACGACAACAGTATGCACACCATGCTCCGTGCCAAAGGGTATCGTGTGACGCAAGAAACATCGTATGTCCGGATCATGCGCCCAATTGACGAAGTTGCCCAAAGCTACGACCAGGCTGCGTTGAGCAAAGGCTGGGAGATTGTGGATGCAGCATTGCCACGGGAGCAGCGCATTTTGCGGACGTATCGCCAAGGTACACAAATTTTGTTGGTGACTATTTTTGCGGAGGCGAATAGTCGTGACGGTGTGGTTGTTATGCGTATTAATGCTGATCGCTAGCTATGCTGATTTCTGCGATACGCACCAGAGAAGGGTCGGCTATAATAGCCATAGGGTATGCTGATGAGAGGAATGTTATGAAGTCATTGTGGCGTATGTGGTTGTTAATCGGAGCTGTGGTTATCTTGAGTGCCTGTGGCAGTGCCCCAGCTGAGTTACCACAAGCGCTCGAGCAGAGTGAATCGCCTGCAGCGCTCTCCGCTGAAGCGAATACGATTATCGATGGATGGAAGCGCGAAGCGCGTGCTGGTATGCTTGTTGGCCTTGTCAAGGAAGAGTCGATTGAAGAAATTGCCTACAATAGTACGTCTGATATGGTGTCTGTTGCTGAGTATTACAACAAATTGCTCGGTGCCGACGGTTGGGTCTATCTCAATCGTACCCCAGGTGAACAAAAAAGCTTCTATCTTGCAGGCTACAACCACGGCAATTCCGCTTTGGTTCTCGGTATTCTCGACTTGAGTGCGTTTGGCCAGAGTGGGAGCTATGTGTATCTTGTGCACGGTCACAAGTAAGCGTTCATCATTCAACCCGTAGGTGACACTTCGTCGCCTACGGGTTTATTGTTTTTGTATTTGGCGCTTGATGCATCTCCACCTGTTGTCGATCGTGTTTGTTGTTGCATTCTTCCCAAAAACAACGTGGGGAGCGGCAGTACTGCCGCTCCCCACGTGCACTTGTTTATGGACTAGTTCCCTGCCATGGCTAGTGAGTTCAATGTCCACGGCATGACGCCGACGATGATGATTGCAGCACTGACCGCAAGCAATGCGACGCGCGTCAACCCACTTGTTGCTACCGACTCATCATCGCTGTGATTGCTGAAGAGTTGCACCAGACAGCGCAGGTAGAAGTAGGCACTGATCGCAGATGCAACCGCAACTGCAATTGCCATCCACATCCATCCAGCTTGCCATACACTCGCAAGTACCATGAACTTGGCCAAGAATCCGGCAGTCGGCGGTGCGCCAGCTAGTGACAACAACGCCACGCTCATGACCACACTGAGCCACGGGTTGCGCTGCCACAATCCCGCCAGATCAGCAACAGTCAGGTCCCGGTCTTTGTTGTCTTCAAGTGCCATGATGACACCGAATGCTGCTAAGTTGGTAATCGTGTATGCTGCCAAGTAGAAGATAGGAGCACGTGCGCCACCGGTATATGCACTACTCAAAATCGCTAGCATGATAAATCCAGCATGACCGATGCTCGAATAGGCAAGCATACGCTTGAGGCTGGTCTGCTTGATGGCGATTAAGCTGCCAACAATCATTGTCAGTACTGCAATACCTTGGAGTAACGGCAGTAAGCTGTCGGTGAGTCCGCCAATCATTTGAATGATGGCCATGATGGCAACAAACCCGGCAACCTTGCTCCCTACTGACATATAGGCAGTGACGGCTGTGGGTGCACCTTGGTAGACATCGGGCGTCCACATGTGGAATGGTACAAGTGATACTTTGTAGCCGAAACCGACCAACAACATCATAATGCCGATGCTAAAGTATGCGAGATTAACACCTTCGGTTGGGATACGTGTCGCAATGTCAGCCAACATCAAACTGCCGGTGGCTCCAAACGTCAAGGCGATACCAAATACCAAGAATCCCGCACCGAATGCGCCGATGGTCAAGTACTTGAATCCGGCCTCTTCGGATGACTGGTGCGGGTATGCAATCGCTGTAAGGACATACAAGGCGATTGACAACAACTCAAGACCGATAAACAACGTAATCAAACTTGCCCCTTGGCTGAGCAACAACATGCCGCTCGTGGCTAAGAGCATGAGAACGTATGTCTCACCACGTTGGATGCCTTGTTTGGCAAATGAATCGTTAGCGAACAAAATGCTGACGGCAGTCGCAATCAGAATGATGCTATTGATGATGAGCGTTGATTGACCGAACCCGATGGTACCCGAAAGCGTGAGCCCTTGTGTGCTCATTGGGCCAGCTACGAGTGCGGCGATGGTTGCCACAAACGCAAGAATTGCGGTTGTGCGTTTTTGATTAGCAGGAATCCAGAGGTCGATGAGCAATATCGCTGTGGCGGATCCGAGCAGCACGACGAGCTGTAGGATTACCATCAGGTCAACGCTTGGCAACGCAATTGCTGGCATAGTCTTCTACTCCATACACGGACGGCACTGCGTCTTAGGGCTGTACACTATTGACTAGTTGAATGATGCTTGGTTGCATTGGCGCGAGGATGAGTTGTGGATACAACCCAATGACCAACATCACCACTGCCAACACGGCGAGTACGAGCATGTCAGCCCTGTGTGGCTCAGTGATGCTCCCCTTCTCTGGGGCTGCACCCATGAATACTCCACGGTACATGCGTAACAGGTACGCCGCCGAAACAATCACACCTACCACCGCAATTGCGGCGTAGTAGTAGCCGAGTTGCCAGGCTAACCATGTTCCTTGAAGCGCCAAGAACTCACCGATGAATCCGTTCAGTCCAGGGACACCAATCGACGCAAGTACCACAAACAATGCCACGGTTCCGAAACGTGGGGCAGTCGCCCATACGCCACTGAATGACTCGCGATTGCGTGTGCCAGCTTGTTTGGCAAGCATGCCCACAATCATGAACAACGCACCCGTGGTAATACCGCTGTTGATCATGGTGACCAACGCACCGCTCACACCCTCGACCGTTTGTGAGAAGATGCCCAACATCACAAAACCCAAGTGGCTAATTGTGGCATACGACAGCACCAATTTGAGGTCGTGCTGGCCAAATGCAATAATGCCGCTGTAGATAATCCCGATAATCGCCAATACGCCAACGGCTGGAGCTGCCCAGTCTGCTGCGTTGGGGAAGAACGGAATAGCAAACCGCAAGAATCCGTAGGCACCAATCTTGAGCAAAATACCAGCAATATCAACAGATCCATCATCAGGCGTGGCTGCTTGTGCTTGTGGCATCCATGTGTGGAATGGCCAAATCGGTGTCTTGATGGCGAATGCCAAGAAGAATCCGGCAAATAGCACGCGCTCGAGCATCTCGCCCATTTCGAGCGTGCCATTTGAGACAGCACCAGCGATGATGACACTATCAAATGTCATTAATCCGGTAGCTTGCCAGTGAGTGATAACCAAGCCAGCAATACCAGCCAACATGAATACTGATCCGATGAATGGGTAGACGAAGTACTTGAGTGCAGCTGCCTTTTGCTCGCCACTGCCATACACCGCAATCAAAATCGCAGTTGGTACGAGTGTCAACTCGAAAAAGACATAGAAGAGCAACAAGTCGGTTGCCACAAATGCACCAATCAAGGACCCTACTAACATCAACGTCAATGCGTAAAACGCGCGCTGATTGTTACCCTCACGGTGGCGTGCCACCCACAATGCAAGTGGAGTTAACACGGTAGCTAACACTACCATCCAGATACTGATGCCGTCGACGCCCACGGCATACTTGAGCCCCATATCGGGCAACCAATCAATCTGGTCGACCAGCTGATACCCGCCGGTGGGCTTCAGATTGATGAAGGCAAACACCGCCAAACCGAAGTTGATGGCGCTGACAAACCATGCGATCAGGCGCTGAAGTGCAACTGCGCCACGTGGCGTCAGAAACACTACCAGTGCGCCGATCAGCGGTGTTGCAATCAAAAGTGATAGCAATGGAATACCTAAGTGATTCACAAACACCCCACAACCGGGGACGGCCTTGAGCCATCGCCCGACTACGCGCCGATTACGACGTACCCGATCACAATTACCACACCAATCAAAAAGACCAACGCATACGTGCGCACATTGCCGTTCTGACCTTGTGCACCGGCGCTTGCTACCTTACCCATCAATCGGGCACTACCCTCGACCAAAATACCATCAATTGCTTGACGATCGACCACCGTGTGCAAGAACTCTGCGACGTGGCGATACGGCCGTACAATCAAGCGATTGTAGGCGTAGTCAATGCCCCAACCGAGCTCGAGCCCTTTCCAGATATCGCCGAGGTAGTAGTGTGCCGGATCTTCTTCGCCGGCTTTGATTTGCTCCGGCAAGACGCGGCTATACAACCAGTAGCCGAGGTAGCCACTGCCGGCTGCCATGAGGGTGGTGATTGCTGCGAAGATGCCCATCTGCCATGTGAATAACTCTACCTCTTCGTGCAAGACCGGGTGTAACCAATCGTGCAACCAGTGGATGCCAGGGATGTTGAGCAAACCGCCTAAAACCGCACCAACTGCCAGCAAGTAGAGTGGCCACTTCATGCTGCCCAAGTGCTCGTGAGCATGCAAATCCGCATCACGTGGCTCGCCCTCGAAGGTCAAGGCGATTTGACGTCCCATGTAGAAGGCAGTTAACAATGAGCTGAAGATCAAGATGATGGCGGTGGTGTGGTTTTGGTTGAAGAACCATGCATAGGCCACGATTTCGTCTTTGCTCCAGAACCCTGCAAACGGGAAGATGCCTGACAGCGCCAAAGCACCGATCACATATACCATGTAGACAATTGGCATGCTCTTGCGTAAACCGCCCATCCGGCGCATGTCCTGCACATCGTGCAAGCCGTGGATGATGGCACCGCTACCCAAGAATAACAAGGCCTTGAACAAACCGTGCGTCAACAAGTGGAAGATGGCAGCCGTGTAGGCCCCCATACCTGCAGCTGCAATCATGAAGCCGAGCTGCGAGACGGTTGAGTAGGCTAACACGCGCTTGATGTCGAACTGTGTGACCGCCGCACTGGCGCCAATCAAGGCCGTGAGCGACCCGATGGTGACGACCCACCACGTGGCATCTGGTGACAAATCAAAGATGCCGTGGTTGCGTACGATCAAGTAGACACCGGCAGTCACCATGGTGGCAGCGTGAATCAACGCTGAGACAGGTGTTGGGCCCGCCATGGCGTCTGGCAACCAGACGAACAACGGGAACTGGGCAGACTTACCGACGACGCCCAACAACATCAACATTGCGACAGCACTAATTACGGCGACTGAGCCGAAGATGCCCATGTTGACATAGGTGAACGAGCCTTGAGCAATTTGGCTCAAGTAGCCTGAGACACCATCCGCACCGAAGAACGACAATGTGCCGTATCGTGACACAAGCAATAACATGGCGAGCAACAAGCCGGCATCGCCGATGCGATTAACCACGAAGGCCTTAGTGGCGGCTTCGCTGGGGACAATCCCAGGGGCGACGTTTTTGCGCTCGAACCAGTGGCCGATGAGCAAGAACGAACAGAGACCGACGCCTTCCCAGCCGAGGAAGAGCAAGAGCAAGTTATCGGCCATCACCAACATCAACATCGAGAAGACGAAGAGGTTGAGATAGGCGAAATACCGGGCTGGGCGCGTGTCGTGGTGCATATAACTCATCGAGAAGATGTGGATGAGCGCACCAACGCCAGTGACCAACAGAGTCATGACGGCGGTCAGCGGATCAAACAGCAGGCCAATGGTAACGTTCAACTTGCCGACCGCTAACCATTCCCACAAGGTGACACTGATGCGTCGAGCATCTTCTTCGAG
This sequence comes from uncultured Klebsiella sp., assembly GCA_964469045.1. Lineage (GTDB taxonomy): Bacteria > Chloroflexota > Chloroflexia > Chloroflexales > Roseiflexaceae > UBA965. The sequence goes on from CAYXXK010000011.1 coordinate 58,656, forward strand.
CATGGCCAAGTTGACCACCGCTGCTACGGTCACCGCAAAGGCGGCAAGCACACTGGCGCTGGCGATCAAGCCGTTGGCTCGTTCGTTGCGTACCAAGAATGCGTTCACCAGGAATCCGACGAGTGGGAGCGCCGGGATGAGGGCAATTAGCCAAGAGATTTGCGACATGAGCTACTCTGCATTCGTTAGCCGTGCCTTTGCACGGTTGACGGATCCTTAACCCTTCAATGTGGTCATGGCATCGATATTCGTGCTCTGACGGCGACGGAAAATCATCACCAACAGGGCCAAACCAACCGCTACTTCGGCAGCGGCAACGGTAATCACAAAAAAGACCATAATTTGGGCATCGACTGATTGCCATTCATTGGCGAACGTGACCAAGGCCAAGTTGGCAGAATTAAGCATCAACTCAATCGACATAAATACCATCAACGCGCTCCGGCGCAACAGCACTCCAAGTACTCCGATGGTGAAGAGCAGGGCACTCAGCCCAATGTACAGAAACGTTGGTACCATGGTGCCTCCACTAACTCTTTCGCTGGTGTAGCACAACTACTCCAATCAAGGCGGCCAGCAGTACGAATGCGGCAATCTCAAATGGCAGGAGATGTGTGGTAAACAAGGATTGGGCAATCTGAGCTGGAGATCCGAACCCCTCTTGAATGTTGGTGTTGACACTATCAGCGAGTGCGGTGGGTTGTGTCACAAACACATATACCACTTCGCCAATCAACAACACGGCCATTACCAAGGCTGTTGGTACTTGCCAACGCACCGGGTCTGCACCCTCTTCGTCGCGTTCAGCGCCGAGTAACATCACCACAAACAAGAAAAGCACAATAATCGCGCCAGCGTACACAATCAGCTGCACTGCAAACAAGAACGGTGCTTGCAGCAACAAGTACAAGACCGAAACTGCGCCGAGGTTCAGCAACAAGAACAGTGCACTGTGTACTGCATTGCGACTGACCAACATGGCTACCGCGCCAATGATTGCAATGATCGCGGTAATCGAAAAAATCACCAAATCCATGCACGCCCCCTACTACAGGTCAATCTGTGCCGGCGGGCTTGGGCGCCGGTCTAACTGTTGCAACACCGGAGGAATTTCGCCATGCCCCTTGTCGATTGGCACTAACAACATTGACTTGTCATAAATCGATGACTTGCGATCGTAGAACGACAACTCGTATTGATGCTCCAACACAATCGCATTGGTAGGACATGCGTCTTCGCAGTAGCCACAGTAGATACATCGCAACATGTTGATTTCGTAGCGCGCTGCATACCGCTCACCCGGTGAATTGGGCTTGGCAGGATTGTTTTCGGCTGGCACAACCAAAATGGCATCGGCAGGACACGCCGCTGCACACAATGAACAACCGATGCAGCGCTCCATGCCGTTGCCGAATCGCTGGAGCTGGTGGCGCCCCCGGAAGCGCTCGTGAACCGGGCGCTTGACCTCTGGATACTCAACCGTGACTGGCTTCTTGAAAAGGTACTTGAACGTGGTGCCCAAGCCCTTGAAAAATGCACTAAGCATGTGGTCCTCTTCTAGTTGTTAGCGTTGTTGCTGACCATGGTCACGCTACGCTTGGCATGCTTTGGCGCGGCAAACTTGCTGGTCAACCCGATTACTACGGCACCAACGACGAACATGGCGATGTGCACCATCAATCCGCCATCTGGGAAAACGACGCCAATAATGGCCGTCAAGACGACGTTGAAGAGCGCCAGCGGCATCAAAATTTTCCAGCCCAAATTCATCAGCTGGTCGTAACGTACGCGTGGCACTGATGCACGTACCCATACTGACAAGAACGACAACAACGTTGTCTTGAGCAAGAATGCGCCGAGCGTCAACAAACCCTGAACTGCATACGCAATTGTGTCGCCGTTGCTGGTGCGAATAGCGGCTACGAGGGTATCAATACCAGGGAAGTTGCCGCCGCCCAAGAACAACGCTACTGCAATGGCGTTCATGGCAACCAACTTAATATACTCAGACATGAAGAAGAGTGCAAACTTCATTGAGCCGTATTCGGTGTTGTAGCCACCAACCAACTCTTGCTCGGCTTCCACCAAGTCAAATGGCGAACGCACTACTTCAGCAGTACTTGCCACCAAAAAGATGATGAACGCCAAGAACTGCGGAACGATGTTCCAAATTACATTTTGCCCGGCAACAATCTCTTCGGTGCGGAACGTGCCGTTTTGCATTACGACTGCCAAAATGCTCAACCCCAACGCCAATTCGTATGAGATGACCTGTGCCGAGGCGCGTACGCCGCCGATCATCGAGTACTTGTTGTTCGAGGCCCATCCGGCAATAGCGATGCCATACACGCCCACAGATGTGACTGCCAGTAAGTACAAAATGCCGACATCGACCGGTGCGTAGTGCAACCAATTGCCACCCTGACCGTCGGGCCAGTTGCCCAGCGGAATACCGACCCAAATAATCAAGGCCGGTATGACCGCAAAACCGGGAGCAATCAGGTAGACCCACTTGTCAGCCTTCTCGGGGATGACGTCTTCTTTGAAGAAGAGCTTGACGGCGTCAGCGGCTGGTTGCAAGAATCCACCGAAGAACTTCTTGCCGCCGGGCAAGGGGATGTGCCCTGCCCGGTTTGGTCCAATGCGGTTCTGGAAGCGCCCAAGTAAGCGACGCTCAAACAGCGTGAAGTAGGCGAACAGCGTCGTGGCGGCGAGAGCCAGTACCAAACAACGCACCAGTAGGATTAATAGGTCAATCCAGAATTCCATCAAATCCTCCTATGCGTCCGGCTATTCGGCACGCCGCACAGATACGCGAGTATACGCCCCGAGAGCCAAATGGGTTGGTGCTCCAGCCACGTCCGGCAACAAGACTTGCCCTTCGGCTAAGCCCTTGTCGATTTGGGCCCGTATCAAGGCACTACCAACCGGTGATGACAACATGACTTCGTCGCCGATGTTAATCCCCCAACGGGTTGCATCTGCCATCGAAATAATCACATGCGCTGGAATCTGGCGCGATGCTAACTTAGAATCAATGCTCCACGTGCCACCGTTGTAAGCGCGGGTAGGCACCTGCATCAACATGGTGAACTCGCCCTTGGCTTCAAATGAAACCGGTGCCACGACTCCCACGGTGAGCGGTGCGCCTGCATCATCGGCTACTGTGGCAATCTGGACGCCGTTACCTTCGGTGTTGGTGTACGAAGTACCATCGTAGTACACCGACTCGTTGGCCTGACGACCCCATGAGTTCATCGTTAGATCCAAGCTGGTGTAGGTGATGTTGGCAAACTGGCGATTGCTTTTGGCAATATCGTCGGTGACGTCGCTGGTGACCATGTAGTCCCAGCCACTCAACACGGCGGTACGACCGTTGCCACCTGCATTGACACCGGCAAGCTCTGCAACTGAGGCAAACACCTTCCAAGGTGCATGCATCTCGCTCGGAGTAGCCATGGCGGCGCGGAAGCGTTGGACGCGACGCTCGGCATTGGTAATCGTGCCGTCGCGCTCTGCCATCGTCATCAATGGCAGAATGACGTCGGCGCGCTTGGTTGTTTCGTTGTGGAACATCGCCTGCACAGCCAAGAAGCCGTTCTTGCTGATGGACTCAAGTGCTTGGGCGACGCGCTCGCTCTGGCTGGCTGGGTCGAGACCAACAATCAGCAGTGCGCGCAATTTGTTCTGCTCAGCCAAGTCCCACATCTCGCTGGCACTAGCGCCACTCTTGCCTGGGCGAATGCCGAGGGCTGTTGCGCCAATCGTATTGGCGTTGCTGAGTGCAATCACGCCGTTGTTGGTCTTGCCACACTTGGCGGTTACCATTGCGGCACTGGCCAAGTTTTGGCTGACGCTGGCACCGATTTGGCGGGCTGCGCGACCATAAACGATGATGCTGTTGCTGGCACCCATGTAGGCGTCGACGACCTTCTTGAGCTGATCGGCGCTGATGCCAGCGTCGGCCAAGAGTGTCTCGAGTGTGTACTTGTTGAGCTGATTGCGCAACTCGTCGAACCCGCGCAAGCGACGATCAAAGCCGTTTGCGTTTTGGGCATCGACAACCTGCTTGAGGAACGCCAATGCGAAGGCGCTTTCGCCGCCTTGCTTGATGCGCACATCAAGGTTGGCACCGCGGCCCAACTTAGTGGCGAACGAATTGACGACGGTGACACTGCCGCCGCGGTTTTGAATGCCGCGCAGACGGAGCACATAGACCGGTGCTTCTTCTTCAACGTCAGCACCGACGACAAGTACATTGGTGCCCTTGCCGAGATTCGTCAGATTGGTGTCGACGCCGACGCCGGCCACGAGTGGCGCTTCGTCGATGGCGACATCACTGGGCAAGCCGGCGCGATGGTCGAGATTAGCGCTGCCGAAGGTTTCGCTGATCAGCTTGCGGAAGGCAAACAAGTCTTCGTTGGGCAAATCGTCAGCAATCAAACCACCGACTGCCGTGCTCCCTGAGCGCTCGGCGACGCTGGCCATGTTGGTGGCAATACGATTGAGCGCATCGTCCCATGTTGACTCAACCAACTTGCCGTTGTGGCGTACCAGTGGGGTGGTAATGCGCGTGGTGCTTTCCATGAAGCGCATGCCCATGCGGCCCTTGTCGCACAACCAGATTTCGTTGACGTTGTCGTTCTCACGGGGCATGACGCGCATCAACTTGTTGTGACGGGCATCGATGCTGATGTTACAACCGACCGAACAATGCGTACAGACGCCAGGAGTGCTACGCACCTCCCACACACGGGAGCGGAAGCGGAAGTCCGCGCTGGTCAAGGCACCGACCGGACAAATATCAGTAGTGTTGCCTGAGAACTTGGAATCGAAGCCGGGATCGGACTTCGAGATAATCTCCCACGAACGACCGCGATTGTCGAAGCCGAGCACCGGGTCGCCAGCCACGTCGTCTTGGAAGCGTACGCAGCGCGAGCACAAAATACAGCGCTCGCGGTCGAGATAAATCACGTCGCTGAGCTTGATTGGCTTCTCAAAGTGCACTTTGTCGCTATAGTCGAAGCGTGACACCTCGGGACCCCATTGCATCGTCAAATTCTGCAATGGACACTCACCACCCTTGTCACAGACTGGGCAGTCGAGTGGGTGTGAGGTCAACAAAAACTCAAGCACGCCGCGCTGGGCGAACTTGACTTTTTCGGTGGTGGTTTTGACAACCATGCCATCGCTGACGGGGGTCACACACGCTGGTTGCAACTTGTTCATCATCAAGGCCAGCTGGGGTTGCCCATCTGGCCCGAGTACGACCTGGCGCGTGGCTGGGTCGATGCGTGGGGTGTACACCTCAACCAAACACATGCGGCACATGCCAACAGGCTTGAGTTTGGGGTGATAACAGAACACGGGGATGGAGACATCAACAGCACGCGCCGCCTCGACCAAATTGGTTCCGGCGGGGACGCTTACTGCGTGTCCATCAATTATCAGATTGACGTCTGGCATCGTTCTTCTACTCCCGGCTGGCCGTGCATCGGCTCAGCACTAGTGCGCCATCGTTAAAGGAATCGTGTAGCGAGCTGGTGACTTGCTCAATGCCTCTTCGAATTCATGTGGGAAGAGTTTGAGCGCCGTGCGAATCGGGACCACGGCACTTTCACCTAACAAACAGAAGCAGTTGCCGGCCATCTGGTTGTAGACGTCGTGCAACTTGGCGATATCGCGCTGTTCAGCCCCACCGTAGGTAAAGCGATGCAACGTCTTAACCAAGTAGTGAGTGCCTTCGCGGCATGGCGTACATTTGCCACAGGACTCGTGCTTGAAGAACTCATCCATCTTGAACGCCAACTCCACCGCACTCACGGTTTCGTCAAGAATAATCACCCCACCTGAGCCGAGCATGGTGCCGGCTGCAGCGAGTGACTCGTAGTCCATGGCCACGTCGAGATTGGCCTCGGTCAACCACGCAGCTGACGCACCACCGGGAACGATGATTTTGACCTTGCGATCCTCGCGCATGCCACCGGCGTAGTCATAAATCAACTCGCGCATGGTGGTGCCGAACGGTACTTCGTAGTTGCCTGGCTTACGCACATGTCCTGAGACCGAGAAGACCTTGGTACCAGGGCTCTTCTCGGTACCGTTTTTGCGATACCACTCAGGGCCTTTGAGGACAATACGCGGCACGTTTGTCAACGTCTCGACGTTATTGATAATTGTGGGTTTGCCGTACAAACCAGCAATAGCGGGGAATGGTGGCTTGAGGCGAGGTTGGCCGATCTTGCCCTCGAGCGACTCCATCAGGGCCGTCTCTTCACCACAAATATAGGCGCCAGCCCCACGGCTGACGACAATCTCAATGGTGACGTCGGTGCCAAACACATTCTTGCCCAAAAAGCCGCGGGCAGTTGCGTCGGCGATGGCTTTCTCAAGGCGACGTGCTCCGGCGGCGAACTCACCGCGAATGTAGATGAACGCCTTTTGACACTCGATAGCGTAGGCCGCGAGTGCGACGCCCTCGATGAGTTGATGAGGATTCTTGTCGATAATCTGGTGGTTGTTAAAGGTGCCAGGCTCGCTCTCGTCTGCGTTGCAGCACAGGTAGCGTGGATAGACATCCTTGGGCAAAAAGCCCCACTTGACTCCAGTTGGGAAACCTGCACCACCACGACCGCGTAAGCCTGCATCCTTGACGACATTGATAACGTCGGCGGGAGTCTTCTCTTTGACGGCCATGCGCAGTGCCTCGTACCCCTCGTGTTGCAGATACACATCGAAGTCTGCAATGTTGGGCACGTCAAGGTCGCGCAAGACGACATGTTCAGTAATTGGCGGCATAGTTATCCTGCTAGCTTTCCAATTCGCCTATTGAGCGTATATGCCGATTAACGCCGATTATCCTATCACCTAGGGGCATTTGTGTCAAACTGAACAAAGCAAACGCCCTCGGTGATAGGCGTACAAAAGTAATATGTGTCGGTTTATGCGCATGTGGCAAAACACAATACACGTCATCGCCGCCCAACAAATGCATGGATCATGCATAATGTGCGCCGCGTGTCATGTTTTTTAGCGCACAAGAGTGCCAAAATCGGTGAAATACGTGGGAAATGTTTTGGCGACACACTCGGGATGATTAATTTGTACTGCATGTCGCCCAAATGCGGCCAACGAAAAGCACATCGCCATCCGATGATCATCATACGTGTCGATGCCGCCAGCTGCCACCTGCCAGGTTGTTGGTGCCGTGACACGAATGAAGTCGTCACCACTGACCACTTCTGCACCAACTTTGCGCAGTTCAGTAGCCATAGCATGAATGCGATCGGTCTCTTTGACGCGCCAACTGGCAATCCCAGTTAGTGTTGTGGTGCCCGTCGCAAATAGTCCGGCCACGGCCAAGGTCATCGCTGCATCGGGTATAGCCAAACAGTCGATGGTGATGCCGCGGAGATGTCCCTGTTGACGCACTTCAATCCAATCATCGCCGTAGGTTACCTGTGCGCCCATTTGCGCTAATGCATCAACAAAGGCTACGTCGCCTTGGATGCTACTGCGACCGACACCGGTTACCCGTACTGGTCCACCGGCAATTGCACCTGCTGCCAAAAAGTACGATGCTGACGAGGCGTCGCCTTCAATCCACACATCGCCTGGAGTGTGGTAGGCTTGGCCGTCGTTGGCAGGGATAATAAATGATCGCCAATCATTATTGGTTACTATGACGCCATAACGCGCCATTAAGTTTAGCGTAATTGCGACATATGGCTTCGAAATAAGCTCACCGATGACATCAATCGTAATTGGCTGACGTGCTACAAGTGGTAATGCAAGCAACAACGCCGTCAAAAACTGACTCGAAACATCACCACGTACCTGAATTGGGCGTGAAATATCAATGTGACTTGGCATAATGTGAAGTGGAGGGTATCCGGGTGTGCCATCATAGCGAATCTTTGCGCCAATCATGGCCAAGCCATCGACCAAATCCCCAATCGGGCGCTCGTGCATACGCGGGACGCCATGCAGATGATATGACCCGCCCATCAACGCCAAGGCGGCGGTCAGCGGTCGAATCGCAGTGCCGGCATTCCCCATAAACAAGTCAGCGTCTTTGACGGCAAACTCACCTCTACTGCCGTGCATCGTCACCTCATCGCCGTGTTGATCCATGGTAATGCCGAGGGTACGCAATGCGTTGAGCATCACTTGCGTGTCGTCAGCATCGAGGAGCCCACGCACCTGGGTGGTGCCATGTGCAAGTGCTGAGAGTAGCAAGACGCGATTTGAGATGCTCTTAGATCCGGGCATTGCGATGGTGCCGTGTGCTTGGCGATATGGGCCGATTGTCAGTGATTGCATAGTAGTACCCGCTTATGTGATACACAAAACGGGAGTATGTGACTACTCCCGTGTCGACATATGGTTGTATGAGGCGATTTAGACCTCGCTGAGCGCACTCTTGACAGCTTCTTCTGCAGCCTGTGGGCTGGCTTGACCGCGTGATGCCTTCATGATTTGACCAACCAAGAACTTGATGGCAACATCCTTGCCGCTCTTGAAGTCTGCGACAGCCTTGGGGTTATTGGCCACCGCCTCGCGGGCCATAGTCAGCAGGGCGTCGCTGTCACCAATCACGGCTAAGCCACGGCTCGCCACGATGGTGTCGGGTGCGGCGCCACTGACAAAGCTCTCTTCGAAGACCTCTTTGGCCGAGGCGCGGGTAATCGTACCCTTGTTGAGCAGGGCGATGACGCCGGCAACATGAGCAGGTGTCATGCGCTGGCTGACGTCAGCCAAGCGCTCGCCGCGGTCATTGAGCAAGCGGAAGAACTCGCCAATCATCCAGACAGCGGCGTCACGGGCAGAGCCACCTTGGGCGATAGTGGCTGTCACCGCAGACTCGTAATAGTCGGCAATATCGCGGGTAACCGTCAATGAATCGGCGTCGTTTAGGCTCAAGCCGTATTGATCAATAAAGCGCTGACGTCGCGCGACGGGTAACTCGGGCAATGACTGCTTGAGTGGCTCGGTGACGGCGCTGGTCATGTGCAACGGTGGAATATCGGGATCGGGGAAGTAGCGATAGTCGTGGGCGAACTCCTTAGTGCGTTGCTCAATCGTCTTGCCCAAGCCTTCGTTCCAGCCGCGGGTTGATTGAATAATCTTGCCACCGTTCTCGATGACGTTGATTTGGCGCTCGATTTCGTAGTTGATGGCGCGCTCAACATTGCGGAACGAGTTGACGTTTTTGATTTCGACTTTGGTGCCGAATTCTTTCTGACCCTCGGGGCGGACTGATACATTGGCATCACAGCGCAAGGCGCCCTCTTCGAGATTGCCACTATTGACGCCAATCCAGACCAGCAATTGATGCAGGGTTTGGAAGTAGAGGCGTGCCTCTTCGGCGCTGGCAATCACTGGCTCGGAGACAATCTCCATGAGCGGCACGCCAGCGCGGTTATAGTCGATGAGCGAGCTCCCGTCGGGCATGTGATTGAGCTTGCCGGTATCTTCCTCAATATGAATGCGGGTCAAGTCGATGCGTTTGACTTGGCCATTGACGGTGATGTCGACGTGACCACCGACACACAACGGATCCTCGTATTGACTACGCTGATAGGCCGACGGCAGGTCGGGGTAGAAATAGTTTTTGCGGCTGATGACGCTATCAGTGGTAATCGACGAATTGAGCGCCAAGCCTGTCATAATGGCTTGTTCGATGGCCTGTTTGTTGGGTACTGGGAGTGAACCAGGCAAGCCCAAACAGACAGGGCATACGTTCGTGTTGGGCTCGGCATGAGCAGCATCGGTGCGACAGCCACAAAACATCTTTGATTTGGTCTGAATTTGGGCGTGCACCTCAAGACCAATAGTCGCAATATACTTCATAGATAACGCCTTAATGAGCAACTAAAAACAGTCATACTTGCGTCATTATACCGTACTTATCGTACGGAGGGGATTATAGTTATGGTAGGAATACATGAATAACTCTGCTATAGTAAAAAGAATGAGACGCCGTTGATATGCGCACATCATCATATGCGTCGTGTAAAATGTACGTCATACGGTGTGGTACGGCGTATGGTGCGCCGATCAAGGCGTTTGGCGTCTATAAGGGGTATGCGTATGCCGCGGGTGTTAATTACCGGAGCCACAGGGCCTGTCGGGAGTAGTTTGGCTGAGTATCTCGTACAACAGCCCAATCTTGAGGTATCGGTTTTCAAACGATGGCGAAGTGATGCACGCGCCTTAGCAACAGTTCACGATCGCATACGTCTGTACGAAGGTGATATCGAAGATGCGTATGCAGTATCTGATGCGATTCAACAAGCACAGCCTGACTATATTTTCCATTTGGCTGCACAAAGCTACCCTGCAGCTTCGTGGGGCGCTCCAGTGGTGACGATGCGTGCCAATGTCGAGGGGACAATTCACGTGCTCGAGGCAGTGCGGCGCTTTGCGCCACAAGCCAAGGTCCACATCGCTGGTTCGAGTGCGCAATATGGCGTTGTGCCACCCGAGGCAATACCGATTACTGAACAGCAACCGATGCGCCCGGCGTCTCCGTATGGTGTCAGCAAGGTCGGCCAAGAATTACTCGGATTGCAGTACTTTGATAGCTATGGCGTGCATACAGTAGTAACGCGCTCGTTTAATCATGTCGGACCGCGTCAAGGTGATCGGACTGCGATTCAGACTTTCTGCCGACAGATGGCGTTGATTGAGGCAGGGCGGCAAGAGCCGATTATTCAGGTTGGTAACCTCGAGCCACGGCGTGATTATACGCATGTTGATGATGTGGCACGCGCATTGTGGGCATTAATTCAGGTTGCACCGGGTGGCACGGTGTATAACATGTGTTCTGGGCATGCGACGCGCATTGGTGATATTGTAGATATGGTAGTTGCACGGGGATTAGTGCCAACGACTGTCTATATTGATCCAACGCGTTTACGACCTGTCGATGAGCCTGTGCTCAGGGGTGATAATAGTCGCTTGCGAGCGATCACTGGATGGCAACCAGAAATTACGATGGAGCAAATTGTCGATCAATTACTTGCGTACTGGCGTCGTCGTATCCAAGATGAATAAATCACAATGGTGTGCTGTTGTCTATCAAAAGGAGTGAACCACATGTCTCAACCACAAGGTCCACAATGGCAAGACTCCCACGAACAAGCTGATTACCCACCAATCATCGAAGATCACCGTCGTACAACACAGCGCGCGTCGTATAGCCGTACGAGCACATGGCGTGAGATTTTTCTGATGGGTGGGTGGCGTCTGATTCTGGCCATGGTATTGTTGGTTTTTATTTTTGTGGTATGGGCATTACTCAGCGATGTCAACAAGAGCAATGTAGTGGATGTACAACCGGCCGATGCACCAGCACTTGACATGACACCGCTCCCAACAATGACGCCGGTTGGTGGCAACCAATTGCCCAAAGTGCGCGTCTCAGGCACTGGGACTTCGGGTTTATTTATGCGTTCGTCACCAAGTCGTGGTGCAAGTGCTGTAAAAACACTGCCCGAAGGGACTGTGATAGACATTATTGGCGAGAAGACTGTCGATGGCACAACTTCTTGGCTTCATGTCCGCGATAGTGCAGGAGCAGAGGGTTGGATTGCAGAGTCATATACCACTCCAATTGAGTAACAGGTCATCATGTCATTACGACTGCGTTTGACGTTGGCATATGTAGGGCTGTTTGCGGTGGCCCTGTTGGTACTGGACATCGGTCTGTACTTTGTGGTCAACCGTGCCTTGCTCAACAGTATTGATAACGAGCTTGATTTGGGCGCTCAAGTGCTTCAGCAAAACTTCAATGAAGCGTCTACAAACCCGAGTCTGCGTGTCGATGATTCTGATTTACCAGCGTTCTTGAATCAATCTGCTGCATTAAACAGCTTTACTACAACGAATTTGTTGGTAGTGGTGTATGACGTGAATGGACGTAGTATCGACTATTCCCCCAACGTCCAACGGACACCGCGGCTTGCATCTCAACTCAATCTTGGCCGTGAAATTGTCTACGAAAGCATCGACGGTCGCACCCAACGTTTTACGACTGATATCGGTGAAGCGCGACTGCGTGTGCTGATGGTGCCACTGCGGTATGTCAATAGTATTACCAAAAGCGAACAAACTGCTGGTGTCATCCAGTTGGCACGCCCTATTGACGAAACAGAGCGTGCACTTATCGTCTTTTTGTATGCACTTGCGTTTGGTGGCATAGTCGTACTTGTGGTGGCCTCGCAAGGTGGTGCGTGGTTGACGCGGGCTGCCTTCCGCCCTATTGATGTGATGGCGCGTACGGTGCAGGGAATTGTCAGTGCCGCCGACCTCAAGCAACGTGTGCCTGTACCTGATGTGCAGGACGAACTGCAGTTGCTGACGATGACAGTGAATGATTTACTTGATCGTATTGAGCAGTTGTTTGAAACGCAACGACGATTTCTTGCTGATGCCTCACATGAGCTTCGTACGCCACTCGCTGCAATGCAAGGAAATATCGAAATTCTTAATCGCGGTGCAGCACGTGACCCCGAGCTCCTCAAAGAATCACTGGCTGATATGCAACGTGAGTCCGCACGACTTATTCGCCTTGTGAATGACTTGTTGATGCTTGCACGGAATGAAGCTGCAGCAGGAATGCGGTTTGTGCTGGTTGATGTGACCGAGCTGATGATAGAAGTCGTGCGTGAACTCAAGCCCATCGCTGGTCAAGTCGATCTCATTCTCAATATCAAAAGCCTCGCTATTGTGGAGGGCGATCGCGATCGACTCAAACAAGCCTTGCTGAATGTATGTATGAATGCAATTCAACATACGCCAGCTGGTGGAAGCGTCACCTGTACATTGGTGAACCAAGGAGAACGCGCCATTATCACCATTGCTGATACTGGCACTGGGATAGCTGCGGATGACTTACCCCATATCTTTGATCGCTTTTATCGTGCTGATCGTTCACGGACGCGTGGGCATACCGGCAGTAGCTCTGGTGCGGGTCTTGGACTTGCCATAGTGAAGTACATCGTCGAAGCACACAAAGGAAATGTGACGGTCGCATCTACGCCTAACGAAGGTACTACTTTCGGGTTGAGCTTGCCGCGTATAACCGATACCTTCGAAGATTAGTAGCTATCTATTGAGTTTTTTTGTGCCACAGTGTATGCTGTGCCGTGTATCAGTATTAAAAAACTCCTGTGACTATCTTTTTTTGTGTGGCTCACCATACTCCTGCATCTTGATGGAGCGTTCATGCGCGTGCTAACCCTGAGCGACGAGATTGTTCCTCTCGTATATAGTTTGCATATCAAAGAGCGCTTTGCAGATGTCAATGCGGTATTCAGTTGCGGCGATTTGCCATACTACTACCTAGAGTACGTAGTCAGTATGCTAGATAAGCCGTGCTACTATGTTGCCGGCAATCACGATCACCCCGAGTGGACCGGAGCGGGTGAATTACTGACCGAACCACGTGGATGCATCAGCGTCGAAAACACCGTGATTATGACTCCAGGAATGATGATTGCAGGACTTGGCGGATGCCTGCGGTACAACAACGAAAGCGGACATCAATACACTGAGTATCAGATGAATATTCGGATGCTCAAACTTTCAACCAAATTATGGTGGCGTCGTGCCTTGTATAAGCGCAATTTGGATGTCATGTTGACGCATGCACCACTTGCTGGTATCCACGATGCAGATGACCGCCCTCACCGGGGTGTACGTGCATTCTTGACACTCCAGCGTTGGTTTGCACCGCGGTACTGGATTCATGGCCATGTGCATCGCACATATGCATACGGCGTCGCATTTGAGACGTACTTTAATAGTACGATGGTTTATAATACGGCTGGATATCGCCACATGACGCTTGATTTGATTCGTCAACATCCCAAGGATTCCCATGCCTGACAAAAACTACTGGCACACGGTGTCACGACTGCACTTTGATGATGCCCGCCGCCGCGAGTGGATTTCGGCACTGATTGATGCATTTCGCCATGCACCAAATGATTTGTTGGCATTCGAAGAGGTGCGTCAGCGTCTCCAGATTCGTGGCCAACGCGACTTGGGCGTATGTACCGTGCCAATCGACCATATTGTTGGCAGCGAAGGGCGTTATACCGACTTTGATCGCCATTTTTTGCCCCGTAGTGATCATATCCGTGAGCGTTGGATGAATGTCGACCGGGCTGCTGAGCAATATATTGAACTCCCGCCGGTTGACCTCTATAAAATTGGCGAAGTCTACTTTGTGCGTGACGGCAATCACCGCATCTCGGTGGCGCGTCGCAATCATCAGCAGTACATTGATGCCAACGTGGTTGAATTGTTGGTGGATGTACCGTTAACTGCCGATGTGAGTGGTGACGACTTGCCTCTCAAAGAGGAGTACAACGATTTTTTGGAGTGGACGAAATTGCATACGTTGCGTCCACAACAGCACATCGAATTCAGTGAACGTGGCGGTTATCTCGAGCTAATCCGGCACATCAACGCGCACCGTTACTTCATGGGGATTGATCTCAAGCGCGATATTACCATTCCTGAGGCTATCATTGACTGGTACGACACTGTGTATATGCCGGTCATTGAGGTCATTCGGAGTCATGATGCGCTCAAACATTTCCCGGGTCGCACCGAGGCCGACCTCTATCGCTGGATTATGGATCATCGCTGGCGTATGCTCGAGGAATCTGGTGGCAAAGATCCAGGACCCGAAGTGGCCACCCGTGAATATGTCGATGCCTTCGGCGCCAAACCGTGGTTCAAACGCCTCACCGATCGCCTTTTGGACGTCCTGTGATTGGAATCGGATGGGCGCATGACCATGCGCCTGATTGAATCGCCGTGAATCGGGGTTGTGAGATAGAAAGAGGCGCATGGTCATGCGCCTGGTTGGTTCGTGTGGGGCGCATGGTCATGCGCCTGGTTGAATCGCCGTGAATCGGGGTTGTGAGATAGAAAGAGGCGCATGGTCATGCGCCTGGTTGAATCGCCGTGAATCGGGGTTGTGAGATAGAAAGAGGCGCATGGTCATGCGCCTGGTTG
>CAYXXK010000012.1:0-69609 GCA_964469045.1 uncultured Klebsiella sp.
AAAACTACGACGCGCTCGGATAAAAACCGCCACCTGATTTACGCCCGAGTTTCCCCTCTGCTACCATTTGACGGAGCAACTGTGGCGGAGACATGTGTGGTTGGTTGAGCTCGGCCATCAAGACGTCGCCAATCGCCACAGCCGTATCGAGGCCAATCACGTCGAGCAGCGTCAATGGTCCCATCGGGTAGCCACAGCCGAGCTTCATGGCGGTGTCGATGGCGTCGCGATCAGCTACACCTTGCTCAAGCAGGCGCACGGCGTCGAACAAATAGGGGATAAGCAGGCGATTGACAATGAAGCCGCTGACATCTTGGACATCAACGACAGTTTTGTTGAGAGACGTGCCGAGCGCATGCAAGGTAGTACGGGTCTCAGCGCTGGTAAACGGCGTATAGACGAGCTCGATGAGATTCATCAGCGGCACAGGATTGAAGAAATGAAAGCCGGCCACACGATCGGGTCGGGTCGTGGCTTGCGCAAGTTGATGAATCGGGATGGACGAGGTATTCGACACCAAAATGGTGTGGGGATGGCAGATGGTATCGAGTTGAGCAAACAACTCACGTTTGAGGTCGCCGTTCTCAGCAATCGCCTCGATCACGACGTCACAATCAGCGAGATCGGTGCGCTTGAGGGTTGGGGCGATGCGCATCCAGGCTGCTTCGGCCTCATCACCTGTCATGGTGCCTTTTTTGACCATGCGGGCATAGCCGTCACGGACGCGGTCGAGGCCTTTTTGGAGCGGCGCTTCGGCCATTTCGCAGACGCGGACTGCATACCCGGCGGCGGCCATGACTTGGGTAATACCGGCGCCCATCAGGCCACAGCCAACAACGCCGATTCGATGAAGTGCCATGCAATTACTCCTGACAATTAAGGTGGTAGACGGGCAGAAGCGCACGGTGTTCGACGATTTGGTTATTTCGTGCTACTATTGCGGCGCATACGTTGCGACAGGTCTATCACATGTATAGGGTTTGTCGTCAGCATAAGGGAAATAGCGCAATGACGCAAGGATATCGCACAGAAAAGGACTCGCTGGGCGAGATGCAAGTACCAGCGAATGCCCTCTACGGCGCCCAAACACAGCGCGCCGTGCTCAACTTCCCCATTAGTGGTCAACGCCCATATCCAGCCTTCGTCTGGTCGATGGCGGCCATCAAGCGCGCCGCTGCCGAGGTCAATCGCGATTTAGGCTTGCTCGACAGCACCGTCGCCGAGGCTATCATCAAGGCCGCCGACGAGGTCATGGCCGGGCAACACAGCGACCAGTTTGTGGTGGATCCGTTCCAAGCGGGTGCCGGCACCAGCCACAACATGAACCTGAATGAGGTCTTGGCCAATCGTGCCAACCTGATTCTCGGGTTTGCCCTCGATGACGCCAAAAAGCCAGTCAACCCCAACGACCATGTCAACATGGCGCAGAGCACCAACGACACCATCCCCACGGCGATTCGTCTTGGTGTGTTGTGGCGTGTCAACGACTTGTTGCGCGTCATCGACGCATTAGCCGATGCGCTCGACGCCAAGGCGGTCGAGTTCGCCGATGTGGTCAAGTCAGGGCGCACGCACTTGCAAGATGCGGTGCCGGTCACGCTCGGCCAAGAGTTTGGTGCGTATGCGCTTGCCATTCGCAACGACCGTGAGCGCATCGCCACGGCCGCACAGCGCTTGCGCCGCTTGGGTATCGGTGGCACCGCCACCGGCTCAGGGCTCAATGCCCACCCCGAGTACCATGCGCGCATGGTGGTGACCCTTAGTCGCTTGCTCGGTCAGGATTTGCGCTCATCGGGTAATTTGTTCGAGTCGATGCAAAACATGGCTGATGCAGCGGACTTTTCGTCGTCGATTCGCACGTTGTGCGTGACGTTGACCCGCGTATCAAATGACTTTCGGTTGTTGGTATCAGGGCCTGCGACAGGTCTCGATGAGATTCGTTTGCCGGCAGTGCAACCGGGATCGAGCATCATGCCTGGCAAGATTAACCCAGTGTTGGCCGAGATGATGAACATGGCCTGCTTCCACGTGCAAGGGTGTGACCATACGGTCGCCTTGGCGTCGCAAGCCGGTCAGCTCGAGCTCAACGTGATGATGCCGATTATTGCGCACAACCTGAACGAGATGATGCACGTCATGATTGGCGCGATTGACGCGTTCACCACCAAGTGTGTGGTCGGCATCGAGGCCAACCGTGAGAAGGCCTCAGGCTGGTTGGCCAAGAACGCCATTTTGGTGACGGCACTCAACCGCGAAATCGGCTATCTCAACGGTGCAGCCGTTGCCAAGGAGTCAATGGCAACCGGCAAGACCATCAAAGAAGTGGTGGTTGAAAAGGGCTTGTTGAGCGCTGAGCGCGTCGACGAATTGCTCGATATTATGGCCATGACCAAAGGCGGCATCATGGGATTTGGCGGCGGCGGCGGTTAAGCCGTATAATACGGGTATTAAGTCACGATTAACTGAGCGCCGAGGCTCGTCACCAATTGCCTAATCAGCAATACGGTTACGTGTTTCGGCGTTTGTAGTGTGTGGTTAAGGCTCACAACGTGTGAGCTACCGATAGTTTGGTTTGTTTTAAAGATGGAGGTTTCCTGTGCGCGTAGGTATTTTGACTGGCGGCGGTGACGTCCCAGGCTTGAACCCAGCCATTAAGGCAGTTGTGAACCGCTGTGCCGAAGCCGGTATCGAAGTTATCGGCATCAAGCGCGGTTGGGGTGGCTTGCTCAACTACAATCTCGACGATCCCACTGGCAACGAAGAATGGGCAGCACCGTTGACCCCGCTACATGTGCGCACCATCGACCGCTACGGCGGTACGACGTTGCACACCTCACGCACTAATCCACAGCGCGTCTCTGAGAAGATGATGCCGTCGTTCCTCAAGGGCAAGTTTGCCCACACCGGCCCCAAGAACACCGCTGATGCCACGGCACACGTCCTCAAAGTGCTTGAGCGCTTGGGCATCGACACCTTGGTACCAATCGGTGGCGACGACACGTTGTCATATGCGGTGCGCATGCACCAAGAGGGCGTGCGCGTCATCGCCATCCCCAAGACGATGGACAACGACGTGTTCGGCACCGACTACTGTTTGGGATTCTCGACGGCCATCACCCGCAGCGTTGAGTTCATTAACGCCTTGCGCACGCCAACCGGTTCACATGAGCGTATCGCCGTGGTCGAGCTGTTCGGACGCAACTGTGGCGAGACAGCCTTGGTCGCCGGCTTCTTGGCTGATGCTGATCGCAGCGTCATCGCCGAAGTGCCGTTCGACGTCGAGCGCTTGGCCCACCAGTTGGTTGCCGACAAGCGCCGCAACCCCTCGAACTACGCCATCATGGTCATGTCAGAGGGTGCCCACATGATCGACGGTCAGACCGTCGAGTACGGCGAAGAAGACGCCTACGGCCACAAGAAGCTCGGTGGTATCGGTCAGATTACCGGCGACGCCATCAAGAAGATTACCGGCGAGGACATCGTCAACCAGAGCATCGGCTATTTGATGCGCTCAGGTGCGCCTGACGCCATCGATCGCATGGCCGGCTTCTCGTACGGCAACATGGCCGTCGACCAGTTGCTCAAGGGTCACAGTGGCTTGATGGTCGCCATCCAAAACGGCGTTTACACCACCGTGCCCGCTGATACCCCACTCCAGGGTGTCAAGCGCGTCGACATTGACCAGTTCTACGATCCGGTCAACTACCGCGCCAAGGTCAAGGATTTCCTCGGCAAGCCGATGTTCTGGTACTAATCAGCACAACTCGATACGCCAACGAAGGGTGTGAGGCATGGCCTCGCACCCTTCGGCATGTGGAATGTCAAAGTGGTATGATAAAAGTATTTGGTGTTGCGTTCTGTGGGCAAGGATGATGTGTTATGGCAATACGGCGAATTTTGTCAATTGAAAACTCTGACGATCTCCCCATCTTACGCCAAGTATGTGCGCCGGTGACGCTCAACAAACAAGCGCTTGAGCCACTGATTGAGGATATGTTTGAGACCATGCACGCAGTCGATGGTGTTGGTCTGGCCGCACCACAAATCGGCATTAATCAACGGTTGGTAGTAATTCATATTCCCGCTCGCCACGAAAAAAAACGTGATGGTAGCGTAGTTGAAATCGAAGCCGAGCAGAACTACGCCATGCTTGACCCGGTCATCACCCACCGCAGCGATACAACCGTCACCGGCTCGGAGGGATGTCTCAGCCTGCCCGGTCGATATGCACCCATCAAACGCGCCAGCTGGGTCACGTGTGAATACCGCGACATCAAAGGGCGCAATTTGCGCATCCGACGTGCCACCGGACTGCTCGCACGGGCGATTCAACATGAAGTCGATCATCTTGATGGCGTGTTGTTCATTGATCATGTGAGTGATCCAGCAACCATCGAAGATATTCGCGATCAAAAGTAGTGTGTCCATGGCGTTTTCATACCGGATACGCCGGTTTTTGCAACAAAGAGGATTTATGACGACTGCACAACTCCGAGTAGGAATTATCGGCGCCGGCATCGGCAAATCACATGCTGAGGGCTACGCCAAGCAATCACGCGTCCAAATCGCCGCCATCGCCGGTCTCGATGATCGTGTCAAAACCTTGGCTGGCACCTACGGCGCCCGCACCTACGGCGACTATACCGAACTACTTGCCCAACCCGACATCGACGCCGTCAGCGTATGTGTGCCCAATGGCTTGCACCACGAAGTGACGATTGCAGCCCTCAAAGCTGGCAAGCACGTGCTGGTCGAAAAGCCGCTCGCCCGTACCCCGGCCGAGGGTCAAGAGATGCTCGACGCTGCCAAAGCCGCAGGCAAGATTTTGATGATTAGCTTCAATCACCGCCAGCGGAGCGACGTGCAGTATATCAAGCAACAAATCGATAGCGGGCGCCTCGGTCGCATTTATTATGCAAAGTCATACTGGATGCGTCGTGCCGGCATCCCTGGCATCAACAGCTGGTTCGTCAACAAAAACATGGCCGGTGGTGGACCTTTGATCGACCTCGGCGTGCACATGCTTGACATTGCCATGTACTTGCTCAACGAGCCCAAACCGCTGGCCGTATCGGCTGCTACGTTTGCCGAGTTCGGCCCACGCGGCCAAAAAGGCAGTGCTGGAGTACGTCAAATCGTTGAGGGCGCCTACGAGGTAGAGGATTTGGGCACAGCCATGATTCGCCTCGAGGGCGGCACCATGCTCCATCTTGAGGCCAGTTGGGCCACCCACGGGCCGAACGGTGATGACTTTGGGATTATCTTGTACGGCACCGAGGGCGGCGCTGAGCTCAAGGTGGTCAACTACAATAACACCAACACGGTCCGTATTTTTTATGATGAGAAAGACGGTACTCAAGTTGACCTGACCCCCAAGATTGTACCAGGTGGCGGTCATGCCGACGTGATTAAGAACTTCGTCGGGGCTATTCTTGACAACACGCCGGCTATTCCATCGGCAGAGGACGGTCTACGTCGCACACAAGTCATTGATGCGTGCTACCGCTCAAGTGTTGAGGGGTATGAGATTCGGTTGTAGTGTGTGTAGATACCCCCTGTGTGCTACCAAGCGACGCAGGGGGTATTTTTTATTGATCAACATAGGTAAAAGCCGACTGCAAGACTTGTCCGGCGAGTTGGGCGCCAACCCCAGATCCTTCACCACCGCCCTCGAGCATGACAGCCACTGCAAAGCGTGGACTCTCAATGGGAGCAATTGCCACAAACCAGGCGTGTGTAGTCTCAGCGCCATATTCGGCAGTGCCTGATTTGCCACCGACATTTGCCGGGACGCCTACTTGTGCAGCACCACCAAAACCATCGGTGATGGTATAGCGCATTGCGCTCCGCATTGTTCGTGCCGTATTTGCCGAAATAGCACGTCGCACAGCAATTGGCCGATGAAGATACAACTCATTCCCATTTGGGCGGGTGACGCGTTGCACAACATACGGCTCCATCATGACCCCATCGTTTGCAATGAGTGCAGCCACCATAGCCATTTGGAGTGGGGTCACTAACAACTCACCCTGTCCATACCCCGTATCAGCAAGTGCAGCCGGACGTGTCAAAAAATCAGGTTGTACGTAGAGTGTGCTGGCCTCAGTTGGCAGGTCTTGTAATACAATCGCATTGTTGGTACGGTTGGGCAACACAAACCCCATGCGCTCAGCACTACTAGTAAAGCGCACGCTCCCTAATCGTAAGGCGTATTGGGCAAATGCCGTGTTACATGAAAATGCCAAGACGTTGCGAAACGAAGCAGGATTACCTGTGCGATCGCCAAGTTTGGCCACCGCATTTACAACTGGCGGAGCACCAGGTTCGCTTTCAAAAGCCTCTGGGCAGGTAATATCGTCCGGGTTGGTGACTGCAGCGTGTTCAAGTACGGCTGCAGCCGTCACTAACTTAAATGTGGACCCCGGTGGATATCGCCCTTGTATTGCACGATTGATGAGCGGTTGGTTGGCGACTGGGTCAGTAAGCCGAGCCCAATTTGCGGTGATACGTGCCTGATCAGCGACTCGATCAACGCTCAGGTCTATTGTCAAGTCATACGGGTTATAACTTGGACTACTCGCCATCGCCAAAATAGCCCCGGTCGCCGGGTCGAGTACGACCACGGAACCAATACGACCTGCTAACAACTCGTAAGACGCTTGTTGGAGCCGTGCATCAATGGTTAGTTGGACATTATCACCGCGCGCAGGTTCGTTGTTAAGTGTGCGAAAAAAGCGCCCAACCGCATTACGGTTCCCGGTCAAGTAATCCTCATATGTTGATTCAAGACCAGAAACACCATAGCGGGGACTAACAACGCCCAACAATGAAACGAAGGCAGTGGGATTTTTGAGTGGGTATGTGCGCGCAGTCCGACCATCTTCGGCTACCACTGTGTCGACCATGACTAACCCAGTGCGGTCGATGATTTGGCCACGATGCACACGCGCATCAGCCATCACATGCCGTACATTGCTATAGGCCTCACCTGTACTAGGCAGAAGCACAACCTTATCAGAGAGGTATTTAGACCACACCACTTGCTGTCTGAGTAGTTGTAACGACAACAAACCAAAGCCGATGATGAATACAATCGTCAACGATTGAAGCGCCCGTTGTGACTGATCGATTTTGAGACTCAGCGGGATTTGTTGTAATGCCAAGATGATGGCAGGGACAACGCTCACCCACAAGCAGAGCAACCACACCCACTCTTCTTCGGGGGGACGTGTCATACCGAACCCTAACGGAATAATCACGCTCCACAACAAGAAGCGCCGCATGAAAGCGTCAACATACTCGCGGACACGAGTACGCCACTCAGATGGTTCGGGAGGGAGTGACACTTGCGGAGGTAACGACTCGCTCATACCGCACTCGTATCATGGGGATGCAACGGAAGCACCAAACGAACCGATACACCATTGCTAGGATTATTAAACACCTCAAGACGACCATCGTGCTCGCTCGCCTGATACATCAGCGCCTGGAGTGCATGCATACCCGCTCGTTGAATGCCTGTTTCTGGCAGTCCTAACCCGTCGTCTTGGACGACACACGTCAGCGAACGCTGATCAAAGCGCATCATGACTGTCACGCTATTGGCTTGGGCATGTTGTTCGACATTGAGGAGCGCTTCAATCACAATCCGCCGCAATAGGTTCATTGGGAACGTTCTAACCATTGCGGTGCGGCCAAGTACCACTACCCGGGTAGCAATCATCGCATGCCGTTCAAAATTATCGGCAATCTCGGTGACCAACTGCACGGCATCGTGTTCGAACGACATCGGCGCATAAAGCGCAATGCGTAATTCTTCGATGCGTGAGGCAACGGCAGTTTGTGCGCCAGGTGCTGAACGTACCGTTGCACCACGCATCCAACGCTGTGGCGCTTCACGCCATGTATCGCGCGATGTGCGGAGCATGGTGCTCGTCAAATCTACCATGTGTTGTGGATATGGTGTGTCACGGATTTTGGTCATCATCCATGGGAGCAATAAACCAACACATGCCGGTACACCACCGATGACCAACCAACGCGCCCACATATGCGGTAACGGCTCAACAAATGCGCCACCATACGACAGAATGAGCATCGCCGAGACACCCGAAAAAAGCAATCCTGTCATAAAACCACCGCGCCACCCACTCACAACCGCCGACAACACGAGACAACTGAGCACAAACGGCATGAAAGGGCTGTTCCATGGGTCGCTCCACACCACCACAGCAGCGCTAATACATGCGTCAATGCCCAGCACCAACGGCTGGCGTACTGCCATACGCATCACCGGTTGAATGACCAGGCTCAAACACGTCGTAACCCCGACAAGTATTAGCCAGACTACCCACATGTCAGTCGGGCGTTGCTGCCATAAGAGTAACCCGGCAGTCAACGCCAGACCGGTCCAGCGTGCAATCAAAATGAGCGTGTGGTTTGACAGCGCAGGTTGTTGCATCGTTGTAGCACCTTATGTGTTATTCGGGGCGCAATGCATCGTAGGTATACGTGTTGCTTGAGCTATACAACAACCAGCCTGCTTGTGTATTGGCATCCTCAACTGCATTAATCTGGGCACGCACCTCATCAGGACCGTACTGCACGATTTGGTCTTGAGGGACCCAGACCAATGTGAAGTCTTGCAGCCACGGCCGCAAGCGTGCGCGCTTGCCTTCAAGTTGCTTCTGCCCCATCTCCATCGTGCGCAAAATAACCTCATATGGATACTTGGCCGGATTCGCATACCCTAAGTACCCGAGACCATAATGCGATGGGTAGACCATTGGACTCACATAATCGGTGTAGTCTGACATCGTAGGGATACTCTGCCCGATAATGTCAATCGGGCCTTCGGTAGTAAACCCAAAGATGTCAACGGACAAGAATGCGCCAGCTGCATGGATGGCTGGTTGTGATTTGGCCAACACCTTGGTAATGGTCTCATAGCGCACTTCAGGTGTTACCGGATCTTGCGAAAGTAACAAACGCTCACCGTCTTTGAGGCCGAACTCAAGTGATGGAAAACGAATATAGTCGTAGTTAATCTCATCAAATCCGTATAATGCTGCTTCTTGGCCGAGCGCAATATTGTAGTCCCAAACGTTCTCGTTAAAGGGATCCATCCAGGCATACTTGATGGTTGATGTTGGGTATTCGTAGAAAATACCACCTGTCCCACGGTCCTTGGCAGCCCATTCCGGCTTAGCCTCGGCTAGCACATTGTCATGACTGAAGATATGCACACGCGCAATGGTGTAGATATTACGACGTTTGGCCTCAGCAATAATTGCCTTGATATCGTAGTACGGATATGACGTACCGAGTTCCTTGACAATCGGCACTTGTGAATCGTAGTACACCAGTCCCAAATCATCACGCAAGTCTGATTTGAGGTCAATGACAATCGCATTCAATTCAGTGCGGTCAATTTGATCGAAGAAGCGTTGGAGTAACTCAGTGTTCGCCGCTACCGCTGAGGTAATATACACGGCTTTTGCCACAAAGGGCTCTAGTTTGAGCGTATCGGGAATCTTGCCAGCCTCAATCGGGACAACTAGCTTACGGTAGCCAGGGGCTAACACCTGCAAAAAGCCGGTCTCAGGCACACCCTTCAACACAAATTTGCCGTCGGTATTGTCAATACGCACTTGTGCGATAGCAAGCTTGTCAAGCGCCTCTGTTGCTACAATTGTGGCATGTTGAACCGGTGAATCATCAGTCGCACTAACCACCACACCACGCAACTCGTCAGGGCGCAATACAGCATCGGCCGTGGTCGTGGTTTTGACGTCAGTACGAATCTGGGTGTAGCCGTCTAATGTAAACACCACTTCGTCGCGCACTGCTAAATCGCGGAATGCGTACATCCCTTGTGCGTCAGTTGTTGTTGTTACAGTCCCCACCGCCACGGTCACGCCAGCGAGCGGCGCACCACTGTATTGGTCGGTAACTTTACCTTGTAATGTACCGTTGGCCAACGTCACATCTAGTGTTGTTTGTTTGGTCAGAACCTGAATAAAAGTAACATAGTCTGGGTACGTTGCCTGCAACGTGAAACTCTCAGGGACATCGAGGAGTTGATAGAGACCATCCGCAGCCGTTGTCATCGAAATTGTCTCACTAGCTTGTACCTGTACGCCAGCAAGTGGCTGATTGGTCCATGCATCGACAACTTTTCCACGCACAACATTTGGGCGTAAGGTGATGTTTAACGTGGCGTCAGCAACAGTAACCGGATACTCCCATTCACGCTCACTCAAATAAATGCGCTGTGTCTCGTAATCGGACATTGAGACTTCAACTAACGCATTTGTATGCCAACGTTTTAACGTGTAGTTACCTTGCGCGTCAGTCATGGTTTTTTGGGAGCCTACCCGCACCACCACTGAGGCAATAGGTTGATTTGTATATGCGTCAATAATTGTTCCAGTCAATGGAACTGTTGGCGATGTACATGCAACAAGCACTACTCCTACAAACGCCATCACAAGCGCGCGCAACAACAAAAACGGAGCGAAACGAAGCACTGTTGATTCCTTCTAGATTGCGTCGATTTGGCACCAAAAGCGTGCTATCATAAGGCACGCATTACACATCCTTATTTCGTCACATTATGACACATAAATAGGCACCCTGTGTGAACGATACGGCTATCGTAACGCACTATTCGTGTTTTGTGACGACATTATCAGGTTCGTGTCAGTGTGGTTTTCCTAGATGAAATGGAGGAGCGTGGTATGAGTGTCGATCGTTCATTACTCGGAAATCGCTCGTATTGGCAAGAAACACACGACCTGAATGTCCCGCATCACCCCTTGCCAACACGCGCCAATTATGTAGTTGTTGGTGGTGGAATTGTGGGTTCAGCTACCGCCTACTTTTTAGCCAAGGGTGGACACAACGTGGTCTTAATCGAGCGTGTCCACCCAGCACACGGTGCAACCGGGCGTAATGGCGGCTTCATTGGAGTGGGCCCAGCCGAAGGCTATGCAGGTGCTGTTGCACGGCTTGGCAAAGCACGTGCCCAACAAATCCATGAATTAACCTTGCAAAACGCCCGCCTTGCGCGCCAAATCATCCGCGAAGAAGGTTTTGATTGCCATTTCCGCGAGCCAGGCACGCTTAACTTGTCAATTTCACCACAAGATCACAACGATGCAGCCCGCAATGTGGCTGCGCTCAAGGCTGACGGCTATACCGGAGAGCTCCTCGATCGTGCCCAAGTCCAAGCAATGGTCAACACGCCACTGGGCGAAGAGATTGTCGGCGCCTCGTACTATGCCGGCAACGCCATGATTCACTCGGGGCGCCTCGTACGCGGCGTTGTGGATGCTGCGATCCGTCACGGTGCAACTTTGTCAATAGCCACGGTCGATCACATCAAGCAAGTCAATGGTCATCCGGTTGTTGTAACCGACAAAGGTGAAATCGCCGCAGAGTCGGTTGTGCTCGGGCTGAACGCTTGGAGTCGCCAGCTTGCCCCAGCCCTCAACGGCGTCATCACGCCCGTCCGTGGGCAGATCTTGGCCACCGCCCCGATTGCGCCAGTCTTCACCAATGGTATGGGTACCGATATCACGCCAACTGGAGAATACTGGCAACAGACGCTCGACGGCTCGATTGTGCTCGGCGGTTGTCGTGCCATCGCCCAAAACAAAGACGTCGATTTGTATGACATCGGTATCACCGATGACGTACAGGGTGCGCTTGACGCTGTGCTACCCCGGCTGTTCCCCAAGTTGGCTGGCACACCGATTGCCCGGCGCTGGGCCGGGTTGATGGGCTTCACACCCGATTATGTACCAGTGCTTGACGCCATGCCTGACCAGGCCAATGTCTGGGCCGGCGGTGGGTTCTGTGGCTCAGGAATGCCGTTCGGATTCGTCTTCGGTAAGTACCTTGCCCAAGCGGCCGTTGAGCACAAAACGCCGGCCGAAGTGGCTCCGTTGGCGCTTTCGCGCCCCACTCTGGCGAAATAATCAGCGACCATCACCACGACTGCCTGCATCACACCAGATGCGGGCGGTCCTTTTTTTCGCCAAACACCGCCAGACGAACACGCACTGGGTCATCAACAAAAATACCGAGTCGGCTAACGACCTTGTGCGTACCGAATAGTCCATCGACGCGCACTGGGTGAGATAACACCAGCACCATCTGTGGCTCGTCGCTGCGCGCAAACGCCACATAATCGGGCGCTTTGGCGTCACTGCGTTTGGGGTGTTCGACTGCCACAATCGCTCGCATATCGATGCAGGCGCTCCAGCGCAAACCAGAGCGCAAATGGAGCGTCGTGCCGTCAAGCACATGTGGGTGGAGTTTGACCAGCGTGAATTCACCTGCCAACCAAAAACACGAATAGATGCTGATGCCGGTGATAACCCAGGCTACGGCCTCGTTCCAGCTTTGAATCACCAAGTGAAAGAGCACCGTCTCGATGACCATCACACCCATCCACACCGCAAACACCGGCGTGTAGCGGCTTTTTTGGTGATAAAAGAAAAGCTGGTGCTGCGGTTGTATTTGCTGGTAGCGCAAAAACCAACCGACAAACGACAAATATATCATCAGCAACTCGATGACAAACAAGCGCACCACCAATGAATTGCCCAGCTCAGACGCCACACTCGCTACCAAGGCATCAACAAGATATGGGTAGTCGTGCTGATGTGCCTTGTACCACGCCACAATGCGCCGGAGTCGTACGACCAAGACCCCAATCATCACCAGCTCGAGCAACGGCAACACAATCCACAGTGGCGATAACCACCCGTGATACTGTTGTGGCACGATGAGCCAGGCCAGACCGCATGCCATCACAAACAAGGGAATCAACGCTACCGGACGAATACCACGCGGACGCAACACCACTCCATACCAACTTATGGGGATAACCACCAACAGATCGGCCAATGCAATCAATAACCATGGTTGTGCCTCAGGCACTCCCGCACCGGTGGCAAACACCCAATAACTCACTCCGAGTATCCCCGCCGTGCCAATCATGGCCACGAGAGGTGCATGCTGTTGCATGCGAGTGCCCTGCATTACTCCACTCCGAGTCGATAGACTCGTTTGGCAGTATCACGCCAAAACCGCTGTTGAGCAGCAGGTGTGAGCTGATCAACCAAACGATCGACCGTCTCAACCCAGGCTTCGTAGGTTGTTGACATCAGCGAGACCGGCCAATCACCGCCGAAGATAATCCGCTTATCACCGAACACATCGATGACATGATCGGCGTACGGCACCAAATCGGCGTGGCGCCAGTTGGCATGATCGGCCTCGGTCGTCATACCGCTGATTTTGCAGACCACATTGGGCAAACTAGCGAGCTCGCGGAGCTGCGTGCGCCACGGGTCAAGTGTGCCTGATTTGATGGCGGGCTTGGCGATATGATCGAGCACAAATTGCACCTCGGGCACCTGACGCACCAACTCGATTACGGCAGGTAATTGTGGGTGATAAATACAGATATCAAAGCTCAAACCATACTCGGCCAACGCCCGCACCCCAGCAACCACCTCGGGACGAGCCGCAAAGTTGACGTCTGATTCCCCTTGAAATAAGCGACGCACGCCCTTGATTTGAGGGCCGAGATCAACCAATGATTGATAGTAGGTGCGTGCGACTGAGCCAAACTCTACAGGCGCAGCTGCAACAATACCTGCAAGAGTTGGCCACGTAGTTGCAAGCTTTTGGATGCGTTGGGCCTCAATGAACGCATAATTCGCCTCGCTGCCTACCTCAACATAGACGATTGAGTCAATCGCCACCGCACCGGCATGCGTCATAAATTCATCGACCATGTAGCGCTTTTCGAGCACCGCATTACCATCAAGCCATGACATGCGAATCTCACGCGGGTCCCACAAATGCACATGGGTATCGACAATTGGCACGTTGGGCATGCTATCCTCGCTTATGATGATAAGAGAATCAATTCAGAGTGTACAAATCTTACGGTTGGAGGGCAGACATGTCAAACATGCCACGCATATTGTGGGTTGGAATGGGCGCCATGGGTATCCCCATGGCACTACGCATCGAATCTTCAGGGTACCCCGTCACGCGCTGGAATCGCTCACCCCTCACAGATGCATCAGTCATCACTGGGTTTGATGCACTCCTCGCGCTCGTGACCGACCACGATATTATTGTCACCATGGTCACCGATGCGTCGGCTGTCGCCACCATCATCACGCACATTACACCTCACCTGCGCCCTGGTCAACTCATCATCGACTGTAGTAGTGCCGATCCGGCCCAATCGGCAGTCCACGCCGATACGCTCGCACAACGCGGTATCGATTGGGTCGATGCGCCGGTCTCAGGTGGGCCTGAGGGCGCTCACGCCGGCACGCTCGCCATCATGGCTGGCGGCACCCACAACGCCATCGCCCGCGCCACACCAATCTTGATGTGTTGTGGTCGGGTGACACATGTCGGTGGCGCCGGCGCTGGCCACACTTGCAAAATCATCAATCAAGTGATTGTCGGGCTGACGCTCGAGACACTCGCTGAGGCGCTTACGCTCGCCGAACACCATGGGCTCGACATCGCAGCCGTCCAACAGGCCTTGATGGGTGGCTTTGCCGACTCAAAGCTCCTGCAGATTCATGGTACACGGATGCGCACCCGGCACTATATACCGGGTGGCAAGGTTTCGCTCCAACTCAAAGATTTACGCATGGCACAGGGGTTAGCAAATCACCATCAACTCAGCTTGCCATTCCTTGAGACGGCCATCGACCGCTATACACAAATAATCGACGCCGGCAAAGCCGACGCCGATCACTCGGTGATTCATTGGCTGCTCAATCGTTCGTAGTCAACCTAGCAGCACCTGGGGCCACTCTCACCCAGTGCAATCGTGGTGGCGCTAGGCACCTGATATCCGGCTGCCTGAATGGCAGACACGAGTACCGGACGGGCTAGGCCCGCTCCCGCAATTGTCACCGTACTCCGGTCGTCACTGACCACCACATCAGTGACGCCGGCGACTGACAACAGCGCCTTCGTCACACGGTTCGCACAGCCACCACACGTCACACCAGCAACTGGTAATTCAATCGTGTCCATTGTCATTCCTCCTTATTCATTCACCAACTTCATAGACCATCGTTATGGTTTGCGCGCATGGATATTTGCGCTACCAAAGCGACCAACGAGTTCTTGCACGGTGGCGCTGTCAAGATTTGCTAACTCGGCAGGCATTTGCCCGTACAAGCTACCGACGGTGTAATGCGATTGCATGTCGATGGCTATATCGACAAATCCGGCCTCGGTTAACAACCGCGACAGCTCGGATTTGGTCAAGGCGCCTGCCACACAACCAGCCCAACTAAGGCCAGCGCGAATTTCAGCCTCGCTGACTGGCAAATCACTCAGCACGCCATCAACAACGACGTCAGAAATAGCCAATCGTCCACCCGATTTGAGTACACGAAAGGCCTCGACAAGGGCAACCTCTTTGCTAGGCGTCAAGTTCACCACACAATTCGAGATAATGACATCAATCACGGCATCGTCGATGGGTAACTGCTCGAGATAGCCATGGCGAAATTCGACATTGGTAATCTCCATTTGAGCGGCATTCCGCTGCGCCAACGAAATCATCTCTTCAGTCATGTCGACACCATACACAAACCCCTCGGCGCCGACTTGCTTTGCCGCTAAAAAGACGTCAATACCGCCACCGGATCCCAAATCAAGCACAACCTCCCCAGGCTTAAGGGCAGCAATAGCTTGCGGGTTACCACATCCGCGGCTCGCATTGACCGCATCAGTCGGCACATCCTGCAACATCTGCGCATCATAAAATGAACTGCCACAACAATCGCTGGTGTTACAACACGATGATTGCTCAAGTGCAACCTGGCGGTACGTCTCTTTCACAGTCAAATGAATAGACTCAAATGCATTATTAGTCATACCACACTCCTTCATTTTTATATCGAAAATATTCAATATTCATCACAACATTACACCTTCATCGGCATTAATTGTGCAAGCTCCTGTATAAGTTGATGCACGACAGCGGGAGCTACCGAATAGTACACCCATGTACCACGTTGTACGGTGACTACCACACCCGCATCACGCATCAGTCGGAGATGATGTGAGATCGTGGGCTGTGAAAGTGCAAACAACGACTCTAAATCACACACACACACCCCTTCGTCATGGAGTGCCATTTGTTGGAGCATACGCCAACGAACCGGGTGTGCTAATGCCTTGAGGAGCACCACTGTCTGTTCATCGGCAGAAGGTGACGCATGAACATGCCCATCACCCGCACAACACGCATCATGCATGTTCGTCCTCGTTTCGCAGAAATCATTGTTATTATTATATCGATATTTTTCAATATAGCAACAGTTATTTAGCGTGAGAAACGAAGCCACGCAGTATCGGCAAAGGCAATCGACGTACCGTACAACACAATCCCTACAATCCCGCCATCGCGATTTGAATGGGTGATAGTGCGGCGCAACTGCAAGCGATCAACACTCCATTGATAGACGCTCGTCACATTTTTGCGCGACACCGTATCAAATCCCATTACTGCGAGTTGGTCGGCATTCTGATCTAGTTTGGAGGCAACAATCGGCAATGTCGAGACAACTTGTGACATCCCGCCTGTTTTTTCATCGAGTTGCAAAACAGCCAATCCCTGTGTTTGGGCGCCAAACACAAGATGCACTCGTGTTAAACCGCGTACCAGCGCATATGTTGCCAAATCAGTCACGGGTTGGGCACGAGGCAATACAAACTGAGACGTATAGGCAGTACCAGTCCACCGCAACGATTGCACGAACCCCGTATATTTTTTGCCAGGCACAAAGCCTGCAAGCACCAGTTGATCATCACTATTATCGATGGCACGAATCGATGTGGCCACTCCCGCAATCGGATCGGTAGCAACGGTGAGTTGCATATAGCGCTGTTCTGTAAGCCGCTCAAATACCACGAGTTGACCAGAGGGATATGCAGCAGGTGTGGTTTTGTGTGCTAAGGCTATCATGATACGTTGATCAGTTGCATACAACGCAGTGATAGTTGACCCTCCTGGAAGTGGTGCGATGTGGGTACCCTTCAGCACAAATGTTGCGTCACGCACGTCATAGATTTGGAGATACAAACTATCCCAGTTCAGCCGTCCTGCTACCACAAATTGATTCGGCACATTGGCGATTGCGGCCAACGCCGTTGCATCAACGCCCGGCAGTCGTAGTGTAGACTGTACTTGTTGCATAGCAGGGTTGACGATGATTAATTCCGGCATCAATGCTTTTGTACTATCGCCTGCATAAAGGAGTAGGCTCTTGTCACCAAGTGGGCTACGCACAAGAGCACGATACCCTTTGGGCAAAGCATAATTGTGCGTCGTAATATAGGCAATCGACGGCGTACGTGTGGCAACAATTGGTTGGGTTGCGGTTGCAGTATGTGTCATACGTCCACGTGGTGTCGCCGTATAGGTGGGCAATCCCATCATGACCAAGCGGGTTGTCGTTTGGGCAACGGCAATCGCCTGCGCCGTAGCGCGCGTTCTTGCGGATTGTGTCCGCGTCGCAGCACTCAGTGCAGTGGTCGTTGCTCGTACTTTCATGCGTTGGGTAGCCGTTTTTGCATGCATGATGGTGTTTGTGATTGCCAAGGCCGTGCGGGTCCGCGTCGCCACTGGCGTGCGACTCGGTGTAAACGTGGATTCACCAATCAAGGCACCTTGTGTGGCCGTTTGGTCAGACCACAACACCGCTTGCGTCATCGTCGCGGCATTGTCATTGCGTTGGCGCTGAGTACGCGTTGCCACCGCAATAAGTGTCTTTGCACTGCGGATTGCCGTCGGCGTTGCCCACAGTGTTGGTGTTGCCGTTTGGGTTTGCAGAGCCTGCGTCGTTGCTTGGAGTTGCGCAGTTTGCGTAAGTGCAACATTTGGTAGCGTACTAACAGCACGCCCAGTCAGACCAATCGTAAGCACCAGTCGATTCACTTCAAGACGAATCGAGGCATTGGTCACTTGCCCAGGCGTCGCAGTAGTCGGGGTATAAACGACATCAAAACTACACACAGGTGTCAAGTCATCAACAAACCCTTCGCATGACACAGCATCAATACGAAAATATCGCCCACTCAACGTCCATCGCACAGTGGCTGGGGTCGTGGTATAGCGGATCGATATGCGTTGACGCAACGACTGCCCAATACGAACATCGCCCATATCAAGTGCCCAAGTACTCAGTGCCACCGGCGCTGTCGTCGCACGCACCAATCCAGCTGCACGCGCCACATCGATACGTGGAACGCGCAATGCACCGTCGAAGCCAGGGCGCGTTTCTGCAATTGGTTCACCAGTCTCGTACAACCAGCGATAGACCTGTGTGACACTTGCGCGGGGGCGCAACGACTTCATCAGTGCCCACGCACCTGCGACATGTGGCGCGGCCATTGATGTGCCCGAGTATTCGGCAAATGTATTGCCACCTGGTGTGGCAATACTCGAGCGAATCAATTCACCTGGCGCATACAAATCAAGTAATAGGTCTCCACTCCCATTGGCACGATTGGCAACCGACGATACTGCATTCGAAAACACAGAAGGACGATCATGCAATCCATAACTCGGCTTGGTTGATGTGACAGACCCGACGCTAATTGCTGATGATACGCATGCGGGGAAGGCGATACCGGTTGCTGATCCGGCGTTACCAGCGGCCACAACCGTCGCCACGCCGAGCTCACGCAACTGATCGATATACCATTTAAACGGATACGCATCTGTGCCACCCAATGTATCACATGCGACATCATAGTGACCATCACCAAGACTCATGTTAACTGCAGCCAAGGTCCCCCACGTCGATGGATCATATTCTGTTGCCAACCAGTCAAGGGCACGAAGCAAGTCATGCTCATAGGCAAGAACACAATCGGTGGTCGCATCAACACCACACATCGCAGCTTCATGATTTGCTGCAAACCGCGAAAAAACCTGCACGGCGATAATACGCGCATCAGGAGCAATACCACGGGTAGTTACTCCTGCCTGTGTAACCTCACGACCTGCAACGATGCCCGCAACATGGGTACCATGATGACACGCATCCAGTGTCACATCACAAGGCACACCACTACCACTGCCACTCTTCATCGAGGCTCCGCCCGCACAGACACTTGTGCTACCATATGCCTCATTTGTTGTCGAAAAACATGCCTCGCGAATGACTTGACCGCGCAACGCACTATGTTGCCCGTCAACGCCCGTATCAAGCACCGCAACACTACTTCCTGCGCCTGTTATTCCTGATGCATGTAATGCACGCGCACCTATTTGACTAGTGCTTTCACTCGTTGCATGCCGAAAAAGGCGACTCACGTGTACCGAAGCAACTGCTGGATCTTGTTGTAATTGTGCTAATGTATCGGCATTGACTGTTGCAATAATCACCGGCATCGTCTGCATTTGCCAGACGTCAACATCATTGAGGCGCATAGTGACAAATTGCTCTTGGAGTTGCCGTATTTGGATGCGCCGCGCCAAAACAGCACCCCGCGCCATCACATCACGCTCAGGAGGAATGGTATGACGCAACGCAATAATAACGGTCTGTGTCGCTGGGGGGAGTTCGGCTTCAGACGGAAATGCATGCACACGAGTATCTACCGCATACAACACAAATACCCCGACAAGTATCAATACCAAAATTGCTTGTCGGAATATCACAGCATTGCTCCAGATGACAATACGTTACATACTATTCGTCCTAGTAATCAATTTTATCATGTACGACATTTTGTAATCTAACAAGACGATTACAAGGCACAAAAAACCACCCATGAAACACTGATGGTGACTCATGGGTGGGCACTAGCAATCACTAATCGCGCAAAACAACACCTGTCATACAATGGACGGCACCGCCACCTTTGGCCAATTCTGAAATATCGACCTCATGACATTCAATGTCGTGTGACTCAAATAACGCTCGCAACGTCGGGTTGCCAGCAGGCATAACCACAACATTGGGGGCAACGGGCACCATGTTGATTGAGCGCGAATAATGATCTACCCCCGGTGCATCCATTGCATTGATAATTGTAAATCCCATATGTTTGAGGAGTTCATATGCCGCATGTGGCACGTTATTGGGGACCATCACCGCCGTACGCGGGCCTACGATATTGACACCACCATCGATATGGCCACATCCCCACGGCATATTGACGATATGCGGCTCAAATCCCATGCGTTTGAGCTCAGTCGCAACCTGTTCGGCACCAGACTGATTGGTGCGCAAGCCAGTTGCGACCATCACCACACCGTCACGTACATAGACCACATCAGCGCCCTCAAACACACCATCACCATGGACACCATGCACAATTGGAATGCCGGCTTCAAGCAAGCGCCGTGCTGATGTCCACTCCTCGCCGGCACGCGCCGCCGAGGCCATGCGCGCAATGATAGCGCCTCGCGGCGTCATAAAGAAGTGATCACGACAAAAGTAGATATTGGGAGTGGCGCGATCGCCTGGCGTCAATTCAAGCACTTCAACACCAAACGAGCGATACATTGCCGTCAAGGCATCGTGCTGTTCTCGCGCTCGATTGGGTTCAACGATGCCGTCCCATAAGACGGCGCCAGCATCGGTGATACCGTTGATTTCGGTGCCAGGGCGATGCATCACCACACGGCGTAATTGGCCATACTCAGTCGTTACACCAAGATGCGCAATTGTCTCGGTGTCACGGGCACGCCATTGTGTGCCGCCATGGGCGGCTGTGAGAAATTCATGCGACATTCACTACCTCGTTGTATGGTCAGAAGTGGACGGTATCAATAGTAGCATGCTTTTGTGGGATGCCCGCCATACACACTTTCGAAATCGATTATTTTCGGCTGTGGTAGGATGAATGCATCCTGCAATCAAAGGAGGTCCTCCATGAATCATCGTTCGCAGTTGATTCTCGCATTGCGCACCTATCCACAAAGACTCGAACTCGCCCTTGCCGAAATCCCCGTGACTGCACTCACCGCTACCCCACTACCGGGCGAATGGAGCGTCGCCCAAAACATCCATCATTTGGCTGACTCACATCTCAATGCATTCATCCGTTGCAAGTTAATTGCGACAGAGCAAGAGCCACCGCTCAAGCCGTATGATCAAGATGCATGGGCAACCCATCCTGATGCGGCAAATGGTGATATCTCGCCATCGCTCGCCATCTTGCGTGGCTTACACACGCGCTGGGCAGACTTTTTTGCAAATCTCAATGACGCCGATTACGCCCGTGTGGGTCATCACCCCGAGGCTGGTGTGATGTCGCTCGACCGGTTACTCAAGGGGTATGTCCAACACGGCGACGACCATCTCGACCAAATCGCCCGCACCATGGCGGCGTATCGCACACAACAAGGAGCCTAACTCATGTCTGATTATGGATTGCGCGGCAAACGCGCCTTGGTCACCGGCGGCGCTTCAGGGATTGGCCGTGGTATTGTTGAGGCACTCGCCGAACACGGCGCAGATGTCGTCCTCACGTACCTTTCGAGCGCTGATGGCGCAAACGAGACCGTGGCATTTGCCCAACAACACGGCGTCAAAGCATATGCAATGCCAGCAGATCTCACTGACGAAGCGGCAGTGCAACAAGTTGTCACAGAGACCCAGCGCCTCCTCGGTGGCATTGATATATTGGTGACCAACACTGGGGGGATTTTGGGACGCAAGCCGACGCTCGAAATCACGCGTGAAACGTGGGACAAAGCGTTCGCTCTCAACGTGACTAGTACGTTTTTGTGTTGCAAAGCCGTTATCCCTGGCATGATGGCCCAAGGGGGTGGCAACATCGTACTCATGAGCTCACAAGCTGCATTTGACGGCGGTGGTGTGGGGTCATCGTACTACGCCGCAACCAAAGGCGCTATCTTGACCTACAACCGCGGGTTAGCCAAAGAATTAGCGCCACACAACATTCGTGTGAACTGTGTGGCGCCTGGATTAATTGACACGCGCTTTCATGACATCCATACACCACCAGATATGCGCGCTGCTGTGCGCGGTCGCATCCCGCTTGGTCGCGAGGGCACGCCGCGCGATGTGGCCGGCGCCGTAATCTATCTCACCTCAGACCTCGGCGCTTATTTGACCGGTGAAACCATCATTATCAACGGTGGACAATCGATGTACTAGACGTCTCGTGCATGGCGCAATTGTTGATGACGGTTGCGCCATGCATAGACTGCAATAATCACTGCAGTCACAATAATCATGACCGTCGAGCTCCGCAAAATATACTCCGGCGCAACCCGATCAGTCACAACCACGGCCACTAACGGCCCCACCAAACCACCAAGTGACACGGTCATCTCTTTGAGGGCAGCTACTTGTCCACGTTGATCAGGGGTGGTGATATCGATATACGCAGCCCCAAGCGCCGGCGTCACCAGCCCAGCGCCAAGTCCTGTAATCACGGACGCCACAATCATAGATGTATACGCCGGCGTTTGATCAACACCGATATACCACGCTGCATGAATAAAAAAGCCAATAGCAATCATAACAAACCGCCCAAAACGGTCACTTAAATTGCCTGCACCGATCTCGCCGATAGCCGTAGCCGCACCATACACACCAACCACAATGCCAAACATGGTGGCCGTGTAATTGTGATTCGTATATAAGTGCGACAATGTGGCAGGCTCGGTGGCCACCCACGCAAAGACCCAACTAAAATCCACCCATAACAACAACAAAAGCGCCATCAACGGACGTGGTGGGTTGCGCCACAACCCAAACCAATTCACTTGATGGGTCTCACTTGCCGCCAACACATACGCCCGTGTCTCGGGCACCATTACCGCTACCAAGATGACCGCCACCATGGCCATACCCGCTGAGACAAAAAACGCCGATGCAAAGCCGAAGGCATCGTATAACACACCACCAACGGTCGGACCAATAATTAACCCGATGCTAATTCCACCAGTTACATAGCCCAACCATGCCGCACGACGCTCCTCTGGGGCGATATCGGCCGCGGCCGCCAATGCAGCAGGCATGATGCCAGAGTTAAACAACCCCATCACAAATCGCAGGAGAATGAATTGATTGAGATCGGTGGAGAATGGCGTAATCACATTTACCACCACAATCGCTATCAACCCGATAATCAACATCGGTCGACGTCCCCAACGATCCACCAAGTTACCCGCAAATGGTGCTCCAATCAGGTTACCCAACGAAAACGCAAAACTCAACCAACCAAGTGCCCCTAATCCAATATTGCGCTCCATTAACCACGGCGCAAGTACCGGATACGGCATCGTATGCCCAATAAACGTCAACATGATACATACAGACAACAATGCAATCACGGCCAATGGCCGCTGAATTTGAACAGTCACACTATGCTCCTTTAGGAAGGCACGTTTTACCACGGTAGTGTCACAGTCGCAGGCATCTGTGACGTTCTTATGCTATCAAAGAACCAATCAGCATGCGTATTTGATGATTTTCATGATGTTTCTCCACTAGGAACGCACGTTGTTGCAGAGATAATAGTACCCGAGCGTACCTCTATAGCGTTCTATGGTATGATAGAGCAAATTAGTTCTTTTGGATAATTAACTTTTCTTTAAGTGGCAATGCCACCATGAATATAGGTGTAGAGTTGCATTGCTGGACTGCATGCAACACGGTCTGCACCACACCTCGAGACATCAACTGGGTTTGTTGGGGAGTTTCACTCGATGACAACTGCCATTTTACCAACGCTTCTCAGTCAACCAAGTGGCCAACACTTGGCGTATGCGCGTGCCACCATCCGCAGCGAAGATTTGGCCGAGTTGTTAGCCTCTATGGCCAATGCAAGCGGTGGCATGATTGTCATCGGCGTCAATCCGCGCAACCTCAAGCCTGAAGGTGTTGGTGATGCCGAACAAACCACGCGTCTCGTCATTGAAGCCGCAGCGTTATGTTCACCAACACTCGTGTTGCCGATGCCACTACAAATCGAACACGCCCAGACCATGCTTGTATTTGTGAGCGTCCCACGTGGTCTGCCAAACGTCTACTCCGTAAACGGGCGTTATCTCCAACGTCACGACGCCGAAGATCTGCCCCTCGAGCCCGATGCACTCCGTAGCTTGTTTGTCGAGCGTGGCGGTATGACATGGGAACGGCTCGCACACACCGATGCCGCTCTCAACGATCTTGACCCCAGCAAAATCACCGGCTATGTGCATCGAGTTGGCGCCGTCGCCGAAGAAAACGCCATCGACTTTCTCATTAAACGTGGGTGTCTACATCAACACGATCATCTCATAAAGCCCACAAACGCAGGTGTTTTGCTCTTCGCCAACGACATCGAACGCTTCTTCCCACAGGCTGAGATTACGCTCGTGCGCTATAGCGGCACGGAGATGAGCGATGAATTTATCCGCGAGGATATCCACGATACCCTCGTGGAATCCGTGCGACGTGCTGAAGTCTGGCTCAGCCAAAACATGACCCGAGGGAGCATCATGCAGGGTCTCGAGCGCCAAGATTGGACGCAGTTCCCTATGGCCGTTGTACGTGAGGTACTTGTCAACGCCGTTGCCCACCGCGATTACTTAATCCGT
This sequence comes from uncultured Klebsiella sp., assembly GCA_964469045.1. Lineage (GTDB taxonomy): Bacteria > Chloroflexota > Chloroflexia > Chloroflexales > Roseiflexaceae > UBA965. The sequence continues at coordinate 24,635 of CAYXXK010000012.1, forward strand.
GGCGAGGGTATTCGAATTGCCCTCTTTGCCAATCGTCTTGAATGCCATTCCCCCGGTCGTCTACCCGGACACATGACCATCGAAAATATTGCGGATCAACGCTTTTCACGCAATGAAACCATCGTCCAAATCATGGCTGACTTTGGCCTCATTGAACGCCTTGGCTACGGCATCAATCGCATGCGCCTCCAAATGGATGCCGCCGGACTCGCTCAGCCGGCCTTCGCAGAAACCGATGGCGGATTTATGGTGACGCTCTTTAGCAATTACGAACAAGAAACGCCCGCCAATGACCCACTTGACCAATGGCGCCGCATGGGTCTCAACGATCGCCAAATTAGCGCCATTAGTGCCATCCAAGAGCGTCGACGTATTACCAACGGTGAACTGCAAGAGATGCATGCCGATGTATCCACCGAAACTATCCGACGAGACTTGGCCGACCTCGTTGATCGTGGCATCTTATTGCGTATCGGCGACAAACGCGGTGCATACTATATTTTGAAATAAATAACCGGCGTGAACCGCATCCATCGCATGTCACGCCGGCACCAAGTACGACACTGCCTACTCAAAAAACGTCGCGATATCGTCTAGTGGCTTTTTGGATAAAATCGGCACTTCACAGTCGTCAGCCGGGTAGCCCACGGGCAATAACAAAAAGGCACGTTCGTTCTCGGGACGACCACAAATCTCCGACAAAAAGCCCATCGGACTCGGTGTGTGCGTCAGCGTCGCAAGACCAGCATGGTGAATCGCCGTGATTAACATACCCACCGCAATGCCGGTTGACTCAGAGACGTAGTAGTTTTTGCCTTTGCCACCATCGGCGGTCGGATGCCAACTCTGCGCAAAACAGATAATCAACCACGGTGCAATATCCAAAAACGGCTTGCTCGCATTGGTGCCAATCGGTGCCAACGCATTCAACCACTCTTGCGGCGCACGCCCACCATAAAACGCCTGTTCTTCGTGTTCGGCAGCAATGCGAATCTTACGTTTCATCTCGGGATTACTTACCGCACAAAAGTACCATGGCTGTTGATTCGCACCACTCGGCGCAGTCCCTGCCGTCAAAATCACATTCTCGATGATATCACGTGCGACTGGTCGATCTGAGAACATGCGAATCGAGCGTCGACGTTGCATCTCTTTGCGAAAGTCCTGGGCTCGCTGACTCATCTCTGTTACCGGGTACTCACGAAAACTCTGGAGTGGAGCGTGGTTCTCTTTCATCTGAACTCCCTTGTTCATAATCAACTGCTCAGGCAAGCAATTCGTTATAGATACTGCGTAATGCCTCGCGGTCATGACGCACGGTGTCTTGTTTGTTCCACAATGCTCGATCAACAGCGCCTTGTTCAATCACCGGCACATACAATACAGCCACGCCTAAATCAGCAAGCGCAGAGCGATCATCATCGGTGACAACCAACTGACGGAGTCCTTCGCTTGCGAGCCGTGCATGTTGTTGGGGCGACGCAGATGCGGTGTTAATCACAGTTATGTCTATTACGCCTGTACCAACGAATTCATGCATGACCCGCACATGATCATGTACCCGCATATGTTCTGTTTGACCAGTTTGGGTTGTCGTATTCATCACGAATACGACCGTGGCACGGGTGTTCCGCAATGCCTCACGTATGCCTCTCGGCAACAATACTGCATGCAGTGTTGTATAAAAGCTCCCGGGCCCAATAATCACAAGATCTGCAGCAGCAATCGCAGATACTGCGGCTGGTAATGCCGGCACATCGGTATCAAGGAAACAGCGCTCGATTGGTGCTTTGTGTGGTCCACGCACCGCAACTTCTCCGTGGCACAACGTACCGTCCACTAATGTTGCACACAACTGCACGTTATGTGCCGTAACCGGAATGACATCAACTGCGGTATGCGCAATCTGATTCAATTGGGCGACGGCTTGTGCAAAGTCGTGTGTCTCGCGATAGAGCGCTGCGATCATCAGATTACCGAGCGCCATGCCATTGAGATCAGGAATCGCCGCATCATCAAAACGATGCTGCAACAATTGCGCAATTGCAGGATGTGTTGCAGTTGCTGCAATCGTCGCACGGATATCGCCCGGGGCCGGCATGTCGCCGCCGATACGACGCGCCACGCCCGTCGAACGCCCAGTATCCGTGACTGCAATGACCGCAGTCTTGTGTACGTCATCAGCAAATGCGGACAAACTCAACGACGCACCACCACCACCACCTAGGACTACTACGTGCTTTGACACCTACGTACCTCATGTACAATACATCACGTAGATTGTAGCGCAACTTCGTTCATATGGTAGAATGCCCATACAAGTGAGAATTAATTAACCATGCATGCTATACGCACATTTGTATTATTCATTGTTATACTGTTTACGCTAAGCGGTTGTTCGTCACCAACATACGAGCCGCTTGTCGTATATCGTGCTCATAATTCATACGAAAACAGCACGATAACGCTTCAAATCGACGCAAACGGGTATGTCATTCGCACACACAATCGTCACACCGATGAATTCCAACTTTCGGCTGATGATTTTGGGTTGATTATTGACCAACTGCAGGCTGTGCCATTTGATCGACTTGACCGGCGCTACTTGCCCACACAAGATGCCGCAAATTTGACACAATATACAATTAGCTATCAAACACACGTGGTCGAAATGACAGACACAGCGGTGCCTAATATCATGGCACCGCTGATGCTCTCGTTTCGACGAATTATTGCCGTTGAGTTATAAATAACACGGCTGTTGGACAAATGCGTGGAGCAACCGTACGGTCGCATGCACATCTTGTGGGTCTATCATCTCAAATGCGGTGTGTGTGTAGCGTGTCGGAATCCCAATCAGCAATGCTGGTATCCCAGCATCAATCAAGGCAGCGCCGTCTGATCCATAATTCGCATAGACACCATGCTGAAATGCAATCCCATCACGGCTCGCAAGATCAACACAATGCCACAACAGCCGTCGATCATACTGGATAGCAGCATCTTTGTGGACCAAGGTAGGGCCGCCGCCGAGGCGTGCATCGTACTCACGCAAACCGACAGTTGGAATATCTCCGGTCAAGCCGACATCAAGGGCTAACGCCATATCAAACGTGCCACGAATCCCCATTGCACGTGCACCATGTAGGCCGTTTTCTTCTTGAATCGTAGCACCAAACCACAACTCACACATGAGTTTTTGCGTTTCAACGATATTCAACAACATATCCATAATAGCCAGTGGCATGCGGTCATCCATGGCTTTCCCACTCAGGTATCGACCAACTTGTTGAAGCGGTCGATACCAAATGACGGGCGCACCGACATGTACGCCGAGTTGCTCGGCCTCACGACGACTCGTTACTCCGATGTCAACAAACACATCTTCGAAGCCGAGATGCGCTTTATCAACTTGGGCTTGCGTCATCACATGGCCGCTTGCGGCAGCAAACAACCCGCGTGCCACCACGCCATTTCGCCCCACAACTTGCGCAGTTTGGCCAATCAGGTATCGTCGGTCAGGCGACATACGACGCGCACCTTGTGCGGTATCAAGCAAAAGAAAGCCATCATCGGTTATGTACTTCACCACAAAGCCGATTTCGTCCATGTGCGCTTGGATGAGCACACGTGGGCCAGCGCCGCCGACCTTCACGAGCAAATTGCCGACCGCATCCACATGGGTCTCTTGCACCTTGGCTTGCCATCGCTTTTGCAGGTACTCACGCACTGGCGCTTCATAGCCACTCGGCCCAGCAATATCAGTTAATTCGCGCAATAGGCGCATCATTGTTGCATCGTGCATGCGTCTCTCCCTCTTGCCAGTTCACATACCAAATTCATGGCAATCAAGGTGTTACTCAGAATCGGTCACCTTCCCAATACGCGCAAATTCACCTGGTTGGAGTCCGAGTGATAGTGCTAATTGGCGCGCTGCCAATTGGAGCGGAATGATTTCAGCTAACGGCGCAAACGCCAAACTTGGTAACGCGACAGTTGGATAGCGCCGCGATGCGTTCATTGGCCCAATCAGCCACACGTCACTACCACACGCATGCAATTCGTCAGCCAAGCGTAAATCATGCGCAAACGTGGCGCCCGGACCGGCACAAATCACGGCCCGATGCCCCGGGCCGGCAATTTCGAGTGGACCATGACGAAACTGCGCACTACTCAAGGCATCAGCAGGCACACGCGCCGTTTCTTTATAAAGCAACGAACCAGCGAGTGCAGTGGCATACGACGCACCACGACCGACGAATGTAAATGCACCTGCTTTATACCATTCTGCTGGCAATGTCGATGCGTCGAATTTTTGCAAAATCGTACGCTGTGCCTCGATCGATGGTAATAACGCATCAGCAATCTGTGCCGGCGCTTCGCCGACAATTCGACTCGCAAGAATCATTAACGCCAATAACGATGTGGTATACGTTTTGGTAGCCACTGCGCGCTCTTGACCAGCCATGTGTGGGATTACATGATGCGCTGCTTTGGCCACAGTGCTGTTAGGATTGTTGGTAATCGCTACAATCATTGACTGCGGCTGGCGGTCGTTCAGCAAGCGCACCGCCTCGATGGTCTCACCAGATTGCGAGATAATCACCAAGACTGTATCGCGTGTAAGTGCTTGAGCACCGAAATACAGCAACTCAGAAAGCTCAATGTGTGCAACTGCGTACCCAGCAGCAAAAAGCTTGAGCATGGCAGGATACGCCGAATAGAACGAGCTTCCCATGCCAGTGATAATCATACGGCGTGGCGCCGCATCACGAATTGCACGCGCAGCAACGTCGATTTGGCTCCCAACCGAGAGATGGTGACGCAATGCAGTTTCAAGTAAATTTGGTTGGGCACTTACATCGGTCAAAAAATCACTGTTACTCATCGTTCTTACGCTCCTGCGTCATTCATCAAAAGCAACCGCTTGGCAGCATTCACATCAAGTAATTCGGCCGGACCAGCGACATTACCACGAATAATGTCATATCCGGGCAACAACGCTTCAATCGCAGCAACAACCCGATCTTCGTCACGTTTGGCGAGCATGAACACCGCTGTAGGCCCGGTATCAGTTGAGCAGTAGACGGGCACTCCCTCGGCACGCAAATCATTGCACATGCGGAAGAGGGCAATGTTCTCCGCCTCCCACCCGATAATCTTATAGGCATCGCCACCCGACATCGTAATGCCGTGCAAGCGCATGCTATCGATTTCGGCCATACGAGCGAGGTACTGCCAATCACTGCGACGCGTTGCTGCAATCATCTCAATGACTTCGGCCGCACGCCCAGCCATCCACCCCGCAAATAACGTGCTATCAGGCGCATCATAATGCGCTTGCTCAGTCTTGAGGCCAATCCGCGATGGAATCGGCACCGTAATCAGCGACATCTCATCGAGCGCACCAGGGGTATCAATCCGCACCGCAAAACTATCCTCATGAGTTGCACCTGGGTACGAAAGCCACAACGCAATCCCACCAACCGCCGAACGACATCCTGAGCCAGCAAGCAGACGGGCCACACAACTCACAAATCGAGTATTCGTAGCCAAATCAGCGCCAAACAATGCCCCGATTGCGGCCAGCGCCAATGCAGCCGACCCCGATGCACTCGAACCAAGTCCTTTGCCCGCCACACGCGCCTTAAAAAAGTTGCGACTACGGACTACGGCCGGCCATGTCACACCTGCCATGCGCCGCAAAATATCGAGCGTCTGCACAACACGATCGCGTTCGCGTCCAATTGCTGGGCCATCGCCAATCCAAATATCATCAGTGGCCAACTCTGGCACAAATTCAACATACGTTATGGTGTGGGCTGCATCACTATTGAGTGAGATACTGGACAAATAGGCAATGCGATAATCCCAGTCACTTAGCCCGTGATATTTCAAGATACCTTGCATCGGGTACGCCTTGGCCGCAGCTCCATGGTTCATCCGCGGTGATGGCAACGCATCTGGATATGCAGGCACTACGACATGATGCATACCCAAGGCCGTAACCACATCTTGGTACCCCTGTTGCATCTGCGCAACCATATGCTGTACAGACGCAGGAACATGTGTCATGTTTCAACCTTTGTAATCATACGAATAGCGAATTGTAATCTCGTTTCAATCATACCATTGATTGGATTGCAAATACATCCATGTGCCACAGTTCACTTAAATATTCGATGACAATTTGACTCGTATGAAGTAGTCACATCGTATGTGTTAACGGCAATATATTCAATCACATGACGCTCACGTACATCGACTTCCATCATCATCTATACATACGCATTTTACAAAACGTTTACTTAAGTATGGTAGATTATACGTAGCGTCGTCACACCTGCCAAGAAGCAATCGTGGCACGTACCATGCACCTACATAATCAGAGTGGGAGTTCATATGGTTGTATTTGTGATGATTGACGGCCTACGCCCAGATGCGATTGCGGCAGCAGATTGCACCACAATCCATACATTAATGGAACGTGGATCCAGTACCATGACAGCTCAAAGCGTCATGCCGAGTGTTACGTTGCCGTGCCATACAAGTATTTTTCACTCGGTACCACCGAGCCGCCACGGCATTACCACTAACTACTACATCCCCATGGCGCGCCCATTGCCCGGTTTGATTGAGGTCGCACGTGCTGCCGGCAAAAAGAGTGCATTTGTACACAATTGGGAACCATTGCGCGACCTCAGTCGCCCCGAACAACTCACCTACAGCTGGTGTCATGAGCCGCCCCTCGCTCCCGATTACGACGATGAAATGCATGCCGAGGCCGTACGGGTCATCAAAAGCAACCGCTACGATTTCGTGTTCGTCTACTACGGCTCAGTCGATACCGCCGGCCACGCCTACGGCTGGATGGAGCCAGGCTATCTATACCAGTGCAAACACGTCGACACCCTACTCGGCGAGCTCGTCGCAGCCATGCCCGCAGATACGCATTTCATTGTGCAAGCAGATCACGGCGGTCACGACCGCAATCACGGCACCGATTGTGCCGAAGATATGACTATCCCATGGATTGCCGTTGGCCCACGCATCAAGCCGAATCACACCATCTCATACCCAGTATCACTGATGGATACTGCCCCTAATCTTGCTCACATGCTCGGCATCAAGCCCCATGAGGAGTGGGAGGGATACGTCGTCGACGAAATGTTCATTGATGCATAACCTGCATCGTTAGTTTCATTCACATGTGTCGTAGGCGTGATATAGTAATCGCGCCTACATTTTTTTATAAATAAAAGGACATACCCCATGAGTCAACTCGCTCAGGCAACGGTACTCATCACCGGAGGAGCTTCGGGGATTGGCTATCTCCTTGGTCAACAATTGGGCACACACCAGATAGGTCATCTCGTCATCTGGGATATCAATCGCACTCAGCTCGAGAGCGCCGTGACTACACTCAAACACACCGGCATGACCGTCACCGGGTATTGCGTCGATATCACCGATACTACCCAAGTCGATGCCACCATCGCCACCATGCACGCCGCAGGCATCCATGTTGACATCTTGGTCAATAACGCCGGCATCGTCATCGGCAAGCCGTTTGCTGAGTATGCCGATAGCCAAATCGAGCGTGAGATGGCCATCAATGCGGTAGCCCCAATGATTATCGCCCACAAACTATTACCCGGCATGCAGCAACGCCAGCGTGGTCACATTGTCAACATTGCCTCAGCGGCAGGGCTCCTCTCAAATCCACGCATGTCGGTCTATGTGGCGAGCAAATGGGCAATTACCGGCTGGTCAGATTCGCTCCGCATCGAGCTCGAACAAGTCCAAAGCCCCATCAACGTCACCACCGTCATGCCGTACTACATCAACACCGGCATGTTCGATGGTGTGCGGTCACGAATCATCCCGATTCTCACACCCGATTACGTGGTCCGCCAAATCATCCACGCCATTGAGCGCGACGCCATCTTTTTGCGAATGCCGTGGATTGTCAACCTCCTACCACTCATCAAAGGCATCTTGCCAGTCCGTTGGTTTGATGTGGTGGTTGGCAAATGGTTCGGCATCTATGCCACCATGCAACACTTCACCGGGCGCAAACAACAGTAACCCCGAGGCACGTCGTGTACACCCGGGGTCACGGTAGCGTCAATCAACAAGTTAGCGCTTAGGAATCCAGACGCGCATCTGGGCGATTTCGGCCTCTTGGGTCTGAATAATAGTGCGTGCAAGCTGCTTGATCTCTTCGCGGCTCGACTTCTCAAGTGCATCCTTAGCCATAGCAACCGCACCAAGATGATGCTCGATCATGGCCTCGCTCCAACGCACATCGTATGGTAGGTCGGCATTGTCCGGCACCATCATTGCCCCCATGTCCATACCGATACCAGCGCTAATACCCTCGCCGGGATACCATTCTTCGCGCCATTTGCGCATCTGATCAATCTCAGCGTTTTGGGCATCGATAATGCCTTGTGCCATGATTTTGAGCTCTTCGCGCTCAGCTTTTTCGAGCGCCTCTTGGGCCATCTCGACTGCACCACGATGATGAATCAACATGCTATCAATAAAGCGTGCATCATACGGGCCATCCTCACCCATCGCATGCGCCGAATGATCGGGCATCTCATGGAGCGTCGAGGCACCATCTTGCGTCGTCTCAGGTGCCGCAGTGGGCGCCGCTGTCGTCGCGCTCCCGCATGCACTTACCACCAATGCCATCACCAGGAACAACCAACGTAATCGCATACCATCCTACCTTCCCCTCATAAATCCAAGACATCACCCAACACGGCAGCAATCGTGTGTAATGAGTTATCACGCAACGTCGGATTGGTGTGGTAGTAATACGGCAGTTGAATCACCGCCACTGACAGGGCCCATGCCCGGCCGCGGTGCCATGTTGCCTCGTCTACTTTCACTGTTTGTCGAAAGCGTTGCCGCGCTCGGGGTGATAAGTAGTTCCACGCAATCAGCATATCCACCGCCGGGTCGCCAACCCCTAAGCCACCAAAGTCAATCACTGCGACCAGCTCGCCACCATGTATCAATACATTTCCTGGCGCCAAATCACCATGCACCCATACACCATCATCAGACCATGGTGGCAACGCTAACGCCTCCTGCCAGATACGTCGAAGCGTATCAACGTCAACAAACTCCCGAGACGCATCGAGTGCCGCTAGCGTGGCCGAATCACGCGCTACCAACGGCACCCCACGATGGAAGTTGTGCGCACCTGCCACAGGACCAAGATGCGCATCAAGTGCATGTAACTCATGAACAAACCGACCGAGCGCATACGCTACTTCGTCATCATCATGGACATCAGTCACAATTGCGTTTGTGCCCTCAATCCAGCGCTGGACACTCCATTGCCACAGATAACCAAATGCAGGCTTACCCAATGCTAATGGCGTCGAAATCGGCGTTGTCAGATTCGATGCCAACACCGGCAACCACTGATGCTCCTTATACACCTGCGGCACCGCCCACTCAACCCGTGGGAAGCGCACCACCATCTCATCACCCAACTTGAACAACGTGTTATCCGTACCAGTCGACGCAACCGGTTGTATCGGCAACTCAGCCCACTGTGGAAACTGCGTTGCAATCAGTTGACGCACCACTGATACACCAATAATCAATTCATCCTGATGCATGCTATTTGTCGAATGCATTGCGCAAGCGCAACGAATTGGTCACCACAAAAATCGAGCTAAACGCCATGGCTGCCGCCGCCACAATCGGGCTCAACTGAATGCCAAACCACGGATAGAGCAACCCAGCCGCAATCGGGATACCGACGACATTGTAGGCAAACGCCCAAAACAGATTCCAACGAATCGTGTTCAACGTGGCGCGCCCCAACTGAATCGCCCGTGGCACCATCAACACATCCGAACGCATCATAATGGCGTCGGCGGTTTCAATGGCCACATCGGTCCCACTGCCCATCGCCACGCCCACATCGGCTTTGGCGAGCGCAGGCGCATCATTAATACCGTCGCCAACCATCGCTACCACGCCGCGCGTTTGGAGCGTCGTGACCGCATCGACCTTTTGGGCAGGCAACACCTCAGCAACAACCTCGTCGATTCCAACCTGTGCTGCAATGTGTGCCGCTGTGGCTCGATTATCACCCGAAATCATCACCGTGCGCACGCCTAGCTGATGCAACGCTGCAACCGCTCGAGCGGCCTCCGGGCGCGCCCGATCGCTCAACCCCAGTACACCCACAATCGTTGTATCGCGCGCCACAATCACAATGCTCTGGCCTGCAGATTGCACGTCTGCAATGCGTTGCACATACGCTGTTGTATCAATGCCAGCCTCATGCATTGCAGCCAAATTACCGATTAATACACGCGCACCATCAATCTGCGCCGATGCGCCACGCCCGACCAAGTCTTGGCGTTGTTGTGCGACCGGGATTGCAACACCAGTCGCCTGCGCAGCCCGCACAATCGCAACAGATAACGGGTGATTACTCCCTTGAGCAACAGCAGCAGCCAGCGCCAACACTTGTGTATCGGTATCTGCATCGGTCACGGTTGGTGCACCCTCGGTAATCGTGCCCGTCTTGTCAAAGGCGACAATAGCCACATGCGCCAAGCGCTCGAGCGCTGCCGCACCTTTGATCAAAATACCTTGGCTCGCACCCACACCACTGCCGACCATAATCGCCGTCGGCGTAGCCAAGCCAAGCGCACACGGACAAGCAATCACCAATACCGCCACGGCAAACATCATCGCACTCGTCGGCGACTCGCCACCAATCAACCACCACACCCCAAATGTAACGAGTGCAATCACAATAATCACCGGCACAAAGACCGCCGAAATGCGATCAACCAACTGTTGCACCGGCGCCCGGCTCCCCTGCGCTTGCCGCACGAGTCGCACAAGTTGTGCAAGTACGCTGTCGCTACCGATTGCCTCGGCGCGCAATTGAATCTCACCCGTCAAGTTAATCGAGGCACCGATTACCCGTGCACCAGATTGGCGCACCACCGGCAAACTCTCACCCGTCAACATGCTCTCGTCGACCGAGGTGTCACCGACGACAATTGTGCCATCGACCGGGATGCGCTCGCCAGGCCGCACAATCACGATTTCGCCGCGTCGCACCTGATCAGTTGGAATTTCAATCACCTCGCCGGCGCGCAAAATCCGCGTCTGCTTGGGTTGCAACCCGATCAGCGTACGCACCGCTTGACTCGCTTGACTGCGAGCCCGCGACTCAAGGTACTTGCCAACGAGAATCAAGGCAATAATGGTCCCAGCTGTCTCAAAATAGACGTGCCCCGCACCACCACTTACAAGCAACCACACGCTATACCAAAACGCCGCGCTCGAGCCGAGCACAATCAAGGTATCCATGTTGGCTGTGCGTGAGCGCAGTGCGCTCCAGGCATGTCGATAGAAATCGAGCGCAGCGTACGTTTGAATCGGTATCGCCAACAACAAAAAGAACCAATTAAAGACATCGGTTGCCGCTGGCATCATGTGCATGTGATCGAGGCCGTTTTTGGCGACCATCTCAACTGCGCTGCCAATTGGCCACGGATTAATCAGTCCGAAGTCCTTGGCCATTGATATGGCAAACAACGGCACTGCAAACGCCATGGCGACTACTAACCGTCGCCAGCGCATCGCTAACTCGGCAGCGCGTGCATCAGCCTCGATATCGGCGGCATCGCTCGTCTGCGTAATCGGAATCACGCCATAGCCCGCTTTTTCAACAGCTGCGGTCAACGTAGCGACCGTGCTCACCATCGGCAAAAACTCGACCGTGGCCCGCTCATCACTCAGGTTCACTGATGCGCTGAGCACGCCAGGCACCTTGCGTAAGGCTTTTTCGACGCGTGCCGAACAACTCGCACACGTCATGCCGGTAATCGGCAACTCGACTTGCTCACGAATCACACCGTAGCCCGCTTTTTCGACAGCCGCAATTGCCTGCGGCAAGACCGCTGGGCTCGCTGCAATCTGGGCATGCTCGTCTGCAAGATTGACGGTGGCCTGTTCGACGCCATCGATTTTGCGCAGGACTTTCTCGACGCGCATCACACAACTGGCACAGGTCATCCCCGTCACAGCAAACTCGATTGATTGATTGGTGGTCGTCATACGCCCCCCCTGGTTCTAGTTACTCCCACCTAACGAAATCGTCATGGTGCTTGGCACCTGATACCCTGCCGTCTGAATAGCCGATACCAATGCCGGTCGTGCCAATCCCTCACCTGCGATGGTCACTTTGTTGCGGTCTTCGCTCACCACAACCTCAGTCACACCCGCAACAGCCATCAAGGCCTTGGTGACACGATTGGCACACCCACCGCACGTCACACCAGCTACTGGCAATTCAATCTTGTCCATGTCACTTCCTCCGTTCAGTAAAGACTTGCATCAACTCACCAATCACGCGCTCGCGCTCATTGGGGTCATCATCGCGAATCGCCGTCGTCACACAGCCGTGCAGATGCTGATCGAGCACCAACTTACCGACTTGGTCCAGCGCCTTTTGCACGGCGTCAATTTGCTTCAGAATGTCGATACAATATGAATCTTGATCGACCATCTTCGCAATGCCCCGCACGTGCCCTTCAATGGTGCGCAACCGCTGCGTAACCTGATCTTTGTGTTCGCTCATGTTATCACCTCATTCCCCTCCCCACCCCCCTAGGGGAGGGGGTAGGATTAGTATAGCGCACACTGTGTGTTGACACAATTAAAAAGATGATGAGCGACATCTGGTAGAATGGTGCTACCGACCGTACTGACAATTTGGGCTGTTCAAGGAGGAACGCAATGGCAGGATTTAATGGGTTGGGCATGCATTTGGGCAACTTGTCGCGCTTGTCGAACGCCGAGACACGTTCGATTAGTCCCGAGAACTTCGACGGCGCCAAAGGGCGCGGCGGCATGGCCACCGAGGGCACTGGTGCGCCACATGCACGCGGGCTCGGCCAAGGCTGGAAAGTGTCACCTTCGATTCGGATTGCCTCGGGCGAAACGCGTGAAATCGCCAACATCGACGGCATGGGCGCCATTCAGCAGATTTGGTTGACGCCGACGGGCAATTTCCGCTTGCAGATTATACGCATCTACTGGGATGATCAGCCGACGCCATCTGTCGAGGCACCACTCGGCGACTTTTTTGCCAGCGGCTGGGGCAAATACGCCCAACTCAGCTCACTTGCGGTCTGCGTCAATCCGGGCAGTGCTTTTAACTGCTACTGGGAGATGCCGTTCCGCAAGCGCTGTCGCATGACGGTGACTAATATCTCCGAAAAAGAAGTCACGCTCTACTATCAAATCAACTATACGCTGACCGAAGTCCCCGAGGATTGCGCCTACTTCCACGCCCACTTCCGTCGCACCAATCCACTGCCATACATGACCGACTACACCATTGTCGACGGCATTCGTGGGCGTGGGCACTACGTCGGCACCTACATGGCTTGGGGCGTCAACAACAGTGGTTGGTGGGGCGAGGGTGAGATCAAGTTCTTCATGGATGGCGACGGCCAGTTCCCCACCATTTGTGGCACAGGCACCGAGGATTACTTCTGTGGCTCGTACAACTTCGACCTCGGGCCAAGTAACGGCGGTTACCGTGAGTTCACCACGCCGTATGCTGGGTTGTCGCAGGTATTACGCCCAGACGGCACGTATCAGTCACAGACGCGCTTCGGCATGTACCGCTGGCACATCATGGACCCGATTCGCTTCACCCAAGATTTGCGCGTGACAATCCAGGCCTTGGGGTGGCGCAGTGATGGCCGTTATTTGCCACTGCAAGACGACATTTCGTCGGTCGCGTACTGGTACCAAACCTTGCCAACCGCACCGTTCGCGCCGTTGCCGGATCGCGATTATTTAGAAATCATCTAACCATGCCACGTATTTCACTGACTTGGAGCATCCATCCGTATCTTCACGAGGGTTCACTGAACCTGCTCGACATGCCGGCACGCGTCAAGGAAGCTGGGATTGGCACCGTCGAGATTTGCCACTTTCATATTCCACAGACTTCGCCAGAGTACCTTTTGCAGTTGAAAGCAAAGGCCGCCGAGGCGGGCATTGAGATATTCAGCGTCTTGATCGACGCCTACGACATCAGTCAGGCCGACCCAACCGCACGCGCTCACGACATTGCCCAGATCGCCAAGTGGATCGACGTGGCTGCTTGGATAGGTGCGAGTCATGTACGTGTAGTCGGTGGCGAATCGCCGGCAAGCGACGTCGATGCGCTCCGCCGTGCCGCCACAGCCTTGGTGCAGCTCCAACAGCATGCCAAAGCGCGCGGCGTCACGGTCATCACCGAAAACTTCAAGGCCACCGCATCAACGCCAGCGAATTGGCTGGCCTTGCACGAGGCGTTGGGGCATGGTGGTTGCGCTGATATCGGCAACTTCCCCAGCGAGACGCGCGTCTCTGACTTTGCCCAAGTCGCCCACAAAGCGGTCTCAGTCCATGTCAAAGCCTCATACGACGACAATGGCGTTATCCAGCCTGCGCAAGTCAATGCCTGCTTAGCCGAGGTACGCAAGTACACCAGCACAGGCCCGTTGACATTGGTCTACGACCGCCCCGGTGACCGTTGGCATGGGATTGAGACGTTGCGTCAGGTTGTCCTCGCCGCCATGGCATAATCAAGGCTGTCGATGCACATGTAGGTCGTCAAACACCGCATGTGCATCGGTATCCCGGTATAATACAGATACGTGTCATTCATCTTTGGAACGGTGCAATCCTATGGTTAGTTGTGATGCCGGTCTCACGCCCATGCGCGCCCAAGTGGTTGTGAATAATCGAGTTGTTAGTTATCTGCGTTGGGGTGATGGCCAACAGCATGTGGTCATGCTCCATGGAATCACCAGTAGTGCCCGCACCTGGTGGCGCGTCGCGCCCGTCATTGCGAATCTTGGCTATACGGTCACTGCATTTGATATGCCCGGACACGGCGAGAGCAATTTGATTAGCGCTCATGATATTCCGAGCATTGCCCAACATATTGCAGACGCTATTACGAGCCTCGGCATCACCACACCGAGCATCGTGGGTCACTCGTGGGGCGGCGCCACTGCAATTCATCTGGCCAGTATGATTCCGGTCACCGGCGTCACCTTAGTTGATCCAGCCATCCAAATGAACCCAACGCATGGTGCAAGTGTAGTCGAGCGCTATGCCGAAGGCGTCGGTGACGCCCCACATCAGACCACCGGCTGGCTCACCGCCCGTCACAAACTCTGGCATCGCTGTGATGTAGTGTGGAAAGCCGAGGCCCTTGCACAGTGTCGCCGCGAAGCGGTCGATGGCCTGTTCATCAACAGCGGCACTTGGGATTTGACAGAGCAGATTACTGCACTATCAGCACCGACATTATGTCTCGTGGCAGCGAGTGCAGCCACTGTCATACCGGCAGCTTCACAACTAATGATTCAGCAAGCGCTGGCACACAACGGTGGGCGTTATGTACAAGTTGACGGCACAGATCACAACATGTTCCGTGGAGGCTTTGATCTCACCATACCGCACTTAGTCAACTGGCTCAAAAAGGAGCACTGATGCGCCAATCATCTAACCACACACCAGATATGGTGCAACACGCACTTGAGCGCCTGAGCGCCGCTGGGTATAAGATGACTGCACCGCGCCTAGCAGTACTCACGGCAGCAAGCACATACGACGGCTCGTTCAGTGCAGCCGACCTCGAAAGTACACTCCAACAACACGGCACACCACTCGGCGACGCAAGTCTCTTTCGCACACTCAAGTTGATGACCGATATCGGCGTCATGCAACGCATTCATGGCATCGATGAGTGCCATCGCTACATCATCAGCCCCGACAGTCACGCACATCGCGTTGTCTGTACCTCATGTGGGGGCATCACAGAGTTTGCCGAATGTGGCATCGACACCATCATCGTGCAACTTGAGCGTCAAACGGGTTATAAAATCGTTGATCACCTACTTGAGCTATTTGGCACCTGCCCACGCTGTCAACAAGCCACCACATGACCATGGAGTTTGTGATGCATTACCATACGATTGTCGTCGGTCTCGGAGGAATGGGGAGCGCAGCTGCCTATCATCTCGCCCGTCGTGGGCATGCGGTACTTGGCATCGAGCGATTTGGCCCGGCCCATACCAATGGCTCGAGTCACGGTCACTCGCGCATCATTCGCCAGGCCTACTTTGAGCACCCCGCCTACGTGCCCCTACTCAAACGCGCATTTACGTTGTGGCACGAACTCGCAGCCAATACTGACGAAGACTTGCTCCACCTCACCGGTGGCATTATGATTGGCCACCCCGAGAGCGATGTCATCCAGGGTACACTTGCGAGCGTACGTGAGCACGATTTGCCCCACGAAATTCTCGATGCCGCCGAGATTCGCCGCCGTTACCCAGCCTTTACACCGACTGACGATATGATTGGCGTCGCCGAACACAACGCCGGCTATGTGGTCCCCGAAGCAGCAGTCCGCACCCACCTCAAACTCGCATCTGACCACGACGCTACCCTCAACTACCACGAAACGGTACAATCGTGGCACGCTGATGACACCGGCGTCACAGTGACCACCAATAAAGGCACCTACCATGCCGACCACCTTATTTTGAGTCCAGGCGCATGGGCACCCGAACTTATGCAAGAGCTTGGGCTACCGTTGCGGGTTGAGCGCCGAGTACTGTTGTGGTTTGACCCGATTGGCGGCACGGCTCCCTTCGAGGAGCCCAACTTTCCGATTTACATCTGGGATTGTGGCAACAACATCTCGTTCTACGGCTTTCCGCATCAAGCAGGTGTCAACGGCATCAAGGTAGCCATTCACACCGTCGGCCAAGCCTGTACTCCTGAAAGTATTGATCGCACATTACATGAAACTGATGTGACCAACTTGCAATCACTGCTGCAATCACGTATCCCCGCCTTGACTGGACCAATGCTCGACTATGCCACGTGTATGTACACACTCACACCTGATGAGCACTTTGTGATTGCCACACATCCCCAACATCCACAGGTGGTGCTCGCATCACCATGCTCGGGGCATGGATTCAAGTTTGCCCCAGTGATTGGCGAGATATTGGCTGATCTCGCCGAACACGGTCGCACCGACCACGATATCAACCTATTCGCCCTACGCTTTTAACGGGAGAACGCATACATGCCTGCTTTAACTCACATTCAGGTTGCTGAGTTGCGCACACGCACAGCCGCCAAGTTGGCAAGTGCCGGGATTATCTTGACTCCAGCCGAAGAAGCCGCCATCGAAATTGCCGATTGTGGCCTCGGTGAAATCGAGACCATCGGGCTGCAACTCATCACCTATGTCAATACCGACCGCTGTTGCGCCAAAGAGCTCGTCATGTTCCCCCATCAAGTGTTTGTTGAGCATCAACACCCACCAGTTGGCGATGATCCCGGCAAAGAAGAGACATTCCGCTGTCGTCAAGGCGAGGTCTATCTCTATGTCGAGGGCGAACCTACACCGAATCCCAAGGGCACTCCGCCAGCGCACCGCGCCCAGCATTTCACCGTGTGGCATGAGATCATCCTGCGTCCAGGCGAGCAGTACACCTTGATACCCAACATCAAACACTGGTTCCAAGCAGGCCCTGATGGATGCATCGTCTCCGAGTTCTCCACCAAAAGTCGTGACGAACTCGACTTGTTTACCGACCCCGATGTCAAACGCATCCCCGTGATTAATTAAACAGTGTTTATTTAGTTGAATCACGTCATTTCGCATAATTAAACGGTGTTTAATTATATCAAGAGAGGGGCAACAGATGCACATTTGTCGATTCATGAATGCAAGTCAGCAGGTTCGAATTGGATTTGTTGATCAAGGGCAGGTATACGACATCACGGCGCGCTTCCCTAGTATCAGTGCTTTTTTGCGCTGGACGGTGGGACGCAACGATGTGGGCAATGCCTTGCGGCAGGCGTTACAAGGGTCAACGCCAATCGATGCAGCTAGCAATTTGACCATGTTGCGACCGACTGACGAACAGGAGATTTGGGCTGCCGGGGTCACCTATGAGCGCAGTCGTGTCGCCCGCGAAGAGGAGTCTGCCAAGAGCGGGATTTATGACCGGGTGTATACGGCAGCCCGGCCGGAGATTTTTTTCAAAGCGACGCCCAATCGCGCAGTAGGGCCCAATGATGCAGTGGCGATTCGTCGTGATGCCACCTGGAACGTACCAGAGCCCGAGCTGACACTGGTCATCAATCCGGCCATGGAGATTATCGGGTATACGGTGGGCAATGACATGAGCTCACGCGATATCGAAGGTGAGAATCCGCTCTATCTGCCCCAAGCCAAGATGTATGCGCGGAGCTGTGCGCTTGGCCCCATGATTGCGCTGAGTGAGCACATTGCTGACGCCAAGAATCTCGATATTCATGTGCAGATTCGCCGTGGTGGTCAAGTCATGTTTGAGGGCGTAGTGAATACGGGCAAGATTGTTCGTAATTATGTCGACTTAGTCGAATATCTCGGGCGCGACAACGCATTCCCCGATGGTGTATTGCTGATGACCGGCACTGGCATTGTACCAGGCGACGATTTTACGCTCGAAGAGGGCGACTCGGTGCGGATTATGATTGCCGAGATTGGCACACTCGAAAATCCAGTTGTGCGCGGAGGCGTACGCTAGGAGCCAAAAGGCCGCCGCCCTCGTTGATTGTGGCGAGAGCGGCGGCTTGGTATTTGTGACTATGGTTGTGGTTCAAAACTCAAATCAACCCAACGATCTGCATCTTCGTCATAGAAATTTATCATGGTTTCTTCGTCGCTCAGGTAAGCCTTGTAGCCGTCTGCATAAAATCCGACCGCAGTTTTAGTCGAGACCATTTCAACCGTTACCTTGAGCACATACTCGCCGTTGGCATCGGTTTGCGCCGATGTCCAAATATAATCAACGTAGCGGTCATAATCAATTTCATCCCAACGATAACCTGGCTTGAGGATGACTACTGACGCATCCGCAATCGGCTGGTTTGTACTACGATCGTAGACCAACCCAGTCACCTCAAAGAGTTCTGCATCGCCTTGGTCGTTACTAGATGATGATGTCGACGTATTGGTTGTGCCGTTATCTGCGGCTGTAACCTCTTGAGGGCCAACCAGTTTGGCGGCATCGGCACCATTACACCCGGGGATGCGGACCAACCGTGCCGATGCAATCAGATCCTCGGCAAGTGAGATGGGTCGGGCATACCCCAATGAATCACCTTGATCAGACCAGCCAGCAAAGACGACCGCAACTTGCTCATTTGCATCATTGACAATCGGGCCACCTGACGAACCGCGTGAGTCAGATGCGTCATACTTGATGGCCTCAAACGAGCGCGTACTTGAGGAGCTCATGGTTACTTGTTCGAATCCCACCACTTGACCGCTCGCAATCGAAACGGTGTTACCGCCGACACCCGAATACCCGACCGATGTAACTTTTTGGCCAATTTCTACTTCTGTCTCCGAATGAATCGTGACGGTGGGTAAGTTCAAACAATCAGCAGGTGGCTCGCCGTTGGTAGTCGCAATGATACGGAGCACCGCAAGATCACGCCCTGCATCTGCGTCAACGACTTGGGCAATAAATTGCAGTTTGGGCGGGTCGCGCGGGTCAAGCGTGACGTAGATGTATGAGATTCCATCAGCATTATAAAACTGACCACTTTCGTTATCGCCGATGACATGAAAATTGGTCAAAATCAAGCCACGTGCATCAATGATAGAGCCCGAGCCATGTCCAACTTCTTGCCAGGTAGCATCAAGCATACCAATACGCACAGTCGCATCAATGACGTCGTTTAATGAAGTAGTACGGGATGCACGATCATCTTGGGACGTATTAGCCACAGGTACTCCGCTATTCTCGACAGGGGCTACGACCTCCGCATTGTCAACCGGTGCCGCTGGGGCGTTTGGTGCTACAGGTGCCGCTGGTGCCGCGGTATTCGATGCACCCAGAAGATTTTGCAGTGCACCACACCCAACTAGGCTTACCAACAACGCACATAACACAAGCATGCGATATGCAGCCATACGCGCATCTCCTTCTCAACGTTGGACTGAGTGGAACGGCGTGCACGAACACAACTCTTGCCTGTTGTACTTCGACATATCAAGCAACTATTTGATCAATACCACTGCACGTTCAGCACGAGTATAACGATTGAACGTCACTACGTCGGATTTTTTTGCGCTACCTCAGATGACACGCAGTACGTATCTAGTACATACCGAGCGGCGTGAGCACCAACAGCGACGACGGAGGTCATTTTAGACGGGCAATCGACGTGGGCGGTAAGTACGAATCACGACACCATGTTCGGCAGCATGTGCGATGGCGCGTAATACGGTACGTTCGTGCACGAACAACACCTTGGCGAGATCACGAATCATGACCGTTGCGCCTTGTGCTTCAGCAAGTACACTTAATTGTTGAATTTTTTCAGCTAACGATAGTCCTTGATGCCGGATCACTCCGCCTGACCACACAACTGGCACATACTCAGCATCACGCAATCGGCGGCCACGAGGTGCATCAATAGCGGGGAGCATTACTACAATATCGCCGGTGGTCAGACTTGCAACATCCATCAGGTCACTCATCCCACGATTACCACGAATAAAATCAAGACGAGCCTGTGCTGTACGCAATCCACGCAACTGTACAATCAACATGTCGATTGCACGATAGCGCGTGGTGAGGTATTGTCGATGATTGCATCGTTGCAGTACATAGACGACCATTGCGATGATCGACACTGGCAACACCGCTCCGACGGTATGTGTATGGACACGACTCTCTGCGTATAGTGCCCAGCGTAGCGCCTCAGGTTGATTTCCTTCATGCAAATAAAACCATGCCAACTCGTGATACCACGTCATTGCATGTGGATCATGCATGCGTTGGTGCACCGCAAAAAAAGCCGCTAGCGCATGCTGTTTGTCATCTTCGAGGATGACTGACACACGCAGCAGAAACGCAACCAACGTTGCTTCGTATTCGAGCAAGCCAGCCTGGTGCGCATCAACGAGTGCCACACGTGCAAGTGCCTGAGCCTCCGACCATAGCTGTTTTTGTGCAAGCACTTGCATGTGACCAAACAACGCCATTAATCGTTGACGCAACAGTTGGAGGCTCGTGGCACGCTCAAGGATCGTGGGTGCAAGGTGTTCGGCGTCAGCAAATCGACCAAATCGCACATAATCGAGACAAACAATTGAGCCTGCCATGAGGTATGTCACAACATCGCCGATTTCATCCATGACGGTCATTACTTTGTGCATATACGACACCGTCGCCTCATGGTCATGACGTGCAAATGCAATAATTCCTGCATGATACTGGACAAGTGCACTCGAACGCGGCGAGAGCATACTGCGGTAGCGTTGTATTTTATGAAATGCACGATCCGCTTTGCCAAAATCCGCAATGCGCGCATACACATAACTTTGTGTGAGCGCAACAATCACTTGGCTCACAATACTTGTTTTGGGTGCATACAATTGGGTCAGCTGCGCAACACTTTGGCGCACATCGCCACAATCAAGATATGCAAATGTCAACGCATGTGCAGCCGAAAAGGCCAATCGCGGAAGTCGTTGGTGTTGTGCATCAGCAAACACACGTTGTAATATAGCAACTGACTCTCGCGGATACCCTGCCCAGCGCAACGACACGCCAGCACCAATCAACGCTTCGTAATAGCGTTGAGACGAATAACTGCTCAGTTGTTGCAACACCGCCACAGCGGTGCGTACCACTTGAGGCGCTTCGCCAAATCGTGCCATACGCACTGCATTTACCGCCACTAACCACTGAACATCCGGATTTGTTTGTGGGAGTTGACGCATCAGTTGATAGGCTCGCCGTAACAAACGCACATCGCCGATATTCCATGCAACATCGGCGATATCGAGCAATGCATGAAGCGCCTCGTGCACCTCACCGATAACGATGGCATGCGTTGCCTTGGTAATACCTGCGGACGACTGCATAGCCCAGCGGTGTACACGCGTGCGCTCATCAATTGAGAGTGTATCGATGATATATTGTCGTGTCACTGCATCAACAATATGTATCCGATTTGCTACACGCACTACTAATTGGTGTGCAACCAACTCGTCAACGGCTTGGCGAATACGTCGGCGATAGCCCCAGGGTTTAACAACAATATCGTCGACTGCTACATCTTCAGCAATCACCGCCAACAACTGGATGAGTTGTTGTGCCGCTACGGTCAATGGCGGTAACGCAATGGTCAAGGGTTCAGTTGTTGCCCGATACTGCCATACATCTGCAGATGCATCCCACCACAATAGCGACGTACGTACGAGGTGCGCCATAAAGGTGCGCACATGTGTCAGTGATGTTGCATACGCCAACATTGCATCGCGTAAGGCTGGGTCTACTGGTTGCATCAAGAGGTGTTGCAACATCGTAGAGACATCATTAGCATTCACCTGAGGCAACGAAAGTACCGTCACAGACGGTAACGACACCGATACATCACTCGTCACTATCACCATCAAATTCGGGATTTGATGCGCAACTTCATGTAATTCGTCAATCAAATCAAGCGATGCGTCATCAGCAATAACAATCAACGGTTGATCGGCAACAAAACGAGTAAAACCAGCAATTAATGCATCATAGCGTTGTTGATGCGAGAGATGTGCGTCGCGCACAAGTGCATTACGCGAAACATCGCGTGGTGGTGACAGGCTTTGCTTTTGTGACGGCGACAGTGTTTCATACACACGCTCAACCTCGATGCGAATGTGCGGATCATTGGCCATTAGTGCCAACAATCGACTCATAATATTATCGTGTGCTTGGGAGGTCGGTGCACGCATAAGCCACACCATACGCGTAGCAAAGCGTTCAGGCACACATGTCTGGATAACATGTGTCTTACCACTTCCACTGGGACCGACTATAACCACAAATTGTCGATCTCCATGGAGATGGCGCTGCCATATCAGTTCGAGATAATCCGTCAACATGACCCGGCTCGCGAGGGGAATTTGTGGAATATGCTCGAGACGATCACTCAAGAGTTGTTGCTGATCGGTACTCGCAAACGATTGATCATAACGAACAACGCGCTCCATGCGGTCGTTCCAATCGGCATCAAGCACCTCGATGTATCGGCGTGCTACTGCAATATGATTACGAGCATGTGTCAACTGCCCGTGCATGGCCAACAACCGAATATACCGCTCATGAACCGCGATATCCCCGCTTCGTTCATGCACGAGAATTGCGCTGTGCACCAACGACCATCGTGATCGACCTGATGTATCTGCATCAACCATCTGTTGTAAGACGTGCAGATATCGCTCATGTATGTGATGGGCGGTCTCAAGTGCCCATCCATAGAGTGGGCGCACCAAAAACATACCCTCATATCGGGCTAACGCATGCATACGCTGTACCGATGTGGCTTGGGGGGTGGTATCACGCATAAAATATGTTGCGTCTAGCGCAATGTACACATGGGATGCAAATGCGATGTGTGTACGCGTCACAACGATCGCATCGCTCAACCACTTTCGCAACACATAGATAGCATTCCGGAGCATGTGGGCGCCGTGATGTGCTTCACCGAACACATCGTATTGCAGGCGTTCGCGGGGAATAGCATGATGCAGTGGCATCGATGCCATATATGCAAGTACACTCCACGCAGCATGGTTCATCACCGCCGGGGGTGGCGGTGCTCCATACAGCTCAAGGCGCCCTAGCGTAATAAGTATCCAATTGCATGAGGCGGTTGATTGTTGGTCATCGTGGCGAACATCCATCAACGAATCCTTGTTGCACCGCGTGGTAAACTGATTCGTAGTCAACCTGTGCAAAATTTGTCGTGTCAAGCATGAGATAGACACCAGGAAGATTCAGCGGCTCCTCGCGTCCCAACAACAAACGATCGCGTAACTCGAGTGCAACTGCGCCTTCTTGGTGGCCAGGATGGCGACTCCCATCTTGGCCCCGTTGTTGATGACGTTGCCAAAGTGTCGGTCCATCACAGACGACATGAACTTGTACAAAACATACAGGATAGCGCTCAGCCAACGCCATAAAGCGCGGCGTATCTCGGACAGATTCAAAGTTCGACTCAATCACACAGGCTCGCTGCGCAATCAACTCGCGTTCGAGCCACAAAAAGAGCAAATCCATGCTGGCCCGACTCAGCTGGCGCGACCATGCGCGATCGCTCCAGCCAAGCGAATCAAATAACGACTCTTTGAACATATCCTTGGTCATCAACGGCCACTGCAAATGGCGAGCAAGTGCAGTGGCTGCTGTTGTCTTGCCAACGCCTGGCAGACCATTGATGATGAGCACCTGAGTGGTCATTGTGTTATCACCAACTTTTGGGTGGTAATGGCGTCAATATAATCCAAATCCAACATAGCACCGCTACCAATAGCATCAGGCACCGTGAGCGTACTATCGCTATTGAGCTCAAACGGATTCAACACCACATCACGGGCGTAGTAACGGGCATTAGCACTGATATCACCAGGCAACACAAAGTTGGGTAGGCTCGCAAGCGCCACATTCGCAGCACGGCCGATACCTGTCTCAAGCATACCACCACACCACACCGGGATATCAGCAGCCTGTGCCATATCATGGATTTGCTTTGAGGCGGCGAAGCCGCCGACTCGCGCCGGCTTAATATTAATCACACCACATGCGCGCATCTCGATAGCCCAGCGTGCATGTTCGGGCGATACAATGCTTTCATCAAGACATATCGGTGTACGTATCACGCGTTGCAACTTGGCATGATCAAAAATATCATCGTGGGCCAAGGGTTGTTCAATCAGCAACAACCCGTAGTCATCAAGTTGTGCCAAATGTGCCGCATGATCAAGCGTATAGATGCTATTGGCATCGACTTGGAGCAAGATATTTGGCCATGCCTCACGCACTGCTTTGGTTGGCTCAATATCCCAGCCTGGCTTGATTTTGAGTTTGATACGCGAATAGCCGGCGTTGACATACCCCTCAACGACATTCAGCAACGCATCAATCGATGACTGAATACCAACGCTGACGCCGACGCTCACTTTATCACGCTCACCACCCAACATTTGTTTGAGGCTTTGTTGACGGGCATGACCGAACCAATCCCACACCGCAAATTCAATGCCTGCTTGGGCCATACGATTGGCACGGACCGGTGCAAATACCCCCTGCACATCCATCGGATCTTGGATATCATGTGCCATCAGACGGGGCACCAAAATATCGCGGAGCATCAACATGACGGTATCACTGGTTTCTTCGTTATACCACGGCGCAGGGCCAACGGGACTCTCACCCCAGCCGGTGATACCATCTGCATCAATACGCACCAAGACAGCATGGGTGCCTTCTTCGCGCCAGCCACTAGTCTCAAACGGTGAGACATAGGGCAGATGAATTCGGCGAATTTCTACACGTTGAATGCGCATTTGTTTCTCCTATTCTGCGCGCGGTTGCAGCACATAGTGCCAGCCACGACCCTCGATTGCCACACAATCAATCACTTGATAACCAGCAGCAAATGCTGCTTCAAACAAGGTACGTTGCATCATTCGCCACTCGAGCAACCGCTGTTTGTCGTGGGTTCGCAGTAATGCAAGTTGCTCAGGTAACGGCACAGCAACAGGTTGTCCACTCCATGTTGGCATCGCACGCATCAAAGGGCGGTTGGCTTCTACCTGTACAGGATAAACAATCGCATCAGCCTGCCACACAGGGTATTGTTGGGCAAGATGCGCATCGACTCGCTGACTATCCATCCACCAATCCACCTGAAAGCGATCGCTTGGCGCACCGGCGTTCAATGCATCGGTCATCTCACCATACACATCGCGCTTATATGTCGTACATACAGCACCAAGCCGATGAATATTAAAACTTCCATTGACCGTGGCAAGTGGGTCATATGTCCATGTCATTAATGTCGTTTTGCCATGCGCCAACAGTTGTGCACGTTGTGCCAATTTGAGTTGCAAGCCGATATCACGCCCACGATATTCGGGCAATACCCCTACAATGTGACTACAGTACTTCAGTTGTGCAGGTGCATGGTGCGTCAATCCATACCACCCCAAGGCAAATCCTACCATGCCGTGATATTCGCGCCGCGTGCGGTCATACGCCCCAAGCAAGACACATTCGCTCGTTGCCCACGTAATCAACACATGCGTCGGAATAATCTCATCGTCGCTATTCGACCAAATTACATTGTGCACTGCCTGGAGATCAGCACATCCCTGCAACTCAGTTATTGGCACAATCTCGATTGGCATATGTCCGCATCTCCTCGCTTACGGATTCGGGCGTTTGAGCTCAACGACATATGGACGTTGGACAAACGTATACGCCACATCATCAAACAGCGGCAATACATTCTCTGCAGTGACAATCTCACTTAACTTCACATAGACGGCGTTTTTTTCGTCAAAGCACAACGTCGGCACCCCAAAGCAGTTATAGGTCGCCTTGGCGTACTCATGATCACGCTTGAGCACCTCGAGCAAACTCCGGTCACGCACATCACGCTGATACTGTTGCATATCGACACCACACGTTGCTGCGACCTCAGCGACAGCATCGCGCGAGGCCACATCTACTTTGTGTTCGTGACGCGCATCATACAATGCAGACCTAAATTGATTGAACTGCGCCTCGCCTTGACGTCGCACCGCCTCCGCCGCCCAAAACGCATGCAAGCCACGATACGTGCTCCAGCCTTCACGTAAGCCCGTATAATCATCTGGTTGATCCCATACATACCAGTTTGAATCAGTTGGGGCGTTTACCTGCTCAAGCGAAAAGTAGCGCCACGTAATTGATACACTCGGGCGTTGCGCAACCACCAAATCAAGCCATCGTGAGGCACGCCAGGCAAATGGGCACAAAAAATCAAAAAACACAGTAAGTTGCATATACATCCTCTTATATAGAGCACGGTACTCATGTTATACAGTGCTAGTGTATCACTTTTGGGTGTACAACGAATCATCCACCAACGTTGCATACAACAACTGTTGTCGCTCTTGCGCTGCTAGATAGCGCTCATGTGCTTGTGTATCTGGATAGTATGTATGTCCACGCATAAGCGGGACTTCACTCAACTCTCGAATCACACCGAGGCTTCGCAACGCCAATATGGCCACACCGCGTGCAGTTGTTTCAATGACTGCAGATGTCTGGACAGGCCGTCCTAGAACATCAGCGCATATCTGCAACCACGTCGGCGAGCGTAACAACGCACCACCACTTGCAATCACGTGCTCACTCGGGGGCAATAATTGCGCAATCAAACCGAACCGCAACGCAATACTTTCGAGTGCAGCACGAAGTAAATCAGTCGGCGTCGTACCGAGATGCATACCATGAATAGTCGCTTTGGCGGCACCTGCCCATCCTGGACTTCGTTCGCCGGCCCATAGTGGCAAAATCGTCAATCCATGACTATCTGGTTTCAGGCGTGCAATAGCAGCCTCGATGGCATCATCATCCTCGCCAAGATGTAAGGTCTCACGCATCCATTGATAGACATTCCCACCTTCACTTGTGGCCCCACCAACCAACGCTACCTGCCGGTCGATACGATAACACCACAACCCAGCAGGCGGTATCGGTTGTCCTGGCAGGGCAATCCGCATTGCGCCTGTTGTGCCGACTGTTAAGGCAAGTGCGCGCGCATCAGTACATCCACTTCCTACGTTTGCAGCTGCACCATCACCGATTGCCCCAAACCACTGTACATGCCGTAACCACGGCCAACGCAGCGCCCACTCCGCACGGAGACCGATATGGCCTTGATGCACATCCACCACAGGTGCCAGTGCATCAGGCGCAATCTGTAACATGGTCAGCCATTGATCATCCCACAACAGAGTCTCACGGTGTAGTAGGCCAGTCCATGCTGCGTTACTCGGTGTAATCCGACGAACACCCAGCCAATGCCACTCGACGAATTCAGCAAACGTCATCCAATAGCGTGCCCGTTGCCATTCGTCTGGACGTTGTGCGGCAATCCAGTGCATACGCGCCGGCCAGTAATTTGGTCGAATCAAACACCCTGTGCGCAAATGGGTTGTACGTTCATCGCATTGTCGACGCAACCAATCAGCGCTAGCATCACTCTGCGTATCAGCATAGGTCCGTAGCGGTCCAACCGGTTGACCATCCGCATCAACTCCCACCATGGTGGTTGCCATCGAAGCCATCGCAACTGCCACGATATCATGGACACGCGGTTTAATGAGCTGACCAATCTCATCCATGACAGATGTACATGCATCGCGCAACTGCAACGCGTCAATCTCGGCAGCGCCAACACCAGTCGTCACGACATCAATTGGTTGTCGTGCCTCTACATCAATAACTTGACGGGCTTCGGCATCAAAACAAAGAATACGCACCGAACTTGTGCCAATATCGAGTGTCAAAATAAGTGGTGCATGCGCTGAAGCCAGCGTTGTCTGTTGTTGGCGTTTCGTCATGATATATGGTCTCGTTATGATTGATATGGATATTGTACAAACAAAAGCCCTCGATTCATGCACTGAATCGAGGGCTACATGATATATGAGGCTTTTATTCGCGCGGGCGTAACGCAAGAGTAATGTTAAACTCCAACTCCTCCGCTCCACGCAACACCGTCACACTCACCGAATCATTCGGCTTGTATTGCAACAAGACGCCACGGAGTGATGCTTGTTGGCCCAATTTGATTCCGTCGATTGCGATAATCACATCGCCTGCTTGGATACCAGCATTCGCAGCGGGATAGCCGTCACTGACCGACGTCACATATGCACCCTGCTGCACCTGCAAATCATTTTGGATGGCAATATCTGCATTAATCATGCCATACGTAATCCCTAAGAACGGGTATTGCACTTCGCCGGTAGCGATGATTTGCTCACTAACGCGTCGCGCAATGTTGGAAGGCACCGCAAATCCTAGCCCTTCGATGCGTACGGTATTAACCCCTTGATCACGATAGACCAACGTATTAATACCAACAATCTCGCCATTCATATTCAACAACGGACCGCCACTGTTACCACTGTTAATCGCAGCATCGGTTTGGATTAAATCTTCGGGCGCATCAGTACTTAACGTACGATGAAGTGCACTCACTACACCGACCGTGACGCTGTTTTTGAATTCGCCAAGCGGACTACCAATCGCAATCACTGTCTCACCTTGACGCAACGCATCCGAGTTACCGAGTGTCAAATAGCCAGGCACGCTACCATCAATCTTGAGTAACGCCAAATCCATCAACGGATCATCGCCAACCAACGTTGCCTTGCGTGTACTCCCGTCGTACAACACAACTTCAAGCTCACTATACCCGTCAATAACATGATGATTCGTAATCACGTACCCATCTGGACTAATAAATGCACCTGACCCACTACCGCTTGACTCATTACCACTGATGTCGCTCCCAAGTCGATTGATGACAGTCACCACTGCGGGAGAGACTTTGGCAACTACCGACGGCACATCGTTTGGCACTGCGGTGGTCGTGCCCACATCACCCTGTGGCACTGTTGGCGCCGTTGTTGGGAGCGGTAACTTTGTGGTCTCAGGCAACGGCTGAGAGATACTTGATACCGGCAATGCTTGTGATACTGCCGTATCAACAACTTCACGAAGTTGCCGCTGTGTAATATAAACAGCAGCACCAGCGCCGGCAACTGCCCCAAGAATCGCACCACCTACCAATGTAATCAGCAATATTGCGATTACAACAAAATTATTGATACGCCCCATTCATGACCTCCAAATCCTCATGGAACACATGAGTGAAAGGTAATATATATACCGCTATTATTTTGTACCGTCTGAATAAATTGTATATGAACAAAATATGAGCATCGTATGAGCCATTTTGCTATAGTACAAAAACCCTACATCTGCTATACTTAATATGCATTTCAACGATGAAAGATCGCAACGCATAGTGCATGTGATTTCTATTAACGCATGCGTCGTCACAGCGAGATTTTATGATTCTTGAACAACGTTTTGGTGCGGCCCAAGTTGCAATGCGCGCAGCGGATATTCTTATCCAACGGGCAAGTGCCGGTCAAGCCGCATCTCCTGATACATTCCGTCGAGAAATTTTCCGCACTGGATGGCACCTCATCAGCGAGCAACACGCCATCGGATCCTTGGTTAATTTGCTCGATAGTCTTTTGTGGGGTCTTGAATCCGCTGAAACTCCACACGAACTCAGCACCGTAACACAACAAGTCATTGATACCTATCGCCATCAGTTGACACAACGCGTCTTTGACAGTGCGGCGCATAGCTTAAGTGTGCTCGCACCGTGCCGTCATATTTTGATTCATGGGTACAGCACAACAGTTCAATATGCGCTACAACATGCCTTGCGCAGTGGTCAACGCATTGATGTAACCTGTGTAGATGACGGCAATGCCACCACACACACAGCGCTCCGCGATCGAATTGCAGCCATCGGCTTGGATGTTGCATCACTCTCACTGTCAACCATCGAACATCACCTCACCTCATATGATGCAGTCGTCGTTGGCGCCGATACACTCGACATGCATGGTCTAGCAAACTCACCTGGCAGATCACACCTAGCACTGCTTGCACATCAATATGCAGTGCCATTCTTTGCCTTCTGTACCAGCGAGAAGTTTTTACCTAATATGTTTTATGCGACAGCAGTCAATCCTCTGCCATTCGATGAAAACATCACCATACAAACCTCGGTACAATCATCACTTGATCGCACTCCCATGCACCATATCTCCGCAGTCATCACTGAGCGTGGTCCCTTGCCTACACCTGCTGTCGTTGCGTGGTTAGCAACCTCCCAACTACATCCATGGTTAGTGGGGCGTGGTTCATTACTCCATATCAGCTAATCTCCCTACCCCACCTACCTAGTCCAACCGTGTATAATCATGTCAGAGATGACATGCATTGTGCGTGTATCCACCTACTTGACACCATCCACAAGATGAATTACCATTGATTACGTATGAATGATAAAAATCGCAAATCATCAAAAGAGAAAAAGAGTGATATGGAATTTCTTGATTCTTTGTTACGCCACCCCCACACAGTTCGTGCAGACAAACGATCGACCGCTCCTGCACAAACTCGGTCGCAGATTGTACGCAACACAGGGACCATACCCTCACAACGTCATACCGAAACGGTGTCTACACACCGTGTAACTGGCGCACTCAACACCAAACAGCGCACCGGGGCTGTCTCGACTACGCGTGTGACATCAGCAAATGCAACAGAGGCGTACACTTCCAAACGTGCAAGCGGCGCAATTCCAACCACGCGCACCACAGGGATGCAGACGGCGCGAACAACCAGCATCACCACATCCAAGCGTATTGCCACGTCGATACCAGAGGATCACAACAGCGATACACGCGAGCGCAAACGAGCGACAGGTACACACACACCAGGTCGCACCGGCGAGATTACTACGCGACGTCCGCCTACCGCACGCTACAGCATCGAAGAAGACGATATCTATCGGGGTAACAGCGAGTCGTCAATCATTTATACTGCCGGAACTAATTTATTTTGGGTAATTCTTATTGCGATTATCATCTGGTTGATAGTAAGTATGGCGCAAGCAGCGCCCAATCAATCGATTGTGAGTAGCTATTCGCAACGCACCAACTTGCGCGCAGTCGCACAAATCATTGGCATCCAATTGCCCGAGCCAACAATTGCACCAGTATCAATTGTGATTCCACCAGGCGAAAGCTCCATTCTCGGTGCACCCACGATTACTGCTGCACAAATCGACGCTATTCTACAAAAAAACAACTCACCCGCTACGGGCACAGGCGCTATCTGGATTGAGGCTGGAATACAATACGGCATCGACCCGGTGTACGGCTTAGCGTTTTTTATGCATGAATCAGGATACGGCACGAACCCGCAGTGGGCAGGACTCAAGCCTGATGGCACCACGACACACAACGTGGGAAATATCATCTGTGCGAATTATCCCACCTGTTTTGGTCGCTTTCGCGATTACCCGGATTGGCAGACAGGTATCTATGATTGGTATCGCCTTATTGCCGTCGAATACATCCAATGGCGCGGACTTGCCACTGTTGAAGGCATCTTGCCCGTATATGCGCCGTCATTCGAAAACGATGTGCCACGCTACATCAACACGATCAAGTATGCAGTCGCTGAATGGCGACAAATGAGTCTTTCGCAAACCCCATAAATCAATACATCCAGCATTAAAAGAAGTGCGTAGGGTATGATAGGCGGCGCCTTTCGCACTAGATTCGTTCTCGCGCCGCCTCTTTCTTTGCAAAAACGTGCGGTGTGCATAATGCACACCGCACACGTGTTTTCGGCTCGATTTCTCACGGCATCGTCAGATCGCGATACGTATACCACGACTGGCGATAGCGATTCGGCTCGCCGTTGCGACGATAACACACACCATCAGGGCATGGGCCCGAAGCAAACGGAATTTGTACCAAGCCCCATTGCTGGGCATCAGGTCCACTTGCTGGTGGAAAATCCTCGTATTTAAACCAAAACACAACTGCGATTTCACGCTTACCGTTCGATAATGTGCGTTTGGCAAGTGTACGATAGACGTCTGCCAAAAACGCTGCTTGCCCAACCTCTGTTTGGCGTGCATACGCCACGTTATAGCCGATCTCAGTAACCCATACTGGTCGCAGTGGGTCTTTGAGCGCGACGAGTTGTTGGCGTAGGCGATTGAACGCAGCGGTCTGATCAGCAACACCAATTTGTTGGAGCTCCCATGGATACGGATGATAACCAACGCCATCAATTGGCCAACGCTTTAGTTGGCTGTAGGCAATCGTAAACGGCTTTGTGGCATAGATAGCTGCGAGGTACTCCATATCTGTGCGTGCTGGTACCCCCCCATACGCCTCGGATCCGCGTGGATGCAAACCACCAAGAATAATCGGCGTCGCACGACAATACGCTCCGAGACGATTCCCATTACAACTACGATACATGGTGGTTATCAGCTGTGCCCACGCCTCAGCTGGCACTGCATTATGTATCGGTCCACCTTCGGTATACCGTGGCAATCGATTAGCTTCGTTGAGCACCTCAATCGCATGAATCTTTTTGCCATAACGCATCACTACACGCTGCGCACGCGCCATCCACTCAGTCATATATGCATTGTACCCAGGGCCAAATTGTGGATGCGTAGAGTATGGGCCAATGGACATCTCGTTCGCATCAACACCCATAATCAAATCAAAACTCAACAACATTAACACTTTGAGATTATTGGCTGGTGCAACCGTATTGATGAAATAGTCATAGCGGCTAATAGCCGCATCAATGTCTGCTTGACTCGCACCAGTGCGTAATGGAATACGCATATCAATGCGCACCCAACGCACACCCATGGATTGCATAATACGTCCCATTGTTGCTTGGGCGCGCGTATTAACCGCACCATCAACCATCTCATAAAACGGATCACGCCCTACAAGACCCATCATGCTCGCAGGAACACGTGCGCCAGCACTTCGTGTCGCAGTCGGAGAGCTGGTTTTGGTGACGGTCATCGATGGCGTATGCGTGCGACTCGGAGTACGAGTGCGACTGGGAGTTACCGTACGACTGGGAGTTACTGTCGCTGTCGCGCTTGACGTCGCCGTTATCGTGACCGTGGGTGTGAATGAGGCCGTAGGAAGAGCCGTGGCCGACGCAGTGGCCGACGCAGTGGTCGACGGCACAGTCTGCGCTATTGCTCGCAAGAGTGAATATGATTGTTGATACCATGCTACATGCACTGTTTCTGCTGCCGACGGCGATGCGCCCCAATCAACAAGCATGACAAAAAACATGACAACAATCACTATCATGTGGATTACCCAGCGTGCCATCGCCCCTCAATCTTGTGGTGATCTATTTTTAATGAACAGCAACGTTCTTACCGTTACTATCATACACCGTAGGAGTAAGAACACCAAATTTATTTACCGTCATTCGGATTATACCCAACCGCTGCGTGCATGCGGCGCATCACCGCTAGCGACAAATAAAACGACGACACGCTCAGAAACAACACACCCACCAAACACAGCACCACAGTCAACAACCGTGATCGGCCATCACGGTAGACAAATTGCTCCACTGGCGTGTCAGCCACTTGACGCACATCAGTCACTTTCACAACACCGATTGGGATACCCTTTTGTCGAACAAACAGCGTCGCCCGGGCCGCGCCATCATCAGTCACCACACCATCAAAAGTCGCAGGTTGCGCTTTGATACGCCATGCACCATCAATTTCTGCAACGTACGGCGCAATCACAACTATTGGCGCACCCGGGGGTAGTTGTACAAGCACTTGCTGCGCCCAATCGGTCTGGCACTCGTCACACGTCACTGCCACAAAGCGATGACCAAAGATATTCGCATCAGCGGGCATGATAATGTTTACTTGATCGCGAGTATGCTCACCCAGCATGAACGGCACTGATGCACGCCGTACATAGGGTGTGATGGTGGGTATCGGCTGAGGAGTTGGCTCACCGTTAAGCAACAAGTAGTCTTTGTAGCGTGTAGGTAGTTGCATTGTCGTTACCACGCTAGGCAACGGTGAGTCGTCGAGTGCGAGAAGTTGCACACCATCAGGCGCTGTCCACTGCTCCTCGATGCTCAAGGCATCACCGAAATCCACATGCAGCGTCACATCACCATTAGATTCGACAAATACGAGCGCAGCTACCGGGTGTGCCTCATCCGCAGATTGCGCAGACACTGACATCGACCACAGCCCTAACGCGACAACAAGCGTAAGTACAAAAGTTAGCATGCGCATCACAAGATGGTCGCTTTCACAAAATTTGTTGTGCCACCGGTAGCAATCGGGTGACCACCCACGAGTACAATCGTAGCTCCCGCCTGAATTACCCCTTGGGCAACCAGAGTGGTACGCAACATGTCAACTAAATCATCAAGTCGGCTGACGGCCCGCACCCGATATGCGTGAATCCCCCATACCAACGAAAGTTGGTTGACCGTTCGTTGCTCGGGTGATATCGCAATCACACGTACATGTGGACGTCGTCGCGCCACGAGCCGTGCAGTCAAACCACTCATCGTGAACGCTACAATGGCATCGGCTTCAATCGTATCAGCAATCGCGCATGCCGCATCGCTCATGGCCATGGCCATAGCATCATCGGGTGCCCGCACAGTGGGTCGTGGTGCACCAATATCTCCACTGCGCCCGCTACGCTCACTCGTGCTCGCAATTCGGTGCATCATACGTACTGATTCAATCGGCCATGCCCCCGTAGCGGTCTCACCACTCAGCATCACTGCATCACTGCCGTCAATAATAGCATTGGCCACATCGCTCGCTTCGGCACGCGTTGGACGTGGGTTACGAATCATCGAATCGAGCATCTGTGTGGCAGTAATCACCGGAATACCACGATAATTCGCCGATTCAATGATATGCTTCTGCGCCAGTGGCACTTGCTCGGGTGGCATCTCGACACCCAAATCGCCACGAGCCACCATCACGCCATCACACAACGCCAAAATCCCGTCAAGATCCTCGAGTGCCTCGGGCTTTTCGATTTTGGCGATCACACCCACCCGGTGCGACGTAGTGGCAATCACATCGCGAATCAGCTGCATATCGGCCGCCCGACGCACAAACGACAGCGCCACGTAATCGACACCCTGCTCGAGCCCGAAGAACAAATCCTCGCGATCTTTGTCCGTCAACGCCGGTATACTCACGTCAACACCCGGCAAATTGATGCCTTGATTCTGCCGCAACTCACCGCCGGCTATCACGCGCGTATGCACCGTGTCGGTCGTCACCCCTTGGACTTGCAACTCAATCAGCCCATCGCTGACCAAGATGCGGTCGCCGACGACCACGTCGTACACGATATGCGTGTAGGTAGTCGAGACAATGGTTGCGTCACCCTCAATCGGGTTAATCGTGATTTGGAGCGGTTGCCCCGCCTCGAGCATGACCGACTGACCACCCTTGAGCAAGCCCGTGCGGATCTTAGGACCCTGCAAATCCTGCAAAATCGCCACTGGGCGCTGAGCACGTTGTGCAGCAGCCCGGATGGCGGCGATGCGCCGAGCATGATCGGCATGCGTCCCATGTGAAAAGTTAATGCGTGCCACATTGATGCCCGCAGCCATCAAGGCATCGAGTTGACTATCTGATTCGCAGGCAGGCCCAATTGTGGCCACAATCCGCGTACGTCGTTGTTCTGATGGCATAAATCCACTCCCAAAGTACTACTTTCACTTAATAATAACGTACTTTGCGCCATTTATGAGTCAAACGACACATACTGCTCAATCTTACTCAAAAGCGCCGGTCCCACGCCACTCACCGCATCAAGGTCATCAAGCGTCGTAAACGGACCATTTTGCTCACGAAAATCAATTATCCGCTGTGCTAGCGCTGGACCTACCCCTGGGAGTTCACTCAGTACTTCAACCGTTGCGGTGTTGAGATTCACTAAATTTGTTGCGGGCGCTGTCGTTCGATCACTTGCCAACGATTGTGATTGCAGTTCGATGCGACTCGGTACGTGCACATGCGTAGCATCGGCAATTGGTGCCGCCAAATTAATACTTGCGGCATCAGCATCAGCACGCAACCCGCCAGCCCGCACAACCACGTCAACAATGCGGATATCTAGCCCACTATCAAACACATATACGCCTGGATTGATCACTGCGCCACTAATATATATGGTTGGCAATACCGTACTGTTTGTCGGAGTCACTCGTTCAATTTGTGCAACACTTGCCAATGGGGTGACATAGATTGGTTCAGACTCAGCCGTCGCTGGCACCACTAACTGCCAGGCAATTAAGCCACCACCGACTGCGATAACACCCCAAATCACCAATGTCACCATTCGCTTTAGGTGCTCGTTCATATGACATCTCCCCTCGCCAGCAAATCCATGACAGTCATACCGCCATGCCCTACCCAAAAGGTACGGAGGTCACACAAAACCGCCGCCCCTGCCCACTGGCAGAAACGGCGGTCATCAGGACGGCGATCAAGCTGTTGGCGGGCTCTTTTTGGCGCGGGTAGACGTACTCTTGCTCTTGGCGCTCGCCGTTGCTTTGGTCGTCTTCTTTTTGGCGGGGGCTTTCTTGGCCGTTGATGACTTCGTGGCAGCAGCCTTGGCGGTTGTCGACTTTGTGGCAGTAGCCTTAGCCGGTTTGGCCGTTTTGGTGGCGGCGGATGCCCGAGCCGGCGTACTCGCCTTCTTGGTGGTGGCCGTCGCAGTCTTGGTCGTGCCCCGCTTTTTGCTAGCGGTCGTTGTTGGAGTAGACTTACCACCACGTACCTTAGCCGGCTTGGCAACGTAGGTAGCCGGATCGTAGGCATCTACCTCGGCCAAATCGTTAACCAGATAGGTACAATCAGGATAGCGCTGGCAGCCATAGAACGGCCGGCCAAATGCGCCTTTGCGCTCGAGCAACTTGCCTTGCTTGCAGTGCGGGCAGGTGACATCGGTGACCGTTGGCGGCGCTACGGGCTTGCCGTCGCGACCGATTTTGCGCGTGCCTTTGCACTCGGGGTAGCGCATACAGGCCAAGAAATTGCCGAAGCGACCGCGGCGCATAATCATCTGGCCGCCACAGATGTCACATGTCACATCAGGCACCGGCGTTGTATCGAGCTGGGCATCGCGCGAGAGCAACTCGATCGTGCCAGTGGCGCTACGCTTGAAATCGCTGGTAAAGCTACACTCAGGATAGCGATTACATCCAACAAATTCTCCGACACGGCCAAAACGGACCTGCAACATGCCGCTCTCACACTTGGGACAGGGCATGCCGATGTTCGTATCAGGGCGATCTTGGGGCGTGTGCGTAATAAGATCGTTGAGCACGCCGTAGAACTCAGCAATCACCGGCACCCACGGCTGTTCACCATCAGCGATGGCGTCGAGACGCTTCTCCATATCAGAGGTGAAGTCGTACTCGACCATGCTGGTGAAGTCTTTGACCAACAAGTCGTTGACCGTCATCCCCAACATCGTCGGCTTGAAGCGCTGATTCTCTTGTTCGACGTATTTGCGATCCACAATCGTAGCAATCGTCGGCGAATAGGTCGACGGTCGACCAATACCACGCTTTTCGAGCTCTTTAATCAGACTAGCATCACTAAAGCGTGGTGGCGGCTCGGTAAAGTGCTGATTCGGCGTCAGCTTTTGTAGGTCCAATGCCTCGTTGACATCGAGCATGGGCAAACGTCGCTCGCCATCCTCATCTTCTTCGCCGTCGTCGAGACTAACGTTGTACACTGCCAAAAATCCAGGCACCTTGAGGACTTGACCAGTGGCACGGAACGTATACGGCGCTGGAGTGGTCAACTTACCACCGGCAGCAATATCGACCGTCATGCTATCAAAGACGGCAGGGGTCATTTGACTCGCAATAAAGCGCTTCCAAATCAAATCGTACAAACGAAACTGGTCGTGCGACAATTTGCTCTTTACATCAATTGGTTGTCGCCGAGCCGAGGTCGGGCGCACCGCCTCATGGGCCTCTTGGGCGCCACGCGCTTTGGTGGTGTAGGTATTCGGTTTGGCCGGCACTGCATCGGCACCATACTTTTGCCCAATGAATGACCGAGCTTCGTCTTGGGCCTCGCGCGCCACATTGACGCTATCGGTACGCATGTAGGTAATTAGACCGACGGTGCCATCGCTCCCTCCCAAGTCGATTCCTTCGTAAAGTTGCTGTGCAAGCATCATTGTCTTCTTGGCCGAGAAGCCGAGCTTGCGCGATGCCTCTTGTTGCATCGTACTCGTCGTAAATGGCGGTGCTGCATTACGCCGCTTGTCAGCACGCTTGACCGTACTCACTTGCCATGATGCTCCCTGTAAATCAGCAACAATAGCGTGAGCACTCTCTTGATTGTTGACATCGAATTTATCAAGCTTCCGGCCATTGATTTCGACGAGACTAGCGCGAAAAGGCGTTGCGTTGGACTTTTTTTGTACTAAATCAGCTTCAATCGTCCAATACTCTTGCGGCTTGAATGCAAGTATCTCGCGCTCGCGCTCAACCACCAGTCGCACGGCCACCGACTGCACGCGCCCAGCCGAAAGTCCGCGCCGCACTTTGGTCCACAACACGCGGGACAAACGATAGCCAACGAGACGGTCAAGTACACGCCGGGCCTGTTGTGCATCAACAAGTGCCATGTCGATAGTGCGTGGGTTAGCGATAGCCTGCTTGACTGCATTGGGCGTAATCTCGGTGAATGTGACACGATGGACGGGAGTCTTTTTGGGAATGTTGATGGCTTGCACGATGTGCCAGGCAATAGCCTCACCCTCGCGATCCGGGTCTGTTGCCATATAAACGGCATCCGCAGTACGAGCGTTGCTTCGGAGCTGTGCCACCACGTGCTCTTTGTCTTCCATGATTTCGTAAGTCGGCGTAAAGTTGTTATCGACGTCGATGCCTTCGCTTTTTTCGGGAAGATCGCGCACATGACCAACCGATGCCAAGACACGATAGCCTTTTCCTAAATATTTCTCAATTGTTTTGGCTTTGGCCGGCGATTCAACAATCACCAATTTATCTGGCATGAAAATTCCTCATCACGAACGATATACGGGCAAATACAAGGGGTATGAAAACAGTGGCACTGCACTCCATTTTGACAATATATGAGGTATTGATAATGATTGTCAAGTAGCAACACCGAAATTTGTGGCAAATACATCTGAATTACGCGATGCAGATGTACCGCGATTCACTCACAGTGCATCTGCAACACTCACCCGTTGCATGCTATCATACCTACACTATTTGTATCCTAGTACTTTGAGGTTTGGCGTGTCAGTGTTCGTTTTATTGATCGCATTTCTCATCATCATGATCAGTGGATACCCGATTGCTGTGCGCATTCGTGGCACTACTAATATTCTCGATTTGGCATATCAATCGACCATTATCGGGATGATGTTGCATGGCAGTATAGCTGTAGCGCTTGCCGCGCTCGGCATTTTTCATATTGCAGTGCACTGCATCATAGCTGGAGTGCCGATTGGTTGGGCTATTTGGTCATTGCGAAAGCATACACGCCCATGGCTCCCTGCAAGCGTAGATATCACCGAACGTCCAGTTATCATCGGCATGGCCATCATCCTGTTGGTGAGTATTTGGCTCAACGGCACACCAAGTGAGGTAATCATTGGGGCGCGCGACGCAGGCGTCTATGCCAACACCGGATTTATGATTGCGCGCACTGGTGGGATTATCCAGCACGACGCTGTCGTTGCTGATTTGGCCCAACGCAAAGCAACTGATGCTGATGCGGCTCAAGGATGGAGCAACCTACTCGGAGTGCAATCCGCTGATCGTTTTATGGCAGCACGTATGCGACTTGCCGGTCTGTTTATTTTTGACAAAACGGCCACTCAAGGTGCATATACGCCACAATTCTTACATCTCTTCCCAGCATGGATCGGGTTATTTAGCGCAGTATTCGGCGTCAAATTAGGGATTCTGGCTACTGGTTTAGCAGGTGTCGTGGGCGCATGGAGTGTCGGCATGGCGGGGCGAGCACTCAAGTCGCCGTGGGTGGGTGTCATCGCCATGGCATTAATCGCGCTCAACGGTGTCCATGTGTGGTTCAGTC
This sequence comes from uncultured Klebsiella sp., assembly GCA_964469045.1. Classification (GTDB taxonomy): domain Bacteria; phylum Chloroflexota; class Chloroflexia; order Chloroflexales; family Roseiflexaceae; genus UBA965. Next base: position 65,369 of record CAYXXK010000012.1, read on the forward strand.
GCTATCCAATGTCAGAGACCACAGCACAGTGGCTATTCTTTGCAGCCGTCTACGGCTTAGCAATGCGCACAAAACCCAATCGTAACGATACGTTATTGACAAGTCTGATTGCAGGAGCTGCCATCGGACAGATGATTCTGGCACGACTCGATTTTGTCTTTGTGATTATTCCGTTTGGTGGCTGGCTGATTTGGCGCTGGTTCCGCGGCGATATTGATCAATCGATGCGGTGGATGATTGGTGGATTTGCGGTAACCGCAAGTCATGGGATCATCCACTTGTTGACGGTTTCACGCGGGTACTTCATCGATACATTTTTTGCGCGATTACAAGACACAGCTATCAGCGCACTACTCGTATTCCCCTTATTAACACCAGCACTTCAGCGTACTTTTCTATTACGCCCATGTTCACCGTTGACGGCGCAACCGTGTCCCGACCAAAGCATCCCTGACGCACCGTGGCAAATCGGGCGTATCATCGCCGAGTTTGGTGTCGTAGCACTTGTGATTATTGCATTGATTTGGTTACGTCGCTACCGCACACCGATTATGCACTGGATCATGGCGATAACGCCATGGTACCAACGCGCCGGGCGGGTTGCAGCAATTGTGGTTGTATGCGCAGGAACATATGCGTACCTCATCCGTCCACAACTATTAACGCCATCGATGATTGCAGATATTCCGCAGTGTGTAACACTCGTACAGCTTCGCACACCCACAGGTACATGTCTGGCGCTACAGAGTTATGTCGGAGCGCCGATTGTGCCACCCACGTACCCTGACCGAGTAAGTCAATTGATTGGTCAGACGTGGGCATTACTACGAGGTACGCCGTACGAGCTCAAGCCACTCCGTGATTTGTACGCCAACTCCATGGCCAATCTGGTTCGGGTCGGTTGGTATATTTCACCACTCGGCATCATCTTGTCGTTTGCAGGTATTGCGTTATGGTTATGGCGTGGTGTCGGTCGGCACGACTGGTTATTTGTGGCGGTAACACTGACTACCGCATTTATTTTCATCGAATTGAGTTACGGCACGAGTAGTCAAACCTACATCTATATCATGCGGCGCTACCTGCCCAATATCTACCCAGGATTTGCTATTTTTGCAGCGTTTGCTGTCGTACAGGTGTGGGGAGCTGCGTGGTGGCGCAAAGGAGTCAGTGCCATCGTCACAAGTGGTGCCGTTCTTTTTTTGGTCGCAACAATCAGGCCTGTCATCAACACTCCAGAACTACAAGGATCGTTCGACGCAATTGCAACGATTGCGGCAGCACAACAACCACAAGATATTACGATTATTCGGGGTGGATCACCCAATTATATTCAAGCGCGCGATGCCACGGACGTCCTTGCACTTCCGCTGATTGCCATTCATGATCGCGCGGCATTTGGTTTACGCAGTGCAAATCCTGAACGGTACGGAAAGGATTTGCGACAGCTGTTTGTACGCTGGATGGATGAGGGACGGGCCGTGCACTTTTTGTTAGGAGCTAACGGCGCGTTGTGGTTTCCAGACATGCACTTCGTCAAGCGTGGCGACGCGAGTAGTCGGCTTCCAGAGTTCACGCAGTTACGCAATCAAAAGCCAGCTTTAGTCGATACTCTCAACATCTCATACCAACACTACGAGCTTGTACCCGGACGTGCACCGCTCCCTGCACGTATCGATGCACGTGATACAGCGGCGCAAGTCAGTGGTTTTTATCCACACGAGCTGGTCAAAGGACGCACGTTTGCGTGGACTACTGGTGACGCAATTATTCGTTTACCGTTGCCTACACGTCAACGCAGTATTGCACTTACATTAGCATCAGGCACGCGACCCGATAACCTTCAGCCTGAGGTATGTGTCCGTTGGGCTGGTCAACCGCTCCCATGGACTGATACACCAATTCGCTGGTCTGCACCAGAATGTATTCGCGTCGATGACAGTCAGCAAACGTATACGATACGTGTTGATACACCACCTATCAGTGACACCGACACATTATTGGTGCGTATTGAGACCCCAGCGTGGGTTGCGGCCAAGCTAGACCCAAGTATTAATGACTGGCGCTCACTCGGAGTCCAGTTTATTCGTGCAGAGATGCTTCCATGACACGCACACGTATCATTTCGACAAGTATTGCCATATTTATCACGATGTTGTACTGGGTTACACGCACTGATGTACACACATTTGATGCGCTCTCATACATCCTTGATGTGATGCGCAAACCCTGGAACGAGCTCTTCCATCCACATCATCTAGCATATGGACCGTTTGGGTCATTGATGGCACGCATAATGGGCGGTACAACAGAACACGCCTTACAACACGCCAATGCAATTGCTGGTGGACTCGGTGCAGGCATCTTAAGTGCCATCGTGTATCGCCGCTATCACCGCACGGATTTGGCAATACTCGCCAGCCTTGCCATGAGCGTCTCATATGCCTATTGGTATTACGCAATTGAAGTTGAGGTGTACACGGTCGCAGCCTTGTTTTTGTTATGTGTCGTGTGGTTCATCGATCACCCGCATCCCATGCATTGGCGCTGGTACGTTGGACTTGGCGTGTCAATCGCCGGTGCAGTGTTATTCCATCAGACGAATGCGTTGCTTGCGTTCCCGTTGCTGATTGCCATGATCCTTGATGTGCGCACCAATCCACTTCACTGGCGTGGGTGGGTTTATGCGGGCAGTATTGCTGTTGGGATTGTGGTTGGATTTTACAGTTATGTCATGTTTGGGGTGAGTCAATTTGCTGATTGGCAAACGGCGCAACAATGGCTTTTCCAATATGCCACGACAGGATGGTGGGGCGGCCAAGCAACCATTGTCGATATCTTATTGGGCATCCAACAAACCATTGCCTGGCAATACGGTATCGTCATTGGTATCATCACACTGTTCATTAGTGCCTGGCACGTACGTCACCACATGGTTGCGCTACAGGCATGGCACGGCTGGGCATGGACATGGTTTATGGTGTACGCAGTGTTCTTTACGTGGTGGGAGCCCGATAACATCGAATTCTGGATTGCGCTTACGCCTATTATCGTGTTACTCATCCTTGCACCAATCCGACAGACATCGTCATGGGCGTGGGCAGTACGCGGATTATACGGATGCGCACTCATCACATTCGGCATAAATTTGAGCGCTATTCAGCAACGAGGTGATGCTTCACAAGATCTACAACGCACCATTGCAGCCACCGTGGCCGCCCAAAGCACACCAGGTGACTTACTGCTGATTCCTGATGGTCTTCAGGAATTGTATTTACCGTTCTATCATCGTCGTGAACACTTTATGTCGGTAAATGCCACGATTGCTCAAAATGGTGATTGGCCGAATGCGTGTACTGCGATTCAGCAACGTATCGATGTAAGTCAACGTGCAGGTGCCCAGATTATCATTGCAAGCGACTTTCTGATACCCACCGAAACCATGCAACAACGCTTTGGGTTACTCTCGACCAGTGTTACTGATTGCCTCAATGACACGCTGTCGATGATCGACCCAATACCTGTTACAACGCCTGTTCCTGCACATTTTCGGATAGCCACACCTGCTCAACAACTCACTGCTGGTGCTTGGCAACAGCCAGGAACTCCATTACTTGGATGGCAAGCCACCAACATCGAAGTCGCACACAGTAACATACCGTGGCGCTTTGTTGCTCGTCTTGACCCCAACTTGGTATCACCTATTTTAGATATCCCGCTCCCCAAAACAATCACATTTGATATGGAAGTACATCATACTGCCGATCTATATGCACAGGTATTTGTCAGTGATACAATTAATTCATTCTCAGAGGCACAATCCGTCAGTTGGCAGTTGCGTGAGGGTCGACATTCTTATACTATTACGCTGAATGAATTACCCGTAGCACCGACACGACTCGTTCAGTTTAGGCTTGACCCAGTGGCTGATGGGGCCGATGGTGAAATCGTGGTGTATGGCATATCTATTGAATCGAAGTAAAACTTTTGAGGTTACCCGATGTTTCGTCAACGAATGATTGGGCGCATACGGTATCTACGCAATATCGAAATCTGGAACATCATATCAGTTCCAGCGAGCCTGATTGTAGCAATGACCCAAATCGACATCATCGGCTGGCGCATGATGATTTACAATATCGTCGTGATGGCCTTCATTTTTTTGCAAGGTGCCGTCTACTGGGATATTAAGCTCAACAGCCTCATCCAAAACAAAGCCTCACTTCCCAGCACCTTCCACG
>CAYXXK010000013.1:0-47015 GCA_964469045.1 uncultured Klebsiella sp.
CGAGACGTGTATCGTGGTGGCCACGCCATCCGTGCGTGCGCTGGTATGGCAAGTCATACACCTGATTGACGTGACATTTGCCTTGGCGGTTGGCCAAGCACCGCTGATTAGCAACCGCAAACGCATGATGAACGGCGTGCATCGGCGATATGTTTGGGATCATATGCAAAACCAACAAATCGAAACGCGCATCAACGACGACACCATTAACCAATTCGCCCCACTTGAATTGGCCGAAATCACCGGCGAATTGGTGTATCAAATCGTGCAATGAAATGATATCAAAGACGCATGGTGGGGCGATAACAGAGACGCATGGTGGGGGTGATATTAGAGACGCATGGTATTGATAACAGAGACGCATGGTCATGCGTCTCTGTTATCACCCATCCCCCACCATCCCATCCCCCACCATCATCACCGCCGTTTCCATGAATCAATGATGAATATTCAGAGGGGTGCACAGCTGTGCACCCCTCTGAATACACGACCACCCCCACGGGATCACCCCACCACCCATCGATCACCCCATAACCGTGATATGATGGTCGCATCCGGACACATGCAAAGGAGCACACCGATGACAGCGACGACGATGCCGCGTTTGACCTCGATGAAAAAAGAGATTGACACTGACCCAGAACGCTTTGGCTACCTGACCGATTGCACATCCATGCTTGAAAAGCCTGCGCAACTCCGTGAATTTATGGATGTTGAAGGTTATGTCTACCTTAAGGGTATCCTGGACAAAACCAAATTGACCGAGGCCCGCATGGTCATGGCCGAGCGCCTCGCCGCCAAAGGCCAAATCGACACCAATCACCCGCTGCTCGAGTGCATCGCCAGCCCGACGGCCAATGTGCAGTTCATGCCAGATTTGAGCAAAGACAACCCGGCCTTGATGCAGGTGCTCTACGACGGCGCGATGATACAGGCCTTTGAGAAGCTGCTCGAGCACGAGGTACGCCACTACGACTTCACCTGGGTGCGGGCAGTGGCCCCCAAACGCGGCACGCCACCCCACATGGATGTGGTCTACATGGGCCGCGGCACCAAAAAGCTCTACACGGCTTGGACGCCACTCAGCGATATCCCGCTTGAGATGGGCGGCTTGCTCGTCCTTGAGCGATCGCACAAACACGATCGCCTCAATCAGGGCTACGGTAGCAAGGATGTCGATGAGTTCTGCGAGAACAAGGTCGGCGAGGGCTATACCAAGATGGGCGGCGGCGGCAACATCAGCGACGGCGGTTGGCTCTCCAAAGATCCGGCCAAACTGCGCACTGCCCTCGGCGGCCGCTGGCTCTCGGCCAACTACGAGCTGGGCGATGTGCTGATGTTTAGCGTCTTTACGGTGCACACCAGCCTCGACAACGCCTCGAACAAAATCCGCCTGTCGACGGACACGCGCTACCAACGCGCCGACGAACCCATCGACGAACGCTGGATCGGCGACGAACCGATCGGCCATGGCAGCGCCGGCAAACGTGGCAAAATTTGTTGAAAACATGATGCCCCGGTAGAGCCGCAGCAGTGCTGCGGCTCTACCGGGGCGGGGCAATATACCGCGCATGGCCGTGGTAGAATGAAATCGAATTAATCTATTCGCACCCCAGAACCGTTTATGAGGAGCACACCACATGTCAAACGACACCCATAAGACCCCATCAGGCTTGCAATACCGCGACGAGGTCGTCGGCACCGGCGAATCCCCCAAGGCTGGCCAGCAGGCCACCGTGCATTACACCGGCACCTTGACTGACGGCAAGAAGTTCGACAGCTCACGCGATCGCAAGCAGCCGTTCACGTTCATCATTGGCGTCGGACAGGTTATCAAGGGTTGGGACGAAGGTGTTATGTCAATGAAAGTAGGCGGGCGCCGCACGTTGACGATCCCAGCCGATTTGGGCTATGGCGCCCGTGGCGCAGCCGGCGTTATCCCACCCAACGCAACCCTCGTATTCGACGTTGAATTATTGAGCGTGCAAGGATAAGAATATGGCCTCACCGTTTGTCTATGACAAAAACATCGCCTACGCCCATACCATCCCGGCAGATTGGTACACCGACCCGGCTGTGCTTGCGGAGGAGAAAGAAAAAATCTTCGCCCGGACCTGGCAACTCGTCGGCCGGCTCGAGCAACTACAACGCCCGGGCGATCACTTTACCTGTAGCGTCGTCGATGAGCCGCTCGTGATTACGCGCGACACCGCCGGCAAAATCCATGCGTTCTACAACGTCTGCCGACACCGCGCCGGCGCCGTGGCCAATGGCCCTGGCCACCGCAAGACGTTGCAATGCTCGTACCACGGATGGACGTATGGGCTTGACGGCAAGTTGATGAACACGCCCGAATTCGACGGCGTCGAATGCTTCAACAAAGAAGAATTCGGTTTACGGCCGGTACGCGTCGACACATGGGGGCCGTTTATTTTTGTCTGTCTCGATGACCACACCCCGAGTCTGCAAGAGGTATTGGGCAAGATTATCCCCGAGACTGCCCGCATGCAGATCGAGCAGATGGGCTTTTATAAGCGCGTCGACTACGAAATCGACTGCAACTGGAAGGTCTACGTCGACAACTACCTCGAGGGCTACCACATCCCTGTGGCACACCCGGGCTTGTTCAAAGAGATCGACTATAACCAGTACATGGTCGAGACTGAGCGCTATTACTCGAAGCAGCATGCGCCAATTCGAGCCAAAGAGGATTCGTTGTATCGACGCAACCTCGAGAAGGATGCAAACGCCGAGGCATTGTACTACTGGGTGTTCCCCAACTTGATGCTCAACATCTACCCAGACAATGTACAGATCAATATCATCTTGCCGCTCGGGCCCGAGCGCACCGTGACCATCTTCGAGTGGTACTTGCGCGACATGAATCGGCCAAATGTGGCTGAGGACTTCGCCAAGAACTTTGCGTTTAGCGACCTCGTCCAACGCGAGGACATCGAACTGTGTGAGACGGTACAACGGCGCTTGCGCTCACGCTCATACCAGACGGGTCGATTTTCGGTAGAACGTGAAAACGGTGTGCATCACTTCCACGGTTTGGTGTGTGAACATTTGGGCATACCTGTTAAGGAATAACGAGCTTCCATCGAGATTCCTGCATCGAATGCTAGTAGTTGTATATATTTCTATATAAAGCGTAAGATGGTTCAACAAATCTTCTTACGCTTTTATCATGCTCCCGAATATGGCATATCAACCGTATATATTTGTGATATAATACATTTAATTATTTTAACTTATCCAGATGTCACTATGCAATACCATGTACCCCCTATCAATTACGGACTGCCTATGGTCGGGAATTTGATCCAGTATGTACTGACACCTTTCACCATGTTGCATACAAATCAGCAACGATATAGCGACATTGTCGAAATCAAATTTCGCCTCAGTTCAATGTATTTATTAACCAATCCGTCATTAATTGAGGAAGTATTAGTTCACAAACACAAATCCTTTCGTAAGGATGCATTTTTACGAGAAAAAGCTTCAGCGATATTTGGCAACGGACTACTCACGAGCGATGGTGATACATGGTTACGCCATCGTCGCATGATGCAACCAGCATTTCACAAACAACGGATCGCAGAGTATACCGAGTTGATGGTACGGTATACCCAAGAAGCGCTACGCGTGATACCGCATAATGCATACTTTGATATTAATCAAGTGATGCTGGATGTGACACTTAAAGTTGTAGCACAAGCGCTTTTTAGCACTTCAAAACCCCATCATCTTGCTACGATTAGCCATGCACTCCATACAATTATGCAACGATTCGGCAATAACAATTGGTGGAACATCCTCGAACAGATAAGTGGAATTACCCTTAATCATAGGCTTTATACAAAATACGAAGCAGCCATTGCCGCATTTGATGCGACGATTGACGAGATTATTCAGGAACGAATGCGCTATAGCGTACAACCGAATGATCTACTCGGAATGCTGATTGAGTCACGTGACGAGGCTAATCAACCAATGACATTGATACAACTACGTGACGAATGCAAAACCATCTTCTTGGCTGGGCACGAAACCACCGCACTAAATATCAGTTGGACGATGTGGCTGGTTCACAAGAACCCGACAATTACGCAACGACTTCATGATGAGGTAGCGCGTGTGTTGCATGGTCGACCACCACGACTCGAAGATATCCCATCATTGGTCTATACCGAGAAAGTCATCCGCGAGTCGATGCGCATGATGCCACCGGCTTGGCTGACGCAACGCGAAGCACTCACCGATATCGAAATCGGTGGCTATCAGATTCCTGCAGGAAAAAACGTTGCACTGAGCCCATTAGCAATCCAAAACGATCCGCGCTGGTATGTCAATCCGGAGCGATTCTATCCAGATCGCTGGACTGACGAGTTTAAGCAACAACTACCGCGATTTGCATATTTTCCATTTAGCGGCGGACCGCGATTGTGTATTGGCCAACAATTTGCGTTGCTTGAGTCTACAGTAATACTCGTTATGTTAATGCAACATGGGGATTGGCTTATCGATACCAAACACCCAATTGTGACTCAACCCTCAATCACGATGCGCCCCAAATACGGCATTAGAATGCTGGTAAAATAATCACAGTTGATTATTTAGGGGACAGGGAATGAGTAAAATCACGCCGCAATCACACGGTATTCCATTGTTGAAGCACACAGTGGGAATGAATGCGTGGCCAATACAAACAATCATGCGCATGCACCAGCGCTATCCCGAGGTGGTCGAAATGCACTTCCCCGGCGATTACAGCATGTACTACGTGAGTAACCCATTGTTGATTGAAGAGGTATTAGTCACCAAACAAAAATCATTTCATAAAGACGCATTCCTCAAAGTATACGCTGGCGCAGTATTTGGTAATGGTCTATTGAGTAGCGACGGAGAGTTCTGGTTACGCCAACGCCGCATGGCACAACCGGCATTTCATCGCCAGCGGATTGAAGGATATAGCCAAATCATTGCACACCACACCGAACGTTTTTTACAACAAATTGTGCCTGGCGTAACATTCAATTTCACCAAAGCGATGAATCAACTGACGCTCGACATTGTTGCAGAGACGCTCTTTGGTCAAGTCAGTGAGACACACAAACACCAAATTAGCGAGGCGCTCGATGCTGTGATGGATCAGTTCAGCAATGATGGACTAGATTTGTTGAGTCATCTCACCAAAATCCCCCTCACAAAAGCACGTCACCAACGCTATCATGCAGCCATTGAAACTCTCGATAATACTATCAACGAAATCATTCGAGAGCGGATGCAATCGCCAATCGAACGTCCTGATTTACTCGGTATGTTTTTGGCTGCGCGTGACGATGAGAACCAACCGATGAGTATTCGACAGCTACTCGATGAATGCAAAACAATGTTTTTGGCAGGACACGAGACGACTGCATTGACCATGACATGGATGATGTGGCTGTTACTTAATCATCCCGCAGAATTAGCCATCTTACGCTCAGAAATCAATGAGGTACTCGGAACCCGAACAGCTACAATGACAGACATGCACCATTTGGTCTATACCGAACAAGTGATTCGCGAGGCGATGCGCTTATTTCCACCTGCGTATACAATCTCACGGCATTCAATCGAATCAGTCGAAATTGGCGGATACCACATTGCGGCAAACAAAGATATTAACATGAGCCAGTTTGCCATGCACCGCGATGCACGCTGGTATCCCAACCCAAATGTGTTTATGCCAGCGCGCTGGACTACTGAGTTCCGCACAGGACTGCCGAAATATGCATATTTCCCGTTCGGCGGAGGCCCACGCTTGTGCATTGGCCAACAATTCGCCTTACTAGAGGCCACGATTATTTTGACACGCTTGATTCAGCACGGTCAGTGGGAGTTGTCAGGATGGCAACGTATCACCGCACAACCATCAATTACATTACGCCCCAAACAAGCGGTACGCATCACCCTCCGCAGTACACACGTAACATCCGATAGCACGAGCTATTTTGGCACGCATCATACACATGATGATAGCGACGGCACTGATGGTAGCGACGGTGGAGATTAGCATACCAGCATGGATCTATGCGTGAAGGCGAGAAATAAGTCACGCAAAGAAAAAATAAACTACACCTTTTTTGATGCAGGTGGACGCACCAATACCGGAACATCGAGGAGCAAGGATTGTGCACCTCGACGCACAATGACGCGTAGTGTAGATCCAATCGCATGTCGCGCGAGTGCTTTGCGCACATCGTATCGACGCCGCATAGGTACGTCATTGATAGCAATAATGACATCATCGACGTGAAATTGTGATGACTCAACACGAATACGAGCGACTTTGATGACTTGTTGTGCGCTACCGTCATCTTCCCAGGTTTCATTAATTGATATGCCTAATGTGCCACGAGCCACTGCACCATGCAAAATAATCTCTGGCACAACATCTGCCACAATTTCGGCAGCGATAGCAAACCCAATATTCTCCGCGTCTCCATGCTTGGCGACATTGACACCGATGACATTGCCGAGACAATCAACCAACGGACCACCCGAGTTACCAGGGTTGATTGCTGCATCGGTTTGGATGCTCTCCTCGATGAAGCCATACTCGGTCGGTAATTGACGAGACAACCCGCTGACGATACCCCAACTCACTGACTCTCGAAAACGGAGCGGTGAACCAACGGCCAAACACAACTCACCGAGTCGCGCAGGTAATGGACGAAGCACAAGCGGATGGAGCGGAAGATTAGTGATGTCACAGCGTACAACCGCAAGATCGGTTTCTGCGTCACTTCCTACTAGGTACGCTGGAGCAGCAGGTCTTCCTGCAAATTGCACGCGCAAATCACGCACAAGACCATGGACAACATGATGATTTGTGACGATGTGGCCATGCACATCAAAAAGCCACCCAGACCCAAGGCCGCCGTTACTGAGGTCAACATTCATACCAGAGACAGTGACCGTACGTTGGCGTACCATTTCGACAAGAGCCACTAGTTCATCGCTAAACTGCATGAGCGCATTAGACATCAATCATATCTCCGGCTTGGGTAGTCCCCCACAAATCCCCCCCGAAACTACGCTGCAAGCGATCGTCGTATTCATCAGCAATCGATGCAATATAGCCGATGGTATGCAATAAAACCGGTTCTGCGAGTGCAAATTGCGGAACTGCTGACTCCAACACAACCAAACTATCAATCGCAAATATTCGACCAATCTGGAGCTTGTGATTGATGTAGTTTAGGGTTTCATACAACGCCGCCGTAGGAGTCACGTTTTGTAACAAAATTGCATACACACGGACCAAAAACGGCTCAGGCACGATTGAAAGGAAAAGCATACTACTGCCCACTGCTAACGAAATATCACCATCGTCGTGGAGTGCGAGCGGAATAGTTGGGAAATGTTTTTGAAGCAATACAACCATTTGTTGTCGCAAGACATCAATTGGATCGTGTGGTGTGGTCGGTGGCATGGATATAGGTGTTGATGCATCTGGAGTAGCGTCTGCTGGCCCGTCTATCGACGGAGTGGCCGGCGCATGCGGAGCGCCCTCTACTGGATTCTCACCATAGGTAATAAACTCAAGCAATACAACTTCGCGGAGCCGTTGCGTGTTGCGACAGGTACGCAAATACGCAACATCATCCGCCACTGATGGGTCACCCAAATCGTGTAGCCGCAACGCAAGCGCAATCCGTGCTGACGCAGCTCTCTCGCCATCAATCCAGTGATCTAAGAGGATTGGCCAGAGCTGCCGCACAAACTCAAGCGTAGGTCGTTTTCCAAACTTCTTAATGAAATGTTCTGGTGCAACACCATCTAGTTTTGCGTTTTTGGCAAGAATCTCACGCAAGTCCGACGGAATATGCTGCCATTGAAATCGAAATCGTGGCATAGTTCACCACACAACACTTGCACGGGCGTTGGCCTTAGCACCAACGCCCGTGTTCACGAATCCTAGCTTTTCAGATCGATAGCGGTTGTTGACAACGGTGGGACAGTCACCAGAATAGCGCCATCTTGGTGCGCAAACGACTGAAGCGGACGTGCCACAATGGTATGCGGTGCATCAAACGTGTTATATGCCTTTGGGTTATCACCATACACCGATACCGCTGAGGTAGCTTTGATTGCAGCTTTCCCATCATCACAGCGGATTGTTACAGTCATACTCTCACTCTGATGACGATTCACAATAAAACAGGCACCAGTGTTCGTATCATCGTCCCACGAGGCTGAGACATCAATATACGGAATATCAGACTCTGCCTTGGTTGAGTACACTGGAGAATCGACATACGCATCTAGTGCATTACCACGGGCACGACTCGCCATCATTTGGAATGGGTAGTAGGTGCTCTGGAGCAACATCTGGTCGGTTGTCGTCAAAATCGGAGCTATGACATTGACCATTTGCGCCAAACAAGCAGCTTCAATGACATCTGATTTGCGCAAGAAAACGTTGAGCCACTGCCCAACCACCAATGCATCCTCAAGGTTGTATACTTCTTCGATAAGGTGTGGTGCAACGCTCCACTTACCATCCATTTGCATGTCTTTGTACCAGACATTCCACTCGTCCCACGAGAGTTTAACGGTTTTCTTCGAACGCTTGAGTGCTTTGACATACTGCACTGTCGACGACAATGTGTCGACATATTCTTCGAACGTACGTGCAAGCCCAAGATATGATGCAGTATCATCGGTACGATTGCCAGCGTAGTAGTGCATAGAAAGCACATCTACCTGATCATAACAAAGCTCAAGAATAGTACGATCCCAGGTTGGATAGGTCGGCATTCCATTTGAAGATGAACCAGCCAATACCAACTTAATCGACTCATCATTCCACTTCATCATTTTGGCAGCTTCAAGTGCTTTCTTGCCGTATTCAACCGCATCAAGATGGCCGATTTGCCATGGTCCATCCATCTCGTTGCCCAGACACCACCACTTGACACCCCAAGGATCGCGTTGCCCGTTGGCGACGCGTTGGTCAGCCCAATACGTGCCTGCTGGTGCATTCACATACTCCACATACGCTGAAGCAAGTGCAATATCGCCGGTACCAAGATTTACGCCAAGCATCGGATCTGCACCAAGTTGTGCACAATAATCGAGAAATTCGTGAGTACCGAACTGATTGGTCTCAATCGACTTCCACGCCAAATCGCGCTTGCGTGGTCGTTGACTTTTGGGACCAACGCCATCACGCCAGTCATAGCCACTCAAGAAGTTGCCGCCAGGATAGCGGATAATGGTAACACCCATATCTTTGAGCGCAGCCAATACATCACGACGAACACCATTGGCGTCGGCGTGCGGCGAGGCTGGCTCATAGATGCCCTCGTACACACAGCGTCCCATATGCTCCACAAAACCACCAAACAAGTACGGCGAAATCTTGCTGACAATACGTTGTCGATGTAACGACACCTTAGCCTGTTGCGCTCCCATAGCACTCCTCGATTGTATATAGGCGGGTGCGTGTATCATACCGTACTTTTTAGGTCACAAAACAATACTCACTGGACTTTTCGGCAAAAGTCCAGTGAGATGCATGCGCATGTCTACACGGTGCGACGTCGCATCACCATGTCTACAATCCACCACACCGCAAGAATCGCTGCAAGTGCATATGCGACATTTGTCGTTAGTGCCGTAAGTGCTGGTGCATCAGGGAGCATTCCCGATACGCCGTATTGCGTTTGTTTGACACCAACGCCGTACAACGCCCAAGCAATCACCATGCCATATGCGGTATCTCGACGTAGCCAACGCTGGCTAAGTGCCAAGGCTGCTGCCACGAATGTCAACATCGGCGCCCACCATAGGCCGAGGGCGTCATCCGTAAAGCCCCACTTGTTGAGCAGCACCGTAACATTTACGACGGTAGCAACACTAATCCATCCAATGTAGATATGGAATGGCAAATCGACACAGATCGACTCAGTTAGTGTTGTGGCTTTCTGTTTGTTTAGCACAATTACCGTGTAAATCAGTGTTGCTAAGAGTGTCAACATCATCACAATGGTTACTTCGACCATGTAGTAATGCCAGAATACTAACCACAATGCGTTTGCCACACTGCCAACCACGTACCACCAACCAATCGCGCGTAGACGCGGGTTCTCGCGGTTGGCTGGAAGCGCCTGCCAAAACGAGAAAAGCATGAAACCGATGTAGATGATACCCCATACCGCAAACACATAGCCCGCTGGCACAAATCGCACCAAATAACTATCCGACAACTGTTGTGTTGTCACGTTGTTAAGTGGAAGTGACGTTGCCGCCCCGTTCACCGCCAATGTGATAATCGTGATGAGTATCACCGATACCTGACGTAAAATGTCTCGATTCATACCGTACTCCTTGTATGCAATAATGAAAATCGGAGTGTGGCGCTCACACAGGTAATCTACCAGATTTCACGCATGGTCGTCAGTAATTCAATCCCACTAGCCAAACTCGTCTCAGCGCCTGGTCCACTGTTGTAGACAGACACGAGCGCTTGGGCGACCAACTTCTCACCTGCTTCTTGATGCACACACCGAATAGCAGTCTGCACAGTTGTCATGTCCGGACCGTTTGGCTCAACAGTGCCATGATTTGGCACATAACGGCCATCGAGCACATCCTCGTCGATATGCAAATAGATATAGTCACACATGGCTACGAGGTTAGTGATTGAAGTACGCATGGCATCAGCATCGCACGGTACAACAGCAACATCAGTGCTTTCGATTAACGTTGCCTCTGCCGGATCCAAATTGCGCACATCAACCATGACAATCTGATTAGTTGGAAGTGGCACTGTAATCCCAGCAGCTTCGCGCCAGCGTGCCAATGTCAACCCGGCACATACCGCCACCGGCATGCCACCGAGCATGCCTGAGAGTGTGGTTTTGGTCGTATTGAAGTCCCCGTGCGCATCAAACCAAATCAGGCCTATCCGTGCATCGCCGCCGTGCGCCTTTTGTAGACCAGCAAAGACACCTGTGGTATGCGAACAATCGCCGCCGATAAGCATGACACGCTGCCCGGATCGACGTAGTGATGCCACAGCATCGGCAATACGTGCATTATATTTGCCTATATTGAGGGGGACATCATCATTGAGATCTAGACCATCAGTCGTAGGATTGAGCACAACTGGGCGAACGCCGTGCGTATCAAGTACACCAGAATTGAGCATGCCATCAACACCGCGCTCATCTCCTTGGCACATGGTAGCATTACGACAACGAACTGTGACAACTCCGAACATATCATGCCTCTATTCGCTCTATAATGGAGTTGTTCAATTATCCCACAGAAGTAGCACATGCACACACACGGACTTGCAGGCACATTAACACGTGTCCCAGCCACACTCCTCGTCATGATAGCGGTGATTTCGGTGCAGTTTGGCGCTGCCATGGCCCGCGACTTGTTTCCAGTCATTGGGCCGGGAGGAACCGTCTGGTTACGCCTCGGCGTGGCAATACTCTTTCTGACGGTCATTTTCCGACCGACCATTTGGCGCACATTCCGCAGTCACTCACGCGTGATGACGCTTTTTGGCATGAGCATTGCCCTCTCGACACTGTTCTTTTACATTGCAGTTGAGCGGATCCCTCTCGGCATTGCCATTAGTATCGAATTTTTGGGACCACTCGTCGTAGCCGTAGCGAACGCTCGGCATTGGCGCGACCGACTCTGGATTGTGCTTGCCGCTGCCAGTCTGGCATTGCTCATCCCTGATATCGGTTCGAGCATTGACCCGTGGGGGATCGCAGCAGCACTTGTCGCAGGAGTCTTTTGGGGCTTATACATTGTCATTTCACCTAAAGTCGGTGCAGTTGCAGACGAGTTCGATGGTTTGGTCGTGGCACTTATTGTTGCATGGTTCATTATGTTAATTCCTGGTATCACACAAGGTGGCATGAATCTAATGCGCACCGACATATTGTGGCAAAGTCTACTCATGGGTTTAGCCGCCGCTGTTATTCCTTTCACATGTGAGTTTAGCGCGCTCCAACGCATTCCTGCCCGCGTCTATGGTGTTCTTGTATGCACTGAGCCGATTGCGGGAACAATCATTGGCTTCATCGTCCTCAACGAAACACTCTCATTGCAAGCGTTTTTTGCTGTCATCGGCGTCACCATCGCATCCGTCGGCGCCACGTTGAGTAACAAGGAGACAGTATGACTATTTTGCGAAAACCTGCGACGCTCACAGATCTTGCCTCACACCATCATGCAGGCCAAAGCCGTGTCGATCTCGTCGCTGACACACAATCACTGATTGCAATAGACGATAATCGCGCCATAATTGAGTCAAATCCTGATGCAATGCTATTGGCGCAACTGAGCGATGCCCGCTGGCAAGCAGGCACTCAACGATCACCACTCGATGGCGTCCCAATAGTCATCAAAGACAACATTGATACCGGCGACCGCATGCACACCACCGCAGGGTCAGCGGCGTTGTTGAGCAGTCGCCCAGCAGGCGATGCGTTTTTGATGAAAAAATTGCGGGCCGCAGGCATGATTCCCATTGCCAAAGCCAACATGAGTGAATGGGCCAACTTCCGTGCCAATCGATCAAGTAGTGGCTACAGCACACGTGGTGGTCAATGCACTAATCCACACGACGCAACGCGCTGCCCAAGCGGGTCGAGCTCTGGATCAGCGGCGGCCGTCGCAGCTGGCCTGGTCTCGGTGGCACTCGGAAGTGAGACCGATGGTTCGATTATCTCGCCCTCAGCGCGCTGTGGCGTGGTCGGCATCAAGCCGAGCGTCGGGTTAGTCAGTCGAAGTGGTGTCATCCCGATATCTCCGAGCCAAGACACAGTAGGCACCCACGCCAATACGGTTGCAGACGCAGCTAGCATCCTATCAGTTATTGCGGGGAGTGACCCCAATGACCCTGCAACAGCAGGAATCCCTCAGACGCTCCTCTATGCGTTAGCAAAGCCTATCCAGCCTGAACACTGGAATACATGGTCGATCAGCGCTTTGGTGTACTTGTCGAACAGCTCCAGCAACATGGATTGACCATCGTTGACGATGTGGTCATCGAACACACCGAAGAGGTGCGAAAGAACGATGCCGAGTTTGTTGTGCTCCTCAATGAATTCAAACACGCACTGAATGCGTACCTCGCCACCCGCGTACCGTTCGAGGGAATGCAGGACGTCGCACCACGTACGTTAGCCGACCTCATTGCATATAACCTAGCGCATCCAAATCCCGGTTTTCATTTCGACCAAGAGTTATTCGAACTCGCTGAAGCGATGACGGCAGCCGATAAACGGCGCTACCAGAAGGCTCGGCGCTGGTGTTATGAACATGCCGGCACCAAGGGCATCGATGCTGCACTCCAACGACATAATCTTGACGCCATCATTGTGCCATCTGGAGCACCAGCATGGCCGATTGACCAAATAAATGGAGATCATTATCATGGTGCTGGCGATAGCACTACCATGGCGGCCTGTGCAGGATATCCACTGATTACAGTGCCAAATGGCACAATCCAACATCTGCCAATTGGCATCACAATGATGGGCACGCGTTGGAGTGATGCCACCTTGATCAATGTCGCAGCTGCAATTGAATCTGTAATAAAAGGATAATTAGTTATGTCAATTGAAGCGATATTGGCCAATATTTCGTCTGAGCGTGTGATTGCACTTGCCACGATGCTGGTCGAAACCCCCTCAGTCACAAACAACGAAGGGGCAATGAGTACGCTTACAGCAGACTTTTTGGCAAATTGCGGATACCGTGTAACGCGCCTGAGTGTACCTGAATCAGGCGACACGATTGTGGCTGAAATCGGCAGTGGCGAGCGCTCATTCATGCTCAATTATCACCTCGACACGTTCGACGTATTTGCGGGATGGAATACCGATCCGTTTACAGCGACAATCGTCGGCAATCGCATGTATGGCCTAGGGTCACACGACATGAAGGGCGGCGCAGCCTGTGTGCTCGCCGTAGCCGAACAGATGGCCAAATATGCAGACCATCTGAATGGTCGATTACTCATTACCGCAACAAGTGACGAAGAGAATTGGTCGCGTGGGGCGCATGCCATTATCAACGGTGGCTATCTCAAGGGATGTATTGGTAATCTCGTACCAGAACCAGCAAATGCAGGGACGTTGACGGTTGGCCAGCGAGGCCGCCACGTATTTCATATACGATTTTTTGGCAAAACCGTGCACGCCGCATTTGGCGGTGGCATCAATGCAGCTGCAGATGCAGCCCGCGTTGTGGCAGCGCTCGAAGAGCCCGGAGCGGTTGATTTAGGTTGGAATGACGAATTTCAACTGGCGGGAACGCTCAATGTCATCGGCATCAACAGCGGGGGCACAATGATCCTTGTGCCTGAAGTCGCCGACGTGTGGATTGATCGGCACATCTTGCCAGGTGAAACTCTCGCGCATGCCACTCAACAAATTCGTACGATTATCGAGCAAACCTGCCGACACTCTCGCTGGGAATTGACAGTCGACGAACGCCCTACCCCTGCACCTGGACCGTACGTGGTACCACACGACCACCCACTCGTTACCACGATGCACGCGACACTCGCTGACGAGTATCAGATGCCGATTACGCATGTACTCGGGCGCAGTGTAGCTGACACGAGTCATTTTGCTTTTCATGGACACATCCCGACTTTAATTTGTGGACCTCAAGGTGGGAACACCTGCGAGACCAACGAGTGGCTTGATCTTAATTCGCTACTGCCAACGACACGTGCAATTGCGCGAACAACGTGGCACATGTTGCATGAAGAGATGCTGTAATGAATAGTACTTGGGCATACCCAGACAAACGTGAACATACAGGTAGACACGTCACGCTTCGACCGCTTTCGGCTAGTAATGATGCGCAAGCGCTCTATCAGGCAGGACATGCGAGTGTATTACATCTTGCAACGTGGCGTTATCTACCATATGGTCCTTTTGCTGATGTCACGGCGATGTATGACTGGCTGGTCACTTGTGAAGATTCACGTGACCCGCTCTTTCATACCGTTGTGGATTCGAAACACAACATACCAGTTGGAATGATAAGCATCATGAGTATCGCAGCTCAGTTTGGTCGTGCAGAGTTAGGCCATATTTGGTACGACTCTGGTGTTCAGCGAACACCAGTCACGACTGAGACAGCATATTTGTTGTTGCGCTATTTATTCGACGAACTGGGCTATCGCCGTGTTGAGTGGAAATGCGACAACAACAATGTGCGGAGCAAAAACGCCGCTCTGCGGTTAGGTTTCAGCTTTGAAGGCGTATTCCGCAAGCACCTCATCGTCAAATCACAGAATCGTGACACGGCGTGGTTTTCGATGACTGACGACGATTGGCCAACACATAAGCAACGACTTACAGAATATATAGTTACACCGCATAGTCTGTTAGCACGGGGATAAAAGACGAAATTTAAGGTATACTTAAGTCATTTAATGCATCTATCAAGGATAGCAACAATGATCGCGTTCAACAAGCCATACATGACTGGTAAAGAACTAGAATACATATCCGATGCGCATTCTATCGGTAAACTCTCTGGAAATGGCAAATATACCCAACGCTGTCAACGCTGGCTGGCCGAACAGACAACGTCCGACAAAGTACTCCTGACACATTCATGCACTGCCGCCCTTGAAATGGCGAGTATCCTCGCAGATCTTCAACCTGGTGACGAAGTCATCATGCCGTCGTATACGTTTGTATCAACTGCCAACGCAGTGGTACTCCGCAATGCTGTACCAGTATTTGTTGATATCCGCCCGGATACACTCAACATCGACGAAACACTCATCGAAGCAGCCATCACACCTCGCACCCGCGCAATTTGCGTGGTGCATTATGCGGGTGTGAGTTGTGAGATGGATACAATCATGGCCATTGCTCAACAGTACAAGCTGTTGGTCATTGAGGATGCCGCACAAGGATTCATGTCAACATACAAAGGTCGGCCATTGGGTGGCATCGGGCATTTTGCGGCGATGAGCTTCCATGAGACCAAGAACGTCATCTCGGGCGAAGGTGGGGCACTATTCGTCAATGACGCCAAATACAGTTCTTTGGCTGAAATTATTTGGGAGAAGGGGACTGACCGCAGTCAATTCTTCCGTGGCGAAGTCGACAAATACACGTGGCAGCATGTGGGTTCATCTTTTTTGCCTAGCGAACTTATCGCGGCATTTTTGTGGGCCCAACTCGAAGTAGGCGCATCCATCACACAAGATCGGCTGAACACGTGGGACACATACCACACCGCGTTCGCAGATTTGGAAGCGAGTGAGCATGTACGGCGCCCCATTATCCCAAGTGAGTGCCAACATAACGCCCACATGTACTACATGCTCATGCCAACAAATGACATCCGCGACCAGGTCATGGCTACGCTCAAGCAACTCGAAATCAATGCCATCTTCCACTACATTCCGCTCCACAGCTCACCTGCAGGACAACGCTATACGCGTGTTAGTGGCTCAATGCGCAACACAGATTCACTCAGCAGTCGTCTACTTCGTTTGCCTCTATGGAATACAATGGGAGATGACATTCGCCAAAAAGTCATCACTGCAGTACATGATGTCATGAAACAATACTAAACTACCAGACAGAGGACGCCCATGATGCTCACTGTTGGAGCATCATGGGCGTATATTTATAAAGAATCGACTACGTCAACCATACGACGGAACTGAACCTCGCCTCGAGATTGACAATGTTGGATGAAATCCTCGAGCATATCTACCCGGTGCCCACGACCAATCACTTGCGGATGCATTGCGACGGTCAGCACGCCGTTCGCCACATTCCGATGCATATAATCAAAGTCTTTCGTCCAAATCTCAAGAACTTTGCTGGGTGCCGACGTGCCATTACGATATGGATTGAAGTTGAATTGAAAGTGCACCCAATCATCAAACTCAAAACAAAACGGGATTTCCCACAAATTGGCTTCACGTCCGGGGACTAATGGCGATGTACGTGACACCTGATCACCGATTCGCGGTCGATACGGCACAAAATCATCTGCCATCAAACTCGAATCATAGCGAAAACCGAATTCTTCGAGTAGTGACAAGGTGACCGAAGAAAAATCAGCCGATGGTGAACGAAATCCATGTGGTGTCACACCAATCTTATGCAACACTTGCAACGCGCGCTCCATGTCAGCACGTTCTTCATCTGGGGTTTGTTCACTCGGGTCTGTATGTGCATACGAGTGATGCGCTACTTCATGTCCATCAGCCAGGATCGCATCAACTTGATCTGGGAATGACTCAATGGTATGACCCGGCACAAAAAACGTCGACTTGATGTTGTACTGTCGCAACAAGTTGAGCAATCGCGGCACACCAACACGAGCACCATACTCACCACGTGACAACATTGCAGGAGTTGTGTGCTTGTATCCAAACCACACGGACATCGCATCAAAATCAAACGTCAAACACACTGTACTCGACATACTTCCTCCTTTGAGTCAAACCGCAAGATTTGAAATATACGTCAGACACAATTTACGGTAGCATTATGATAACGCAAAGGAGTCTCGTATGATTCACAATTTCGAACGCTGTTGGAGCATTTTTCAAGCGAAAGATTCAACATATGATGGTGTATTTTATGTGGGTGTTATGTCTACTAAAATATATTGCCGTCCATCATGTAGCGCACGTCCTCAGCGCAAAAACGTGCAGTTTTTTGCAGATATTACAAGCGCAGAGTCAGCCGGATTACGACCATGTAAGCGTTGTACACCGGACACAATACCGACGGACATCGCCCTGTGCCACAATGTCTGTCGCTATATAGAGTCGTGCCACGAGACACCATCGCTCAACACTATCGCACGTGCTGTCGGCTACAGTCCATTCCATTTGCATCGTACATTTCGCCGAACTATGGGAATAAGCCCGTTCGGTTATGTCCAGGCGATTCGCCAGATGCGCGTCCAACAGCTCCTGAAAAACGACATCACGGTGCAAGAGGCAGTAGCCCAAGCAGGATACGGAAGCATCAGCGCCTTTTACCACGCGCATAGAGGCAAGAAGCTGCGTCATCAAAAAGTCGATACATATGCCATCGCACGATGCATGCATGCCCACCTGATAGTCATCGGCATCTTTTCAGAACATGGATTGCAATATTGTGGCGTATTCGCAGATGAGCAAACTGCACAAAACGCAATCGCAGTACACTGCGGCAGTGCGAAACATGGGTATGATGCAGCGCTCTCACGCACACTGCTAAACGCAATTAATGACAATCAACTTGATGTCGGCTCTCGCCAATTGGCCCTGGATATCCGAGCGACAACGTTTCAACATCGTGTGTGGCAAGCGATTCGCCAGATACCAGTCGGACGCACCGCTAGTTATGCGACGATCGCACAATCAATTGGACAACCAAACGCAGTACGCGCAGTCGCAAACGCCTGCGCCCAAAATCCACTTGCACTAATCACCCCGTGTCATCGTGTGGTTACTGCTAATACCATGCCAGGCAAATATCGATGGGGAAGTGCGATTAAGGCACAGCTCCTCAGCTACGAGACTCAACAACGGTATAATGTTGAGACACCACAGGATAAGGAGTAACAGGATGAACCCGATTGCAGTGGTCACCGGATCTGCACGTGGCATTGGCAAAGCAATCGCAGAAGCACTGCTTGCAAGTAACCACGTGGTCATCGCGCTTGATATCATAGCGCCACAATACACCCATCCAAATCTACATTTCATCAATGTTGATCTGACTGAACAAGCAGCAGTAAGCGCTGCATTTGATCGCATCGAATCAACGCATGGCGGTATCGATGTCTTAGTCAATAATGCAGGTACATGTGTAATGGAAGAATTCGGTGACACTACTGCAGCCATGCTCCGCCAGCAGATGGCTGTAAATTTTGATAGTGCGTTTTATTGTTGTCAAAAAGCAATCCCGCAGATGCTCAAACGGTCTGGCTGTAAAAAAATCATCAACATCTCTTCGAATGGCGCATACAATTTCGATGTGTTCGATCCTGCACCATATCGCGCAAGCAAAGCTGCTATCGATAGCCTGACGAAACACCTCGCACGACGTCATGCGAAAGACAAAATAAGCGTAAACTCGATTGCGCCTGCCATGACTCGCACCGATTTATTTGATGTCGTACCAGAGGATGTACTTGCACAGGCACTTTCTGCTATGCCACATGGAGATGCCATGCAACCAGCACAAATCGCAGCATGGGTTGCGTTTTTGGCATCACCAGCAGGCGACTGTTGTAGCGGCAACGTTATTATTCTGAACCAAGGACGCGATGTACGTTAGTCGTACCAGTGAGGAGCCTTGCGGAGTTCCATCCATTGTTTGGGGCAATGGCCGTAGATAAGCCACGCTTGTTCTGCCGTTGCTAGATCAACGAGTGCTTTGGCTGATTGACGCGCAAGTTGACTATCTTCGGCATCGCTCCAAGTATCTTCGACAAGTTCATCGGGACGCGAAATCGCGTCTGCGGTGAACAGCACTTTCCCAGTGTTTGTGAGTGTGAGCATTAGCGACATGTGTCCTAGGGTATGACCAGGAGTAGGAATCAATGTCACACCTTGTATCAGGTCGGATGTATGCGTAATGATCGTGGTCTGCATATTCGGCCATGCCGCTATACGCGACTTACCTGCCCAATATGACGGTCGAGGTAATGCGCGTTCTTGTGCGGTAATCCACAATCGCGCATGTGGGAATTCGTTAATCCGCCCTACATGATCAATATGTCCGTGGGTTAACACAACATCAGTTATCTCTACTTTGGAAATACCGAGAAGCTGCAACTGAGCAGAAGGCGTATTGCGCGACGAATAACCAATCAATCTACCAAATGTTGCTAATTGATCTGCTGCTGATACACCTACTGGATCGTTGAGATAATCCGCATGAAATCCGGTATCGACCAGTATTTTGCGGCTCCCCGCATCGATTATGTAACCCGGCACTCCAATTAAGCGTCCATTCTGGTACACTTCAAAGAGTCCAAAGTCAAGAATCGCAAATCTCATAGTCACCTCATCATGGAGTTGTACATGCCATCTATCGAACGTCCAAATGGTACAAAGATTTCATACAACGAGTTTGGTATTGCAACAGGAGCCCCATTGCTATTTATCCATGGCTTCACTGGTACAGCGCTGAGTCACTTTGCCAATGAGATAAACCTGCTTGCACCCGTCATGCGCATCATTGCGCCAGATTTACGCGGATATGGTCAGAGTACACCACCCCATCGTGAGTTCGGACCTGATTTTTATCAGCGCGATGCAGAAGACATGAACGCGCTACTTGAATCCCTACACCTCGACAATGTTACCGTGATTGGATTCAGTGACGGCGCAGAATCAGCATTACTGCTTGCGGCACTTGCACCACATCGCGTCGCCCGAGCCATTGTGTGGGGTGTGTGCGGCCAAATCACTCCTGAGATGGTCCACCGGGTACGACGCTGGCTTCCTGTTGACGCATGGGGCGATGACCGGGAAGCGTGGAAAGCGGAAATCATTGCAAACCACGGCATTGCGCAATTTAAACCGATGATTGAAGGATGGGTTGCCGCAGCTGAAGCTATTGCCGTGCGAGGTGGTGATATTGTTCACCAACACGCCCCACAAATTCAGTGCCCTGTGACTATCATTCATGGTCGTGAAGATGTGGGCAACCCTGTCCCAACCGTAACACATTTAGCAGCAATCATTCCTGATTGTACGTTACATATACTTGATGGCATTGGTCACTCCATACAAGACGAAGCGCCTGATGAACTTCATGACATCATTCGTACTGCACTCCGCACCTAATGTCAGGATTTCTTTGCTGCTAACGTCGCAGCAATTTGGGCGACATGCGCACGCGCATGACGTGCATAAATACCCAATAAGTCATCGATACTACGCTCGCCATACGTAATACTAATACCTACCCGTGCAAATTCAGCATCACTAAGTGACTCAAGCATACGTACCCAACGAACTTGCATGGCACGGAACAGCTCGAGCGAAACGTCTACGTCAGCGCTCTTTGCATCTGCAATTGATGCGAAGCCATCCGGGCTGTACGGCTTCCACGTTGGTTTATCTTCAGTTAAGACAAGGCGCATGTTGTTGATTGCGTAACTGTGCGAATCAGGCATATGATGGACATTTTGTGCAATCGTCCACTCACCAGGAATAAAAATAGTCGTTAAATCGACCCCAGATAACCCCGAAACTGCCGTTGCAATTTCATCGGCTGAAGTGCGCATTAATTCAATTGCTTGTTGTCGTTCAGCATGCGTAAGCACGAGCTTCCTCTGTTCATTCGTTGAATTCCTTTAATATCATATCACATCTACCTATTGCGAAGACAATATGCTAAATAATTGTTGCAAATCTTTCTTACTAAACATTTTGTCAATGAAGCATGCTCGAATTTACACGATCTTTCAGCACATTCCAACCGACAGTGCTATGATTGCATAGGCATACAAAAAGGGAAGGGCATGCAATGAGCACACATAATTTCAATGCAGGACCAGCAGTGTTACCGGCAGAAGTCCTAGCACACATTCAATCCGAGCTCTTGGACTTTCAAGGGACGGGCATCTCTATTCTTGAGTCAAGTCATCGTAGTAAAGAATACGAAATCGTTAATCAGCGCGTGTCTGAACGCTTGAAACGCGTTCTAGGGTTGCCCGAAAGCTACAAAATTGGCTTGTTACAAGGCGGTGCAAGCCATCAATTTGCGATGCTTCCATTGAATACACTCACTCAACACACCAGCGGTGCGTATGTCCTCACAGGCGTCTGGGCCGAGAAAGCATACGAAGAAGCCAAACGAATTGGCACAGCGCATATTGCTGCCACATCAAAAGAGCACCAATATCGCCATATCCCAGCCCAAGATACCTGGCAAATCGCATCTGATAGTGCATATGTGCACATTACTTCGAATAACACAATTTATGGCACGCAATGGCCTGATTTACCATCTACTTCAACGCCACTCATCGTGGACATGAGTAGCGATATTGCGTCTCGGTCGCTCGACTACACCAAGGCCAAGATGATATACGCAGGTGCCCAAAAAAATCTCGGCCCTGCAGGTGTCACAGTTGTAGCCATCGCGGAAGATTTTTATCAGACGATGCACGATCATGCACCGGTTATTTTGCGCTACAAAACACACATCGACAGTCAATCACTCTACAACACTCCACCAACCTTTGCGGTGTATGTGCTCGACCTCGTGCTCGCCTGGATTGAAGCACAAGGCATGGAGCAACTCGAAGCGAACAATCGCGCCAAGTCGGCACTTGTATACAACGCCATCGACCAGTCTGGTGGATTCTACCGTGGACATAGTGATATCAATGCGCGTTCACATATGAACATCACCTTCCGCATTAGCGATGAATCGCTGGAAAAAACATTTTTAACCGAAGCGCAACAGCATGGCATGATTGGATTAGCCGGTCACCGCAGCGTAGGTGGATTACGAGCATCCTTATATAACGCGCTACCTCTGGCATCAGCAAAAGCGCTCGCAGATCTCATGCGCGAGTTTCAACGTAGACATGGATAGCCAAACACCCCCCGCACTCGTATCTGATGCGGGGGGTGCACATTTAATTCACAGGGTTGACTGTACGACGTACAAGTGACTCGATAGCACGTAATGGACCAGTGCGTACTGTTGTATCTGGCAACGATTCAAGGAATTGGGCACCGTATTTTTTTGCCAGAATGCGCTTATCAAGCACGACCACAATCCCTCGGTCGTCTTTGGCTCGTACGAGGCGCCCAAATCCTTGCTTGAATTTGAGAATTGATTGCGGTAAGAAATATTGATTAAAAGAATCCGAAAACTGCTCAGAACGTGCGGCAATCACAGGATCGTTCGGCACTGAGAACGGTAATTTAGTGATGATAAGCGCTGAAAGCGCATCACCAACGACATCGACACCCTCCCAGAAGCTGAGCGTACCAAACAACACACTACGTGGCTCACTTTTGAAGCGCTCGAGAATCTGTCGATTAGAGCCATCTAAGCCTTGCCCAAGCAGGATGATATCGTGTTGACTAAGTGAATCAGCCAGTTGGTTGTACGTGGAACGCAACGCACTATTCGAGGTAAATAGCACCAATGTACGACCTTGAGCAGCAACTGCGGTATCAAGAATAGCCTGCTCAACACACCCTTGATACGGATAATCTTTAGGCTCAGGCATGTCCTGCGGAAGATATACCATCACTTGATCGCGATAGTTATATGGCGACTCTAGTTGATAACACGCATCTGCAGGTAGGTGTGCACCTAGACGTTGTTGCATATACGAAAAACTATTATTCACGGAGAGTGTAGCGGATGTCAGTACTACACTAGCCTTTTTGCTGAACAAGCGTTCTTGCAGCAATGTTGCCACTTCGAGCGGATTGATGTTGAGATCCAGAATGTTTTTGGCATCGCTATAACGAATCCAGGTGATGAGATTGGCATCCTCGCCAGTCACAATTTGGTCGGCATTTGCCACAAAGTCGGTCACAAATCGCAATGAGCGGACTGAGAGTGTTACGAGGACTTCGTAATCAGCAATATTCGCATCAGCAAGTTCAGTAACGACTTTGTTTAATGTTTCTAGTTGTTGCGCAATGGTGCGTAGCGACAGTGACAAGTTATCCCAAACTGGTATCACCTGCTGCCAAACCTCTGATGCGCGAACGACATCCGTCAAGCGCAGACGCGTATCATGCGTACCCGACTCATTAAAGCGTTCCATCATATGGGTGAATAACGCAAATAACTCATTGCTACTTTGGCGCGCGCGCGTAATTGCGGGACGTGTATCTCGCAATATCCGACCAAACTGTTCAACTATAGGAGGAGTCGCAGTACTTCCCTTAAGAAATGAAGGCAAACGTACAAGCAATCCATCACCATTCTCATCATTTGTTTCAGTGAGCAAGCCATCAAAGAATTCTTCAAGTTTCTTCTGATTGGAGCTCCAGCCAAATTGATCAGTGGCTACATCTTCAAGATTGTGTGCTTCGTCGATTACGAGATGATCATAGTTTGGCAAAATTTGTGAGTCCATGACCATGTCTGCAAGCAACAAGGCATGATTGACCACAACCAAATGTGCTGCTTCGGCGCGACGACGTGCATGAAAGAACCAACACTGGTCAAAGAATGCACAGCCAGGTCCTTTACACAAATCAAACGCTGCATGCAAACGATCCCATACAAGCATTTCACGGTCAAAGAGAGAAATCTCATTACGGTCACCTGAGTGGGTATGGTTAGCCCAGGTTGCCACTTTGAGTACTACTTTCGCATCATCGTCTGCAATGGTTGTTGCTTTGATCTCTTCGAGGCGATGCAAACATAAATAATTACTACGGCCCTTGAGCAACGCAGACTGTAGTGCCACATCCGGAATCGTAGGAGTACCGTTTGTTGCTTGCTGGTGTAATTCCGCATCAAACATTTCAATCAGCTTCGGAATATCTTTGAAATAGAGCTGGTCTTGTAAATTAATGGTATGAGTCGCCAACACGACACGTTCGCCACGTTCCATGGCATGGAGTGCAGCTGGTACCAGATACGCCATTCCTTTGCCGGTACCGGTGCCAGCCTCAACAAACACATGTTGCCCACGATTAAACCCATCGGCAACCGCTTGCGACATTATCACCTGTGCATCGCGCTGCTCATAGCCGGGAAACATGCGACCCAGGACACCACTGGTCGAAAACATCCGTTGAATGGTGTTACGTTGAATCGACTGAGAAGAACCTGTCGGCTCTAATGGAATGTAATCATCGAGTGAACGCACCGTACGCGGTTTGATCGGTCGATTAAATGCGCCGCGCGCAATATCACTTTTGGCCTGCTCGTAGATTGCTCGCAATGGCCAATTGCTCATGCCCCGGGCAATTCGCAACACTTCATCAATCTGGTCCATATCACTTTCACAGAGGCGTTCGTACAACGCAACAAAAAGACGATGCGACATTTGTGCATCAAAGAGTGCACGATGCGGATCACGATCGGTGAGCATTGGTACGTGAAGTTTTTGGACAAGATCGCTCAACCGAAACCCGCCAATAGTCGGAACTACTAGGGTGGCAAGTGTGTATGTATCGACGGCCGGTTGCTTGAGTCGTAGACCTGCTTGCGCAAGCATTTTTATGTCAAATTCAACAGAGTGACCTAGTAACGGATCATCACCAATAAACTCTGCAATTTGTTTGCGCACGTGGGCAAACGAAGGTGCATCAGCAACCATGTCATTGGTGATATGCGTTAATCGTGTAATTTTGTAGGGAATCTCACGATTCGGATTGATCAGCAATGAGAGCGTTTCTAGTTCTTTTTCACCTTCAAAACGGACAGCAGCAACTTCTATGATTTCATCGTCAAATTCATTTAACCCAGTTGCCTCAACATCTATGGCAACCATACGCTGATTGTACATGCCAAACCTCCACACAGATTGGTTTGTATTATACCACTCACACATTTGTTCAACTATGCCAATTCGTTTGACACATTATGCAAATCGGCGTATAGTACACGCATGTTCGCAATACACATGACGGCTATGACAACTACAACCACTACAACTACCTGGACCACAACTGGTCTAGGCGATTCGGTTTGGCGAGGTGGTGGATTGTAGGTCGACAGCGTTGTCGCCCCCCTCCCAAACAGGGAGGGGGGTTTTTGTTATGAAGGGACGTAACATGCTTCTCGAAAAGTACCGTGCGTATCTGCCTGTGACAGACAAGACTCCTGCGTTGTCGCTCAGTGAAGGCAACACACCCTTGCTTGCGGCACCACGCCTCGCCGCTGCGATTGGCGTCAAAACGTTATATCTCAAATTAGAGAGCATGAATCCTACCGGTTCGTTCAAAGATCGCGGCATGGTTATGGCCGTCGCCAAAGCCATCGAAGAGGGTTCAAGTCGTGTCATTTGTGCCTCAACCGGCAACACGTCAGCGAGTGCCGCCGCTTATGCTGCACGAGCCGGTATTGACGCTGTTGTGGTTGTCCCATCTGGCAAGATTGCACTCGGCAAACTGGCCCAAGCATTAATGTATGGTGCCAGACTTTTGGTAATTGACGGCAACTTCGATGACGCCCTCCGCATCGTGCGTGACATCTCCGAACACCACCCGCTTACATTGGTTAATTCTGTTAATCCCTATCGGATTGATGGTCAAGCCACTGCAGCCTACGAAATCTGTGATGTATTGGGCAAAGCACCAGATGGACTCGCACTGCCGGTCGGTAATGCGGGTAATATCACCGCATACTGGGCTGGATTCAAACGATACTACGATGCTGGAAAAATACGCGAGCTCCCACGCATGCTTGGATTCGAAGCTGCTGGATCTGCAGCGATTGTCCAAGGCGCACCGATTGCCTACCCAGAGACTATTGCCACGGCTATTCGTATCGGCAACCCGGCAAGTTGGTGTTATGCACTCAGCGCTCGTGACGAGTCCGAAGGTATCATTGATGCAGTTAGCGACGAACAAATTCTCGCCTCGTGGCGTGACCTTTCACGGCTTGAAGGTGTATTTATTGAACCTGCTTCAGCAGCAGGTATAGCCGGATTACAGATGCTGGTACAACAACAACGCGTTGACCCTGCCGGAACCTATGTCGCAGTGTTAACCGGCCATGGTCTCAAGGACCCAAATACCGCAGTCGATCAATTCGCAGCACCTGAGCCAGTCGCCGCAAACATGGATGCAATTACCAATTGGCTTGGCTTATAAATATCGTTTTATTGAGGAGTTTGATATGAGCGTTCTGGCTATGAAATTTGGTGGCACTTCTGTGGGTAGTAGCGATGCCATCAGTCAGCTTTGTCACATCGTGGCCAATCAGCAACAACAGTGGGACAACGTGGTAGTGGTCGTATCAGCAATGAGCAAAGTAACAGATATGTTGTTGAGTGGCGCACATGCAGCTGCACGCGGCGATCGCGCCAGCGCCAAAGCCACTGCTGAAGCGTTACGGATTCGCCACCAGAACACGTTACATGACCTTGCTGGCGAGAGTGAAGATGCCCAAGTCGTCGCAGCCCAAATCATGGCCCTCATTGACGAATTTGAATTGCTTGCACAATCCGTAAGTGTGCTTGGCGAAGCTTCGCCACGCGCCATTGATGCAATATCAAGCCTAGGCGAGCGCATGAGTGTACGTCTTGTTGCAGCCGCGCTACGCGCCAAAGGTGTTGCTGCCGAGGCTATTGATGCATCAGATGTTGTACTGACCACTGCAGAATTCGGGAATGGTGCTCCGATTTACCCACAAACGCGTGAGCAGATTCGCAGTCGCATTTTGCCGCTTTTTTCACAAAACGTTATCCCTGTGGTTACAGGATTCATCGGTGCAACTGCGAGCGGTGCAGTTACCACACTCGGACGAGGTGGTAGTGACTACTCTGGAGCTATATTTGGAGAAGCACTCGATGCAGATATGGTTGATATTTATACAGATGTAGATGGCGTTATGACAACTGACCCACGCTTGGTCAGTAGCGCCAAAGTACTCGATCGACTTTCGTATGCCGAAATGAGCGAACTAGCTTACTTCGGCGCCAAAGTATTGCATCCCAAGACAATCCGCCCAGTCATTGAACGTGGCATCCCAATTCGTATTCGCAACACATTTAATCCCAACCATGAGGGTACGCTCGTCACACGGCAAGCCGAGGCGACCCAACACGCCATCCGTGCAGTGACAGTTATCCGCAACATGAATCTGATTACCATCGAAGGGCGTGGCATGATTGGCGTTCAAGGTGTTGCGGCACGTACATTTGGCGCCGTGGCACAGGCTGGTGCGAATGTGCTGATGATTTCACAGGCATCGAGTGAGCAGAGCATCTGTTTTGTTATCCCAAATGACAGTGCACGTCACGTTGT
This sequence comes from uncultured Klebsiella sp., assembly GCA_964469045.1. Taxonomy (GTDB): domain Bacteria; phylum Chloroflexota; class Chloroflexia; order Chloroflexales; family Roseiflexaceae; genus UBA965. Next base: position 27,989 of record CAYXXK010000013.1, read on the forward strand.
TGATGCCCTTGAAGATGCACTCCGCCATGAAATTCAACGCGGTGACATTGATCAAATCAAGTCACGTGATGAAGTGGTCATTGTAACGGCTGTTGGCGTGGGAATTCACGAACGCCCTGGCGTCGCAGCCAGCGTCTTCTCGGCACTTGCAAACGCAGGTGTAAACATATTGGTGATTGCTCAAGGCTCCTCGGAGTGCTCAATAAGCACAGTAGTCGCCGCGAGTGACGGCGATGTAGCGGTACGCGCGTTGCATGAACTTGCTCTAGGATAACCTATGTATCGGATTGCACGTATACAACCAGGGCAAGGCCAGATACTCCGCGCCATACGGCTGGAGAGTATCCATCACAACAATACCGCATTTGCCATCAGTCAAACACAGCTTTTGGACGTGAGTCACGATCAATGGGAGCAGATGTGTTCCGCCAACATGCACGGCCAACGTCCTGCTATATTTTTAGCATGGGCCGATCATACGGTCATCGGCATCGTCGGATGTGCCATTGACGCCTCACCCAAACTTCAACATGTTGGACAGGTGTGGGGCATGTATGTTAATCCTCAGCATCGTAAGAACGCAATCGGCAAACAGTTACTCAACGCCATTCTTGTACACGGCGCGTCGATATGTGTACGCATGCTAAAATTAAGTGTCACTACTACACAACACGCAGCAATCGAACTCTATCGTAACGCTGGATTTCAACGGTATGCATATGAACCAGCACTATTACACAGTCATGGCGTCGATATTGATGCACTGCATATGCGCTATATCTACACAGAAAGTGATCAATGATGAACCGCATCCCTATTGCAATTCTTGGCGCAACTGGCGCCGTTGGCCAACGCATGATTCAACTTTTGGCCAATCATCCGTGGTTTGAAATCGCCGTGTTGACTGGCTCAGATCGCACGATTGGGCGCCCCTACGGCGAGCTCGTACGTTGGATACTCGATGGTCAACCACCGGCGCATATTGCCAATATGGTGGTGCAACCAAGTGACAAAGTAGCAGATGTAGCATTGGCGCTGTCTGCACTGCCAACTGATGCGGCACGATCATACGAAGAATTATGGGCATCCCAAACAGCGGTTTGTTCGAATGCATCAGCATTTCGAATGACACCTGACGTACCACTCATCATCCCAGAAGTCAATCCAGAACACATAAACATGATTGACGATCAGCGCAAGCGTCGTGGCTGGCGTGGCGCACTCGTCACCAACCCTAACTGTTCAGTGATTGGTGTGGCAATGGCCGTGAAGCCGATTGCCCAGACCTTCGGGATAGCACAGATGCATGTTTCAACCCTCCAGGCTGTTTCTGGGGCAGGTTATCCTGGTGTAGCCTCACTCGACATCATCGACAATATCATCCCCAATATTGCAAACGGCACGGAAGAAGAAAAGATCGAAACCGAGCCGAACAAAATACTAGGCACATATCAGAACGGCAGTATTTCACCGTCACAAATGCGCATCAGCGCCCAAGTCACCCGCGTACCTGTCATTGATGGGCATACGGCATTACTTTCCATCAAAGGACAACGTCAAATTACCGCAGAAGATGCGCTTGCCACATTACGGAGCTACACGAGCCCAGCGATCGTGCAAGGGTTACCATCTGCACCAGCAGAACCACTTATCGTGCATGATCACCCTGAACGCCCACAACCACGCCGAGACCGCGACGCCGGGCACGGCATGAGCACGTCAATTGGACGTGTACGAAACTGCCCTATCAACGATATCCGCATGGTTGTTTTGTCACATAATACAATCCGTGGCGCTGCGGGTGGCGCAATTCTCAACGCAGAATTATTGGTTGCAGCAGGATACGCCGAAGCCAAATAGCAAGGAGTGCGTCAATGCAGATTTATTCACGGCAAGCTCTCCGCGATCTTTTAGGCGAGAATGTCGCCTTTCGCAACATTCGTCCTGCTGATACTCGCTTACCTGGGTTGGCAGATATTGCACCGAACACGCAGCCACGCAAAGGTGACGATGCGTACGCAAACATTGCTGCAACTATTCTGAATGCGGCACAACAATTACGCGGCGGCGCTGCGATTACCCGCTTTATTATGATTGGCGACACCCGTCAAAGTGACGGTGGCACGTATATGACGATTGCAAAACGTACTGGTTGGCAAGGAGGTGCATTTATTTGTGATGAAAAACGCACCGAAGATCCGCATTTTGCGCTATCAAACGACGCAGGTGTGTATGTAGCCAATCGCTGGCGTAATATTGAACACTTTGCGGATTTGATGCATGTCGACAATCAGACTGCCATTATTATCGATGTAGACAAGACACTTGTCGGCGCTCGCGGACGCAATCACCAACTCATTGATAGTGCACGACTGACCGCACTCAAACGCGCTGTTAATGACGTTCTAGGTCAATCATATGATGATGCAGTGTTTAGCGATACGTATCATCGCTTCAATCAACCACGATTTCATCGATTTACCGGTGACAATCAAGATTTTCTTGCGTTCATTTGTGTAATGGCTGGTGGCGGAATCATTACACCGGACGCGCTCCAAGCCATGCTCGAACAAGGGATTATGCGCGATTTTGCACACTTCGTTGATTTGACGGGAGCACGTATTGACGCGTTTAATTCAGCTCTACTCCCATTCCAAACACAATTTGCCACGTTGTATGAGCAAGGTGACATGACTCCGTTCAAGACATTTCGCTATCTTGAGTACATCGAAACCGCAGCACGCTTCGGATGTGCCCCGCAAGAGCTCGACGCAATTGATTTGTTAACGCGTGAAATTGTAATCACCGCCGAAGTCTGGCAAGTCGCCCAACGCTGGCAATCACAAGGTGCGTTATTATTCGGGTTGTCAGACAAACCTGACGAAGCAGCCTTTGGTGATGGTAGCGGCGCACCAATTCACCATTTAATCACCCATGTTGTAGGAAGTTAGGATCAATGATGACTTCTATTTCCGATGTACTCAAGTCAAGTAAAACCATTGCTGTTGTAGGACTCTCTGACAAACCCGATCGCCCGGCGTATCAGGTTGCTCAATACCTACAAAAGGCAGGTTACACGATTATTCCGGTGCATCCAAATGCAACGACAGTGCTGGGTGAGCCAGTATATCGGTCTCTCAAAGAAATACCGGTACCCATCGACATTGTCGATGTATTTCGCGCCTCAAAGGATGTCCCCGAGGTCGTCGATGATGCGATAGCTGCTGGTGCAAAAGTGCTGTGGTTGCAACTTGAGATTCATCACGCTGAAGCCGAGGCCAAAGCCGTTACTGCCGGCATGACAGTGATTACCGATCAATGTCTTAAAATAGCGCATATGCAACATGCGTAACACACTTAGCAATGTGCTGATTATTTCTGTCACATTAGTGCAATTACGATAAATAGTTTATATTTTTGTACGACGAATTTCCCAAACAATCATTGCACCGGTTATAGCAATTAACACCGGTGTAATGAGCACATCCGAAACAAATCCGTACCATTGAGCGATGATGAGTGTACCAGAAACCATCAACAAAAAGGCGATTGAAACAGGCCAATACGACGATTGGTGTCCACTCTTACCGCGATACCAGTAGTACCCCATCAACGCAAATACAATGAGGAAGAGGTACACAATTCCGTATGTAGTCTGCGAAAACATAACACCAACACCGAGTGAAAGTCCAAGTAATCCAACCAACACAACGACATTTTGTTTGATTACAAGACCAAGAATAACTACAAGGATGCTTGAGACAACTAGCAATATTGCGTATGGAATAAGCAGACTGACCAAAGAATACAACACGGTTGAATAGCCGATAAGTGCCCCCAGAACCACTGCCGTTGCAAACAGTGCATAAGCAATAAGATCACGATATAATCGCTTCTTTTGAGGCTTCAAGGGAATTGTGGGTACACCTGCTGATGAAATAAAGTCATCGTTCAGATCTGGTCGATTATTCATTGCGACACTGCACCTTTGCGTTATGTTTTGTTAAATCATAGTAATAATTAGCCATATCGGCAATTACGATTACTTAACAATGTTACAATTTCGCTATTCTTCAATCACACCAAGAGCGTCGGCACAATTGCACATGCGAATGCAACATCGGATTCTGTAACATATCCATGTACTGAGCAACGAATTCGTAACAAATCGTGATCTCCCCAGAGAATCAGCCGCTGAGATTGTGCATGGCGCACAATCTCAGCGGCGTGATGTGTTGCAACACAAATATTGCCTGCACGATGCCGCGAGTCACGCGGAGTCATTGGAGTATGCCCGCATTCAACAAACATATCGTACAAAATTGCACCTTGTTGCAATGCATAGAGTTCGCGTTGCTCGATAGTCACTGCATTTGCGTAACGCAATGCATTCTCAAGGATGTACAAATCAATGAAGTTTGGATTACCAACTTCCGTGCGTGCTGCATCAAGATGTAATTCATATTCATCAGGAGCTGGTACGGGTTTTGCAGATCGCCAACCAACTGGTGGGTGTAGTTGCGCCACTAATGCTCTATTCCACATCAATATCCCGAGATGCGTCCCGAGTAACCATTTGTATCCACTACATACCAAATAATCAATATTTGAGGCATCTACAGGTACAATTCCTAATGAGTGGGTAGCATCAACAAGCAACTGCACACCTTGTGCATGGAGGGCATCTGCCAATGTGTTTATGTCGATACGCCTGCCAGTGCGCGTACTTACATGACTGACATAGACCAACTTCGTACGCGACGTACAAGCCGCAAGAATTGACGCGAGTTCATCATCTGGATTCGGCTGATATGCCGGCATGATCACTTTCACCGCAAATCGACGTAGCCACACAAATGCATACCGACCACTCGGATATTCGTCGTCAACGACGACCACTTCATCGCCAGCACGCCATGGGAATGCTTGTACGATTTGGCTGATACCAGCAGAACTGCTCCCCACAAATGCAATGTCACCAGCTGTCACAGACATCATCGTGGCGAGTTGCTGTGCCGTGCGATGACGGACCGCAAAGAAGCGCTCTCGCCCCGGCATACCGAGTGCTTTATCATGACTGAATTGCGCCATGGCGTCGAAATGACTTTTGAGCATCGGTGTCTCGCCACCAGCAGCAAGATGATGCACATCCTCGAGACCGACAAAATCAGATTTCGGATACAACATGGCGCACTCCTTTGTGTGCAATTTACTGCGCAGCGCGCATCGCCAACACCAAAGCCCCCAACATACCCGCGCGATTGCCTAGTGCAGGTGGCACAATATACTCATCGATGTGTTGTGTGATTGCATCAACGTTGATGTATCCATTGAGTCGTTCAAGTACCCGTTGACGTATCATCGGGAAGAGGTGCATCTGTTCCATCACACCACCACCCAAAATAATTCGCTGTGGTGACACAAACAAAATCGTATTCATGACGGCTTGCGCCAAATAATCAGCCTGAATACGCCATGCAACATGATCAGGTGGTAGCAGGTGGGCTTTCATGCCCCAGCGTTTCTCAATGGCCGGTCCTGATGCCATCCCCTCGAGACAATCTGCGTGAAACGAGCAGTTGCCTTCGAACAAATCCTCAGGATGTCGCGATAGACGCTGATGACCGGCCTCAGGATGTGCCAAGCATGCAATAGGACCGCCATTGGTAATCACACCAGCACCAATTCCCGTCCCAACCGTGTAATACACGATATGCTTGAGACCACGGCCAGCACCCCACTGTAATTCACCAAGTCCAGCGGTCGTCACATCTAGGTCAAATCCTACCGGAATGCCAAGCGCTTGCTGAATCGGCGCAACGACGGGCGCGTTGCTCCAAAACGGCTTAGTGGTTGGTGCGACCGAACCATAGTTGGGCAAACTTCGGTCGAGCACGATTGGCCCAAATGAACCTATACCAACTGCGGTAAGTGGAGTTTGGCGATGATGCTTCTGTAAAAATGCAATTATCTGTGGAATATTCTCTGCAGGCGAAGTGGTCGGGAAGCGCACTTCGTCGCGTACATCATCGGGACCAGAGACAACGGCACAAACCATCTTTGTACCACCTGTTTCGACCACGCCATATAGTGCCATATCATCCTCTTCTCTGCACACACACATGGGCACATCTGAATATATTGATGCAACGATTATAGAGCATCTCATCAATGTACGCACAAACGCAGCGACAGGCGTCGTATGCCTGTCGCTGCCACACACCGATTGATATAATTGTCCGAATACAGTTACTCCGTTGGAGATGTATGAGTCGCATCAATAGCGCCACGTGCCACTAATTCAGCGTACGAACCTCGATCGCGAACGGAACCAGCCTCAAGTACAATCACCTCATCGGCCATCTGCATGACTTGTGGTCGGTGTGTCACGACAACACATGCAACGTCTGAACGAATTTGACCAAACCGTTGCCATAATTGTTGTTCGGTTTCAATATCAAGCGCACTTGAAATGTCATCGATACACCAGAGTTGTGGTCGGTCGTAGAGCATACGTGCAAATGCAGCACGTTGAATTTGGCCACCCGATAAACGCACGCCACGTGCACCCACCATCGTTTGTACGCCATGTTCGAACTGTGCTACATCATATTCAAATACCGCACCATGAATTGCTTCGTGCATCGATGTATCGATGACATTACGCCCTTGCACGATGTTCTCTTGTAGTGAATCCGAGAATAAGCGAGGTACCTGACTCGTGTACGCAACCGCCGGTGGCACAAATTGCACGCCTGGTTGTCCAATCAGCTGTTCATTCCAACGAATTTCACCAGTTGTGTTTGGGAGCATCCCCATAATCGCGCGCAGTAGAGTAGTTTTACCAGCGCCGACCGCGCCGGTAACCACAATCATCTTGCCCGGTTGTACCGCAAATTCAATATCGCGTATACCTGTTGTGTCATCACTCCAAGTAACGGTCAAATCTTTGACCGAAAATTCGCGCAACGGTGCAAGAGGAGGCAATGCGGGGACTGATGCATCACGAAAGAGTTCCGCCATCGGCTGGTTGTGCGCAATATTCTCAAGCCGTTGAATAGAGACACGGAGTTGTTGCTGTCGCCCCAAGAATATACCCAACTCGCCGAGGAGCTCGCCAATCACACCCAAACTATAGACAAAAAACGCTACATCACCAGCACCGAACTCACCACTCGTCGCTTGGGCGTGCACCATCAGCATCATGATTGCAGTACCAAGTGTCGTGGCATTACGAAACATCGCATCAAGCAACCCATCAAACAAGATTTCACGAAGTGTTGCATGCTCACGTGCTTTGTTGAGTTCTGCAAAATGCTTCAATACATGACGTTCGGCACCAGCAACTTGCACCGCTTGCACAGCACCATACGTTTCGCCAATAAATCCAACAACGCGGCCTGATGCACGCCGCCGTTCTTGGCGATAGAAATAGATACGCGCATAAGCAAACCGTGCACCAGCCACAATAAGTATCAACGGTAGCGTGATGAGTATCGTCGCTTCCGGTGCGGTTTGATACATAATAACCAATGCCACAACCGAGAATACTCCAAGAGCGATGATGTCGTTCAGTTGGAACATTACGTGCGGCATCTCGTTGATATCATCGCGGAAACGCGACACAACCTCACCAGGTGATCCTTTAAGCGCACGCACTGCCGGCATCTGCAGGATACGTGTCAATAATGCGCGACGGAGAGTGTTTTCATTTGGGATACGCGCTTTAATGTGTGCATAGCTCACCAAAAAGAACATCACCACACGCACAAGCGTGATTCCCAATAAACCAGCCAACAATACCCACGGCACACTCAACAAGGAGTCATCTTGTAGACCATTCAGGATGTCACGCGTGATTATTCCAGGGAGCAATTCAATCAACAGGATTACGACGATAATCGTCAGGTTGGCAATGTACCACCAACCTCCTTTGCGCATCATCATGCCAATCACAGAAAGTGGTTTGGTCGTCATACTAGTTCCTCTGTACTCCCATGGCGCAATAGCGTTGCATAGCGCGAGGATGGTGTTGCACGCAATTCGCTCTCTTGGCCAAACTCTGCTAATTGGCCGTTTGCCAAAATAGCGATATAGTCACAGCGACGGACAGTTTGGAGGCGGTGGGCAATAATGATGGTCGTCTTACCTGCCAAAACGGTATCAAGGGCACGTTCGACCATTCGCTCTGTTTCAGGATCAATACGTGCGGATGCTTCATCAAGAATAATGACTTGAGGTTGCTTGAGATAGACACGCGCCAATGCAATCAACTGAGCCTCACCAGCTGACAACATGTTTGTAGAGGTTAATAACGTATCAAGTCCTTCGGGTTGGCGCTGTAGCCATCGATCTAGTCCGAGCATGTTTAATGCGGCATGGAGTTGATCATCGCTGATCTCTGCATTAAAGAATGTCAAATTATCACGAATTGTGGCATAAAAGAGTTGCACATCTTGTGTCACGAGTCCGACGTGTTGACGCAAAGACTCGAGCCTGAACTGAGGAATAGGACGATCATTGATTAAAATTCGACCAGATGTGACATCATACAAGCGGAAAAGCAAGCGAATTAACGTACTCTTACCGCTACCAGTTCTGCCAAGTAGACCGACTGTTTGCCCAGCTGGCACAACAAACGATACATTTTGCAGTACAGGCGACGAATCTGTTTCACCATCTGCATAAGCAAACGTCACATTTTCGAATGAAAGTGAAGGCACTTCAGCTGGGACATCCGCATGCCCATCGGTCAATTTTGATGTAATCTGCTGCAACTCCGCTACACGCACAATGCCAGCTGCAGCTTGCTGCAACTGATCGATTTCGCTGGCAATGTTGCGAATCGGCCAAATAATCATTTCACCATAAAGAATAGTCATGAGAATTAAGCCAATTCCGATTTCGCCGCGGAGATAGAGCCAAGACCCAACAGCCAAAATCACAATCGTCATCAATGCCGCCAAACCCAATGGAATAATCCAGGTAGCAGAGCCATAGACACGACCGCGGATATCGAAGTGGTTTTTTCGTTCCATTAACGCATCAAGGCGTCGTAAAACATTTTGACTTGCACCGAGACCACGTATATCTTCGATGCCTGCAAGTCGCTCCTCGAGAAAGCCAAACAACTGCGCCGACGCCTCACGACCGCCTTCCCAGTAGGGCACTGCTATTTCCCGTAACGAGTACATGACCCACGCCGAAATAATCGTAAACCCTAGCAACAGCAACCCGAGTCGCCAGTCGAGCCACATCAGTAGTCCGACTGTTGACACCAACAACAACACACTACCACCGATTTGAAGTACCATTTGAGAGAAGAAGCGATTCAGGCTTGATACATCACCATCAATACGCTCGATCATTACTCCTGGCGTTTGTTGTTTGTGATATGACATATCAAGACCAAGTGTATGTTTGGCCAAATCATATCGCAACGCATTCGCTGCACGCCAACCGGTCATTTCACCGACATATGTTGTCGTCAATCTTGCTGCTTGGCGTAGCAATGCAGTAACCAGATAAAGAATCCCGATTTGTTGCAAAACTGTTGCTGACTCACCATTGATGGCAGACTCAACGAATTGTCCTAATAAATTAGGACCATACAACAAAAACACGTTATCAAACAAAATCAACACAAACAACAACACTACTTGCACGCGTTGTGGCCAAAAGTATTTGTACAATAGCGCGCGGTACTGTCCAAACTGCACACGTGGAGTCATATACATCCTTTTGATAGGCGCAAGAACACAAAAAAACCGCAGGCGTCATGCCTGCGGCTCGAGAATCGCTGAAACATCAGGATTTCGTCGGAACAGGTGACGCAAGTGGATGGAAGCGAACAACCAGTGGTGCCATCTGCGTCTCCTTTCATACGATATTAGCAAAAGTGGCGGTATTGTAACAGGTAATTTACCTAAAGTCAATCTGATAGATTGATATGCGCATAAAGATGTCGTAACGCATCGTCCACGGCTGATTCATTCTGTAGCTGAATCATGCATTCTTGTGCCCGTATACGATATTGTGACTGATGCAACGTCGCATTAAGCGCTATTACCAACTGATTAACAGTCAGACGCGAACGCGACAACAGCAGCGGTGTCAAGCCACATGCATATACTCGCTGTGCCCAATAAAATTGGTCAATACCACGCGGAACCACAATCATAGGAACACCAGCATCGATACACGCATGGGTTGTTCCTGCACCACCATGATGAATCACCGTAGTTGCGCGAGCAAATACCGTGCGATGATCAACGTCGTCTGCAATAACATATACACCCGTTGGCACTGACATGCCGGCGAATCGTGTTGGCACTTGCAGCAATAGTCGAACGCCGAGTTGTTGTGTTGCAGCTATCACCTTCTTGTATAAATCATCGGTTTCATTTGCGGCAGGTGTACCAAACGCAGCAACCACATATGGTGCCTTTTGTGCCATGAATGAATCGAGTGATGGTTGCACTTGAACAGGTTCGTTGAGCTGGCCAAGCCACCCTGTAACTGCATGATGAGAAATCATGTCACTCCAAGCTGGAACAATCGTCCGACTACACGCAACAAACGCCGGTTGCGTAGCAATACGAGTTAGCCCACCGTATGCAGGCAATCCGTGCATTTGCCACGACAACCACATGAAGCGGTTAACCAACTTATGTGACCATCGATTCATCCTGCGTGGTAATGCGCAATTCAACATTGGTGATGCAAAATCATGCGTCGGCACAAGTGGTTGTAACAACCCCCAAATCACTGGAATAGAGCGCACCACCATCGGTTGCACAACCCACTGAGAGGCGACCCCTACCACAAGTGCACGTGAATGTTGTTGCAAATGTGGTAGTGCACGGCATAACGCATCCACATATGGCCGCATTGCGCGCAAATAGTGCACACTCGCTTGAATGCCATGTAACGACATCGTAAGCGCATGTTGGTATTGCGGCTGCAACAAAAGCTCAACAGGATCAGCAGGAAGCTCATAGTACGGCACACCCGTACGCACAACGAATGATTGCCAGCGTCTACTTGCGGCGATTTGGGCGGGAATACCACGGCGCATCAATGCACGTGCAAGCACTATATACGGTTGTATATCACCGCGTGTGCCGCCAGCCACAAATGTCACAGGCATTAGATATGTCATGATCGAACAAATACCATCATCGTGTAAGCAACTGCTTGGTCAGCTAACAGATGTTGCAACGCCATACTACCGAGCATCGATGTGACGATGGGGACCTCTTCAAATGCCGCATATGAACGGGCAAGTACATGCATAATTGGCATAGGCACTGTTACAAGACGTAGATGCGATGTGAGGTCAGTAGACTCACACACCATCAGTCCAACTGTCGATGCAAATCGCACATGTTCGTCTGGTGATCGCAAATTCGGCGCATGCCAGCCTTTTTGAAAAAGCGGCACCATCGTATGATTTGCGTCACGCAACATATCATCACATACAACAACGATGCCTCCTGGACGCAACACACGATGTACCTCACACCAAAAGTACTCGGGCTGATCACTATGAATCATCGACTCAATCGCAATCACAACGTCAGCACTTTGATCGGGATACGGCAACGCATGAAACGTCGCAACTATCACCGATAAATGATTATGCGTTGCTTGTCGCGCCTGCATATGACTGAGTGTGACACCACACAACGTCCGCAGCTGCGGTAACAGGTGCCCAAGTGCCACCATAGATGCACCAACACCACACCCTACATCGATGAGTGATTGCGCCTGTGGACGGTAACGCAAGATAATGTCATTGATGAGATGATGAATAACTTGGGTTGGATCAGCAACATTAAACCGATCCATGTACAACGCACGATGAATACTCCCGTGTTTTCGAGTTGATCCAAAGCGCATGAACCACGACGTTGTTGCGTCATAGTACGTTTGAATGTGCTGTTGTTGTGTTTTCACCGAATAACCTTTGGACTTGCTATAATACCAATACGTGCTACTAAGGATTACAGATGCAAGCGCAAATTACGCAATGGCTGCGTGCGCTCGGACTGCCGAGCTGGTTCGTGAATCCACGTGATGGTGACGAGCGAAATATGACACGGGGCATGATCGATGGGGTCGGTGTCGGTCTGGTTGAAGGCGTCCGCATCTTCATCCCCGTATTATTTACTCGGCTTGGTGCTGATCCGTTAATTATTGGATTGCTCTCTTCAATGCCAGCTGTTGCAGGTATATTCTTAGCAATCCCGCTAGGCATGTACATCAGCAAATCAAATAATGTGATTCCGTGGTATGCATGGAGTCGCTTGTTGCTGTTTTTGAGTTATCCAATAATCGCGGTTATTCCGCTCTTTGTGGATGCACCAACCGCAGTCTTATTGATGTTAGGCGTAGTTGCACTTTCTACGTTGCCACAAACCGCACTTACGTTGGTCTTTAATGTTGTGATGGGGTCAATTATCGACATATCACGACGGTATTTTTTGATGAGCTTACGCTGGTCTATTCTGGGTGTCTGTAATGGCATCGCAGTATTTATGGCTGGACGTTATCTCGCCAACCATTCGGACATTCAGGGATATGCAACAGTAATCGGTGTAGCATCACTGTTTACCATTTTGGCGTTCTTACCTGCACGCAAATACGAGGTTCCGCCTGAACGCCGTGATGTACAGACCGCTCCACCTTCATTCCGCACTGCACTTACGAATATTGGCCACTACCTCAAGAACTACCCAACATTTCGTATGTTCGTGATATGTCAGGCGGTATTTCAAGCAGGTCTCATCATGGCAGTGCCACTTTTTCCACTTCACTGGGTACGAACACTGCATGCTGATGACAATGCCATTGGTACAGTGTCAATGATTCAAAGTGTCACGTTATTAATTGGATACACGCTAGGCACATACTTCGCAACTAAATTTAATGCCCGTGTGGCAATCTTGCGCATTTGCGCAATTGGACTCGGCGTCTACCCGCTCATTACAGCACTCGTTGGGAGTATGGAACCGCTCATTTTTGTAGCAGCACTCTGGGGTATTGCAACAGCTGGCATCGAACTGGTCATCATCGACATCCTCCTCGATAGCTGCCCGCCAGGTCAAGTCACTGCCGTAATGCCTGCGTATCAACTTGTCATGTTTGGGGTGAATTTAATCGCACCGATTATTGGCACATGGCTGGCGCGTACGACTGATAGCACCACTGCATTAATTGTTGCGGCTGCATTGCATTTTGTCGGTGCATTATTGTTCATCATCTTCAAAATCGGCGTCAAAAAAGATCCTATATCCGAACAATCAATTGCATAAAACAGTACACCTCTGTCAACACTCCGATTGATGTGTGTGTCATCAATATTTCGTTCATACTTTATAAATGAATTGTCACAAGTATTGACTAACATTGAGAATACAACATACAATCTATTTGTTATTTACACAAAATTACTTGACAAACAAAAAGGTTGTGCATATAACTTACTTTAGTAAATTATGCCAAGATTATTGTTGGCAAGACTGGGTAGTGAGTGTACACACCATGATAGACCAAGATGAATCGCGAAAGAAACTCGCTATTTTACTCAACGAGTTAAACGGTGCACTCATGGTCAGTAGCATTGGTGAACTCATGAGCTACTTGCAACAACAAGACATCAGCCCGCCGCGATTCATGGCATTACAGATTCTCGAACGCCACCCAGGCATAACCATCACCACATTAGCGCAACAACTCAAATTAACATTAGGGAGTGCCAGTCAATTAATTGACCGCTTAGAAAACGATGGCCTTGTTGTGCGACAAGAGGCTCTCAAAGATCGCCGAGTACGACATATTTTTTTGCAATCCAAAGGACAAGCCATCATTGATGCAATTCGCGAAATGACAAGCATCAAAGTAGATGAACGATTTCGCTCATTGCCAATCGCTCATGTAAATGCGTTGTATACTGCATTGACAAATTTATTACCGTACCTGAGTAAGGATGTCACGTGAACACCTCCCCTGCCCCACAGTCCACTCCGTTTTACGCCGAAGACCTACCCCATCGTACAAAACTCCTCATTCTTGCAAGTGTCATGCTCGGGTTGTTTTTGTCAGCACTCGACCAAACCATCGTCTCGACAGCAATGCCGGCAATCATTTCAGAGTTGCGTGGCCTTGAATTCGTCGCATGGACTTCGACATCATACTTACTAGCAAGCACAACCATGGTTCCGATCTATGGCAAGCTTTCTGATATCTATGGTCGCCGCGGTATTTTGTTGAGTGGAATCATCATTTTTCTGACTGGATCAGTGTTGTGTGGGCTATCTCAAGATATTTTTCAACTCATCGGTTTTCGTGTGATTCAAGGCATTGGTGCCGCCGCCCTGACGTCTACGGCTTTTGCCATTCCGGCAGATTTGTTTTCGCCCGCTGAACGCCCCAAATACATGGGACTCTTTGGTGCAGTGTTTGGTATATCAAGCATCATTGGTCCATTTTTGGGCGGCTACTTAACCGATAGCATCAGCTGGCGTTGGGTGTTTTATGTAAATTTACCTGTTGGCTTAATAGCATTTTTGTTTATTCTGCGGAGCATGCCGACATTGCGACGTGGTGGCGTTGCAGTTATTGACTGGGCAGGAAGTATCACATTGGTTTTCAGTGTTGTACCGCTCCTCCTAGCACTAACACTCGACAAAGAACTTCATTCATGGAATTCACCGCTGATTATTGGCCTGTTTAGCCTCTCAGCTATTGCGACAGCATTGTTCTTGTATGTTGAAACAAAAGCAGTTGCACCAATCATCAATCTCACACTCTTCAAAGGCAAAATGTTCAGCGTCACGATGTTCACATCATTCCTAAATGGTGCAGCCTTCTTCGGTGCATTCTTGTTTCTCTCGCTCTTTATGGTGAATTCACTCGGTGTCAGCGCCACAGAAGCCGGGAGCGCACAAATGCCGTTAATGCTCAGTTTTGTCGTCGGCAGCATTCTTGCTTCCCAACTCGTAGCACGGACTGGTCGTTACAAAGCGTTTATTTTAGTTGGTTTTGGCATCATGCTAGCTGGCTTTTATAGCATGACACAGCTCAGTGTTGACATGACCACTAGTGATGTTATTTGGCGCATGCTATTGCTTGGTATTGGACTCGGACCGGTAATGCCACTGCTCAATCTCGCAATGCAAAACGCAGTGCCGTACGATCAAATGGGGACAGCAGTCGCAAATCGTCAATTCTTTCAACAACTTGGTCAAGCAATTGGCGCTGCGGTGTTTGGCGTCATTTTGACAACCACCTTGACACATCAAATCGCTGAAGAACTCAAACCGGTCATGGCACAACTCCCTGCCGAAATGCGTACCGCAATGACCGTTGATAGCAGCGCAATCCGGAATTCAATTGGCAGTGAACACGCCAGTGAGAGTTCTCCAATAAAAGGCATCGAAGCACGAATCACACAACATCAGCAACAAATTCTCTCCCTCCTCGCTGCACTTGCGAGTGGCGATGATTCTGCCAAAATCACACTCTTAGCCGACCCTACCTTACCACAAACTTTGATTGAAGCAATTGAGGGGAATGCCATTACCGCTCAAACTCTTATACAATGGGAAACAACACTTGCAGCACAGAATGCAGCTGTCATAGCCAAACTAGACGCCGTTGATCAACAAATCAAACCCGCGCTCCAACGAGCATTTGCTGCAAGTATTCGGCAAATTTATCAAGAGGCCATTTGGCTGGTCGTTCTTTCGTTTGGCATTGTCTTGTTCCTTCTGCCAGAAATTCCGTTGCGCAAAAGCAACCGAGACATTCCTGCCACTATAGAGTGATACACAAGGGAGATATGCGTACTCGTACCATCATTGCACGCGCACCTGTCAGAGTTTGTGATGTCGGCGGTTGGACAGATACGTGGTTTGCCAAACACGGATTTGTCTGTAGCGTTGCCATAAATCGTTGTGTAACAATTACGATTGAGACACAACCATCATTGCACACATCGTATGTGTTCGACATCCGAAACTACAATCAAATCTGCTCACTTGCCGAGGTGGCAGATGCCCATCCACTGCTGGCCGCTGCACTCAACGAAATACCTATACCAAACGGTTACGCATATACCATTACCATCGATGCGGACATGCCGCCTGGTAGTTCAACAGGCACGTCCGCATCGGTTTCTGTTGCACTTCTCGCTGCACTTGCTGCGTGCAACAATACCCATTACTCGCCTGCAGAGTTAGCAAGACGTGCACATCGCCTCGAAACCGTTCATCTAGGATTGCAGAGCGGCGTCCAAGATCAATGCGGTGCGGCGTTTGGTGGGGCAAACCTGATTGAGATACCAGCGTACCCTGAGACGATAGTGACGCCAATCCCCGCTCATCAACATTGGGTAACAGCGTTTAATCAGCAACATCTGCTCTATTACTATGGCCAACCACATCAATCGTCCGCAATACACCAACAAGTGATTGCACGTATCACTCAAGAACAGACACGTATTGATGCACTTGAACCGTTACGCATCGCAGCTCAAACTGCCGCATCTGCACTTCGCAACGGTAATCTACGCGATTTTGCTAGCGCGCTAATCCATAACACCGAAGCACAAGCGAAGCTTCATCCAGAACTTATCAGTCAAACTGCTCAGCACATCATTTCTATTGCTCAACAACACGATGCATGGGGGTGGAAAGTTAATGGTGCTGGTGGCGATGGCGGTTCAATCTCACTCATCGCTAGTGACGACACAGTCATGCGCCAACGCATGATGAATCGGTTAGCAGAAACTCTCCCTCATATTTTGTACATCGAAAGTGCGTACAGTAGTGACGGTGTGCGTGTAGCAATTAACACTGCATAATCGTGGCGTACAATGAAGACATTCCTTTCCTACAACGGGAGCATACCATGCAAACAATCATCAATTTGTATGATGCAATGTTCGGTGAACGTGAGCGCGACATCGTCACTCAAGGTACATTTAGTGCGTCTACTTTCAGATTTGATAGCGGCGTCGCAGCTGTACGTCTCTGCAACGAACACGGCGAGCTCGTTGTGTTGCCGTTTCAAGGTCAACAAATTTGGTCGGCAACGTTCGACGGTCGCAGTTTGGGCATGAAATCAATGTTCGATCAGCCCTATCCGACCTCAACCTACCTCCACACATACGGCGGATTTTTCATTCACTGTGGAGCCACCCGCATGGGCGTACCAGGCCCCAACGACACGCATCCACTCCACGGTGAACTCCCTAATGCACGCTATCAGCAGGCGTGGATAACGCTTGGCAACGACGTCAACGGCGATTATGTCGGAATTAGTGGACGCTTTCGGTATACCGTCGCGTTCCAAGATAATTATGTAGCCACACCCGAGATTCGTCTCTACGCCAACAAACACATCTTTACGGTCAGTTTGACAATCGAGAACCTCAAAAAGACACCAATGGACTTGATGTACTTGGCTCACATCAACTTCCGTCCGGTCGACCACGGCCAGCTCATCACTAGTGCCGCCAACACACCCGAGCAAGTCATCGTGCGCAAGAGTATTCCATCACATATCACACCAGCGCCGGGCTACAAAGAATTCATCGATGAGCTCGCACACAACCCTGCGCTAGCCAACACACTCACCCCAGGGCTCGGATTCGACCCCGAGGTTGTGTTCACCATCAAGCCACACAGCGACGCCTCAGGGTGGGCGCATAGTATGCAACAATTGCCCGACGGAAGTGCCGACTATGTCGCACACCGACCCGAGCAATTACCGTTTTGTATTCGCTGGATTTCACGCACACCCGACCAAGATTGTCTTGGATTCTCGATGCCAGCCACCGCCGAACCTGAGGGGTATAGCGCAGAGAAAGCCAAGGGCAACCTCAAAAGTATCGCCGGTGGTGCAACCTGGCGCTGCGACTTCATTGTAGGCACGCTCGACAGCCATGCTGCCACCACCATGCACCAAAAAATTGTCGGCCTGCAATAGACAAAAAACACCCCTGTGTCTTGATTAAATCCAAGACACAGGGGTGGTAATCTTTTACTGCGCTCGCATACGCTCACGAATCAACAATACTAGTCCGATGCACAACGGCACAAGTCCAACGACCAGACCAACATTTACGGCTACCAACAAGTAGGGCGATGAGTGGTGCGCATATTGATCGACCACGGGACCGAATGCTTTCTGCTCGGCCATACTTGTGGCATTAAGCACGGCAAAGCGGAACACGAGCGGCAGAATCGTCAGCGGCACCCCCAGAAAAATCAAAATACGCGCCAGCACAACACCCTCGCTCTCATCAATTAGCCGCGCAAAATCTGTTCGATCCGGGCTGACTCTTCGGCCGTCAACGGTGCCGCATCTAATGCCCCAACCGCCTCTTTGATTTGGTCAACCGAGCTGGCACCAATCAACGCCGAGGTGATACGGGCATCACGCAACACCCACGAAAGCGCAAGTTGGGCAGTATTCTGGCCGCGCTCGTGTGCCATGGCCTGCAACTGACGGACAATCGCCAACTTTTCGGGCGTCACACGATCCGGCTTCAGGAACCCGTGTGGCTTCGAAGCGCGCGATCCGTCCGGGATACCACCGAGGTATCGATCGGTCAACATGCCTTGTGCAAGTGGTGAGAATGGAATACACCCCACGCCCTCGTCGCCGAGCAAGTCAATCAAACCGGTCTCTTCGATCCAGCGATCAAACATGTTGTATGACGGCTGATGAATCACACACGGCGTACCGAGTTGCTTGAGAATCGCAAATGCCTCACGGGCACGCTCTGGGCGATAATTCGAGATACCCACATATAAGGCACGACCACTGCGCACGATGTAGTCGAGCGCTTGCATCGTCTCTTCGAGTGGGGTGTCAGGATCTGGGCGATGATGGTAGAAAATATCAACATAGTCGAGACCCATGCGCTTGAGACTCTGGTCACAGCTCGACACCAAGTATTTGCGTGAGCCCCATTCGCCGTATGGGCCAGGCCACATGTAGTAGCCAGCCTTCGATG
>CAYXXK010000013.1:47025-52001 GCA_964469045.1 uncultured Klebsiella sp.
AGGTCGTGTTGCATGATCTGCCCGAAGGTCTCTTCGGCCGATCCTGCCGGAGGACCGTAGTTGTTGGCCAAGTCGAAGTGCGTGATGCCCATATCAAAGGCAGAAAGCACCATTGCACGTGACGTTTCGTAGCGATCTACGCCACCAAAGTTATGCCACAAACCCAGCGAAATCGCAGGCAACTTAAGCCCGCTCTTGCCACTTCGGTTGTAGCGCATGCTGGCATACCGGTCCCCATGTGCGTTGTACGGCATCGTAACTCTCCACTATCAGCATGAAACCCTTGTTTATCATACCATTTATAATGATTACCATGACACAACCATTACCACACGCAAACGCCAAAACAGTCGCCGCCATCGGCACAATCATCGACAACATGCTCCAACAACGTACGGCGGCCTTTCAAATCACGTACGAAGAAAAAAAGCGCATCGCTGATCCTGCCAATCTCGTCACCGAGCTGTTGCATGGTGCGTCGGATCCGCACTTCCATGCCATCTCTCATTATCAAATTGGCACCGCTGTCTATGCCACCAAAACTATCTTGACAATCGAAATCTCCTATCTCGAAGATATAAATCAATTAAATTATGTCAATCAAAGAGCACAACAGGTTGTGGCACAAATCATCACACCAACAATGCATCTGCACCAAAAAATCATGGCAATTCACGACTGGATCACCACAAACGTACACTACGACCATACACTCCAACGTCGCACCGCATACGACGCCCTGATGCACAAATCAACCGTGTGTAGCGGCTATGCGAGTTTGATTTGGCATTTATGTCGCGCAGCAGCTATCCCTTGTCGCATCGTGACCGGTATCGGCAAATTTGAGGCACATGCCTGGAACATGGTACAACTCGACAACTACTGGTACCACATCGACAGCACCTGGAGCACCGTCGAGGACACGCACACACCGTTTAGCGTGTATCGCTTTTATTTACTCAACGACAAAGAGCTTCAGCGTACGCATAAAGTAACAATACTCCCAGGCCAAAAACCTTGGCCACACGCACAAATGCAATACCGCGAACATCTCCAGCAACTCGGTCGCGCAATACCACGACTGCGTTCGATGATCCAGCATATCCAACAAAAGACCGGTCTAGCCTACCTCGAACCCGAATATACTGTGGTAGGGATTGCAGAGCTACATAAACGCATCACGCAAGCCATCCAAAAGCAACAAACGCGCGTCTTGTTTGGTTATCGTGGTACGTCACAGACGGCGCGGCAAGACATCCGCGATGTACTCAACGACCTCAAAACGCATTCACTGTCCTCCACTGCCATCAAAGTCATGCTCTACCAGATGCCACACGGATTCACCGATGACGGCATGTTAGTTGATATTCAGATACGCTATACATGATACGATGTAGCGGCAAGGACACGCCTTGCCGCTACGTTTGCACTAGATCACGCCCTGCAGCAGAATGCAACCAGTTACTTCATATTCACCACGGGCCACATTTCGATATAGCCCCGCCATCCTTCAGGTGCAAGTTGCATTCTAGGTGCGATATGCATGGCATATTGATAGCCGTATACCTCTGGGTTAAATGAATTGATCCGTTCCATACACAACCCCACGGCAGTAGCATAGTCTTCATCGTTGTATGGCTCACCTTGGAACACAATCAGCTTGCACGGCGCAAGCTCTATCACATCAAAACCATCAGGAACTGGCACATTGTAGTCTGCCGCTACTTCGACGCCATGCGCATAACTCCCAGTCCCCTCCGGGCGCATCGAGTCTGGCAACCAGAGTCCAACCGGTTCGTAGAGTGCTTCTTTGATGCCAGTAAGCACATCCCACGCAGCCGAGGCTCCGCTCTCTCCACTGCCAATCTCCGCTGCATATGCAAAATAATCGTTAGCCGATTTGCTCCGTCGCAAAATCAGCTTTCGTGCTGGTCGTTCAACGATTTGGGTGAAAATCACGCATGTCTTGTGCATGTCTAATTGCTCCCTAGTTGCATGAGCTCGATCAAGATATTGAACACGAATATGCCAACCTTCTGGATTCGATTTTATGGCGTACTGTTTCGGAGCAATTCCGAATCCATTCGAAAACGCCCGCGTAAATCCCGCATGGCTATCAAACACAAAATCTAACGCTACGTCCATCACTTTGCGCTTGCGAGTCCGAAGCACACGCGCAGAGGCAATCAACCGTTCACGGCGAATATACTCAAAAAGAGACAGACCTGTTTCTCTTTTGAATATTCTCGCTGCATGAAATCGTGAATACCCTGCTACTTGAGCAATATCGTTAGCGGTAATTGGTACTTGAAGATGTGCGGCAATGAATGATTTCATTCTTGTTGTCGCCGCACTCTCGTCTGTTACGTCACTCACCATGGCACCTCTTGTTGCACGCATTATATGCGTTGATGCGCACAAAAATTTGACGTGGATTGCGCTTTTCATGTCCGACACACTTCATTCTATGTGGTACGCACCCTCACTGAATGCGCTGTTGGTTCGTAGTAGATACAGCGTGCATTTTCGTCGTTTTAGACAAATAGTACGTATTTTTCAACATTATCGTAGCATACACATTCATCTACTATTGTACCTATCAATATGTAACACTGCATCTCAATCAGCTCGTATTGTTTGTAGCAATACATGCATTCGCCGCATACCTTACAAAAACTGTGAAGCCGAGGTTTTGACACATTACTCAGCATGCCAAAGTACAGCGACGATTCGGCCGGCAACTTGGACACTGAGTACAAAGATGTACAAATCACGATTACCACATCGGCAGTTTATCCATATGCTACTATAGATAAGATTCCAGTGAAGGAGTTAACCAATGACAAGCGATGTTGCGTATCCAACCCCACTCAAAAGCAACGGATTCATCCTTGAGGGCAACGAGCGCCGTTTAGGCCGACTAACGCCGTCAAATCCACAAGCACCAATCGCCGATTTGCGCGAGCAATTCGAGGCACAAGGGTATTTGTGGCTCAAGGGCATTCTCGACCGCAAGGCTATTTTTGCGTTTCGTAAGCGATTTTTTAGCGCATTTGCCGACACCGGATTACTCATGCCTGGCACTGACCCAGTTGACGGGATTTATAGTGGAGGCGGTGAAGATCATCGACAAATCGCCAAGTTATATCACGAGATTGTACGGTGGTGTGCCTATGAGTCGTTTTGTTTGCAACAGCCGATTTGGGAGTTCTATGAGCAACTCTTTGATGGTGCGCCATACCTGCACAAACGCAAGATTGTACGACATACCAAGCCATTCGAATCATCAGCGACTGGTGCACACTACGATTTGACGTACTTACGCGCCGGCACTGATCGCGTGGCGACGAGTTGGATTCCAATTGGCGATATTCCTGTTCACATGGGCGGATTGGTCTACCTCGAAGGCTCTGACACTTGGGGCAAACGGATGGAAGCCGAGTTCCGCGAGAAAAACAGCAATATGAGCCGTGAAGAACAGATTAACGCCTACAACAAAAACATGTCATCAACAGGCTGGCTCACCAAAGATCTCCCAAGTCTCGCTGACCGCCTTGACGCACGTTGGTTGATTGCGGATTACGAAGCAGGAGACATGATGGTGCATAGCGCCTACATGATTCATGCTGCCACCACCAACGAAGACCCAGATGGCCATATGCGGCTCTCAACCGACATTCGCTTCCAACGCGTCAGTGACGAGGTTGATGTCCGCTGGAACAATCACTGGTCCATGGAGGATATGCTTTGACCAACCATCACGATCTGCCACCAATTCTCGAGTTTGATCCGAATCCGCGAGCGATGATAAACGCCGATGAGCATTATCACCCCGTCGATATTCCAAAATCTGTGGTGTTTTGCTTTTTCTACGAAATCATCGACAAACTGGTGGCGGATGGGATTGCACGTGAGGTCCATGCGATGCGCTCTGAGTTAGGGCGACACCCACTCTATGCGGTGCGCATGCCCGATGGCCAAGAGATAGGCTTGATGCACCCTGGTGTCGGCGCACCCTTAGCCGCAGCGCTTCTCGAAGAAGTCAGCGCTCACGGTGCCCGCAACTTCATCGCGGTTGGTGGAGCTGGCTCATTACGCAAAGAGCTCACATTAGGTCATTTGGTCGTCCCAACGAAGGCACTTCGCGACGAAGGCGTATCATACCATTATGTTGCTCCAGGGCGTTGGATCGATGCCCAAGCGGATGTCAATCAACGCATCACCACCGTACTCGACAAGCACCACATACCATACGTGCTTGGTCCCACATGGACAACAGACGCATTCTATCGTGAGACACCAGCCAAGGTCGAACGCCGACGCAATGAAGGATGTCTAACGGTCGAGATGGAGACGTCCGCATTCTTAGCCGTCTGCCAGCTACGCAATCTGCGTTTCGGTCAAATTCTATACAGCGCCGACGACTTAAGTGGCACCGAATGGGATGGCCGCGGTTGGCATCATCGGGCCTCGCTCCGCGAGCAGTTGACGTTTTTGGCGGCCGAAATCGCAAGTGAACTGTAATATCATCTGCGCCTTTGGACGTGTTCTGAGGGCGCATGACTTTCTAATATTCCTCAAATAGCATCCAAAAGAGCAAGTGTTATATACTGACTACAGGTTGTCGCACAACAAATCCCTCGACAGCCGAAAGGTAGTACACAATGAGACTAGATCGATTTACCGAAAAAGCCCAAGAAGCCTTCCACGAAGCACAAAGTATCATGGGCAACATGCATCATACGCAACTAGACGTCGAACACATCTTTTTGGCGTTGCTCCGTCAAAAAGACGGACTTGCTATGAAGGCATTGCAAAAGCTTGGTATAGATGGTGACGTGATTGCGCAGCGGGTCGAATACGAACTCGATAAATCCCCAAAGGTCTATGGCCAAAACATCTACGGCAATCAGGTCTATATCACCCCACGCACACAACGACTTGTCAAGCGTGCCGAAGAAGAAGCTCAACGCATT
>CAYXXK010000013.1:52011-64464 GCA_964469045.1 uncultured Klebsiella sp.
CTAAAGGATTAAACTATTTATCATTAGCCCAGCAAGAAGAAGCTCAACGCATTAGCGATCAATTCACTGGTGTTGAGCACTTACTCATTGCCATGCTCAACGAGCGAGATGGCGCATCACAACGCATTTTGAGCAGCTTTAATGTGACACAAGAGCGCTTGTATCAGGTTTTAATGGAAATTCGTGGTCATCAACGCGCTGACTCGCCGAACGCTGAGAGCAAGTACGAGGTTCTCTCAAAATATAGCGTCAATTTGACCAAATTAGCAGCTGACGGCAAACTCGACCCAGTCATCGGACGCGATGCCGAGATTATTCGCGTAATTCGCATTTTGAGTCGACGTACCAAGAACAACCCAGTACTTGTCGGTGAGCCAGGCGTCGGCAAAACTGCCATCGCCGAAGGCTTAGCCCAACAAATCACCAGTGGCGATGTACCGCAACCATTGCTCAACAAGCAAGTTGTGTCACTCGATTTGGGCGCCATGGTAGCTGGATCCAAGTTTCGTGGTGAATTCGAAGAGCGACTCAAGGGGGTGATGGACGAAGTCAAAGGCAGCAACGGCCAAATCATCCTCTTCATCGACGAATTGCACACGGTGGTCGGTGCCGGCGCCGCCCAAGGCTCAATTGATGCCTCAAATATGCTCAAACCAGCGTTGGCCCGTGGTGAAATGCAGGTCATCGGCGCAACTACGCTTGATGAATACCGCAAGCACATTGAGAAAGACCCCGCACTCGAGCGCCGATTTAGCCCAGTCTTTGTCGAGGAGCCCGATGTCGATACCGCCATCGAGATGCTCCGCGGATTGCGCCATCGCTACGAGGATCATCACAAGTTGACGATTAGTGACGATGCAATCGACGCAGCCGCCCGCTTGTCGAGCCGTTTCATTATGGATCGTTTTTTGCCGGACAAAGCCATCGATTTACTTGATGAGGCCTCAGCCAAATTGCGCATTGACATGTTTTCGATGCCCAAAGATTTGCGCCAGATGGAGCAAAAACTCAATGAACTGCGTGAAGCCGAAGAAGAGTCAAGTCAAAAACGCGACTATGAAAAGGCAGTGGTTATTCGTGCAGAGTTTTTGCGTCTCGAACAAGAATTTACTCGTCGCCGCGACGAATGGCGCAAAGCCGCAAACATCGATGACACTGTAGACGCCGAAGATATTGCGCAAGTAGTGTCGTCATGGACAGGCGTTCCTGTGATGCGCATGATCGAAAAAGAGCGTGAGAAGTTGGTACACATGGAGGAGCGCCTACAAAAACGCGTCATTGGTCAACACGATGCAGTATTAGCGGTATCTGACGCCATCCGTCGTGCACGGAGTGGCTTGGCTGATCCACGACGCCCCATCGGGAGCTTTATCTTTGTTGGACCAACAGGTGTTGGTAAGACCGAGTTGGCCAAAGCACTGGCAGAATTCATGTTTGACAGTGAAGAGGCATTGACCCGTGTGGACATGTCAGAGTTCCAGGAGCGTCACACCGTCTCACGGCTTATTGGCGCACCTCCAGGATACGTTGGCTACGACGACGCCGGTCAATTGACCGAGCGCATTCGTCGCCGCCCATATCAAGTGGTGTTGTTTGACGAAATCGAAAAAGCGCACCCAGACGTGTTCAACACCATGTTGCAACTGCTCGACGATGGACGCCTAACTGATGGTCAGGGGCGCACCGTTGACTTCAGTAACACCATCGTAATTATGACGTCAAACATCGGCACCGAGCACGTCAAGCAACAGGGAATCGGATTGGTACGCACTAGTCAATCACAAAATGATCGTGATAGTGCCAAGGCACGCGTGATGGAGGCAATGAAGAGCGCGTTCCGCCCTGAGTTCCTAAACCGCATCGACGACATCATTCTCTTCCAGCCATTGACGGCTCACGAATTGACCGAAATTGTCGATATCATCACGGCCGATGTTCAAAAGCGCTTGGTCGAGCAAGGAATCAACTTGGTATTGACAAACGACGCCAAGTTATGGCTTGCCAAAGAAGGATACAATCCTGCCTATGGCGCGCGTCCGTTGCGCCGCACCGTGCAACGCTATATCGAGACGCCAATGGCACGTGCAGTGCTACAACAGCAGTTTGTCAGTGGTGATCATATCACCGGTGAAGTCAGTGAAGACCAACTATCGCTCATCTTTAGCAAAGCAGAGTCAATCGAAGTTCCGCTTTCTGAGCCATCTCAAGTCTAGCTAATCCAAGACACAAACCAAAACGGGGCTGGTGCAAGATGCACCAGCCCCGTACGCATATACGCTACAACTCCAATGCTACCGCACGTTGAATGTGTGATTCTCGAGTTAGCTGGTCAATGACCTCAGCCGGCACGCTGTCATCGAGCGTAAGTACCATCAATGACTGCTCACGTGGCGCAATCCGCCCTACTTGCATGCTGGAGATATTGACGTCATGCGCACCGAGCAGTGTGCCGACACGTCCAATCATACCAGGACGGTCACGGTGGTAGGTAAAGAGTAACGATCCTGCAGGCTCATACGTCACCCAATAACCGTCCATCTCAACAACATACGGAGTGTCACGGAGCACCGTGCCACTAAACACATGCGATCCACTTGCCGTATATGCACGTAGCTCTAACATACCTGCATAGTTTTCAACCTCAGGCAATGTCAACTCACTGAAGCGCACGCCACGTTCCTTGGCAATCACTGGCGCATTTACTGGGGTAATACGCTGTTCGCTCACGTCTGACAAGAGACCCTGCAGGATGGCCGTACGGACTGGAGATGTACTCGAAGACGCCAATTCGCCGGCATAGACAAACTCGTACCGTTGAATTGGGTCTTCTACGATACCGATACACAATTTCCCGAGGCTACGTGCAAGTTTGGCATATGGTGCAAGCAAACCAAGATCCTCGGGTGCAATATAGGGCGCATTGACTGCATAACGCGGAGATTGTCCAGCCAAAGCATCAATCACTCCTTCCGCCACATCGACACCCGTCATCGCCTGCGCTTCAACAGTTGATGCTCCTAGATGCGGGATTGTGATAATCCGCGGATCTCCTAGCAATGGCGAGTTTGTAGGCGGTTCTTGTTCATATGCATCGATGGCGGCTCCAGCAATATGCCCACTCGAGATTGCCTCTGCCAATGCATGTTCATCTATCACCCCACCTCGTGCTGCATTAATAATGTAAGCACCACGTTTCATCAATGCAAGTCGTTGCGCATTAATCAGGTGGCGAGTCGAGTCAACCAACGGCACGTGCATCGAGACAAAATCACTTTGTTGGAGCACATCGTCAATTGATGCGAGGGCAACACCGAGTTGCTGAGCACGCTCGATCGATACAACCGGGTCGTAGGCAACGACGTCCATCTCAAGTGCACGTGCACGCCGTGCAACCTCTGCGCCGATACGACCAAAGCCTATCAGCCCGAGTGTTTTGCCACGCACCTCATGACCCATAAACTTTGCACGACTCCAGCCACCAGCAGCAACGTGTTGATGGGACTGGGGAATGTGACGTGCCAGAGACAAAATTAACCCAATCGCTAGTTCAGCCACGGCAACACTATTTGAGGCCGGTGCATTGACGACCACAATACCTTGGCGAGTAGCACTCTCCACATCAATGTTGTCAACACCTGTACCCGCACGACCAACCACGCGCAAGCGTGTCCCAGCTAGCAACAACTCACGATCTACTTTGGTGCCACTACGCACTATTAGTGCATCGTATTGGTTGATAACAGCAATAAGGTCTTCACGACTAATTGTCGGCTTTATATCGACACTGGCTGCTGCGGTGAGGCGCGCTAATCCTTCTTCAGCAAGCGGCTCTGCGACAAGAATCCGGTACATGGGACACCTCTTTCAGACAAAAATAGCGGAACCATCAGGTTCCGCCACATTGCGTACAAGCGTATTGTATCACCAACATTCGAGAATCGAGAGGGGATTAATATTGATATCGTTTTGATATACTTCGTAATGGAGATGTGGGCCACTTGAGTACCCAGTTGTACCCACCCAGCCAATAATCATACCGGGTTCAACGCGTTGTTCATGCGTTATGTTCAGCGCATCCAAATGGGCATATGCCGTTGCCCAACCATTCAAATCATCACTAATACGCACATAATTACCAGCCAACCAGTTATTCGGCACCACTTTGGCAACACCACCGTGTAACGCAATAACTGGAGCACCAATCGTAGCCGACGGCTCTGCGTATCCATCACCATCGCCATCCACCGCCAAATCAACCGCTCCCCAAATTGCTGTTGGCGCATGTGTCCCAATCCCGTACCCTTGTGTCATAACAACCTGACCATTGGTCGGCTGCACAGGACACCCAAACGGCGCTCCAGGCAAACCGCGTTTTGACGCAATCGCAGCGAGTGGCCTTTGTGGCGCAGGTGCATCATCCACATCGGGGGCAGACACAGATTCGTCTTGGGCGATGACTTGCTGAGCCATTTGCTCCCCAAGCCCCATACGCAAAAGCCGTTGGCGAATCTGAGCACTAGATCCAAGTAATGAGTCGGTGGGTTGCGAGACAATGCGCGTTTCCACCATAGTACGCGTGGCTGGCATGCTCATGACGGTGAGTGTGCCACCGAGCATAATAAACGCAGATGCCACAATAAAGAGCGCACCAATACCCATCATCCAGGCAAATGGACGCGAAGACACGGTCTGCACCGTGTTGGTCAATTGCTTGACAGGCATGTTATACAGCGCACTTATTTGTGCTAATTGATTGGCATCAAATCGACGCAACCCATGCTCGGCGGCTGCAATATCACGCACCGGAATACCGGTGCGCATCGCGACATCGACCATTGAGTAGCCAAATTGTTGACGAATCTGTTGTAAACGACTATTCATCATGTAACCTCGTTGCCAATGTACCATGCACTAGCAGTTTCAACAAGTAGGCAAGATTACATTTTGTCATCATGGTGTCAGCGAATTGTTAGCTTCCACCGGACAATCAGCCAACAAGACTGACAATTGTTCAACAGCATCGCGGATACGCCAGATATTGAGTAGCGCATACGGCAGAACTTGCTCGTATGCATCCCACCGACAAACCACTGCATCACTATATCGCTGTGCATTGGCAATCGTACCAACTTGATCAAGTACAACCGCCAAACGGTCATCGGGCAGAGACGTAAGTACGTCATTTCGAGCGGGTATCCAACGCATATCCGCAAACATCGCTAATTGCACATCACGACGTTGCAGTTGTCCAATGAGTTGTAATACCTGCGTACGACGATTTGCATCAATATCTGCGGGTATGGCCGCATAGACCACATCCACGCCAGGCAACCACATCGTACTTGAGGCATCAATCAGCGGCGGTAACGCATAATCCAATAACAATGTATCACTAAACACCGCATATCGCCGTAGAGCAGCATCGCCATCCAACGTGTATGGAACACGACTATACAAAAAGTCCGTAGTTGACTCAACATACGAGGTTACATCATTAGGACCAAGATTTCGTAAATCTACGAGCGTTTGCATCGCATTCGTTGTTGCGTCAGTGTTCAACGCTTGTTTGCCATCAGTAAGGACAGTGGTGGCTTGGAGTTGCTCCATTATTCCATCAAACCAACGTCCCTCAGCCCAGGGAAACGCCATTTGATACCGTGGCCGTAAAAGCAGACCAGGCATCGATTGAAGTGCGCTTGTTGTTGGTGGGGCACTACTCAATATTTCAGTGTTATAGATACTGATAAAGTAGTTTTGTGCAGCTATCGGCGCCACTCCTCGATTACCAAACATGGAAATACCTTGTGCCACAAATGGGTATGCAGCAAAATCACTAGTAATCGGTGCAGTTGAGAGTGCATCACGTTGATCAAGTAGCCATACATCAACGGCACCTGCTACCCATACGTCCACTACATCACCTGCAAGTACACCTTGTTGCAACGCAAGCGCACCATCAGGCGATCGCACATCAACATTCACATCAAGGCCAACATTCGCTGCGGCTTTTTCGATAATTGACATGAGTGGCGCATGTCCCGCGCTATCCGCTGAAACGATGCGCACACGTAATGTAGTCAGCTCTGGCATAGCTGTTGCGGTTGCCACTGGCTGTGCAGTTGCGGTCGGAATGAGGGTTGGCACTGGTAGTGTCGGCGTTAACACCACACGTGTCGGCGTCAACTGCTCGGTTACAGGTCGTCCAAAACTACACCCTACGAGGTTGATGAGGAAAAACAACGATACAAGACGTAACTTCATCGCTACACCTCAGCTCGTAATCGCTGTACGAGGATAGCGTCACCGGTCATCGCGATACTATCAAATGCCAGCAACAGCGCACCAAGCACTGGTTTGTCGCATAATCGTACGAGGGTTGCACCCGGCGCCTCACGATGTATGTAGTTTCGCATTGTGTTATAGAACGCAGGTGTGGCGTTTGTGGCAACACCACCGGCAAGTACTACATCAAATTCATATGCGTACATGTTGAGTTGCTGAACAACAGCCAAGGCGTTATCGGCCAACAACGTTGCCACTGCATCGATAATTGCACAGGCGGCTGCATCACCTTTTGCCGCGATCTCCATAACTGTTGGAGCAAACGATGCAATATCATGCACTATTTCTTCACGCGATATGCCTTCAGCAAGCGCAGGAATTGAATCGACACCACCCCACGCACACAATGCATCAGACAATGCTGTCGGCGGACGCCGCCCAAAATATGCCTCTGTGGACATGCGCATTGCTTCAGTGACTAGGTGAGAAGCTCCATCAAATCCAGCCCATGTACTGCCTAAACCAAAATTACGCGCACGTCGACCATCAATACCAATCCCCGCAACGGTACTCCCCGTTCCAGCTATTACACCGACACCATAGGGGTGACGCGCACCTGCACGGAGCGGCAAGAAGGCATCATTGACCAATGTCAATGGAATATCAGCAAACAATGGCTGGATAATTGGGCGCAAGCGTATTTCGTCGCTTGGCCAATCAAGTCCTGCAAGGCCCCATGCGCTGGCACGAATCTGCGTAGGGAGAATGCGCGCACGCTGACACAATTCGTCGACAACCTGCGTATAAAGCACTGCCGCAGCCTCGAGGCCTATGCTTTCCCAATTGCCGGTACCAAACTGCACATGTGCATGCACCTGACCATGCATATCACATAACACTGCATAGGTTTTTGTGCCACCGACATCTACACCAACAATCACCGCTAGTATCCCTCATCAAAGTTAACGATGTTATGCAGTTTCTGCCCATGCATATATCGTTCAAGGTTTTGGATAAACATATCCATCATGCGCCCACGCGTCTTAGGTGATGAATACGAAATATGCGGAGTAATCCAGACGTTTGGCGCATCCCAGAGCGGGTGATCGACGGGCAACGGCTCTTCGGGAGCTACATCAAGCCCTGCACCCGCAATCTGCCCGTGCTGCAATGCATCAATCAAATCATCGGTTTTGATAACTTGACCACGCGCCACATTAATCACATACGTACTCTTCTTCATCTTGGCAAACGCAGTCGCATTTACCATTTCATGGGTTAATGCAGTAAGCGGTGTAGCAATAACGACAACATCAGCATTCGGTAACAGCGTCATCCAATCTGCATCCGCCACAACCTCATCTACGTACTTCGTCGGTTGTGGTCGTCGTCGACTCCCAACCACACGCATCCCAAACGACTTTGCGCGTTTGGCGGTTTCTTGACCAATACTCCCAAGCCCAATGATAGCCATCGTTTTACCATCGAGTTCATCAAGTTTGGTTTGTTCAGTTTCGTCCCATTTGGCCCGCTCATATGACATCAACAAGCGGGATTTTTTTACATGAGAAAGTAAGAACATCATAACAAACTCGGCAATCGGAATCGCATGTGCTCCAGCCGCATTCGTCAATATCACCCCGCGCTCCCGCATTAAGTCGGTGTCGAGGTGATCGATGCCGGCGCTTGGGGTATACACCCACTTCACATTCGGGGCCAACGACATTGTATGTCGAAACCCTTCAATGCTCGTCCACCACCGCATAAAAATCGTTGCATCACTTGCATCACCTTGCGGTACGCCGTTTTCATCCGTTTGAACGATTTGCATGTCAGGGTACAACGACAAAATACGTTGTTCAATTAACGGCGCAACACGATAGGGAATCAATATTTTCATGCGTGTATTCCTCGTACGATTGTTTGGCCAGGCGCAGGCATTAATACGTCACACATGACGCCACGCTGCGACAGTTCCTCAATAAGTTGTTCAGGTGTGCCTGTCATTAGTGGGAACGTGCTGTGATGGATGGGCAACACCGCCGCACTCCGCAGAAGTTTGAGGGCGTATGCTGCTTCGTATGGTCCCATCGTAAACCGGTCACCAATTGGCAGAATTGATACATCTGGTGCATACAAATCAGCGATGATGGCCATATCTGCCATTACTGTAGTGTCACCTGACGCATATACCGTTATGTCATCTTGTGCACGTATCACATATCCAACTTCATTACCGAGTGTCCGCATACCAGCCGCCGTAGGCCAACTACTACTGTGTTGTGCTGCGGTCATGGTAATGCGAACATCATGATGCTGCACCGTACCACCCTTGTTTAAACCAACGACATGTGCATCGCCAATATCTTGCCATGTTAACCACTCAACGACATCATATTGGCAAAAAACCCTTGCCCCAGTTGCTTGTTGCAGTCGTGCCACATCGGCAGAATGATCGGAATGGCCATGCGTCAACAATATAATATCAACCCCATGAACCCGTATGAGTTCGTGCCACTCTTTGGGACACGCTGGATTATGATCGACCCATGCATCCACCAAAATGCGCGTACCGTGTGTCGTCACCAAATACACAGTCGCATGTCCTAACCATGTAATCTGCATTGCATCCCCAACTGATAATAAAGTAGCACGCTAGTATTGTGCCACAGGTGGGCGAAATTGTGTCATATCTACAGCACTCTCAAACGCCATGGCATACCGTAACAAATTGACATCATCGCGGAATCGTCCAACGAGTTGCATGCCAACTGGCAAGCCGCTCTTGCTCATACCACACGGCACAGAGATGGCTGGATGCGTGGTCACCGTGATATAAAAACACGACTTCATCCAATCGATGTATGTAGGCAAGTCAATCCCATTTATACGCGTCACATAAGGCTGATTCACATCAAATGGTAAGACCTGTGTGACTGGTCCCACAACCATGTCATAACGCTGCATAAACTGTTGCATACGTTGAAATACCTGCATTTGTAGGCGTTGAGCCTGTGCAATTTGGGGACCTGTCAACGCACGACCAGCCTCTATATTCCAAATCACAGTATCCTTAAGCAAGTCGCGATGCGCATCAAGAAGTGGTCCTAGGCCTGTTTCAAATCCAAGCGCACGCAAGACTTGAAACGCCTCATCAGCACCACTAAAATCAGGGACTGCATCCTCAACAATCGCACCAAGATCAATAAAACGTTGGCGTTGGGCAGCAATCACCTCAGCAAGTTCTGATTCAACTGGCAAACCACCCCAATCGGGTGCCCACGCAACGCGCTTCCCTTTGAGCGATACCGCTTGCAACGTCTGGAGTGCCTGAGTGTCAACACTTGAGTTTACGGTAGCTCGTTCGTCGTAACCTGCAATCGCCGAAAGCATCAACGCCAAATCCGCTACATTGCGCGCCATGGCACCATCGACAGACAACGGCGACCATGAATCCCGTGCAGGCACAACACCAGGCGACCCGCGGAAGCCGACGACGCCACAAAACGCCGCCGGGTTACGCAATGACCCACCCATGTCACTCCCATCGGCGATTGGCACCATGCCGGTGGCCAACGCGGCAGCAGCACCGCCACTACTCCCACCACTAGTACGTTCAAGATTGTATGGGTTACGGGTCGCACCAAAGATCGGATTAAAGGTTTGCGAGCCAGCACCAAACTCTGGGACATTACTTTTGCCGAGTGTAATCGCCCCTGCGTGTTTGAGTCGACTCACAATCAGCGAGTCAATATCGGCGATTTGATCACGAAAGATGGGTGACCCCTGTGTAAATCGCAATCCCTTGGCTGGAGTTAAATCCTTGTGAACCACTGGCAATCCAGCAAGTACACCACAATCCACACCACGTGCATACAATGCATCGATATGCGCTGCATGCGCCATTGCACCATCCGCATCAAGCGTAATGATAGCATTGACTGCAGGATTAACTTTGGCGATATGGACCAAATGCGCATGGAGCAACTCTTGCGCTGAGATTTGTTTATTGAGAAACGCTTCGCGCTGAGCACGCGCAGTGGTAAAAACGACATCGTTCATCACATCGCCCTTTCATTTCAACACAAACCACCGCAACCACATCGTAGTAGGTTGCGGTGGTTTAGCACAGCACGTCTAGACATCGCCCGTAAAGCGTTGCGCCGCATCAAACTCCGCCTTAATTGCCGCTTGTGCATCTTCATCAAACAAGTAATCAATCGCAGTTA
This sequence comes from uncultured Klebsiella sp., assembly GCA_964469045.1. Classification (GTDB taxonomy): domain Bacteria; phylum Chloroflexota; class Chloroflexia; order Chloroflexales; family Roseiflexaceae; genus UBA965. The sequence goes on from CAYXXK010000013.1 coordinate 62,523, forward strand.
GTGCCATTGAAACCGCTCCATCGACAATGGCTTTATGTCCCTTCGGAGTGATGGTTGCATCTGCCACGGCCGTTGAATGCCAACTCGCCTCTTTACCACATATTTCGAGGTATGCACAAATCGCAGGCACATGGTGACTTACGTTACCGAGATCGGTTGAACCAGAGCCGGCGCGCGGTTTGCTTTTGGAGACATCGCGGCCAATGGACTGAAGATTCTGCGCAAACAGCCCACCGAGTGCCTTATTGGGCACCATATTGAGGTATGCCGGCATATATTCTTCCCACGTCACCGTACAACCAGTCGCAAGTGCTGCGGCTTCTGCACACCGGATAATACGCGCAAACAAATCATTTGCGTACTCAATATCATCCGCGCGAATACGAAATCGGGCTGCAGTATAACTCGGGATGACGTTAGGCGCTGTTCCACCATGCGTAATGATGCCGTGAATGCGGGCATCATCGCGCACTTGTTGACGCAACAAACCAACACTTGAGAACATGATAATCAAGGCGTCGAGCGCATTAATACCGTCGTGTGGATTGGCAGCAGCATGTGCAGATTTACCATGGAAGGCAAGTTCAAGACCTTTGGCAACTAATGACGAATCGTAGTCAAGTCGATCATCGGTCATTGGATGAATCATAATGGCCGCATCAAGACTGTTGAAGTATCCATCGCGAATCATATGAATTTTGCCACCAGCATTCGGCACTGCTGATTCTTCGGCAGGTGTTCCTAATAACTGCACACTCCCCGGCAACCGATCGCTGACACGCGCCAACCCCATTGCAGCACCTAATGCGGCCGTCGCAATGATGTTATGCCCACATCCCTGCCCTACTTCAGGAAGCGCATCGTATTCTGCAATAATCCCGATACGAGGACCTGGGTTGCCCCCGGGCAAATCAGCCACAAATGCCGTTTCCATCCCAGCGATGTTCTTTTTGACGCTCGCACCATATTCGCCGATGATATCAACAATTTTGGCACTCGCTTGAAACTCTTGGCGCCCCAACTCCGGGTTGTGATACATCCAATCGTTGAGTTCAATCAGGGTTGGGAGCGACTGCTCAATTTCTTGCCGTACGAGTGCTTTGAGTTCATCACGCAGATTCGTCATTTCCTAGATCCTTTCGTACCTCGAGCGCAGGGAAGAGTTCTGCAACATTACGCAACGCCCACTCACCTATCAAGATTGCTTCAGCGGTGTCATCAGTCAGCGATTTGGCGCGTTTGTCAGCTGCATGAGATATCGTCGAACGTGCATTCACAAGTGCAGCCTTTTTGGCATCCGCACCGCTCCGACGTTGTCGCGATAATAACATACCGGACCGCCAGTGTTCGGCGGCGATTTGACAGTAGTCAATCCGATGAAACGCGGCGGCTTTGATCCATGGGTCGGCAATCATTCCTCCACCTTCGATGACGCACGCAACCACATCGGGAGTTTCTTTGATCAAGGATGCGGCAGCTCGGCGCAAACGTGGGGCTGAACCAAAATTATGCGAGCGAAACCAGCGCAGTTGACCGCTTGCAAGGTCAAAGAGTGCAAGTCCACAACGCAACCCAGCATCAACAGCCAACAAGCTAGGGTTACTCACTACTTTCTCATGCATAGCACCCAAGTCCGTCATGACAAATGAACCGTTCATATGCTATACTATAGCAGAAGATATCCGATGGCATAGCCACGTAGGATATTGACGATACTATTGCACCTTGTAAAGTGGGCAACCCCCACTTTTCTTATTCTCTTTCGCAGTCTGAAAAGGGTACCACTATGCGCACAGAATTTTTTGCAGCCATCTCGGCGATTGCCACAGAACGGGGCATTCCACGTGAGCTCATTATTGAACAAGTCGAAAAAGCACTTGTCGTGGCCTATAAACGCCTCTTAGGTGACAAGGCACCGCCAGTTGATATCGTCGTCAAAATC
>CAYXXK010000013.1:64474-66204 GCA_964469045.1 uncultured Klebsiella sp.
GAACCACACGTCTATACTGACAAAATCGTAGTAGACGAGGTATACGACAACCGCATGGAAATTCATATTGACGAGGCGCGCAAATTACAACCAGGCATCGATCTCAACCAAAAAATCACCGTCGAAACTACACCACGTGATTTTGGTCGTATTGCCGCCCAAACAGCCAAGCAAGTCATCATGAATGGCATTCGTGAAGTTGAGCGCGAGAACGTCTACTCAGAGTTTAATGAGCGGCGCGGCGAGCTGGTCGTTGGCGTTGTACAACGCACTGCGGGCAATAACGTGATTATTGACTTAGGCAAAGCCGAAGCCATCTTGCCACGTGAGTTTCAAGTACCCACAGATAATTACCGACCTGGTTCACGCGTGAAGGTACTTCTCAAAGAAATTCGCCGTGACGAACGTGGCACACGCTTAATTGTGTCACGTGCGGATATTGATTTGATTCGTCGCATCTTTGAGATGGAAGTACCAGAGATCCTTGCTGGCACCGTCGAAATCAAAAGTATCGCTCGTGAAGCCGGCATTCGCACCAAGTGTGCCGTCGCGGCCCGTCAAGAGGGCATCGATCCAGTCGGCGCTTGTGTAGGCGTGCGCGGTGTTCGCATCCAGAGTATTGTCAACGAACTTAACGGCGAAAAAATCGACGTCGTGCAGTGGACTCCAGACATCAAGGAGTTCATCGCCAATGCGCTGTCACCCGCACAAGTCGTCGAAGTACAAGTCACCGAAGTAGACAAAGCAGTCGTCATCGTGCCCGACAAACAACTTTCTTTGGCGATTGGAAAAGAAGGTCAAAATGTACGTCTTGCAGCCAAACTCACCAAATGGAAGATTGACATCAAGAGTTCAAGCACGTTGCTAGATGAGGTCCGCGAGGCAAATGAAGCACGCCATGCTGCTGATGCCGAAAGCATGGCAGAAGAGATCGAACTCGCCAACTCCAAAGCAGAAGACCGCACTGTCGATCATGACGGCATGGTGGCGTATCAGCACGTCAGCTATGGCCCATTAGCTCAAGAGTATATCGGCCAAATCGTGCAAATTCGCGCGACGTCAAGTCGATTGTACATTTACTTCAACAACCGACTCATATCAGGATTCACGATTCCGGATATTGACTATACGGTGAACGAATGACACAAAACAACAAACGCCCAAAACATATACCGGAACGTTTATGCATCAGCTGTCGTACCAGCACACCAAAACGTGGCTTGATACGACTCGTGCGAAGCACAGATGGGCGCGTTGTTGTTGACACTACTGGTAAACTTAATGGTCGGGGGGCATATGTGTGTGCCGAACCGCAATGCTGGCAACATCTACTCGAACGCAACACCCTTGCCAGTGCGCTCCGACTCCAATCTGTAACAGAAGAGGACAGGGCAATTCTTAAGTCCTTTGCCCGGACAATCGAAGCACAGCACCAAGATTGACACCAAACAAAGGTGAAATTCGCCCTGATGGAGGATAGGGAATGCAAGAATTCTGGCAGCTCACAATCAAGTACTCAACTGACGATAAGCCACGTGGTGGGAGTTCAAACCAGTCAAATGATGGTTCGAACAACGAGGAACCACGTACCCCACAACAAGCAAACACCAGCCGTCCACCACGACCGGCCGGCGATCGACCTTTCACCCCACGCAGTGGTGGTGGGGACCGACCGATGGGTGATCGGCCACCACGACCTGCTGGCGACCGACCCATGGGTGATCGGCCAC
>CAYXXK010000014.1:0-54570 GCA_964469045.1 uncultured Klebsiella sp.
TACAGACCACCGCTACGCCGGTGCGGTAATACAATCAAATCCCCCTGCTACAGTCATCGGTTTTGTAGCAGGGGGATTATGATTCGTACTCAATCAAGATTGTGCGTATCACTATTGAAACACACCTCGAACAATACCATAAAACATAACCAGTGCTGCTAGCAGCGCCATCACTACGCATACCCAGAAGACAATTTGAGGACCGCCAGTCATATCATACAACACACCGCTGACGGGAATACCAATTAGTGGGGCTAGTCCCCATCCAGCCGCAGAAACAGCAGCTTGTGAACTTGCAGCCATTCCATGAGGAGCACGACGAGCAACAATAGTCACCATCATCACAAACGAAAGTCCAAATCCTGCTCCACGAATCATGGCTCCACCGAGAAGCACCTCGGGTGACCATGCAGTTGCATAGGCCACATGCGCAAGAGCAATAATCAGACAACCAATCATGAACGTACGTTCAGCACCAAACCTATCTGCAAGACGTGGTGCATTACGCATCAAAGGTATTTCAGAAATACCGGTAAACCCTAGCAATAATCCAATAAAAATACCTCCACCGCCTAGGTAATCCATCATGATACCTTCAAACGTACCACTCATTGCAAGTGAGCCAGCCATTAAAAACGCGGTAATCATAATTGTACGCAATGCAGGATCTTGCAAAAGCGGTTTCCATGAACCTTTTTGTTGTGGCGCAGCAGCTTCTTCATCAAGAATCAATGCGAGTACAGACATGACAATAAAACCAATACATGCGACAAGAAACATTGGCTGATAGCCATTTTGTTGCCAGACAACACCACTAACTGCAGCAATTGACGCAAATCCAAACGACCCCCATAAACGCATAGCGCCAAAATTGATACCGTGGGTGACGGCCATTTTTGCGACAAGTCCATCACCAATACCCGCAATAGGACTACGTACAAATGCCATCAATAACATATATGGAAGTAAAAGCCAGAATTCATTTGTTGAACCAATCAACGCAAGCGAAATGCCTAGGAGTGCAATACAAACCGCTAGTACACGGGTACGCATACGAAGGCGATCAGCGAAATTAGCTACAATCGGGGCAGTTGTAAGCATCATCAACGGCATGAATGTGGCAAACAGACCAATTTGTGTGCCAGTCAGGCCAATTTGCTTAAAATGCACAAACATAAATGGAATATACACACCTACCACACCCCAGAACGCAAAGTAGTAGAGCGCACCACGCGTCGCAGGCGACAATCGTCCATACAGCCAAGCCATACTGACCAACCTTACCTATGGATAAATACCAACACATCATACCGCATGCTTCACGATATAATAAAGAGATAACAGATATATACCAAAGGAGTGTCAAAAGAATGTGGTCGGCTCTGCAAAACTTGCTTGATCCTGCTGTCCTCTTCTTCTTTCTTGGTTGCACAATAGCACTGCTACGATCGAATCTAGAGATTCCTCCAGCACTCACAAGTTTTTTTTCGCTCTATCTTTTGTTATCGCTCGGCTTCAAAGGCGGTGTATCGCTCGCAGAGAACCCGATTGAACTGGAGATGGTCATCACGATTGCGGCTGGCATGATATTGGCTGTACTTATACCAGCGTTGGCATTCCTCTATCTCAAGCGACGATTCTCTTACTTTGATGCTGCAGCCATTGCCGCGGCATACGGTTCAGTCAGCGCAGTAACATTCATCACTGCTACACAATTTTTGGAGCGCAATGCAATTGAGTTTAGTGGGTACATGACTGTCGTGATGGTATTGATGGAAACGCCTGCTATTTTGATGGCGATTGCACTCGCGCATTATGCTCGACGCAAAAGCAACCCAAATCAGATACCCACGTCATGGTCGCATGTATTACGAGAAGCAATTACCGACGGTCCACATTTGTTGTTAATTGGCAGCCTGATTATCGGTACTTTAGTCAATACCGAGGGACAAGCCGTGATGACTCCCTTCACTGGCGAGTTATTTAAAGGCTTTCTAGCCTTCTTTTTGCTCGAAATGGGCATGAGTGTCGTACGTAAAGGGCGAGAACTTACCAATCAACTCAAAGAACTCGTGCTCTTTGGCATCGGCATGCCTATCATCGCTGCATTGATTGCAAGTTTGGTGGTTATCAGCACACAGATGGACACAGGTAATGGCGTATTGTTGATGACACTCGCTGCGAGCGCCTCGTACATTGTTGTACCTGCAATCGCCCGTCATTCAATCCCTGAGGCAAACCCAAGTCTCTACTTTGGATCAGCACTGATAATCACGTTCCCATTCAATATCGTCATTGGTATTCCGCTCTATCACACAATCTTGATGATGATCAAGTAGAACGAGGCTGTATGCACATTCGATTCCATGTAGGTGGACCGCGATTCCATCCAGTTGACGAACAAGCCACGCTGATTAGCACATGGCTTGACCCGCATTATCGCGTCAGTGTGCGCCACGATGTGGCCGCATTTGCTGATCTTGACGATGTTGATTTGCTTGTCATGATGGGCATGTACTGGCCAGGCATGCGTGCTGATTGGGCAGGGAATCTGACGTACCAGCCACCTGAAGAGAGCGACAAAGCCAATTTTTTGCGCTATTGTGACTCCAAACGACCAATGATTATTCACCATGGTGCGATTGGTGGTCATGATGACTGGGATGAATTTGGTCAGCGTCTCGGAGTGAAGTGGGGTTGGCAACGAGCTTCACACTCCCCGTTCCAAAACCATACAGTTACCATAGGACCATCATCCCATCAAATCGTCGATGGACTAACTAATTTCACCATCGATGATGAAATATATTACAAATTATGGATGGATGAATCGCGCAATCCAACGCATCACGCCTGGGCTGAATGGGATGGCGTACCACACCCGATGCTGACGACACTTGATGCATCAGCCACAGTTGGACAAGCGGTCTACATTGCCCTTGGACACAATATGCGCTCAATGGAACCACCGGCGATGCGTCGTATCTGGCGCAACGCTATCGCATATTTGTTGCCACAGCGCTAGGAGATGACATGTACACAGCAGCCATTATCGGCGCTGGCAAACCAACCCACACATGGAACAAGGGCGGTGGTCACCAGATCGGCTACACTCACGCCGCCGCATATCAGCGCAATCCTCATGTCAAACTTATCAGCGTGGCCGACATTGCCACCGCTCATCTTGATGCATTCAATGAGCGTTTTGATACAGTAGGATTCACAAATTACCGCGAGATGCTCGAGACTCAACGCCCCGACATCATCAGCATTTGCACATATGTCGGGTTGCATGCCGATATGATTGAAGCCGCAATCGATGTCGGTGTGAAAGCCATCTTCTGCGAAAAACCGTTTGTGGCAACCCCTGTACAACTCACTAGTATCCGCGAGCGCATTGCGCACAGTCACACCAAAGTCGCCATTGCACACGTGCGACGCTACCGCGCGGCATTCCAAAAAGCACGTTCGCTCATCGCCGCTGGCAATATCGGAACTCCGCTGGCATGTATCGCTGGCATCGATGGCTGGGATCTGAGTGAATGGGGCTCGCACTGGCTCGACATGTATCGTTTTCTACTTGACGAAGCCCCAATTGAGTGGGTAATGGGTCAAGCACGCGTCCGCGGTACGCGCGGCTATGGACACGCGATGGAGGAGCATGCAACGGTGCATATTGGCTTTAGCAACGGTGCACGTGGCATTCTAGATGGAGGAAAGGCACTACCAGGTACCGACATTATGACAATCGTTGGTACGAATGGCCAGATTACGATGCATACTGAAGAATCGTTGACACTCACAAATCATACCGGCGCAATCACATATGACTTTACTGGAGTTGTAACCTGGGATGGATGTTGGGATGCAAGTGTGGCAGGAATGGTGACGTGGCTCAACGATGACATAGAACCAACGATCGGATTCAGTCATACATGGCAATCAGCTGAACTCAACCTCGCTGCTTATGTTTCAATGGTTGAACGAGACCGGGTTGATATGCCACTCGTCTCGCAAATCAACGTCTGGCCAGTCGAGTTATTAGCACCATCTTCTGCGACGTAGATCCTGTGACCTACACATGAGCGTGAAGATTTTATTGAGATATCACCATGAATCTAGAAGCAATTTGGCAACACGATCACGAATACTTTGGCACCGTCAGCCGCATCACACCACGTGACGGGTATGTCATCTACACCAACCCATCACTTGCCAATCGGTATGATCCAAATCACGCCGGACTCTTTCGTCTGCGCGATGATCAGGTATCCAGTGCCATTGAGGAAATCGAGCATTTTTTCTATTCACTTGACATGGATGCGGTTGTCTATCTCGATGCACATGCCACACCTACATCACTTGATCATGCACTACAAGCAGCCGGCTTTGTCAAAAAAACCGATTGGGGCAGCAGCGATTTGATGCTCCAACGTGCCGAAATCCCCGCGCTCGATCCATTAATACATGTTGAAGTTGCACTCGACCACGCTGATTTTGTGCGGTGGTGTCAGGTCAATCAACCTGATCAATATTCACCCGATGAGTTAATGTATAAATTGCACTACCAAACCGTGAGTGCCCCTGGTGTCAACGGCTATATGGCGATTGTCGATAATCGCCCGGTCGCACGCTGTGTCAGCTACATCAGCAATGGCTTAGGTCGTGTCGAAAGCGTATTTGTGGAAGAGTCGTATCGACGCCGTGGTATTGCACACGCACTCGTCGGCAAAGCGCTCACAGATATCGCCGCCCAAGGTGCACTTGGATATCTCTTTGCGGTGCACGAAGAACCAGCCCTAGCGCTCTACCACAAACTTGGCCTTCGTACCGTCCTCACCGAGGCCGTATATCCATACGTCAAACCATATACAGAAATGTGAGTGCATAAATGAGTACACGTACCGAGCAACACCGTCCGCAATACCACTTCACCGCCCCACAACAATGGATCAACGATCCAAATGGACTTATACACTGGAACGGCGAGTATCACCTGTTTTATCAGTACAATCCCCACGCTGCATACTGGGGTGCCATGCACTGGGGACACGCCGTTAGTCGCGATTTGATTACCTGGCAGGATTTGCCGTTAGCACTTGCACCCGACATGCCTTACGACAAAGACGGCGTCTTCTCAGGGTGTGCCATCGTACACAATGGAACACCGGTTATCATCTATACCGGCGTCAACAGCCCAGATCAACTCCCATGTCTCGCCTATGCCGATAATAATATGCGCACATTCACCAAGGCCCCAGAGAATCCGGTTATTCGCGAGCGTCCTGACAATCTGGTTTATGACTTTCGTGATCACACCATGTGGCATGACGGCACGTGGTGGTATCAGGTACTTGGGTCAGGCGATGGTACACGTGCCGTTGCACCGCTCTTTCGCTCAAGCGACCTTATCAACTGGGAATACCTCGGACGCTTAATTGAATCCGACGACATCGTCAACGAACAACTCTACGAGTGCCCAGATTTTTTTGCGAGTGGTGACAAACATGTATACATCACTTCGCCGCTCCCCATGCGCCGAGTCATTTATATGAGCGGCGATTTTGATGGACGCCGATTTACACCACGTCAACGCAATTTGGTTGATCATGGTATGAGTTTTTACGCACCACAAAGTTTCACCGATACCAATGGCCGACGCATCATGATTGGCTGGTGTCAAGAGCAATGTAGCGAGCAACTCAATCGTGCAATGGGGTGGTCAGGAGTCATGACGCTTCCTCGTATCTTGGCGCTCGATGCTGCAGGCCAGATGACTTACCGCGTTGCCCCTGAAGTCAACGCCCTCGAAACAGATGCGTTGGCGCATGGTCGCGCCATCACACTTGCGCAAGCCCAAACTATGCTTCGGCATGTGGCGGGTGACTCACTCGTCATCCATGCAACCATTGATGGCACACAACAGTCGGATGTTGAATTTATCGTGCGCCATGATCCCCGCAGCAATGAATGCACGCGGATTCGCTGGGAACGCCAATCGCACGAACTGGTATGTGATATGTCAAATAGCAGCCTCAATCAATCTTGTGCGCATGATGTTTATCGTGCTGCGCTGCATCCACAAGACCATGCAGCACTACAAATTTCAATCTATGTTGATCGCTCAATCATCGAAATCTACGCCGGCGACTATACCGTGTGCTCGCTCCGTGTATACCCAACCCATGCAGCACAGCACTACAATATTTCTGGCGATGCATCTACAAAACTCCAAGAATTACGTGTGCATACAATGCGTTCCATCTGGTAACAGATTTGGTATTACATGTACAACAACATCACCTAGTTGTTATTCTTTACAACTAGGTGATGTATCCTATTGACAATACATTATGTTGTGTGCTACATTCTCTGTACTACAAAGCATTTCAATAACGTATTCGTTCGAGTTGCCAATGGAGGCAATCGATGCAGTCAACTCTCACGCGCATCAAAGGCGTACGCGTAGGACATGCACAAGACTTTGAGGCACTCACCGGGTGCACAGTAGTGTTGTTCCCCGAAAACACCACTGCTAGTGTCGATGTACGTGGTGGGGCGCCCGGAACCCGCGAAACTGATTTACTTGCACCAGAATGCACCGTGCAACATATTCATGCAATCTGTCTCAGCGGTGGCAGTGCCTTTGGGCTTGCCGCCGCTGATGGCGTCATGCGATGGCTACGTAATCGAAATATCGGGTTTGATGTCGGTGTCACTCGCGTTCCTATCGTTCCAGGGGCGGTGATTTTTGATCTCGGCTGTGGCTCAGCAACCGCACATGCAAGTGCCGAAATGGGATATCATGCATGTGATAACGCTTCTTCAGCCCCTGTCCAACAAGGATGCATAGGTGCAGGTACAGGTGCCACAGTCGGCAAAATACTCGGCGCTCATGGGTGGATGAAAAGCGGCATAGGCAGTAGTGCGATTACGCTTCCAGACGGTACCACCATCGCAGCACTTGTTGTAAACAACGCATTCGGCGATATCTACCGTGAACACACCGGTGAAATCCTTGCAGGCACACGACTAGCAGATGGCACGTTTGCCAATATGAGCAGTCAACTCCGTGGCGGTATCGAGGTACCCGCCTTTGCTGGAGGCAATACAACCTTGGTTGTGGTGGTTACCGACGCCATCCTCAACAAAAGTGAATGCCGTAAAGTCGCACAAATGGCACAAGACGGCATGGCGCGCACCATCAAGCCAGTTCATACACCGTATGACGGTGATGTCATCTTCGTAGCATCAACAAATGCTCATCCGGCGCCATCCATGCTCCAACTTGGTAGTGTCGCAGCAGATGTTGTTGCTGCCGCCATTGAACGTAGCGTGTTGACTGCCACATCACTCGCTGGCATACCTGCAGTGACATCGTAATAATGGGTGCAACGAGTCACAGACTCGACGCCATAGACGTGTTTCTCAATGATGAGAAGATGAAAGAGAGGCAACATGCAGATCAACGTACGTCAAATCGTGGTCGCAGGCATTCTCGGTGCAATCGCAATTGTGCTGGGAGTAACCCAACTCGGATTCATCCCCGTCCCCAATGTGAGTGGTAACGCTACTATCATGCATGTCCCGGCCATCATCGGTGCGGTGCTCGAGGGGCCTGTGGTAGGTATTCTGGCAGGACTCATTTTCGGTATTTTCAGCATGGTTCAGGACACTACTGGACTCTTTACGAATCCAATGGTGTCAGTCGTACCCCGTGTACTTATCGGCATTGCTGCCTGGTATACCTACAAAGCACTTGCGCCACGCAACCAAGACTTGGCGGCAGCTGCAGCCGGTGTGGTAGGCACATTGACCAATACGGTCTTTGTGGTAGGCATGTTGGTGGCGTTTGGATTACTCCCGGTTGAAGTAGTTCCGACCATCATCCCACAAGCCATCGCCGAAGTAGTGATTGCCACCGTGATTACCGTGGTCGTTGCACGTGGTGTCAATCTGGTGCGATCAGGTCAAACCACTGCTACCGAAAGCAAAGACGGAACGTACTAAGTACTGTTTTACAGGCAGGTGAAGTATGCGTACTTCACCTGCCAGACTAAGGGCCATTATGATTGCACTCGAACAGGTGGGTTTTGCCTATAACGCCGGGCGAGATGATGCAATTGTCGCCCTCCGTGATGTTTCACTTACCATTCAACAAGGCGAATTAGTTGCACTCCTTGGCCACAACGGCAGTGGAAAAAGTACCCTCGCCAAAATACTTGCCGCCGTGCATATTGCGACAAGTGGCTCTGCAACAATAAACGGAATCCCAGCAACCGAAACTAATGCATTTGATATTCGTCGCGAAGTAGGACTCGTCTTCCAACGACCAGATGATCAATTAATTGCCAGTCGAGTCGTCGATGATATCGCATTCGGGCCAGAAAATCTAGGCTTACCGCGCGAACAAATTGAAGAGCGGATTGATGCAGTTATTGATGCGCTTGATTTACACACGATTCGAAATGCATCTATTAGTACCTTGTCAGGTGGTGAACGACAACGCGTGGCCATCGCTGGCGTACTAGCGATGCAACCATCATTTGTTATCTTAGATGAGCCAACAACAATGATTGCGCCACCACAAGCACGCCAATTGTTGACACTCATCCAACACCTGCGTCAGCAACTCGGAATTGGGTTCATACACATTACGCACTTCATGCACGAAGTCATCAATTTTGACCGAATTGTAGTCATGCATGCAGGTCGGGTCATGATGCAAGGCTCGCCCAAAGAGATTTTCAGCCGTCAAGACGAACTCACCGTGGTTGGGCTTGATGTGCCACTTGTCACGCACATCGGTCAAACACTCGTTCATCGTGGCATGACGCTCGACACACCAGTACTGAGTGTGCACCAACTCGCCCAACAACTTACGCCACAAATGACGACAAAAGACACCACACCACCCGCGTCAACACCCAACAAACCTGTGCAGTCACCATTTATCACTCTCGAAAACGTACATTTTACCTATCTCAAAGACACGCCCATGCAGAGCGTTGGATTAGATGGCGCAAGCTGTAGTATTCATCGGGGCGAAATCGTCGCATTACTTGGCGGCACACAAGCAGGCAAAAGCACTCTGATTGAATGCATTCTTGGATTGCGCAAACCGCATATTGGCACAGTATATGTTGATGGTCAAAACATCCACGCACCTTCATTCGATATCGGTGCGCTACGCGAACGCATTGGTGTTGTGTTTCAACAGCCCGAAACACAGCTATTTGAAGAGACCGTCGGCAAAGATGTTTCGTTTGCACCTCGGCGCAAAAAACTTCCTGCTGAACAATCACGTGCGCTCGTTGAAGCATCGTTGAATGCGGTTGGGCTAGATTATGCAACATTTCGTTTGCGCTATGTCTATGCGTTAAGCGGCGGACAAAAGCGCCGTGTCGCTATCGCAGGAGTTCTAGCAGCAGAACCCGAGGTACTCATTCTCGACGAACCCGTGGCTGGCCTTGACCCTCGTGGTCGTAGAGAACTCGCACACCTTATTGCACGACTCAGCAAAGAGCGTAACCTGACTGTGATTCTTGTAGGCAATACGATCGACGAGCTCGCAGAACTCGCTGATCGTGTGATTATCATGCATCAAGGGCGCGTCACCGCACAAGGCCCGCTGTCGCAGCTTCTGCATGACGCAGATACACTGCATGCACAAGGTCTAGAGTTGAGTGAATCCTCAGAAATTGCGCGCATGTTACGGTCAACAATCCCCTCTTTTCCGATGTATGTACGTGATGATAGCGAACTCATTGAGTGCATCGTGCAACACACAAGGCATGCAAACACCCACGGAGGTCAACAATGACGCTTGAATTCTCACGTAATGTGACTTTCGGACAATACATCGACACACCATCAGTAATCCACCGCTTGGATCCACGCTTCAAAATAACTGCAGTCGTAATCATGATGATCAGCGTGTTCATGACACGCGGATTTATGAGCATTGCACCACTTGTACTGCTATCACTTCTCATCCAATTTGCGAGTCGCATCTCTATCAGCTATACCTTACGCGGATATAGCCTACTTGTACGAACCATGCTCTTCTTTATCCCTTTTCAAATTTTGTTCTACCGGATACAACCAGGAGTTGATGTCACGTACTATTGGCAATGGTGGATTGTATCCATCACCAAAGAAGGCATTATCAACGGGTTGTATATATTTACCCGTGTAATTGTGCTCTATCACATGATGAACATGCTGATGTTTACTACGACGATGATTGACCTTTCCGATGCAGTTGAACTTATGCTCGATCCACTCAAACGTTTGAAGTTTCCAATAAATGAGCTCGTCATGACCATGACCGTAGCGCTCAAATTCGTGCCACTCCTTATCACGGAGCTTGAGCGCTTGATTCGTGCCCAGATGGCGCGGGGCGTACGATTTGACCAAGGCAATGCCATTCAGCGCGCCAAACACCTTGGTTCCGTCCTCATACCACTATTTGTTAATGCCCTCAATCGTGCCGAAGTGCTCATCGTAGCAATGAACGCACGCTGCTATCGTGGCGGCGCCGGTCGCACGAAGCGCCGTACAATGCACGCACAACCTCGCGATGGCATGATGCTTATCGTCGTTGCACTCTTGGCAATCACTGGTGCATTTATTGGGCGTACTATGGGGATCTAATCGATGAAACATATCATTCAACACCTTGACCACCACGCGATGATTGACTTTCTACGCGAATTTGTACGCATCCCGAGTGTGTATTTGCCGACTGTTGCTGGTGCGAATGAATCCGCAGCAGCACAATTCGTCTATAGCATTTTAGACGAATGGAACCTTAACCCCATCATGTGGGAAGTCGCTCCTGGACGCCCAAACATCGTCGCCGAACTCCATGGATCGCTCGGCCCTGGCGTCACACTCTTGATGGAGGGTCACACTGACGTCGTCACTCCGGGCGATTATGCGGCGTGGAAGTTCGACCCGTTTGGCGCCGAAATCATTGACGGCAAAATGTATGGTCGCGGCACAGCCGACATGAAAGGCGGCATCGCCGCCATGCTCTTTGCCGTGCGTGCAATTCAACTCGCTGGCGCACCTTTTGCAGGTACAATTCGCCTCCTCATCCCCGTTGATGAAGAAGGATTGATGATTGGCATCAAAGATATTGTCGCCAAAGGCTACGCCACGGGCGCACGCGCCGCCATCATCTGCGAACCTGAGCAACACGAGGTCTGTATCGCCCAAAAAGGCGCACTCCGGCTCAAACTCGAATCCTTCGGGCGCGTCGCCCATGGCGCCATGCCCGAGGAAGGTGTCAATGCGCTCAGCGCCATGGTTTATCTACTAAGCCGAGTGATGACAATCGAATCGACATTACGTCAACAATTTGGCGAACACCCGCTTCTGGGCAAAATCTACGTCAGCCCGACTGTCGCGCGCGCCCCTATCAGCGGTGACGCCAGTCAAATCAATGTGCTCCCAGACTATTGTGACGCCTACCTCGACATTCGTACCATCCCGGGAGTCAATCATCATGACATCATCGCTCAGATCCAACAGTTTATCGATGACGTGACTTCAATTGACCCCACGTACACATTACGCGTCAGCATCGTCGATGATCGACCATCAACCGAGATCAGTGCAGCACACCCGTTGGTACAATCACTCCAACATGCACATGAACAGGTCTACGGCACGACACCGCCGTTCGGCGGCGTGCCCGGATCAACCGATGGCACTATCATCATGCGCGATGCCGGAGTGCCAGTGGTCGTATACGGCCCAGGTGACAAACGAATCCCTCATCAACCCAACGAATTCGTCAAAATCAATGAGGTAGAACGCGCTGCTGAAGTTTACATCCACACAGCTATACACTTCTTGAATAATCAATCTTCATAAGGAGCATCGGTATGACCAAAGTCACAATTCCATTCATTCAGTCGCTCAAAGGCCAACGCAAATTCGCCATGCTCACGGCGTATGATGCACCATTCGCACGTTTAGTCGATGAATCAGGCGTTGAGATGATTCTCGTTGGAGATTCTCTCGGTATGGTCATGTTGGGGTACAACGGCACTTCGCCAGTCACGATGGACGAAATGGTACATCACGCCAAAGCTGTAGGGCGCACCGCAAAACGCTGCTTGCTCGTCGGCGATATGCCGTTCATGTCATATCAAGCCGATCAATCAGAAGCCATTCGTAATGCGGGACGTCTTATCAAAGAAGCCGGCATGGACTGCGTCAAACTCGAAGGCACCAGCAAACAAGCACCTATTGCCAAAGCGATTGTTGATGCCGGCATTGCTGTTATCGGGCATATCGGGCTGACGCCACAAACCGCTGCAAGTCTTGGGGGCATCAACGTGATTGGTGGCCAAAACTTCGCTACTGCCCAACAAATCGTCAACGACGCTCTCGCGATGCAAGCTGCCGGCTGCTGGTGCGTCCTAATGGAGGCCGTCCCCGCTGATTTGGCGGCGTATATCACCAAACGACTCACCGTCCCAACGATTGGCATTGGAGCAGGTATTGGATGTGACGGACAGGTGTTGGTCTCCCATGAAATGTTCGGCATGTTTCCTGGGTTTGGCTTGCCCTTTGGCAAACGCTACGCCGAAGCAGGCGATCTCATCCGCAATGGCATGCAACAATACCATCACGATGTCCTGCATGGCTCATTCCCAGAGGCAGCCAACAGCTTCCCGATTGATGCAGAGATGATCCGTCGCCTCGAAGCCGGAGAATAGCAGTTATGAACATTGCCATTATCGGTGCGGGTGCCATGGGATGCCTTTTCGCATCGTATTTGAGTACAGATCACCAGGTCACCCTCATCGATAGTTGGCATGCCCAAATCGACCACATCCGCATGCATGGTCTCAAACGTGAACGTGATGGAGTAATCAACACGTATTACCCAAGTGCAACAACACATGCCGAGGATGCCGCCGATTCAAACATCGTAATTGTGATGGTCAAATACCATCAAACTGACTGGGCAGCCGGCCAAGCACAAATCGCACTCGCGCGCGATGGTATCTGCATTACCATGCAAAATGGAATGGGTGGAGCTGATATCCTCAGTAAAACACTCGGCCAACATCGTGTCAGTCAAGGAGTTACATCGCTCGGTGCAACGATAGTCGACATAGGGCATGTGCGACACGCAGGCATGGGTGACAGCGTGTTTGCGGCTAATCATCCATCACCACATGTCGCACATCTCGTTGAAGCGTTTAATGCGGTAGGGTTACCAGCACACCAGAACCCCAACCTACAGAGTCTCATTTGGGGCAAACTCATCGTAAATGCAGGTATCAATGCGCTCACGGCCATTTTGCGTGTGCGCAACGGTGAACTCGCCAACAATCCTAGGGCTCGTACATTGGTGACACACGTAGTCAACGAAGCCGTAACAGTTGCCACAGCCCTCAACATCACCTTACCTTATGATGACCCCGTAGCTCATGTCCTCCATGTGGCCCAGGCCACCGCCACAAATCGATCATCAACATTGCAAGATGTGATGCGCAGTAGCCCGAGCGAAATTCCCACCATCAATGGTGCAGTGGTCGCTGCAGCCCAAAAGATAGGCATTGATACACCGTATAATCGCATGCTCACACAACTTATGGAAATCATTGATACGTGTGATCACTCTATATGAGGGTAGTTCTTTTTCGTGATTCGCACATTCCCAGTATTCACCATCGCACCATCTCACAATAAACACAGACCAATATATCACAGTATGCTATAATCCGAATGTTTGTCAGCCTTTTTCTGTGTACACAACTGTGAGTAGTTCATGAGCACCAAACCAACAATATATTTACATATCGGCGCTGGTAAAACCGGTAGTACCACAATTCAAGTGTGGCTCAAAAGTGTGGAAGCAGCACTGGCTGAGGCTGGATATCTCATTTTTGATACCGATTTTTCACCAGGAGCACAGCACGACCAACTGAGCAACCAACAACAATACTTTCATGAGGTATTGTTGAATGGAGTCAAAGGTATTGAATCCTTTCAAGACCAATTTCGCAGTAACCTTAACTACATGCAAGAACACGGTTATCACAGTGCCGTGTTAAGCGCTGAGAATTTATTTAATCACTGGACAGGCGCACATCAATGGTTTAGACCATTTCTTGATGAATGTAACTGGAAGATAATTGCCTACGTTCGCAACCAACCATATTACATCATCAGTGCTTGGAAAGAATGGGGATACTGGCGTCAAGATTTTGAAGATTTGCTGGCAGGTGACATCCATGCTGACTGGTTAAAGACACTTACAGCATGGGATGAAACCTTCGGCAGTCAAAACATATATCTCGGCATTCTTGAAAAACGCTGCATGGTAGATGGGTTACTCCACCATGACTTTGCTACTGCCATTAACACCCCCCATATTATCGCAAACGATCACGATTTGGTACACGCAAATCCATCAATCAATAACCGGTCTGCATTGTTGTTTTCTAAGATACGCCACCAATACATTGCCCGCAATCCACGCGCAGCTGCCATGTCAGATACCAATAGTATCGATCCGAAAGAAACACGTATCCAAACTGCACTAAAACACAATGCGAAACTTAACTCGATGTTTCACTTCAAACCGCTCGTAGTAGGTCACGCTCCTGTTTCAGGCACACAAGAATTTGACTCCCCCCTAAGCCTGTATAATCAAGAATTGCTTGATTTTATCCATGCGCGATTTGATGCAAGCAATCGCGCGTTACTTGCACGATATCGCCCAGACATCGATCCAGAAGTAGCTTTTCCACGTATCATCTACAGCGAACATACAACCGTGTCCGATCATAATCTTATGCTACACGGCTTTCATATTGCATTTGAAAGTCTGAATTCTATCGATACACAGATTAATGCAAAAGTTAAGCAAATAAACAAATTGCAACAGCAATTTACAGCACTACAATCTGACATTGATACACTCACCCAAACAAGTAAAAAGCTTGGAGCGATTTGGCAAAGTACCATAGCACACGATCAGTCGATTGCACATCTACAAGCACAAGTTGACCAGCTGAATCAAACCATAGCACAACAGCATCAGGCTAACCAGCCCTTTCTATTACGCATCATCCACTGGCTCACACGCATCATTTCGAAGTAATTACTTCGCATATCGATAATAAGGAGATTGTTATGACAATTCGCTCATTCGGTGCCCAAAACATGGTTTCACAACTCCGCAAAGTCATGTTACGCACTCCCGATCAAGCATTCTACGGTGCAGATCCGCAACGCTGGCACTATACGAGTCAACCCGACAAAACAGGGGCACTCAAAGAACACGCTGATTTGTGTGATACCTTACGCCGTGCTGGCGTTGAGGTCATCATGCACGACACCGTACTCCCTGATCATGCAGATGCAATTTTCTGCTTTGATCCAGCTATCGTCACCAACTACGGTGCTATCATTTTGCATATGGGCAAACCCCTGCGCATCGGCGAAGAAGATGCTATCGCTCAGAGCATGCAAAAAGCCGGTATCCCAATTCTCGGCCGATTAACCGGCGACGCTCGCGCCGAAGGCGGCGACACCATGTGGGTCGACGACAAGACACTTATGATCGGCGTCGGGTTCCGTACCAATTACGAAGCCGTCAACCAAATCCGTGCTATGCTGGCACCTCATGGCGTCGAAGTAATCTCGTATGATTTGCCATATTACACCGGCCCAGAGGCATGCTTACATTTGCTATCTTTCATCTCGATGGTCGACCACAACATGGCCGTTGTCCACCTACCATTGATGCCCACAGCCATGTATCAAGAGCTTAAGCGCCGCAACTTTACGCTCATCGAAATCCCCGCCTCAGAATACGACACCATGGCCACCAACGTCCTTGCAATCGCCCCCAAGGTCTGCTTGATGCTTGATGCCAACCCCATCACAGCCGGATTACTTGCTGACGCTGGATGTGAGGTACTCACCTACCGCGGCAACGAGATTTCACTCAAGGCCGAGGGTGGTCCGACCTGCTTGACTCGCCCACTTCTTCGCGATTAATACAAGGAAAGCACTAGAATCGACCGGCGCAGCAAGCGCCGGTCGATGTGCAAGGACACAATGAATCAACTTACCGCAACCGAACGTCGTGTCATCGAAGCACTTGACACAGATAGCATGCTCACATTCCTCACGGAACTCGTGGCTATCCCTAGCATCTCCGGCCACGAAGACGATGCGCAGCGCCACATGGGCGCTAAAATGCGCCAAATTGGTCTCCAAACCGACATGTGGGACATCGACTTTGAGACGCTCAAACAACACCCCGCATTCTCATGGGAGGTCGAGCGCCCCCACGGAATTGGCTTGGTTGGCACCATCGGTGATGACCGAGGTGGTCGGTCACTCGTACTCAACGGTCACATTGACGTCGTCCCCGAAGGCGATCATCGCAACTGGGATTCACACCCCTACACCGCCACCATTCGCAACGGCAACATGTACGGCCGTGGCGCACTCGACATGAAGGGCGGGCTCGTCGCAGCCCTCTGGGCCATGCAGGCAATCCTCAAGGCAGGCGTCAAACTCAATGGCGTCATCCACCTGCAGAGCGTCATCGGCGAAGAAGACGGCGGTTGTGGCACCCTGGCATCAGTCCTGCGTGGCTACACCGCTGATGCAGCAATTATCCCCGAGCCAACCCGCCTTGCCATCGCACCGGCCCAAGCCGGAGCTCACAATGTACGTATCACCGTACCCGGGCTTTCGGCACATGGCTGTTACCGCGAAGAAGGCGTCAGTGCCATCGAAAAGTACTACGTCGTCCAACAAGCGCTAATCGCACTCGAAGCCGAGCGCAATCAACGCATGCGCCATCCACTCTTCGATAATTACCGCCTACCATACCCACTCAGCATTGGCACCGTGCGTGCGGGTAATTGGCCATCAAGCGTCGCCGAAGAGTTGATCGCCGAAGGCCGCTACGGTATCGGCATCGGCGAGGATTCACAAGTCGCCCGCCGCGAACTCGAGGCCGCCGTAGCCGCAGCTGCATCGCAAGATCCATGGCTCTCCACACATCCTCCGATTATCGAGTGGTGGGGTGGTACATTTGAGCCTGCCGAGACCGATGTCAATCACCCGATTGTCAGCACGCTCACACAGGCGCACCAGGCGTTCGGTAAACACGCCATCCTCGAAGGCATGCCTTACGGGGCTGATATGCGACTC
Organism: uncultured Klebsiella sp.; assembly: GCA_964469045.1. Taxonomy (GTDB): domain Bacteria; phylum Chloroflexota; class Chloroflexia; order Chloroflexales; family Roseiflexaceae; genus UBA965. The sequence continues at coordinate 17,206 of CAYXXK010000014.1, forward strand.
CTTGTCCACCAAGGTGGCATGCCAACCGTCATGTTTGGTCCAGGTGATGTTCGTTTGGCCCACAAACCCAACGAATATGTGCCAGTGGCCGATTTGATACATGTAGCACAAACGCTGGCGTTGACTGCGCTTCGCTTTGTTGGCCACCAAGATTAAATACACTAATGCCGCTGTGGCGCAGGGTCACAGCGGCATTAGTATTTATGGCAGTTGGTACCACATATCGATGTTAGCCATATACCATGGTGTTGCGAAAGTGGGCAATTCTTGGATGGATGCTATTTTCGGGCTACGCACAACAAGTCGCTGAGTGCGTGCCACATAATAGTATGGCGCAAGGTCATTGATTCTGATACTGGCGCTCCGCTCAGCATTCAATCGACCAACAACATCATATGTAGCCAACGCTGATTTGGCCAACATATCATATCCTTCATCGCTCATACCCACAATATTAAGACTACCGTAGGTATCGGGCATACTACGATTCAGTTCTGCACTTGCGAACAGCCAGTATGCGGTGGGATCATAGAATAACGTATCTGCGTATTCAGCACTACTACGACCGTGCGCCCATTCTACTACAGCAACATCATAATCGTACGGCGCTATCATGCGCGCCAGATATGCTTGTCGCGTCAATGAATCCAGCGTTATTTCAATACCTGCTCGCTGCCACTGTTTCATCAAAAATTGTGCTAATTTTTGATGTAGCTGATTATCTGCTTGCACAACCAGCGAAATCTTCAGCGGAGCACCATTCTTACGCAAATACTGCGTCTCATCATCGTACGCCCATCCTTGTTGTGCAAGTTGATCGTCCAATGCCACGTTCGGCGTATTTAACTCTGGGACTTCAAGCCAATTCCCACCAAGCGTAAGTTGTCGTACCGCCTGCAGAGATTCATCTGTTTTCGCAAAGTGTTCATCACGTTCAGCCAAGCGAATCAACTCATGGCGTAACGGCAATGACGTCAATACCCGGTCACGACGCATATTAAATGCCACTGCTAACACACTATTCTGTGGGTATTCGGCAACCAATTGATTGGTTGTGTCGATAATTTGATTGGTGTCAATCACAAACGGCTCATCACTGGTCTGAATTGCTGCCAACTGCGATGATGATTGATTCGTTGCGAGTCGCACTCCATCAAATAACGGTACACCACGATGATAGTACTGATTAGCTACGAGTGACCAATCGCCATTTTCTTCTATTTGCTGGAGCGCAAACGGACCTGCACCAACCATCAATGTACGCAAATTGACATCAGCGAGGGGCTGATCTAGTAACACATGTCGTGGCAAAATTGGCAACGCCCATAATGTTAGTAATGGTGCATACGGCTCCCGCAAACGAAACTCGATAACTGTCGGTGAAATACTTACCACTTCACGTATACGTTCGAGTTCACGCCCCAAAGGCGACTCGAGTGCAAGCGCACCTAACGCTTGATATGTGTATACCACATCATTAGCAGTGAGACTTTGCCCATCTGACCAGCGTAACTCTGCCCGCAGCGTCACCGTCACCACCGTGCCTGATTGATCAGCTTGCCACGATTCCGCAAGTTCGGCTTGCGGTTGACCACGGACATCAAGGCGCGTCAAGCCAGCCTGGGTGAGTGCTGTAGCTACCTCTGTGGCGCGATTTTGCAGGTTCCATGGCTGAAACACCCCGAGATCTTCGTCCAGCGCATACGTCAAAACACCACCACGCGGTAGTGGTGTCGGTAAATTCACGATTTCTTGCCAATGTTGCGGTGGTTGACATGCTACAAGCAACAATGTCAACCACCAGACAATACGTTTCATGGAGTCCCTTTGTCGTTACAAACCAACTGCAGCACCGTCTTTACGTGGATCAGACCCTGCAAATGCCACACCATCCTCAACCACAATAATCTGACCACCACCGAATCCACCGACTTTGGCTGGCGTCACATCATGTCCAAGTGCAACCAACGACTGTTGCGTCGTAGCATCATGCTCAAACATGACCGTCCGCATGCCGTCATATGGCTCGACCAACTCAAATCGCGGTGCATCAAGTGACTCTTGCGGGTTCATACCATGGTCAATCATGTTGACTAACATCTGCACATGACCTTGGGGTTGCATGAATCCGCCCATCACCCCAAAGCTCGACCACAACTCGCCGTCTTTGGTGACCATGCACGGAATGATTGTGTGATACGGACGCTTACCAGGCTCGAGCACATTTGGATGTCCCTCATCAAGCACAAAGTTTGCGCCGCGATTTTGCATACATATACCGGTATCACCAGCAACCACGCCTGACCCAAACCCCATGTACAAACTATTGATGAACGACACTGCATTGCCGTACTTATCGACCGCAGTGACATACACCGTGTCATGTGACATCGGGATCTCACCAGCGACCACCTCGCTCACCTTGGTCGGGTCAATCAGCGCACGGCGCTGCGCAATGTACTCCTCAGCGAGCAACTCCCGTACTGGCACGTTCACAAACGCTGGGTCTGCAATATAACGCGCGGCATCAGCAAACGCCAAGCGCATTGCCTCGACCTGCAGATGCAACGACTGTGGCGAATGCGGCGGCAAACTCGCCAAATCAAACCCCTCAAGCAAACGCAAGGCAATCAACGCCGTCAAACCTTGACCGTTTGGGGGGCACTCAAATACATCATACCCACGATAGTTGGCTGTGGCCGGCTCAACCCAATCACTCGTATGGCTCGCCATGTCTTCAAGCGAAAGGAACGCTCCATCGCGTGCCAATGCCCCCACAATCCGCTTAGCCAAATCACCGCGATAAAAGCTCTCTGCACCACCGCGAGCAATCTCCTCGAATGTAACTGCCAACTCTGGCTGAAAGAAGCGCTCACCCAATTTGGGGGCACGCCCATTCGGCAAAAAGATCCGTGCTGCATCCGGGTGTTGCCGCATTTTGTCGGCAAGCGTGGCCCAACCACGCGCAATAATCTCGCTTACCGCAAAGCCATTGCGCGCATGGTGAATTGCAGGTGCCAAAATCGTGGCAAAATCGAGCTTGCCATGCTGCTGAATCAACGTCTCCCAGGCAGCAACGGCCCCCGGTACGTTGATTGGCAATACACCTAATGCAGGAATCTTATGGAGCCCGCGCTTGGCAAACTCAGCGCGCGTCAACGATTTTGGCGCACGCCCACTACCATTGAGTGCCTTGACTTTTTTGGTCTGTGCATCGTAGACCAACGCAAACGCATCGCCACCAATACCTGTACTCATCGGCTCAACGACGTTCAGCACGGCGGCTGCCGCAATCACTGCGTCAGCTGCAGTGCCACCTTGGGCAAGCATCTGCAAGCCTGCTTGGGCAGCAAGTGGGTGGCTCGTCGCCACCGCCCCACCCGTACTCACAATCATCGAACGACGTGATGGATATGCACTGAAGCTCTTCATGATTCCTCGTTTCATCACTTGCTGATTGACTGCATGAATTCATCGATAGTACTACGATTGAGCATCCCCGACGAACGATAAATCTCTTTGGCATTTGCATCAAATAGCACATACGTCGGCGTCATTTGCACGCCGATTTGATTGGCCAACTCACGATTCTCACTGTTGCGTGCATCAAGACGCACGACGCGCAATGTCCCTTGATAGTCTTTTTCTATCCCATCCACGATGGGCTTCGTTGCGACACAGCCCATTCAGAAATCTGAGTAGTACTCGACCAACACTGGTTGGCCACCTTTGAGCATACTCGGCACCTCAGCAGTAGGAGTACGACGCGCCCACAACGCAGTTGTAAGCACTACAATCACCAATACGCCAAGCACAGCGATACGTGCTGGTGCCCAAGTCCCTTGATACGCCCACCAGCTTGCGCCAACAAGTACCATCAAGGCAAACACAATAAACGAGTTTTGATTGATAAACATGCGTCCTCGCTTTGCTGTCACTCCTCAAATTATACCGGATTACCTTACGCAAAATCAGCAATATCCCACACAAGTTATTGGGGTATAATGCCAATGAAGTCGATGGAGGCCAAACGTGTACGACGACAAACCACATCACGAATGCGGTATATTTGGCATTTTTGCTCCTAGCGAAGATGTCGCCCGCATGACGTTTTTCGGTCTTTATGCCCTACAACACCGTGGTCAAGAGAGTGCCGGTATCGCAGTTGCTGACGGTCGCGGTATCAATCTCCACAAAGAAATGGGCCTCGTAGCCCAAGTCTTCACCGAAGAAAAACTCCGACCGCTGATTGGTCACGTAGCAATCGGCCATACCCGCTACTCCACTACTGGTTCATCAAAACTCCTCAATGCCCAACCATTCGTTGTCGAAAGTGCCCTTGGTCCACTTGCCATCGGTCATAACGGCAATCTAACCAATGGCACTGCCCTGCGCAACGAACTCTTCCAACGTGGGTTCGGTCTCAGCTCGTCGAGCGACAGCGAGCTCATTGTCCAACTCCTTGCCGGTGGCCCCGGCAATAGCTGGGACGAGCGCATCAATGCGTTGATGGACAAAGCCGAAGGCGCCTACTGCTTAACCATTTTGACTCGCGACACCCTCTATGCGCTACGAGATCCATGGGGCGTGCACCCGCTCTGTCTCGGCAAAATCGGCGAAAACGGCTGGGTCGTCGCCTCAGAAAGCTGTGCCCTCGCTACCATCGGTGCTGAATTTGTGCGCGAGCTCGAACCCGGCGAAGTCGTGGCCATTGACACCAATGGCCCTCGTACCATTGGCCAGCATGCCTCACGTCAGCGCCATTTGTGCCTATTCGAGTACATCTACTTTGCCCGACCTGACTCACAAATCGACGGGCGCACGCTCCACGCTGCTCGCGTCGAGGCTGGGCGCATCCTTGCCCAAGAGTCACCCGTCGAGGCTGATATCGTCATTCCAGTCCCTGACAGCGGCATCCCTGCAGCTATCGGCTATGCGCAACAATCGGGGATCCCCTATAGCGAAGGGCTCATCAAAAATCGCTACATCGGTCGTACGTTCATTCAACCCGATGATCGCCTACGCAAAGTCGGTATTCAACTCAAGTTTAACCCGCTCTCCGACAATCTCGAGGGCAAGCGTGTCATTATCATTGACGACAGCATCGTACGGGGCAATACCTCTGGTCCTATGGTGCGCATGCTCCGCGCTGCCGGAGCCAAAGAAGTCCACATGCGCGTCTCGTCGCCACCCATCAAACACCCCTGCTACCTCGGCGTCGATATGGCCACTTATCCCGAACTAATTGCCCATCGCCTCGACGTACCACAAATTTGTGCACACTTAGGGCTTGATTCCCTCGCCTATCTCACGCTTGACGGTCTGCAGAAAGCAACCCGTGCTCAGGGGTTCTGCCATGGGTGCTTCACTGGTCAATACCCCGTTGAGGTGGCACTCGTTGACAAACATGCCTTCGAGAACCGCTAGCCGATTGGCGCCATTCTTCAATGCACTATCTGGCCACTTCGCCCACGAGCCGGCGTGGTGGCCTATACACACCTTCCACCGTGCCTACGAAGTCACTCTTGGTATGGTATTAGTGCAACAAACCCGTTGGGAGCAAGTCGAAGCAGCAGTGCTTCGACTACTCAATCACGGCTACACATCATTTGATGCACTCGCCGTCGCAGATCCATTTCATGTAGGTGAATTATGCAAACCTTGTGCATTCTATCTGCGCAAAGGTGCAGCCCTCGTCCAAATCGCCCAGAAAGTCTGCACATACCCTGACCAACTCCAGTCGATTCTGGCGCTTCCGCGTGACGCATGCCGTCACCATCTCTTGGCGCTCCCGCAGATTGGCCGTGAAAGCGCCGATACTATCATGCTCTACGGTGGCCAGCACGCACTGTTTATCGTCGATGCCTATGCCCGCCGTTTCTTGGCACGCACAAACATCTACGCCGATGTGACCGACGTGCTCAAAGCGCCATATGACGAGGTCCAACGTGTTGTCGAGGCAGATGTCGGTGATCTCGACGTTCACACCGCGCGCGAACTCCACGCCATGATGGTTGAGGTGTGCATTCATCATTGCACCGCCACACGTCCACGATGCACACAAAGCGGCGCTATGCGCCGCTTTGTAGATCCACGAAAATGTGCAGAACACTGCCCACCGTGCTCAGGGTGCCCAGTTGCACCGCATTGTCACTACCACACCGCTACGATACCCCTGATGGAGTGAACACTAGCTCCCAAGCATACAAGCCACTCTCTTGGCGCATCCCATGCCAAATGCCTGCAGTTGGTGAATGATTGCCGTAGTCGTATTTATGGCCACTCAAATCAATCGTATCATTGGTTGTTTCTTGGAGCGTCGCCAACACACAACAACCGTGCGTCACAAGCATAACACGCACCACATCCCGCTGGGCAATTTCATCAAGAAGCCCACGCACACGTGCACGAATATCACGGTGCGCCTCACCCGGCGCTCCTTCTTTGATGCTCTCGACATACGCAAATGGTGCAGTCAAATGCTCCGAAACAATCGCAGCAGTTTGACGTGTCCGCATAAACGGCGATACATAGACAGCATCAATGTCACGATGCTGCAAAAACAATCCAGCCTGCAACGCTTCCTTACGCCCCAGCGCAGTTAATGGTGGACCCGGTGGCACATTATACGGGATGGAAGTCGTGCGATCCGGCGCTGCGTGGCGCAATATATAAATCTCGTGTACCATATCTTCGTCCAATAACCCAATCCAATCGTATTCTCTCACAAATCAAGGAGACACGCATGAGCTATGGTCGTCTAGTCGGTCGCACCGCCATTGTCACAGGGGCAGGGCGTGGTATCGGTCGTGGCATCGCACTCGGGTACGCCGCCGAAGGCGCACGCGTCGCGCTTGTGAGCCGCAATCAATCCGAGCTCGACGAAGTCGCTGCCGAAATTCGTCAGCACGGCGGTGAGGCACTTGTTGCACCCGCCGATGTGCGCGACTCCACCGCCGTCGATGCCGTCGTAAACCACGTTGTCGCAACCTGGGGTACCATCGACGCCCTCGTCAATTCCGCTGGTATCCCAATGGTCTCACCTACCACTGAGCTAAGCAATGAACGCTGGCAGCAGGCGCTCGATATCAATCTCAACGGCACATTCTTCTTTTGTCGAGCTGTTGGCGCAGTCATGCTCCAACACGGTCGTGGCACGATCGTCAATATTGGCTCACTCCACTCGTTCCAGGGTATCCCCATGCGGGCCGCCTATGCTGCCTCCAAAGGTGCGGTGCTTCAGTTGACACGATCGTTGGCAACTGAGTGGGCGCCACATGGCATCCGCGTCAACTGCATTTCACCTGGCTGGATTCGTACACCACTCCAAGATGAGCTCGTCAAGCAAGGTAAACTCGATCGCGCCCCCATCATCGCGCGCACACCCATCAAACGCGTCGGCGAAGTCAGCGATATCGTCGGCCCGGCTATTTTCTTGGCATCTGACGAATCAGCGTTTATTGTCGGTGAACAACTTATTGTCGATGGTGGTTGGGGTGTCTACGGTTTTTTCTAAGCACATTTGATACAAACATATACAACGACCATCACTGGTGCGTACGTGTGATGGTCGTTGTGTTAGGCAAGCAATCCATGTTGTGTCATATATTGATGCACGCGCTCTTTCAGCATGTCACGTGCTGTGCGGAACTGCTGGATAGTGCCAATTTGCGCCGGATCAGCCACACTCCAGTGATATCGCACCTGATGATCAAAGTATTTCTCGACATGTGTTCGAGCAAAATCACATACCGAAATTACCACATCAGGCGTTACGTCAAGTTCAACGATTTGCTTTGCACGCTGGACTGACGCATCGACTCCTACTTCATCCATCACCTCAATAGTCATCGGATGGATAACGCTTGGCTCAATGCCTGCGCTCACGACGTTCAACTGCGGCACAAAATAGCGTGCCCATGCCTCGGCCATCTGCGATCGTGCACTATTTGCACGACACACGAACGCAATAATAGGCATCACTCCTACCTCTTGATGCGGTGCAATCATTTCAGCATGTACCGTATCAATATACTGCTGCATCGTATCTGCCATATATTGATAGTAAATTGTACGTGCATCGTAGTCACTTCGATGACTCCGTATCAATCCCGCCTCAGTCAATACTCTGAGCTGATATGACGTAGCACTCGCACTCATCTGCAATACTTGACTGGCTTCATGGGCAGTCAAATCGCGCACGCGCAACGCTTTCAACAAATTTATCCGGTCTCGATGCGCTAATAATTCTGCCATTTTGATGATATCCATCGCCTACCCCTCGATTTCTTGATACCACCACTCCTCTACGTCTAGCTTACCACGCCTTGCAATTATTTCAAATGTATTTTAATATTTCAAATGTATTTGAAATAATTTAGGAGGCAATATGGTACGCATCGGCATTAACGGTTTTGGCCGAATAGGACGTCTGAGTTTGCGCAACGGCGCAGATAACACCCGATTGCACTGGCAGCATATCAACGAACCACACGGTGACAACCAGTTGTGTGCCTATTTGCTGAACTACGACAGCGTGCACGGTCGTTGGGCGCATCATGCCCACGCAAACGAGCAAGGAATATCGATTGCGGAGCACCAGATTACTGTTTCACACAATACTGCAATTGCACAGACAGATTGGTCAACATGCGACATTGTGCTTGAATGCAGTGGCAAGTTCCGCACTGCCGAAAGCCTCGAGCCCTACTTTGCTCAAGGTGTCAAACAAGTCATTGTTGCCGCACCAATCAAAAAAGACGCACTCAATGTTGTCATGGGCGTCAATCATGACCGCTACGATGCAACGAGGCACAACATTGTGACAAACGCGTCCTGCACCACCAACTGTTTAGCACCAGTAGCCCATGTCATACATACCACGTTAGGCATCAAGCACGGTATGATTACCACGATGCACTGCATGACCAACACACAGAGCGTTGTGGATAAGCCGAGCAAAGATGCGCGTCGAGCTCGGTCGGCATCGACCAACATGATCCCCACATCAACCGGGTCAGCATCAACAATTGGTCTGATTATCCCCGCACTCAACGGACGACTTGATGGGGTTGCTGTGCGCGTCCCCATGCTCGGTGCATCGTTAACTGACTGTGTGTTTGAGGTCGAGCAACCCACCACCGTCACTGAAGTCAATGCGTTGCTCAAAGCAGCAAGTGAAACCCCACAACTCAAAGGTATTTTGGGCTTCGAAGAAGAGCTGCTGGTATCAAGCGATTTTCGCAGCGATAGGCGCTCTGCGATTATTGATGCCAGCTCGACCATGGTCACGGGCGGCACACAGGTCAAAATTCTCGCATGGTACGACAACGAAATGGGATATGCCCAGCGCATGGTTGAATTGACTGAGTACATCAGCGCACAACGGGGGCTGTAATGCAACAATCAGATGCCTTTCGCATCGGATCCGCCTATAGCATGCTGACGCTCTCAGACGGCGCATTACGCATGCTCGTGCTCTTTCATTACTACACGCTCGGATACAACGCCCTCGACTTAGCGCTTGTATTCGTGCTCTATGAGCTGTTTGGCGTCATCATGAATCTTATTGGTGGCCAGGTGGCCAATCGCATTGGTCTCCTTAACAGCATGCGATTAGGGCTTGCGCTGCAAATCATCACGCTTATCGCGTTGGCCATCCCCAGCACTATACCTGCACCTTGGTACGTTATGTTGTTTCAAGGGTTTGCGGGGATTGCCAAAGACATCACTAAGATTAGTGCAAAAAGTGCGATTACGACGATTTCAAAAAGCAATACGCAAGGATTATTCCGTATTATTGCCGCAGTAACCGGTGCCAAAAACGCACTTAAAGGTATAGGATTCTTTGTGGGTGGGCTTTTGCTTGTGAGCTTCGACATGCGGACTGCGCTCGTAGCGCTCGCAGTATGGGTTGGCATCGGCATGATCCTCACCATCATCGTCCAAAGCACTTTCCCTGCAGCCAAGACCAAGTCGATACGCGGGCTGCTATCGCCACTCAGCACAGTCAATCGCCTTGCAGCAGCTCGCGTGTTTTTGTTTGGCGCGCGCGATGTCTGGCAAGCCATTGCCTTGCCTATTTTTGTGGCCACCGCACCGAATTGGGGATTCTGGCAATCGGGGAGCGTCATGGCACTCTATACCATCGGCTATGGCGTTATCCAGGCTCTTACCCCACGCATTCTCGCCACCAGCCGCACCCCAGATGGGCGCCTAACCGCACTCCTTGCACTCATACCGGCGATTATCTGTGGAGCAGGAGCATGGGTGGCATACTACAGCGGTCTTGCAGTTGAACCGGTATTGCTCGTAGTGTTACTCTTTAGTGTGGCGTTTGCCGTCAACTCAGCGGTACACTCGTTTTTGATTGCAGCGTACGCAGACCAAGGGGCAGTTAGTCTCGATATTGGACTCTACTATAGCGCCAATTCGCTAGGGCGGCTTTTTGGCACGCTCGCATCGGGCTGGTGTTATCTCGAATGGGGCATCATCGGCGCCATGCTCTGCGCAGGCGCGATGTTCATACCCGCAGCCATACTGGCATGGCCACTCCCGACTCCTCAAAAAGCGCTCCGTGCAGATCTATTGATTACCAACGAATAAACCAAACGCCCTGTCGATGTCATATCGACAGGGCGTTTGCTGCAATCGTTACTCAAGCTTATCACGATACGGCAACACCCCGACCAACACACCCGAGATGATGTAGCAGACCGATGAAATAATCAACACAGTTGTAAACGAACCATTCTGGAGTTGACCACTCAACGTCGATGCTACGGCCCAGCCGAGCGACCGCGACATACTCGACATACTTGGACTCGTGCCACGTTGTTGAATCGGCACCGTTTGCATCATCAATGCTGAGAAAAGCGGAAAGGTGAGTCCAATCAACAGTCGATTGATATCGTACGCAGCTGAGGCAATCGGTAAAAACGGAATGACCATCATCATCATAGTGGGTGCACCAAGACCACGTGACCATGCAGCCACCGCACGCACACCAAAGCGCTTCGAAAGTGGACCGCCGATCATACTCCCAATACCCATAGCCAGTGACGCAAGTGCCAAGTTTGCGCCGACTGCGCTATCAGAGAGTTGGAACTCTTGACGGAAGAACAGGTTTTGGAACGGCACGAACATACCACCAGCAAAACCAAAGAAAAACGATGGCGTTACCAGCAGCAACAACACGTAGAATGGCACAGGTGACAACGGTGCCACTGGCGCTGCTCCACTCCCGGTACTTGATTGCTGACTAACTCCCGTCTTGATTCCCATCAGCGGTACGGCAGCCAGTACACCAAACACTGCCACCGTAAACATCGCCATACGATATGCAGGCTCTGAGGTAGGCGATACGCCCATAATCGGTGCAATAATGCCAGGCAATGACCCGCCAATAATACTCCCGACCGAGCCAACCATTGTGGATGCTGCCGCATTAATACCAAACATAGCAGCGCGTTGACGAGGCTCAATCACTTGACTCAACAACGGCACGACCGCGGTGTAGGTGGCCATGTTAGCAGCCCCAATGATGAAGTACACGGCGTTCATTAGTTGCAACGGCGTCACCACCCATGTACCAATTGTGAAGCCAACTCCATCAAGGATGAGTAGTACTGCCCACCCAAGTGCGTAAGTCAATATACCGATATACAACATGCGTTGTGCACTAATCTTGTCGATAACCATGCCAATTGGCAACCCCAAAAAGACGCCAGCCAAGCGAAAGACCGACTGCATTTGCCCAGCTACAGCATTGTCATATCCCAAACTTGTCAAATAGAAGTTAAAGAGGATATCGGCAATACTAAACGATAATCCAAATAAGACGCCATGGGTCAAAATCCGATACACAGCTGGCGATCCACCCGCCATCAATTCCCGCCATTGGGAGCGCAAGGTTACCACAATTCACCTCTTGATTGGAGAAGATACCATCCCGAAACATGAGAAACAGTGTATCACTTTTTCATATATTATGAAAAGTAAGAGTGCAATCGACAGTGATGTACATTGCACTCAACTCATTCTAATGCCCAGCATCCTTGAACGGGATAACATAGAACGATAATGCTGACACCACATACGCAACTGCTGATGCAATCATAACCCAATAAAATCCACTTGCAGACTGAATATACCCACTAGCCAGTGCAGCAGCTGCCCACCCAAGTGACCACAACATGCTCGTTAAACTCGTGCTGGTCCCACGTTGATGGGCCGGCACTGATTGCATGACCAAGGCATCCGCAAGCGGAAATGTAACACCGATGACCAGACGACTCACATAGTATGCAGCTGCCGAAATATACAAATTTGGAATGAGCATGAGCAAGAGTGTCGGGGCAGCCAAAAAGCGAGTCCAAGCGGCTGCATTTCGCAACCCAAAACGCTTTGACAGCGGACCACCAATCAAACTGCCAAAACCCATAGCAAACGCTGAGATTGCCAAAATCAACCCAACTTGTGCATCAGGCAAATCGAATTGTTGACGGAAAAAGAGATTTTGAAATGGCACCACCATACCGCCGCCAAGTCCCAACAAAAAGCCTTGTGATGCAAACAAGACGAGGCGCATGAACGGCAATTTGGGCGCATTCGGGTCATCAATCGCCACGCGTGCATTTTGTTGATTGGTGACAGCTTGGCCAATGCCAAGCAATGGCAGAATCGCCATAAATGCGATGAGCGACACACTCAACAATGCCACACGATACGCTAACATATCAGTCGGACCAACATTGAGGAGTGGCGCAACGAGTGACGGTAAAGCGCCACCAAACAACGAACCAATAAACCCCACAGCGACAACTGCACCAGCGTTGATGCCAAAGAACGTCGCGCGTTGCTGAGGTTCGATTACACTACTCAACAGTGGAATGATAGCAGTATACGTAGCGATATTCGCTGCACCAACCAAGAAATATATCGGTGCGATAATCCGAATATCCTCCCAACCTAACACCACAATCCAGCCAACTGCATAGGATGCAATTGCAAATAACAAGACTTTGCGTGCGCCTTGACGATCAATGAGCATCCCCATTGGAATACCAAATATAACACCTGCACCTCTAAAAATTGAATTCATCTGGCCGGCAGCTTCATTTCCGTACCCAAGACTCAATAGATAGAAATTGAAAAGAACATCCGACACACTTGCGGCTAAGCCAAACAAGAGACTATGCGCCAAAATACGGAGCACGACTGGCGACAACCCTGCAAACATCGACACACGTTTCGGTTCGCTGACCACTGTATTTCCTCCTCGTGAATAGCCGTAGTATTGTAGCACTTTCATACACGCATACACACACATGCACAATTAAAACACTCTTAATTCCAATACGGTACAACATAGCGTACGATACATATACTTCAGAGCAAAGTAGACACACATGAAAGTAGCCCTGTTTACTGAGACATTTCTCCCAAAAGTTGATGGCGTGGTGAGCATTATCACGCAGATGATTACACGCATGCACTATCACGGCATCACTCCGATGATATTTGCGCCGCCCACCGCCCCGACATCATTCATGGATGTACCGGTATATCCGAGCTGGGGAACGCGTTTTTTGTTATATCCCGAGTTACATTTCAGCTTTCCTTCGCCCAAAGGAATCAAGGCCATCATTGACTTTCAACCAGATATCATCCACGTGATGAATCCGACATTTATTGGTGCAGTCGGGACAATCATGGCGCGTATCGGTAATGTACCGTTGGTTGCCTCGGTGCATATGGATATTGATACATACGTCACACACTATGCAGGTGCATGGGGACTACCTATTGCGTGGGCATACTTTCGGCTGTGGCATAATCGTGCACACATCAATCTCGCACCATCGACTGCAACTCTGAAACAAATCAATCAACATGGCATTGTGCGTACACGCCAATGGCAACGTGGCATTGATCTGCAACGCTTTCAGAAACGTTCTCGAAATCACGCAATGCGGCATCGATTAAGCAATGGCCACCCAGATGACGTGGTAGTGCTCTATGTAGGACGATTAAGCAAAGAAAAAGGGATTGAATCATTGCGTCCACTCGCCACAATTCCTGGTATTCGCCTTGCGCTTGTGGGTGGTGGACCGCAACACCAAATTACGAAACAGTACTTTGCAGACACGTCAGCACATTTTGTGGGAATACTCACCGGAGATGATTTAATCGATGCCTACAATGCTGCAGACATCTTTGTGTTTCCATCACAAAGTGAAACATTTGGGCTCGCACCGCTTGAAGCAATGGCTTGCGGATTACCAGTGATTGCACCATTTGTGGGCGGACTCCAAGACACCCTACGCCATGGCGTCAATGCGTTGGTATATGATCACCATGATGGAGATTCACTAGTAAATAGCGTAAACACCCTCGTCAGAAATCCTGAACTACGAATACAACTAGGACAACAAGCGCATGCCTATGCTCAACAAAAAAGTTGGCAAGCATCGATGGACCAAGTTGTTGATATTTATAACGAACTTTATCAGCACAGCATACATACATCGTAGAAAGTAGAGAACACAGATGCATCTTGCCAATTCAGTCATTATCATAAGCGGCGCGAGTACAGGAATCGGGGCTGCATTGGCTCGCAAGTTTGCACAAAAAGGAGCGCATTTAATCTTGATTGCACGCCGTGCTGATGCGTTGATTGCGCTCAAACAACAACTTGAGCGACCAGATGCACACCGTTGCGTCATCGGCGATATCGGCAATAGGGACACGATTGACCAAGCACTATCCACTGCACTAACGATGTTTGGACGCGTGGACATGGTGGTATGTAATGCAGGCATTGGGCTGAGTGCGCCAGTTGCCTCCATCTCAGTCGCTGACATGCAAGAATGCATCAATACCAACATATACGGTGTACTCCACATGATACAGGCATCATTACCAGTCATGCGCAGTCGTGGTAGTGGACGCATCGTAGTCGTATCATCGGTTGTTGGCGTACAGGGTTTGCCTTATAGTGGCGGGTACTGTGCCACCAAAGGCGCAATCGAACGTCTTTGTGATGCATTGCGCATCGAACTTCTTGGCAGTGGAATTGCGCTCAATGTGGTGCGTCCAGGTACCGTAACAAGTGAATTCGGACACCATCGCCGCGGGTCGCAAGGAGAGCAGCGCAGCGGGCGAATCCGTGGGATAAGCCCAGATATGGCCGCCCAACGGATGATCGAAGGAATCGTGCACAATAAACGATATATCTACACTCGTTGGCAAGACCGGATTCTGCTTTGGGGCAGTCAGCTGATAGCGCCTATCGCAGACCGCGTCCTCGCGCAGTCAATTACATGGCGCGAATAACACGACACCTACCAGCATGTGCTGATAGGTGTCGTGTGAAGATTATGGGCGAGCGGCACGGAGGAGAGCGAGTACGCGCGTTACATCGTCATTCGACAAGCCTGATTGCTCACAGAGTGACTCATGGGCACAACGCTCAGCAAGTGTGACACTTACACTTGTTACCGCCGCACGAACGGCTGCAAGTTGGGTAATGATATCGTTGCAATCACGCCCTTCGGACAGCATGCGTTGCACCCCGCGAACTTGACCCTCGATGCGCACTAAGCGCGTCACGAGCTCGGCACGCGCGCCTTCGCTCAAGGCAAACGCATCATCGCTCATATACACACCTCGGTTTACTGTGAGACGGTGTCAAAATCCTGTTTCAAGGCTGACTTCGGCTTCACACCAACAACGCGATTGACTTCTTTGCCACCCTTGAAGAATACCATGGTGGGAATAGCTTGCACGCCGAACTTCGTAGCATACTGAACAGATTCATCGGTATTGACCTTGACGATTTTGACCTTGCCCTCGTACTCATTGGCCAATTCCTCCAGAATCGGCGCAACTGCACGACATGGACCACACCAAGGTGCCCAAAAATCAACTAACACGGGTGTGTCAGACTGCAATACCGTGGTCTCAAACTCTTTGTCGGTGATATTCAGTGGCTTACTCATGATCATACTCCTTTGACCGCTTTCAAAATACCCCCTAGGGGTATAACTACTATACTTGACGAATAAATAGGTTGTCAATACAATAGAGAGCCATATGTGTTAGATATGTGTTAGAGACGACACCAACACGCATGAATGCACGGCGAATCCGACGTGCACGGATGTTTGACAGAGTGTATCAATACGGGTATACTACACGTTGGTAAATCGTTCCACGAATGAGTTGGACATAGAAGTAGTTGCGGCGCCAACGGACGAGCCGTTGGGAACAGCAGCGGCAAGGGAGAATACGTTGTACGCCATCATCCGAGATCGCGGTATGCAGTACCGCGTACAAGAAGGCCAAGTACTCGATATTGCGCTCAAGAGCGAACTCGAGGCTGGTAATGAGCTCAGCATTGACGAAGTGTTGTTGGTTGGCGGCGAGCAGACAATCGTCGGTTCACCAACAATCAAGGGCGCATCAGTCACCCTTAAGGTTATTGGCGAAGTGCAAGACGACAAAATCGTAGTATTTCGTTACAAGAGCAAGAAGCGCTATCGCCGTCGTACAGGGCACCGCCAAGACTTGACGCGCGTGCAGGTCACCAAGATTGCGGTCGGCAAGTAAGATACGAACAATGTCGTGCTAACCAACGGAGTTGGCACATTACATGAGGAGATACCCGTCATGGCCCATAAGAAAGGTGTTGGTAGCTCACGCAATGGTCGCGACAGCAACCCAAAGATGCTGGGCGTGAAGCGTTTCGGTGGTCAGTCAGTCCGTGCAGGTGAGGTTTTGATTCGACAGAACGGCACCAAGTTCAAGCCAGGCAAGAATGTCGGTTTGGGCAGCGACTACACGATTTATTCAATGATCCCCGGTCGCGTAGTATTTGAGCATTACAGCCGCACACAAAAGCAAGTCAGCGTGTATGCTGACGAGGCTGCACAATAAGGAGTAACCGGTGAAAAAGGGTATTCATCCAAAATCATACGACACGGTATACGTATGTGCCGGTTGTGGTGCGCAGTGGCCAACCGTTGCCACCAAAGAGGGCTTACGTCTTGACGTATGTGCCAAGTGCCATCCGTTTTATACGGGCGAGCAGCGCATCGTCGACACTGCTGGTCAGGTCGATCGCTTCATGAAGCGTCTCGAGAAGAGCCAAGCACAACAGGCCAAGGGCAAGTAGTCAGACAGAAATCCCCCGTGGAGCTTATGCTTCACGGGGGATTTTGTGCATCAAAATCGGTGACTAGAAGATTCCAGCCACCTTAATTGCAATCATAGCGACAACAAACACCGTACCCCACAGTGCAATGCGGCGCAAATCCTTGGCAATCATGGCACTTTCAGCTGAGTAATCAAGTGACGCAGCCACATCGCGTGCCACGACACGACGAGTCGTGCGTACAAGTCGAGATGGCGTAGCTGCCGGAAGTGCTGATGCAGTCGACTGCACTGACGACAGTGCATTGTCAATAATTTCGTCGGCGTTTTCGGGGATAAACGCATCGGTGGTGGTCGCACTGGTGCGTTGCACACCTAAGCGCTTGCGCTCGGCGCGTGACATTTTGGCCATGAAAAGCACTCCACATACATGCAATTTTGGTTAACCTGGTTTATTATAGCATAAGCATCTATGAATCGCAGATGGTGACGATGCGTACACACGACGTCACATCAAGGAGAGGGAATGTCGGATTCGCAACAATGGCCATTCAGCATCAGCGTTGTCATACCTGCACGCAACGAAACACATACTATCGGCAAGGTTGTACATGACGTCAAATCGGTTGTACCCACTGCAGAGGTCATTGTGGTAGATGATGCATCAACCGATGATACTGCAGACAAAGCCGCTCAGGCAGGCGCAAAAGTTATTCGACGACCACACAACATCGGCAATGGCGCAGGCATCAAAACCGGCGTACGCGCAGCAACTGGCGACGTCGTCGTTGTACTCGATGCTGACGGTCAACACGATGCACGTGAGATGCCCAAACTCTTGCAATATATTGGACCATATGACATGGTGATTGGCGAACGCAACCGGGCAGGTCAACAGAACATCATCCGCTGGTTGGGCAACACGCTACTCAATAAATTAGGGAGCTACCTGATTGAAATGGACATGCGCGATTTAACATCTGGGTTTCGCGCGATGCGACGCAGTGTCATGATGGAGTTCTTGCATCTCCTGCCAAACAAGATGTCGTGGCCAACCACGAGTGCGCTTGCATTCGGCAAAGCCGGCTACCACATTCGTTTTGAACCAATTACCGTAGCGCCGCGACGTACTGGGCATAGTGCACAAAAGTTACTCCGCAATGGGTTTCGATTTACAGGAATCATCTTACGCATCACCACGCTATTTGCACCGATGCGCATTTTCTTCCCGGTGGCAGTGTCAATGATTTTGGCAAGTATCAGTTCATTTGTGGTGAGCTATCTCGTCACCGATCCGGGACGTTTACGGATTCCTAATTCGGCAGTCATGTTTTTTGTTGGGGCAGTCATTATCTTTATGTTTGGACTTCTTGCAGAGCAAATTGCGGGTTTGCGCTTCCAACGACGTGAGATTGCGGAGAAGCACGAATGAAGCAGTCAATCATTCGTTGGTCGTTACGATTGATAGGGCCACTCTTGTTCGTGCTTTTTTTGTGGCGTACTGACATCAATGCAATATGGGAATCACTACAAAATGTGGTGTGGTTACCGGTATTCGTATCACTGTTGTTGATGCCGTTTTTTATTATTGTCAAAGCCTGGCGATGGCGGATTATCATGCACGAACTCGGATTACACCCACCGCAGGTACGTGAGCTAAGCAAGATTTACACTGTGGGGCTGTTTTTGGGAGGAACGACACCTGGTCAAAGTGGAGATTTTGCCAAAGCACTCTACTTGCGCGATCAATCGCGACCGATGTCGAGCTTGTTGTTTAGTATTTTTATTGAGCGCTTATGCGACGTCGCCGCCATGGCCGTGATGGCGTTAATCGGGCTTGCTGCAGTCGCACAAACGCTCGACAGTCAAATGCAGGCAACAGTGCAAAACAGCACGCTCACTATGGCGTCGATAATTTTTTTGATGTTGCCGGCACTCCTCATCAAACGCAGTCGTGAGTGGTGCTTAGGCATCCTACGCATCTTGATACCTAGTCGTTTCCGCGACCGATTCGATAAAATCACAATGCCATTTGGCGCATTAGACATCAAAATCAAACCAGCATTATTACTAGTGGTTGCAACGACAGGATCTGCCGTCTCAACAGCGATTCGGATTGCATTATTGTTTGCTGCCATGGAATTAAGTCGTATCCCACTTGCTTCGATACTCGGTGTCACTGGGCAAATATCGTTACTCCAAGCCCTGCCGATTAGTATCTCGGGCATTGGTATTCGAGATGCAGTGTTGATTGCACTCTTGCACTCATATGACTACAGCAGTGCCATTGCGATAGCACTATCCGGGTTATTTTTGCTCATTAATATTGAGCATATAATTATTGGTTTTTTGTATTCACTACGCTACCCGATCCCCAACCACGAGGAAACTCATGGCTAATCAACTGCGCAGCATAGGTATGATGATAGTTGTACTGATTTGTGTCGCAGCCTGCAGTGCGCCTGGTCCTACATTAACTGCCGAGCGTGATGACTACCGTGTCGAGGTTACATTTGCACAGCAACCAACTATCAACCAGTCTGTTGCAATAACACTTCGTTTTTATTATCAAAATCATCCAATTAACGTACAGAATGTCGTTTGTGACCTACAAATGCCAGGCATGATTATGGGGAGCATGCGTCCAATTGCCGATGCACAAGCAGATGGAAGCCATCTCGTTAACGTATTGTTTACGATGGATGGCGAATGGAGTATTATTGTGACTGCTGACAGCACAGATGGTCCTATACGGCTCTACATAGAGGGCATCACAATTGCGCCAGACCCAAATGAAACCACCTCACCAGCTCCATAAATCAACACAAAAACGGGTGGGGCGCCGTAGCGCCCCACCCGCACTAACACACCGCAATCATTAATCGCCGAAGACAACACCCATACCTTTACAGGTACGCACCAGATCGCTATGAGGTCGAATTGTCTTGAGGTGACTCACCGCTTCAATCATCGGCACGGTGGTAATGTCTTGGGCACTCAAAGCAACCATTTCTCCGGTAATACCTTCGTGGATTGCTCGCACTGCTGCGGCACCAAAACGTGTTGAAAGAATGCGGTCGTACGGTGTTGGGGAACCACCACGTTGAATGTGCCCAAGCACCACACAGCGAGCGTCTTTGCCGGTCAGTGATTGGACTTGATCGGCGACCATTTGTCCAACACCACCGAGTCGGCCATCACTCCCATAAAGAGGTTTACCGCCTTTGGGGAACGCACCTTCGGCAGCCACAATGATACTCGATGTCTGTCCGTGTTGATCAAGCTTCGTGATATGCTCAGCAATTTTGTTGATATCAAAAGGAATCTCAGGAATCAAAATTGCATCAGCGCCGCCCGCAATGCCACTATGCAGTGCAATCCAGCCGACATGGCGCCCCATAACCTCAAGAACCATGACGCGATTATGACTTGCAGCAGTCGTGTGCAAACGATCAAGCGCCTCGGTAGCAACTTGAAGCGCAGTATCAAAGCCGAATGTACGATCAGTACCTGCCAAATCGTTGTCGATGGTTTTTGGGACTCCGATAACCGGTGCGCCAAGGCGTGCTAGCTCTAGAGCAATTGTCTGCGTGCCTTCGCCACCGATGGTAATCAAGCCAGCCAGCCCCATGCCAAGAATGTTGTCACGTGCTGCAATGTACGGGCAATCTGGATCATCTTCTTTACGAGGCCCATTAAAGTGGCCTTTATTGGTCGTACGCAATACCGTACCACCAAGTGGCAGAAGCCCACGGACATCGGCAGTTGTGAGGATGCGATAACGCGGTGTGCCGAGAAGCCCTTCAAAACCATCTTCAATACCCACCATTTCGTAGCCCAACGATTCGCCAGTCACCACCGCAGCGCGTACAACAGCATTCAATCCAGGCGCGTCACCACCGCTCGTAAGCATGGCGATACGAGGTTTGGTGTGCGCTCCTGATTTTTTCGACGAAGACATGTCGTGAAACCTTTCGTGTGGCGACACTGCCTAATGGGCTTCTCATAGCCAAATAAAACGCTTTCTGCGAGCGATTATACCGCAGATTCAAGGTTATGCAAATGCGTAGGGAGCAACACGACGCAACCAGGTGTCTACGTCTTTGAGGTTTTGGCAAACGTGCCACCGATGGTCATTACCACTGACATCAACGTGTTCGTGTTGCCACGTCAAATGGTACGGCACGTGCACGGCATACCCACCAATATCAACGACTGGCAAAATGTCAGAGCGCACAGAATTGCCAATCATGACGAATTCTTGGGGGTTGATATCGTAGCGTCGCAAAATACGCTCATATGCGGCGGGAGTTTTATCGCTGACGACCTCAATATGACGAAAGTAATCGGCCAAGCCTGAACGTGCAATTTTGGCTTCTTGATCGAATAAATCGCCTTTGGTGATAATCATCAAATGAAAATGTGGCGCTAACGACGGAATAACATCGGCAACATCAGGTAATAGGTCAAGCGGTGCATGCACCATCGCTCGACCTATATCGATGATTTGACCAATCTCACGACTGCTCACTGCACCATCAGTAATTTGGATGGCAGTTTCAATCATTGAGAGGAGAAATCCTTTAATCCCATAACCAAAATATGCTAGATTGCGTTGTTCTGTTTCGTATAGTTCTTGCGCATCCCAATCAGCACGATATGGAGCAAGGATTGCTTGATATTGCGCTTGTGCCGAAACAAAATGATCTTCGTTCGCCCAGAGCGTGTCATCGGCATCAAATGCGACGGTAGTAATTGTGTGTGTATTCATGATATTCATCATACCACTTTGTGGCCACAAGACGATGATATGCAGGTGCGGAATGTGCGTAGACGTACTGCATACACCCAGTTTTGCACCTTTTCGAGATACACCCCATTGAGGGCACATTTGTGAACTATTAATTTGGTAATGTGATAAGTGACTATCTACGTAATTAGTAATCAACTAAAGCGAGGCATTGATGATACGACATTGGCTTCATGTGGTAATGCTGGTTATGACAGTGTGTGGCTCACTTATGACGAGCGCTGAGGCGCTCCAAGCGTCAACTGGGCATGCGACCCAACCCGCTGATACGAGTGGCAACAGCACCGCATTCATCGATGTAGTTGTGGGAGACAATCACACCTGCGCCTTGCGCGCAAATGGAAGCGTCATGTGCTGGGGGCTCAACACCGAGGGGCAACTGGGCATCAACGATCCACTCACACGGTATAGCCTATACCCGGTCGAGGTTCCAGGGCTGACGGATGCTACAGCAATTGCAGCCGGGAGCAACATCACCTGTGTCATCAAGCGCGACCAAACGATTGCGTGTTGGGGATATGGCTACCACGGCGACAACGCCAACGTATATGTTCGTTGGGCTCCTGCGAATGCCTCGAGCATGCGTGATGTCGTTGAGATTGCCGTCACCAACCTCGGCACCTGTGCCAAAGACACACGTGGGACATTGATGTGTTGGGGGTACAATTCGGATTACGACGATTACTGGATGCCAATTCCAGCACGCCAGAGTGGAAACACCTTCTACCCTCGCATCTACATGAACAGCGATGTTAAGACCTTTGCTATCCGCAATGTTGACCGATCGCGTCGCATGTGCGTCTTGCGCTACGACGGTCGGTTGACGTGTATGGGCGCAAATCACGACGGCGCACTCGGACTGGGATTCACATCAAACTACTCACACCAAGGCTACTCGGTTGTCGGGCTGGGCAACTTCGTCGAGAAGTTTGCGTTGCACTATAACGGTGGGTGTGCCATTTTGACGGACGGCACGGTAAGCTGTTGGGGAATGGGCAATAACACTGCCTACAATCACGCAGTATCAGAGCGCATGGTTGAGATATATGGATCTACGGCGAGTCGATTTTACTTTAAAGGTGAGTCAGGCACCATATATGCAATCGGCGACAACACGAACGGTGTGTTGGGTATCGGGACGGTCGTCCATCCGTGGAATTTCATGACTGCTATTCCTGAGATTTATAACGCAGTCAAAGTAGCCGGTCCAAACTCAGGGCCCAGCCAACACGGCTGTGCGGTACTCCAGAGTGGTCGCATTCGCTGTTGGGGACACAATCCGTATGGTCAGCTAGGCAATGGGACACAGACAGGGTCGTATACGCCTAAGAACATTGCGTTACCAGGTGCTCCAATTATTGATAACGCCACCACCGATGAAGACACTATGAGCGGATTGATACGCATACGACGGCACCCAGAGGATGGTACCGAGACGGCATTTATTCGTATTCGTAGCATAGTAGGCGGTCGCTTATACAAAGCTGATGGTGTGACACGCGTCAATGAAGGAAGCTATCTCCCCATTAGTGAAACCGAAAGTGGGTTACGCTTTTTGCCGAACCCCAATACCTTTGGGGTCAATATTGGTCAAATCAGTGTACAAGCATCTACGCAACCAAACATCACTGGAGTCAGTGCGACGGTGGTCAACAGCAACATTAGTGTTAATGCAATGGCTGATGCCCCGATAATTAGTAGTGCACAAACCTACGAGGATACACAGTCGTATGATGGTTTAACCATCCAAAAAAATCCATTGGACGGCGCAGAAGTCACACACGTGATAATCAACGGGTATACCGGCGGGCAATTGTACTTGCCTGACGGCACAACACCGGCACGAGTCGGTCAGATTCTGGATTTGGCGACAGCCAACCAAGGTCTACGATTTACTCCGAATCCAAATAGCACTATTGCCGGCACGGTAAGCGTAAGCGCAGCCACATCGGCGAGTGGCACAGGCCGAAGCGAAGCGGCCACGGCACAGGTCACTATTCTCCCCGTAGTTGATGGAGCACCATCATTGACCGGAGTGACCACCAACGAAGACGAAGTCAGCCGCGCCGGCATCGTCATTCAACGCAATGCCACTGATGGTCCTGAGGTTGGCTACTTCCGGATTGTCAGTAGTGCACCAGGGCGGTTTTATTTGAACGATGGTACAACTATGGTCCCGAATGGAAGTTTCGTCAGTGCAGCTGCCGCAGCCAGCGGATTACGGTTCAGACCAAATCCACAGGTACACGGACGTTACCAAATCCAAGCACAAGCTGCGATTGCTCCCACGGTTGACGGGCTCGGGGGTGATGTTGCGACTGCAGACATCTTGGTAAACCCCGTAGCAGATGTGCCACGGATTAGTGGCACAACGGTTGATGAAGGTGGCCAAAGCAGTTCAGGATTAGTAGTTTTGCCAAGTACATTTGATGGCAGTGAAGTTACGCACTTTCGGATCGCAAACATCGTGGGCGGTATTTTGTTCTTGAGTGATGGAGTCACTAGTCTATCGATTGGACAATTTATTACCACTGCACAAGGGGCAGCGGGTCTGCAATTTCGGGCGCCTATCGCTTCGCTGTCGAATGGTTTAGTAGAAGTACAGGCAGCACTAGGGGCATCGACGGCCTTGACATCGAGCCCACGTGCAACAGCGAATATCACCATTAACGACAAAACGCCACCAGATATTGCAGTGCCGTACGACATGATTGTTGAGACATACGAGCCAAGTGGTACACGCGTCGACTTTAGTGTGAGCGCAACCGATTTGCGCGACGGTAACGTTGTTGTCACTTGCGACAAATCGAGTGGTATCTACTTGCCGGTTGGGACCCACGTTGTTACGTGTAGTGCTAGCGATCGCGCTGGTAACAGCGCACGTGCGTCGTTCAACATCGTAGTAGCCCAAATTGTACCTGCAGTCACGCTTAACCCTCTGGACACGACATCTGGCACTACGATTACATTGAATTGGCAACTCGCAGTCAGCACATCACAATCCTACAAATACGAAGTGCAACGACGCGCACTCAATCTTACTGATTGGGTAACCATCGCCCGCGACGTTACTGGGCTAAGCCATACAAACAGCGTCGAAGGCGAGCTTTCGTACGCATACCGTGTCCGCGCGTATGTTGATGGTGGACCTGAAGGTCCATGGTCAAATATTGTGAATACTACGATTGATCAGACTGCACCAGAAGTCATAGTACAAATCAATCGCGGCGTTGACACGTTTGAGAGTGCCGAAGCCACAACAAACCCAAACATACGACTCTTTATGACGAACACCGATAGTGATCCTGCCGTAAGCTGGCGCTGGTACGAAGACGGCATATTACGCAGTGATTGGCGCACAATCGAGTCGCACCATGATGTGGTGTTGCAATCGGGTGATGGTATCAAGAAAATCATCGTCGAAGTGCGTGATCGAGTCGGGAATGTGAGCCTGGCAGAGGCAACAATTACACTTAATCGAACTGTACCAAACGGTTACCGTGTGAGCATCAATAACGACGACCCATCGACGCCATACTACACGGTCAACCTGCAGATGAGTGTGCCACACACGACATTTCCACCAATTGCAGAAATGCAAATCAGTACGACGAATTCGTTTAGTGGCAAAGTATGGGTACCATTCAGCTTAGCTGACACTTACACGTTCGACGAGCTTGGAAGCAACACATATGCCATCTATATACGATTCCGCAACGTGAATGGCACAATTACCCAAGTAGCATCAGACACCATCTACGTGGATACGACACCACCATCCGTCGACGTCACGATTCGTTCACGATCTAAATCTAGTGTCGTGTTGAACTTGAATGGCGGCGATCGTGGTCTTGCAGGCAAGAGTGGTATCGTGTCAATGCAAGTTGGCTTGGTTGGCCAATTCAACAAGACTGCATGGACACCGTATCGCAAAAACATGACGATTCCTTTGCCGTCAAACACCAAAAGCTCATCGGCTATTTATGTGCGCTACCGCGACCTTGCGGGCAACATAAGCCAAACACGTTGTATCGCAATCGATGGCAAAAGTTGTCGCGTCGATAATAGCCTAACCGCTAATACCCCTCCGAAACTTCTCATCGTCGGCCAATACCGGGTTGCACAGTTTGGCGTTGTGACACTAGACAATCGTGTCATCAAGGCTTCTGACTTCGAAACAGCAGCACAACATCTGACATATCGATTGTCTGAGGCTCCATTAAATGGCTCAATACTGCTGGGGGGACGAGTGCTCAACGCAGGCGAAAGCTTTACGCTAAACGATTTGATGCGCAAACGCGTAGCATATCGGAATAACGGCGACGCAACAACACGCGATCGCATTGGCATCCAAGTTATCGACGCTGCAGGCGCAGTCACCGAAAATACATTGGCGATTGACATCAATCCAACATCGCTGACAAGCGCAATGCTGACGCACATCCTACCGTAATCTTGATTGGACTCGTACAACCCCCGCGATGCTGACGAGCATCGCGGGGGTTGTACGTTCTATCACACGGAGAATCTTCACAATGTTTATCAATTTCAATGAATTTTTATGGAATTTGTAAACGCTACTTGAAATAGTATTACGATTTGTAGTAGTATTATATCAGCTATATATAAGCAAGGATTCAGTTGTATGACAAGTGTGATAGGCACCTTATCCGTTCACATCTTTGCAATTGGATTAACCATCGCTGCATTGAGTCACATACGGATGTTAGCAGGGCGTCGAAGTGCGCGTCGTGAAACGATGACGAACATCGGTGTGGTAGTTATTTTTGTTGGACTCATCTACAAAGCGGTAACCCAAATGCCGATCCTCGTATCAGGAGTGCGTCTCAGCGATTGGATGTATCTCTCTAACCCACTGATCGTGACAGGGTATGTATGCATCCTAACCGGGTTCTATGGTTGGGACCGAGTGACATTGCACATCCCAAGTTGGTGGAGCACGATTGGATTACTTGGGGTCGTACATGGAAGCACTATCTGGGCGTATTATGAGTACCCAGCCATATGGATGTACATTCCAATTGCTGCAGCAACGATTGCAATTTTGATAATTGATTTGTTGTTACTGAGCTACATCATGCGTCAGCGTTACTTTATTGCATTGCCGTTCTTGCTATTGCATATTGCATCAATGGTAATTACTGCAATGATGGAAATCAGTGGCACTCAAAATCTAAATCTCTTAGAAGGCATGCTGTTGACGACGGCGACCACGGCGTTATTGTTCTACATCAACATGCGACTGGTGATTCGTTTGACTACACGTGGGCGTATGTTAATCGTCTAGAGCGAATTTAAAATTCGATTTGACAAGCGCATTCTGGTCGGTTATACTCCTAACTCGTAAGTGATGCGTGATGCACCAGGCGTTACGAGCCGGAGTGGCGGAATGGCAGACGCGATGGTCTCAAAAACCATTGAGGGCAACTTCATGTGGGTTCGACTCCCACCTCCGGCACCAATTTGTTAGCGGGGCGTGGCTCAGCCTGGTAGAGCGCAGCGTTCGGGACGCTGAGGTCGGAGGTTCGAATCCTCTCGCCCCGACCAACACGAAATTCACCGGCTCCTCACGGAGTCGGTTTTTTATTTATGGATAAACCAATGCAATCAAAGGGTATCTCACCGATTTGGCTGGTTGCAGCCTTACTTGGACACACAGCGTGGGGGATGTACCCTGTGCTTGCGCGCTATCTGCAAATCGAAGCTGGCTTGCCCGGATTAACACTCCTCACGGTCGCCAACGGATTCGCCATGGTGGTAATGATTGTGGTCGTGGCGATTCGAGGTGAATTCATGCAACTTCTGATCCGCGCCGGCTGGATGGTGGCACTGTTTGCGGCGTTGCGGGCCATCACCAACGTTTTGGCGGCTCGCTACGCACCGGCCGCACAAGTCACATTGATTGGCCTGCTCACCCCACCACTAGTGGCGATTATGGGCAAGTTTTGGTTTGATGATCCACCGCCACCACGCACAGCGTTGGTACTTGGTATCTCGTTACTTGGCGCAGTGATTATGTTAAGCGCAGAAATGCAGGAGCCCAGTTTTTGGCATGGTAATAGCGACAGCAGTTGGGTTGGCATTGCATTGGCAGTTACAAGTAGTGTGATGTTGGCGCTCTATATGTTGTCGGTGCGACGCACGAGCAAATACAACATATCGAGCGAAGCGACGTTTTTGTTGCAGCTTATCGCGGTCGTGGCAGCCTCGATCCCACTGAGCTTCGGTATTAATGAAGATTGGAGCAGTTGGCAGCAACTCACGACCACGCACTGGGTGGCGTTTGTGGTGTTTGCATTGGGGATTGTTATTGGGGCAAACCTGCTCCAGGTCTATACCTTGCGTAAACTCGGCGCACCACTGGTAACCTCCGTCCAAGCATGGCGTTTGCCAGTGGCGGCGCTGGCGAGTGGCATCGTGATGGGTGAGTGGTTGTCGATGCCCGCAGAGTATATCGGAGCCTTGATAACCGCAGGAAGTGTGACATGGTATTTGGTGTCACAACGACAGCGGAGCACCAACAAAAGTCGAGTATGATAGAGCGGTCAAGTGAGTAGTGCTTGACCCGTGTAGGTGAGGGTGCTATTATTGGTCAAGTGACTCCGTAGCTCAATTGGATAGAGCGCAACCCTCCGGAGGTTGAGGTTGCTGGTTCGAACCCAGTCGGAGTCGCCACGTTTTAGCCAACGCACCCATGCGGTGTGTTGGCTTTTTTGATGGAGTTGTGTATGCCACCGATGATTCATGCGCAGGCGCTGGCCAAACGATTTGGCGAGGTCGTTGCCGTCCGCAATATTAGTTTGACCGTTGAGGCAAGTAGTGTCTACGCCTTACTGGGCCCAAATGGTGCCGGCAAAAGCACCACAATCAACATACTTACGACGCTCCTCAAGCCCGATCACGGCACCATTACGATTAATGGCTATGATGCAGTGCGCGAGGCCGACAAGGTGCGGAGCGTGATTGGCGTCACCTTTCAAGACCTGGTACTCGACCGCGATTTGACCGGGCGCGAAGCGCTCGACTTTGCTGGGCGCCTCTACAACCTCGATAGCACCAAGCGACGCTCCCGCATCAATGATTTGGTTGAAATGGTTGGCCTGACCGACGCCATCGACCGCATGACCGGCACTTACTCGGGCGGCATGCGCCGGCGTCTTGAGTTGGCGCGTTGTTTGATGATGGAACCCAAGGTGTTGTTTTTGGATGAGCCAACCCAAGGGCTCGATCCACAACACCGTGCGCTGATTTGGGACTACATCCGCATGCTCAAAGCACAACAAGGGATGACAGTACTGTTAACCACACACGGCATGGACGAAGCCGAGGCATTGGCCGATATCGTTGGCATCATCGACCACGGGAAGATGATCCACGAAGGCACGCCAAGTGCGTTGATTGGTCAATTGGGGAGCGATCTCATCCGCTTGTCAGGCACATTTGGTCACCTCGAGCAACCAACATGGGCCAGTGACGGCTGGGTGACGAGCTGGCAGGCGAGTGCTACCGAGATTCGGATTGGTGTCGATAACGGAGCCCGCCGCATCACGCAGGTGATTGAATACGTCAATCAACTAGGCAATCAGATTGATGAAGTGAGCATCACCCGTCCAAGTCTCGGCGACGTCTTTTTGCGGGCAACCGGGCGCGCCTTGCGCGACGAACGATAGGAGCAACAGCAGATGTACACCGCAACTCATACATTATGGCTGCGCCACATGCGCAAATTCTTTCGCAACCGTGAGGAGCTCGGCGGGCTGTTGATCCAACCCATCTTGTGGGTGGCATTGTTTGGTATCGGCATGGGGCGCATGATTCCTGGCGACGGCGATTATGTGAGCTTCATGCTACCGGGTATTTTGGCGCTGACAGCGCTTGGCAGTGCTACCGGTGGCGGGATGATGTTTTTGGATGAGCGCTTACGCGGAATTTTGCGCGAGTATCAAGTCGCCCCCATCCCACGCTTGAGCATCTTGCTGGGGCATATTTTGGCGACGGTGAGTAAGTCGTTCTTCCAAATCTTTATTGTGCTTATCGTCGCAATCATTGCCGGCGCACGACTGGCCGGTGACATTGGCAGCATGCTATTGAGCCTGGTGGCGCTCATCTTATTTGCCTTGGGATTTGCGAGTATTGCGTTGGCAGTCGCAATGAAATCCAAGAGCATCATGGGCTACCACGGTATGATCTTTCTATTTAATTTGCCGATGCTATTTGCCTCAAATGCGCTCTACCCGCTCGAAAACGTACCAACTTGGATGCGTTGGTTAGCGATGTTCAACCCAGCCACGTGGTATATCGAGGTGGCACGGCCGGCATTCGTTAGTCATGAGCCGATAATGTCGACTGCCATTGCCTTGATATTACTCGGCGCGTTTGCGGTGTGGAGCATCCAATTAGCACTCAAGCGCTTTGGGGCACTAACCAACTAAACCCATATCTTGCCTATCATGAGAGGTCATTCGCGTCTGCGAATGACCTCTTTTTGCGCAATAAAAGACGCGCCATCACGCATCATGTGTATATGGGCACCACGACAGCACACGCGTCCACTCCACACCGTTTGCGAGCCCAACGGATGCCGTATCGAGTCCATTTGACACTAGGGATATATGGAGCCTATGCGTCGGCACTTTCGCAAAAAACGACGCGTCATCATACATCTTGCGCATGTAGGCACGGTAACAATACTCTCAACCACGAAACATGCGTTGCGAGCCCAGCAGATGACGTACCGATCCCGCATTCACCCATGTATATCTATAACACTTGAGGACGACATTTTCGCAAAAAAGGCCACATCAATCAGCAAAAAAGAGTACAATACGATTAGTAGCACAATTGTTCACCTGTGGTAGATAGGCGTGACATGGCACGAGACAGCATCGTGATTCGCGGCGCGCGCGAGCACAACCTCAAAGGGGTCGATCTGACGATTCCGCGCGATAAATTAGTGGTCTTGACCGGCGTATCAGGGTCGGGCAAATCATCGTTGGCGTTCGATACGTTGTATGCTGAGGGGCAACGTCGTTATGTAGAGTCGCTCTCTGCCTATGCGCGGCAGTTCTTGGGGCAACTCGAGAAGCCCAAAGTTGACTTTATTGGCGGTTTGTCGCCGGCGATTGCCATTGAGCAGAAGAGCGCCAGCAAAAATCCGCGTTCGACGGTCGGCACCGTGACTGAGATTTATGACTACATGCGCTTGTTATATGGGCGTGTCGGCACGCAACATTGTCATGTATGTGGCCAACCGGTAGCATCCCAAAGTGCCGAGCAGATGACCGACCGGGTACTTGACTTGCCGACAGGCACGCGTTTTATGGTGCTCGCACCGCTCGTGTCGCGGCGCAAAGGCGAGTACAAAGAGGTCTTTAATGATGCGCGGGCCGAGGGCTTTACACGCGTACGCGTCAACGGCGAGATTTTGGATTTGAGTAGCGAAATCAAGCTCAACAAGAAGATTAAGCACTCGATTGAAGTGGTAGTTGATCGTCTCGCCGTGCCGGCCCAAGACCAAGAAGATGACAGCAGCGCCAGTGGCGTCGGCAAAGCTGGAGCGGGCACGCAGAGCGCATGGAACGCCTATGTCACCCGATTGACCGATGCTGTCGAGTTAGCAGTACGCACAGGCGAGGGCGTGTGTATTATTTCGATTGTTGACCGCCCCAAGAGTGACGATGAGCAAGTTGATCAGGTTAACGAGTGGATTATGAGCGAAGAAAACACGTGTACGACGTGTGGGATTTCGTTCGGCGAATTGACACCACAGCAGTTCTCATTCAACTCGCCACAAGGCGCCTGCCCCGATTGTACTGGGTTGGGGACACGTCTCGAGGTCGATCAAGCATTGCTCGTACCCAACGATGCACTGTCTTTGCACGAGGGAGCTATCCCGTATTGGGGCGAATTGCGCAAAAAGAAAGACGGCTGGGGATACAAATCACTAGCTGTGATTGCAACACATTTCGAGATTGACCTTGACATGCCGTGGCGCGATTTGAGCGAAAAGGCGCGCGACGTCATTCTCAATGGCAGTGGCAAAGAGCGCATCAAGTTTGCTTGGGCCAACGAAGAGAGCGGCTCGCGTGGCGAGTTCATGCGCACCTGGGAGGGGCTGGTCAGCGAGATAAACCGTCGCTATCACCAGACTGGCAGCGACATGACGCGCGAGTTTTATGCGTCATTTATGAGTCAGCAACCATGTCCGTCATGTCACGGGGCACGTTTGCGTGCGGAGAGTCGGGCTGTGCAGGTTGGTGGCTGGTCGATTAGTGATGTCTGCGCCATGAATATTAGCGACGCCCACCAGTGGGCGAACGCGTTGGCCGGTGATACACAAGAGATAGTGCGGAAGCGGAGTGTAACACCGCTCACCGGCAACGCACTAACGATTGCTGACGACATCCTCAAAGAAATCCGCGACCGGCTCGGCTTTTTGTTGAATGTCGGCTTGCACTATTTGACACTAGAGCGGGCTGCGCCGAGTTTGTCGGGTGGCGAGGCCCAGCGCATTCGACTTGCCTCACAAATCGGCTCTGGCTTGGTCGGCGTCATGTACATCCTCGACGAACCAAGTATCGGTTTGCACCAGCGTGACAACCGCAAGTTGCTCAATACGCTGATTAAGTTACGCGATTTGGGCAACAGCGTGATTGTGGTTGAGCACGATCTCGAGACGATGCAAGCCGCTGACTTTTTGATTGACTTCGGGCCGGGAGCCGGCGTCAAGGGTGGTACGGTGGTAGCAGCAGCGCACCCCGATGAGGTCGCCAAAAACGACGCGTCGGTGACCGGTGCATACCTGTCGGGCAAACTGACGATTGAGACACCCAAAAATCGACGGAGTGGGAACGGCCAGTGGATCGAAATGACCGGCGCCACAATGAACAACTTGCGTGGGGTTGACATCAAATTCCCACTTGGCGCATTTGTGGCGGTGACGGGCGTGTCAGGATCTGGCAAGTCATCGGTGATTAACGGCACGCTCTACCCGACGCTCGCCAATCGACTGAGCCGCGCGCAGTTAAGCCCAGGGCCAATTACGAGCATCACCGGGCTTGAGCATCTCGACAAGGTGATTGACATCGACCAGCAGCCGATTGGGCGCACACCACGGTCGAATCCGGCTACATACGTCAAATTATTCGACTTAATACGCGAGTTGTTTGCACAGACGCCCGAGGCCAAGGTGCGCGGCTATGAATTGGGACGATTCTCGTTCAATACCAAGGGCGGGCGCTGTGAAGCCTGTGAAGGCGCAGGCGTGCAGATGATCGACATGCAGTTCTTGGCCGACGTGGCCGTGCGCTGTGATGTCTGTAAGGGCAAGCGCTACAACCGTGAGACGTTGGCCGTCAAGTACCGCGGCAAGACGATTGCCGATGTGCTCGAAATGGACGTGCAAACGGCGATGGAGTTCTTTGCGCATATCCCACGGGTGACGCGCATTTTGACGACATTGCACGACGTGGGGCTCGACTATATTGCGTTGGGCCAACAGGCCACGACCTTGTCGGGCGGTGAGGCCCAACGCATCAAGTTGTCACGCGAGTTGGCGCGCATGGACACCGGACGCACGATTTATATCCTCGATGAGCCGACGACGGGTTTGCATTTTGCTGACGTACAACGCCTATTGACGGTGCTCCATCGGTTGGTTGATGCCGGCAACACGGTGCTGGTGATTGAGCATAATTTGGATGTGATTAAAACCGCCGACTGGATTATCGACATGGGACCAGAGGGTGGTAGCGGCGGCGGGAGCGTGGTGGGCATGGGCACGCCAGAAGAAATCGCCGAAATTGAGGAGTCACATACTGGCTTCTTCCTCAAAGAAATCTTCGCTGGCAAACAGTGGTAGTGCCATCAATACCCCTCGTCGATGGTATCGACGAGGGGTATTTGTATGTGTGCCGGGTTAGGGTACAATAGCGACATCAGGGTATACCACGGATTAAGGAAACGCACGTGTCAGACCGGTTCAAGATTGGCTTGGCGTTGTTGGCGACCTACACCATTTGGGGATCGACGTATTTGGGGATGAAATTCGCGCGCGAGAGCTTCCCACCACTCACAATGGCCAGTATGCGCTTTGCAATTGCGGGATTAGGCATGATGTTGTTCATGCGGTGGCGTGGTGGTCCATGGCCAACCTGGCGACAACTGTTGGGAGGTCTGGGCATCGGCGTGATTTTGTTGGGACTTGGCAATGGTGGGGTGGTGATGGGGCTCGGCTATATCTCAACAAGTCTGACAGCGTTGATTTTGGCAAGTTCACCGATTTGGGCAGCGATATTTGCCGGATTCTGGGGATCGTGGCCGACGCGGCGCGAGGTCATTGGGTTAGTAGTTGGGTTTGCAGGGGCAGGTGTGCTGTCGTTCGACGGCAACGTGCAAGCGGCGCCGTTTGGATTTTTGATGTTGATTATGGCGGCAATGGGATGGGCGTTTGGCACGGTGCTGATACCGCGCGTACATCAAGCCGAAAGCTTCATGGGCAGCGGTGTACAAATGCTCGGCGCAAGTATCTCGCTAGCGATTGCTGCTGCCCTCTCGGGCGAACAGTTCACGCAGATGCCTACCAACACCTCGTTGATTGCGTTTGCCTATTTGGTCATATTCGGGTCGTTTATTGGGTTTACGGCCTATGCCTACCTTATCCCGCGGGTACGCCCATCATTGGCGATTAGTTCGGCGTATGTCAATCCGATGGTGGCGATTTTGCTGGGATTTTTGATAGCGGGCGAAACGATTAGTGCGACGATGCTCATCGCCATCCCGTTGATTATCGGTGGTGTGTTGTTAATGTCGATGGCCAAAGCCAAGGCCAAAGAAACCGAAACCGCGGCGTAATTGTGAAAATCCCCGATGGTAGAGACGCACGGCCATGCGTCTCTACCATCGGATAATTTTATTGACCGCGCTGGACAATCCCGTCAGCCACACGATACGAATTGGCCATAATAGTCAACACCGGATTAAAACCGCCGTTCGTGACATGGAGCGACCCGTCTGCCACATACAGGTTGTTGATACCATGAATCTGACCGTGGCGATTGGTGACAGAGGTGGCCGGATCATCGCCCATGCGACAGGTACCGGCTTGGTGCTGGCCAGCACTAAGCCACGGTGTCGGTGGCTTGCCCCAGATGCGCTCGACACCGGCGGCCTGCAACCACTCTGTGGCGCGTTCAAACATGAATGCCGCCGTGCGAATCGACTCGGGGTGGACTTGGCCAGACAAACGTGCCACCGGCAGACCGTAGCGGTCACGCACGGATGCGTCGAGGGTCACGCGTGACTCAGGATTGGGGATATCTTGGATTGGCCCGGTGATGTCAATGAAGCGTGGGTAGGCATGCCGCATAAATTCTTTGGCGGCTTGGCCCCAACGTGGCACCTCGGGCGGCATAAATCGCTTCCAGAAAATAATCGGCAACGTGATAAACTCATCAGCCAACATGCCACCACCAATCACATCGGGATTACCATGATTGAATTGCGTGGTACAGATGCTAACACCGGGGCCTTGGCCATCTGCGATAGGATGTGGCGCAAGCCCGATAGCGCGTGGGTAGACGTGGCCCTGCAGGTGACGACCTAAGTGACCCGAGTGATTACCCAGGCCATTGGGGTGGTCACTGGTTGCAGAGTTGAAGAGTAGACGTGGGGTTTCAACGGCATTACTCGAGATAATAACCGTCGCTGCGGTTGCCGTATGGCGCTGCCCATCGACGGTTTCGTAGGTGACACCGGCAGCAGTCTTTGCATCGTGCATATTGACGCGCAACACCATGGCCTCGGTGATGAGTGTGCAGTTGCCGGTGGCCAGTGCCCGCGGAATCATGGTATTGTGGGTGCCGTTTTTGGCATCAACATGACAGGCAAAGCCGACGCACAAGGTACAACCAGTGCACGCTGGGCGATGATTGTAGGGCACCGAGTTAATCAACAGCGGCGGAGTGAATGTATGCCATCCCAATGTGTGTGCAGCATGTTGCAGGTAGGTCCCCCGGGCCGTTTTGGGCACTGGTGGCATGGCGTATGGGTTGGCCCGTGGCCAGACGGTGGCGGCTGGGATACTGTCACCAGCGACACCGACCTCATACTCGACCTTTTCGTAGTACGGGGCCAAATCATCGTAGCTGATGGGCCAGTCGGCGAGTGAGCTGCCTTGGGGTACGCCGTAGCGCGAGGCCATGCGAAAGTCGTCGGGCAAAAAGCGCCAGGCTTGGCCACCATACACCGGCGTACCACCGCCAACAGCCATGGCGTTGTTGTTGTAGCCACCTTCGTGTGGCTGCACAATCTGCTCGGTGCCGTCTGGTGCCACAAATACGCGTGGGTTCCCAGCACCGGGACCAGTGTTTTGGCCGTATTGCGAAAGACGATGATTGCGCAGGTGATCCGTCGTCTCTTGGGCAAATGTATGATGTTTGCCGCGCTCAAGCAATAATACTTTGGCGCCGGACTCGGCAAGCACTGCGGCAGTCACGCCACCGCCGGCGCCAGCGCCGACAATAATTACGTCGTAGTTCATCGGCGTTCCTCGAATCCAATACTCACCCATGACACGCCATTTGCGTTACCACCTTGACGCGGATCAGCATAAAAGCCTTCTGCGCAGTGCTCGGCCATCAATGCCACAAAGGCACTCGGCGCAGTGAGCCACACGGCTTGGGTTTCGTTGCGTTCGAGTGCGTGGAGGAGTTCGGTGGCCAGCGCCTGCGTCAGTTGGGCGAAGCCGGTACCATGACGGAGCTCGGCCTCGTGTTGCAATGCCGTCAACGCTGATTGATACTGGGTCACAAAACCGACACCATCATGTTGCAAAAAGTGAATCAAATAGCGATCAACCCCGGCCATCAGCCCGCCAGGGGCCTCGTCAGCAGGGATCATGCAGTCAACGACGGCACGCAGCGTCGCGTACTGGGTGGCATCAAACATAGACACCTCTCTTGTGGCTCATCCGTGGGGATATCTTACCATATTGATGTTAGTGGGCTATATGGGTGTCGCATATCACACCACCGCGTTATGCCCAATTAGGCTGGATGTATCGAATTGAGCCACAGCCGTGCTGTGGCTCTACGGTGACTATGGTAACCCATATTATCATGGTATACCGCACGGTCCTGCCCCCACCACACATCATTCATTTCGCATGACCCATTCCCGCGCCATCTATCATTGCATGGCCTGCAACTATCCCTATTCGATACCTATTTGCCATTCAGCAGGCCGTGCAATCTCCTGGGGGCTTTACCATTCCCATGGAGATTGCACGCCGGGAGCACTCGTTCGTCCCCCACATCTCTTGGCCGGCATGCAATGACGCTTGGATAGGCCGTTCCACGCCGGGAGCACTCGTTCGTCCCCCA
>CAYXXK010000014.1:54670-64144 GCA_964469045.1 uncultured Klebsiella sp.
ATGCAATGACGCTTGGATAGGCCGTTCCACGCCGGGAGCACTCGTTCGTCCCCCACATCTCTTAGCCGGCATGCATTGACGCTTGGATAGGCCGTTCCACGCCGGGAGCACTCGTTCGTCCCCCACATCTCTTGGCCGGCATGCAATGACGACAAATTATGAGATCACAGGTGCTGCCCACAACGCCCTACAACAACGATTTGAGTTCTTCGGCGGATTTGCGGGTCATACCGGGGATAGCCGCAATTTCATCAACCGTAGCATTGCGAATGGCATCGAGTGAGCCAAATGCTTTGAGCAAGGCTTGCCGGCGTTTGGGGCCGATACCAGCAATCTCTTCGAGCGTAGAGCTCTTCATTGACTTCGCCCGCAGCGTGCGGTGATAGTTCTTCGCAAAGCGGTCGGTCTCTTCGTCAATCGTTTGTACCAAACCGAGGGCTGGACTATTACGCTCGAGCACAATTAAATCCTTGGCGCCGGGGAGCAAAATATCAAAACGATCGCGGTTAGGGCCTTTAACGACACCGACGATTGGGATGTGCTGAAAACCAAGTACCGTCAATACACTCGTCGCAGCTCCGAGTTGGCCGACACCACCGTCAATCAAAATCAGGTCGGGCAGGAGCGACCACGCCTCTTGGTCTTTTTGTTGTGTGACCTCGTCTTTGGCGGTGTCGCTCAGTTCGCTGACCGGCAGAATTACCTCTTCGCCCAAGGCCGCAGCAGCCCGCTTAAAGCGCCGTTCGATCATCTCGCGCATGGCACCGACATCATTGGGAGTATCGACGGATTTGATGCGGAACTTGCGGTAATGCGCTTTTTTGGCCTCGCCATCCTCAAACACCGTCATTGCCCCAACCGTATTTGTCCCTTGGGTATTTGAGACGTCGAAACACTCGATGCGGCGTGGTACATCAGCGAGTTGTAAGATTGAGGTCAACTCGCGTAGCCCGAGAAGTGAGCGCTTTTCACTGTCCATCCAACTCGCTCTCAGTTCGGCGAGTTTGCGTTGGGCATTCGTGGTGGCCATCTCGACGAGTTCGCGCTTTTCGCCTTTGCGAGGCACACTGATTTCTACCTTTTGGCCACGCTTTTGTGAGAGCCAGCGCTCGATAATCATCGGCTCTTCGACATGCTCGGCCAACAAAATATTGGGCGGCACCTCGGCAGCATGGTCGTAAAACTGCGTCAAGAATGACGAGAGCAACTGGCCATCGTCCTCATCCTCGGTGTTTTGTAACGCAAACGGCTCGGCGCCGATGAGTTTGCCGTTGCGAATATAGAAAATCTGCACAACCGCTGATCCATCCTCACGGGCAAACGCGACGACGTCTTGGTCGGTATTGACCGTGCGCATCACCTGTTGGCGCTGGCCAATTTGCTCGATTTCTTTGATTTGATCGCGTACAAACGCCGCCCGCTCAAAGTTCATGTCATCAGCGGCATCTCGCATGCGTTTGCGGAGAGTCTTGAGCACATCCTCGGTTTTGCCCTCGAGAAAGCGACAAACTGAATCAATTGTCTGCTTGTACTCGCGTTGATCGACCAGCGCTGGCACACACGGTCCCAAACACCGACGCATGTCGTAGTACAAACACGGCTTGGCCATGCGTTGATGGCGCTTAAAACGATCGTCGCCACAATCGAACGGAGGCCGAAAAGCGAATAGACGATTGAGTTCGCCCAGCATACGCCGGACAGAGCCCGCTTGGGCGTAGGGGCCAAAGTAGCGTGCACCATCCTCGAGGACTGTACGGGTGGTCAAAATACGTGGCCAGGCCTCTTGGACAGTGACTTTGATATAGGGGTAACTGCGGTCGTCTTTGAGAAGTACGTTGTAGCGCGGGCGATGCTTTTTGATCAGATTCATCTCGAGCAAGAGCGCCTCGAGCTCGCTGTTGGTGGTGATAATCTCAAAATCGGCGATTTTGGCGACCATGCGCCGATTTTTGCCGCTGAGTTGACCGATATTGAAATATGAACGCATGCGGTCGCGTAGGCTTTTTGATTTGCCGACGTAGAGTACGCCTGATTGGAGATCTTTCCAGATATAGACGCCCGGCGACTGCGGTACATTCTTGAGTCGCAATTCAAACTCATCGGGATTAATGACGGAGGTAAAACGAAAATCGGGCATATCAGTGCTTTCAATGCAAAAGAAGAACTACCCCCAGCCCAAATCATCGCTCTTTGTCGATGCCGAAGATGGCGACGATGACGAATCACCGAGCTCTTCTTCAATCATCTGATCGACCATCTCGTTCCAATCGGCGCCGGCATCCTCGCCAATCGTCTGGCCGAGTTGTTTGGCCCATTTAGCCACTGAGCGCGGATCGTTTTCGTCGAGTCCGGCTAACATGCGATCATCGCCGAGCATCTCGGCTTTAGCTTGATCACTGTGTAATTGCGCAACTTGCGAGACCAGGCGTTTGAGATCAACAGACTGGCAGCGTGGGCAGGCCAAATCAACTGGGTCACTGAATCCGCGCACAAGCTTTTGGAATCGGCCGTGACATGCATGACACTGATATTCATAAATGGGCATACCACCACCTTATAGTGCATTCATCGAGCGAAGTTTGTGTTGTGCCTGCGGAATTGCCGCCACAATATCACTGGCGAGCACGCCGGCAAGACCATGGGAATGCGCAAATTCAGCAGCAATTGCCCCTTGTAAGTAGACACCAATGATCGCAGCCGCAAACGGGGCGCACCCTTGGGCAAGCATGGCGCCGATAATCCCCGCAAGCACGTCGCCACTTCCAGCTGTTGCCAAGACCGGGTTGGGATGTGGCCAGACAAACGCTCTGCCATCGGGGTCGGCAATGACGGTTGTACTGCCTTTCATCACGAGGGTTTGTTGCCATTGTACGGCACAGTCACGAGCCAATTGCAATGATGACAAATCGGGCAATCTACCACCACACAAACGCATGAGTTCACCCCGGTGAGGCGTTAGTACCGCATGATTTGGTGGGAGTTGGCGGTGCCAATTGGAATGACGTGCGAGCAACGACAGCGCATCTGCATCGAGGACGCAGGTACGATGCGCTACATGCAAACGATTGAGGAATGTGGTGAGTAATGCCTCGGTCTCGACGCTTCGCCCGAGTCCCGGGCCAATCACGTAGGCATCAAATCGTGTATCTGCCAAAGCAGTCAACGGGTTATCGTCGAGGAGCGTCAACGTCAACTCGGGGGTTTGCCAGACTAGCGGCACATTGGCGCGCGTAGTAGCGAGACTGACAATTCCGGCACCACTGCGGGCGGCCGCGGTTGAGGCTAACACAGCTGCACCAGGGTAATTCGCGCTACCAGCCCAGACACAGAGTGTGCCGTAGGTGCCTTTGTAGGAATCGAGTGGGCGCGGCGGGAGCAGTTTGCAGACGACATCAGCCGTGAGCAGATGTGTATTTACCTCACGCGTATCGAGACCAATATCGAGCGCATGTATTTCACCGGCGTGGGTCAATGCAGGCAACCACAACAGCCCGGACTTGATTGGACCAGTTGACAACGTGACATCGGCATGCACGCATGTGCCCCACACCGCTCCTGTATCGGCGTCGATACCACTCGGTACATCGATGGTCACACACGTCACATGTAGTGGGCGTTGATTGAGTGCATCGATGATGTCAAGGACTTCGCCGGATAACGGCCGGTTCACGCCGATACCTAGCAGGCCATCGACAATCACATCAGACGACGCAACAGCCGTTTGGAGCAAAGCACTATCAACCACGGTCGCGCCTGCGTCACACGCAGTGGCAACCCAATCGTCGTGAGCACGGCGCCACAGCAACACATTGACGTGCCAACCATGGGCAATGAGCTGAGGTACCATGGCCAAGCCATCAGCACCATTATTGCCGGGACCGACGCACAACAGTAGTCGTGAGGGAGTCGGCCAGCGCTGGATAATCCACTGCACGAGTGCAGTGGCAGCACGTCGAATCAAGACATCGGCATGTTGCGCCTGTGCGAGATACTGTTGCTCGAGTTGGCGCATGTGTTGTGGGGTGATGATTGGCGAAGTCATGCTGGTATTATACGAAAAAACCACACCTCGGCGGTATGACCGACCGAGATGTGGTTGAGCAGGCACAAAACTACTTGACGCGATCCATGTAGTTGCCGGTGCGGGTGTCGATGCGCAAAATGTCGCCTTCGTTGATGAAGGCTGGCACCGTGATGCGAGCACCAGTCTCAAGCGTCACTTGCTTGTTGACGTTAGTGGCAGTGTCGCCGCGGAGCGCAGTGGTTGACTCGGTGACGACAAGCTCAACGAAGATGGGGATTTCAACGCCGAGGATCTTGTTCTCGTCGTAGAAGAGGATTTCACATTCCATGCCGTCTTTGAGGAACTTCGCACCGTCGCCGATGGTGTCCTCGGTCAACTCGATTTGCTCGAATGTCTCGTTATCCATAAAGACGAAGTTATCGCCTTCGCGGTAGAGGTACTGCATGTTGCGCTTGTCAACGCGCACAATGTCGATATCTTCACCGGCACGTACGCGCTCTTCGATGGTCTTGCCTGACTGAATGTTCTTAAGCTTCATGATGACCATGGCGCGCCAGTTACCTGGAGCGTGGTGGTGAAACTCGGTCACACGATGCAGCGGGCCGTTCCAACGAATAATCAAATTCGTACGTAAATCTGATGTGGTCGACATACAACTCCTCAATGATCCCATCTGGGATGTTAAACATATACACGTCATTATACCAATAGGGCACAAAATCACGCAAACGGCGCAATTAATCGACGTCGGTGGCAATGCCGAGCGCCTCACGGCCAGCTGCCACCACAAATAACGACCCCGTCACCACAATTATTTCGTCGTCAACAGCATGATGCAAGGCAAACTTTAATGCGTCAGCCGGATCATCGATACCAATCACCTGGATATCTGACTTGGCAGTCAAGACAATCTCGCGCAGAGCGCCAAGATCGCGCCACGACCGCGGGTGTCGAGAGGCGGTGACGATGACTTGATCGGCCACTGAGGCCATCACAGGCACCATCTTCTCAACTTCTTTGTCTTTTGAGCAACCAATAATCATGGTAATTGGGCGCCCAACAAATTGTTGGCGAATTGATGCCACCAAGCGATGTGCCGAATCAACATTATGCGCACCATCGAATAAGACCGGCACACGCCCTACCGTGCTCAGTTCAAACCGACCTGGCCACACTACAGTTGTTACACCAGCCGCAATCGCCTCATCAGCAATCGAAAGACCTTGGCTACGCAATTGCAAGGCAGCGGCTATGGCCAAACGCGTATTCTCGGCTTGAAACTCACCTTTGAGACGTGATTCATGCGGGCCGTGGTAGGTATCGTAGGGATCGAAGATTTCTGGAATCGGTCCACGTACGCGGTCATCGGCCTCATCAAATCCACGAATACCACCCGTACCGGCATCATCAACTACCCAAATCGGCGCGCCTGCCTCAGCGGCACAGGCAGCAACAGTCACGAGCGCTGCGTACGGTTGCGGCGCCACGATGATGGGTGTGTTTGCATGGGCGATACCGCCTTTTTGCATGGCAATCTCGTCAATCGTGTTGCCTAACAAATCCATGTGGTCATAGCTGATTGAGGTAATCACTGACAAGATGGGATCGAGAACATTAGCGCTGTCATAGCGTCCTCCAAGACCGACCTCAGCTACGACGAGATCAACATCGTTGTCCGCGAAAAAGCGCATTGCAATAGCAAAACTGATGGCAAACGTAGCCGGAAATCCAGCCTCGGGATC
Organism: uncultured Klebsiella sp.; assembly: GCA_964469045.1. Taxonomy (GTDB): domain Bacteria; phylum Chloroflexota; class Chloroflexia; order Chloroflexales; family Roseiflexaceae; genus UBA965. Next base: position 60,437 of record CAYXXK010000014.1, read on the forward strand.
TATCTCATCAACGGCTGGCGCAATCTGATTCACGTAGTCAATCAGCTGTGCTTGGGTAATCATGACGCCATCTACCTGCATGCGCTCGCGGAACGAATGCAAATGCGGTGATGTCCAAAGTCCCACCCGAAAGCCAGCATTGCGGGCAATGTTGGCAATCATGGCCGAGGTAGATCCTTTGCCCTTGGTACCTGCAATTACGACACTGTCGAAGTGTTGTTGTGGGTTATCAAACACCTTGAGTAACTCGCGGGTACGCGTAAGATTAAGTGAAGGATGCGGGCGTTGTTTGGACTCGTAGACGAAACGATAGAGATAGTCGAGTGCTTCTTGGTAGGTTGTTACCGGCGGCATTTTGTTCCTTTGTAGGCAACATGCGTCACATCAGACACTCTTCAGTATACAAAAAAAGTGTCATGGCCGAAGCCATGACACCGAACTTACCTTACGCAATAATCTAACGCCCCAGCTTGCGAACGTTCTGCAAACAGCGATCGATACACTCCATCGGTGAGTAGGCATAGCTCTCTTGCTCGACCACATACCACTTGGTGCCACCCACACGCTCACATAAACCGAGCACAGTCTCCCATGGCACATCACCTTCGCCGATCAAGGCAGTCGGATTAGTGGCTGAATGCTCTTTGAGGTGGACGCTCAATGCACGACCAGGATAGCGCTCAATGAATGGGGCTGCATCGGCACCGCCATGAAGTGCGTTACCGGTATCGAACTGCATAATAACATCGTGGTCGGTGTTCCCGAAGAACGTGTCCCACGGCAATTCGCCCTCGAGCTCTTTGAACTCGATCCAGTGATTGTGGTAACCGGTATACATGCCATGTGGCTTGAGCTTCTTGGCAACGTCGTTCAAAATGTTGGCGGCCTTGAGCCAGCCAGCACGCGTGCTGGTGTAGTTTTCGTTGAGACCGGGGACAATTAGATAGCTATTGCCGATGGTAGCATGGAACTCGATTGAACGCTCGAGCTCATCGCCCATCAGCGTCTCAATACCGACATGTGCACCCTCGGCCTTGAGCCCATACTCGTCGAGCATTGCCTTGACGGATTTGGCATCATGTCCATAAAAACCTGCAAATTCGACGCCGTCATATCCCATCTTGGCGATGGCCTTAAGGACACCGGCCAAATCTTTCTTGGCATCTTCACGCACTGAGTACAACTGTACTGCAACTGGAATTCGCGCCATTGCTTTTCTCCATTGATAGAAGCAGACTCCACGCACAGTATACCATCGTTACACCGCATCTCTCTGATTTGAATATCGACCTACATCTTGGAAAGTCAGGAAGGTTGGAACGATGCAAAAATACCTGTGAAAACGCTTTGGGATTTAACATTGATAGTGCATACTGTATGCAACGTACAGTGATAGCAAAGGATTCGGCATCATATGAACCGAAGTAGTGTCCTCAAAAAGATTAAAAACAAACGCTTTCACACGCTATGCAGTCAAATTGTTAGTGACATGAAGCGTCTGAATGTGCCTGGAGTTAGTATTGCTGTCTGGCATGGTAATGATGTCCATAGTGCTGGATTTGGTGTGACCAATGTCGACAATCCTCTGCCTGTGACCGCAGACACTCTCTTCCAAATTGGATCAATTAGCAAAACAATTACGGCTACCCTCATCATGCAGCTCGTCGAAAGCGGCAAGCTCGATCTTGATGCACCGGTACGCACCATCATGCCAAGTCTCAAACTTGCCGATGCAACTGTCAGTGAACAGGTCACGACGCGTCATTTGCTGACGCATCAAGGCGGTTGGATGGGCGATTATTTCAATGATTATGGCAACGGCAATGATGCGCTTGATAAGATGGTCAAAAGCCTTGTACGCCTACCACAAATCACTCCACTTGGCGCTGTTTGGTCGTATAACAACGCTGGATTTAACATTGCAGGACGGATAATTGAGATTATTACCAAGCAATCGTACGAACTTGCAGCACACAGCATGTTGTTGCGCCCTATTGGTATGCATCAAAGTCTGTTTTATCCGGATGATGCAATTCTGACCAAACGATTTGCAGTAGGGCATCAGAAATGGGATGGTGAAGCACGAGTAGCTACGCCATGGGCAATTGGGCGTGCAGCCAACGCCGTTGGAGGCGTAGTAAGCACCGTGACAGACTTGATGCGCTATGCTCAATTCCATAGTAGTGAAGGTCAAGGAATTATTGACCGTACATCACTGTTACAAATGCGCACCGTGCAGACCAGCGCCGGTGGACGTGGTGATATGGGTCTTACATGGTTTATCCGCAATCATGGCGGATTTACAAGTTTCGGTCATGGTGGTGCCACTAAAGGTCAAAAAGCTACATTCCGATTTATCCCAGAGAAACAATTCGGCATTGCTGTGCTGACCAATAGCGATGACGGCAGTATTATTGGTGATGCTGCTGTCACTCTCGCCCTTGAACTATACCTTGGGGTTACACCGACCTTGCCCGAAACCATCTATATGAGTGATGCGGAGTTACAACCATACGTCGGGCGCTACGAATACGCACTGTGGACGTTCGATGTAACGGCAGCCAACGGTCTTCTCGTCGCACAAGAGATCCCCAAAGGTGGATTTCCAAAGCCAGAAACACCAGCAGGTCCACCAGTCGCACCCGTACGATTGGCGTTTATTGGACCTGACAAATTCATCTCACTTGATGAGCCACGCAAAGGTGAAGTGGGCGATTTTGTGCGCAACGATGCTGGCGAGATTGCTTACTTTCGTATTGGCGGGCGCGCCAATCCACGCGCGTAGCAACACAACTGTCCAATCAGTAGACAAATCCACGAGCCGCAGCAATGCTGCGGCTTTGCTGTGCGTGCATGTATACTATGCACATCACACATGTCATCCCAGAGAGGTGCAACGATGCCCAATAACCAGTACCAGCCGGCCAATCTTTTGTGGGCTGCATACGATCCTGCGCATGCGCCGCATGCATTTACCGCAACCAACATCACCGATGCACACGCCTGGCAATCACAGACCCGCAATGCATTTGCCCAAATCCTTGGGTTACCCCGTCTTGCTGAAGCACCTGCTCCGCTTGAGGTGAGCACGATTCAGGTCGTCGACAAAGGGGATTATGTGCGCCACAAAATGCTGTTGCGCACGACGCCCCACAGTGTGATGCCGTTTTATTTGTTACTACCAAAATATCGGCCACAGCCGTTACCAACCGTGGTTGCCTTTAATGGGCATGGCTATGGTGTGGCCGATATTGTCGGGCTGTGGGAGGATGGCACAGAACGGAATACGCCGAGTGGCTACCACAAAGATTTTGCAGTGATGTTATGTCGCGCTGGATTCGCCGTGGCCGCACCCGAAATTTCGTGTTTTGGCGAGCGCCAAAACGACTATAGCTATCTCGACATCATCAACGGCCAACCGGTGCCAAGCACATGCCATCATACGTCGATGCTAGCATTACACCTTGGGTTGAGCGTAGCCGGAATCCGGGTGCACGATGGTATCAAGCTCGTCGATTATTTGCAAAGCCGGAGTGACATCATCGACACCAATCGGATTGGCGCCATGGGGATCTCGGGCGGCGGCATGCATACGCTCTTTTCGGCAGCGATTGATGAACGCATTAAGGCGAGCGTAATTAGCGGCTATTTTTCGACATTCAAAGAAAGTATTTTGGCAATGCACCATTGTTCGTGCAACTTTGTGCC